>NZ_JACLQU010000001.1 GCF_016648855.1 Streptococcus parasanguinis
CTTAGGTCCAAAACTAAGTCATGGAACTTCTTCGAAGTTCGCTGACGTCCGTACTCACCTAAGGAAAGTTTCTAAGATGTTTTGAACTAAATCTTAACGCACTTCTGCATTGACTTTTTCTTCAAGTGACGCTTGGATTTTTTCCATGTAGCGAGCGACTTCTTCATCCGTCAAACTATCTTCTGGATTTTGGAAGGTCAAACTGTAGGCCATAGACTTCATGCCAAGTCCTAGTTTTTCACCGGAGAAGACGTCAAAGAGTTTGATGTCTGTCAAACGTTTTACGCCAGCAGCTTGAATCGCATCAACCACTTCTTGGTGGGTCACTTCTGCTTTGAGAAGAAGGGCGATATCACGGCTCACGGCTGGGAATTTAGTGATTTCCACAAAGGCTGCGGCTGGTTGAAGAGCTGCTTCAATAGCAGATAAGTTCAATTCTGCCACATAGGTTTCTGGGATATCATAAGCCTTAGCTGTTACAGGGTGGACTTGTCCCAAGACCCCAATCACTTGGTCACCAAGTGAGAGCAAGGCTGTACGCCCTGGGTGGAGACTCTTGATTTCAGAAGTTGCTGTATAAGTCACATCAAGACCCAAGCGAGCAAAGAGGGCTTCCAAAATTCCCTTGGCATAGAAGAAGTCAACTGGAACAGCTGCAGTTTGGAAGTCTTTTTCAGCGACTAGACCAGTTAAAGCAAAGGCAAAGCTGTTGATTTCGTTTGGTAAGTCTTCTTTTGGATTTCCTGTCTGTTCAAAGACTTTTCCGATCTCGTAGAGGGCCAAATCTTTGTTCTTACGAGCGACGTTGTAAGCTACGGTATCCAAGATTCCTGAGATCATATTTTGACGGAGGACTGAACGATCCACAGTCATTGGCCACATGAGCTCTGTTAAGTTACTTGGCGCAGTTGTGAATTCCACGGCTTTTTCAGGAGTTGTCAAGGCATAAGTGATGATTTCAGTCAAGCCTGCTCCTTCAGCAATGGTCCGAACTTGACGACGCAATTTTTGAGTCGCTGTCAATTCACCTGCTGTCCCGTCATCTTTTGGAAGGGTTGCTGGTAATTTGTCATAACCGTAAATCCGAGCAATTTCTTCAAAGAGGTCCGCTTCGATGGTGATGTCCCAACGGCGACGTGGAACGCTTACTGTGAAGCTGTCAGCATTTCCAGAAAGACCAAATCCAAGGCGACGGAAGACATCTTCGACATCCGCGTAGGAAAGCTCTGTTCCAAGGACACGGTTCACGTCTGCAAGAGTGGAAGAAACTTCCACATCTGAAGTATCCAACTGACCTGCTGAAACAATGCCCTTACGCACGGTCGCACCAGCAAGCTCTGCAATCATGCTTGCTGCCGCATCAAGGGCTTCATTAACGGTTGCCACGTTGATCCCTTTTTCAAAGCGAGAAGATGATTCAGAACGAAGGTTGAGGCGACCGCTTGTCTTACGGATCGATTTGCCATTGAAGACAGCTGCTTCAAGGACGACACGACTAGACTTTTCAGAGATTTCTGTAGCCTCTCCCCCCATGACACCTGCAAGGGCAACAGGTTTATCAGCAACCGTAATCACGAGGTCACTTGTTTCCAACTCACGCTCTTCCCCGTCCAAGGTCACCAATTTCTCACCTGCACGCGCTTCACGCACACGGATGTCAGTTCCTTCAAAGGTATCCAAGTCAAAGGCATGCATAGGCTGACCAAAGTAAAGCAGGATATAGTTGGTCACGTCGACCACATTATTGATGGGACGGATACCTTCATTCATGAGGAGGTTTTGCAACCATTGTGGACTTGGTGCGATGGTTACATTGTCCAAGATACGAGCTGCATAGTAAGGAGCCTTGTCTGTATCAATGCTGATAGAAAGAGCATCCGCTGCAACTTGGTCTGTTTCGGTCAAGGTAAAGTCTTTGAAGTTCACAGCCTTGTCATAGATGGCTGCTACTTCATGTGCTACCCCACGCATCGAAAGGGCATCTGCACGGTTTGGAGTGATAGAAAGCTCGATGATTTCATCATCCAAGTCTAGGTAAGAGAAGACTTCTTCTCCTGGAACAGCATCTTCTGGCAAGATTTGGATGCCATCTGCAAATTCTTTCGGTACAACGGAGTCAGAAATACCCAACTCACCAAGTGAACAGATCATCCCAAGGGATTCCAAACCACGGATTTTCCCTTTTTTAATCTTGTAGTTATCTGCGATGCGAGCACCTGGAAGAGCCACCATAACCTTGATGCCTGCACGCACATTTGGTGCTCCACAGACGATTTGACGCGCTTCTTCTTCACCCACATTAACTTGGCAGACATGAAGGTGTGTCTCTGGTACATCTTCACAAGACAAAACTTCTCCGACGACAATTTTTGAGAGACCAGCAGCAGGTGATTCCACACCTTCTACTTCGATCCCTGTGGTTGACATTTTTTCAGCCAACTCTTCTGATGGCACATCAATGTCCACCAATTGTTTTAACCATTTATATGATACTAACATAATTCCGATCATAAGATCCCACTAGGTGAGATCTTCTCAATTCCTTTCTCTCAATTTGAACCCACAATTAAGCTTACGGATTCTCCTTCAAATGCTTGCGCAACAACCAGTCTGTATCTACGGTATCTCCGGTGATATACTGGTGTTCACTAAATCGTTCAAATCCAAAGCGGTAGTAAAAATTTTGCGCCTTAAAATTGCGTTCCCATACACCTAACCAGGCCCACTCAAAGCCACGGCTCTTGGCTTGATCCAGCGCAAAGGTAAACATTTCCTTGCCGAAACCAGCTCCATGACATTGCTTCTTGACATAGATCCGTTGGATCTCAAAGGACTTGTCCATCTCTACTTGCTCCGTCTGCGCTTGCCCCCAGTTGATCTTGAGAAAACCACAGATTTCTTGATCTTCATTGAGGACAAAATAGGTTTCAGATTCTGGATCTAGCAGATCCTTCTCGATTTGCTCCAAAGAGAGCACCGTAGAGAAGTAATCTTCCAAATCTTCCTCAACAATATAGGGACCAAAGGTATCCCGATAGGTTTCCACTTCTAGGTCACGTAAGGTCTCTAATTGATCGATTTTTACTCTAACTAACATGATTATTTAAACTGTTCTGAGAAGCGAACATCTCCTTGATAGAAGCCACGGATATCATTGATTCCGTAACGAAGCATGGCCACACGCTCTTGACCAAGTCCAAAGGCAAATCCTGAATAGATTGTTGGATCAATGCCACTCATCTCAAGGACGCGTGGGTGAACCATACCAGCTCCCATGATTTCGATCCAACCTGTCTTCTTACATACGTTACATCCCGCTCCACCACACTTGAAGCAAGAAACGTCCACTTCAACCGATGGCTCAGTAAATGGGAAGTAAGAAGGACGCAAACGGATTTGACGTTCTGCACCAAACATCTTTTGCACGATCAATTGAAGCGTTCCTTGAAGATCGGCCATAGAAATGCTTTTCCCAACGACCAAGCCTTCGATTTGATGGAATTGGTGGCTGTGGGTCGCATCATCCGTATCCCGACGGAAAACCCGCCCTGGAGAGATCATCTTCAATGGTCCCTTGCTAAAGTCATGCGCATCCATCGCCCGCGCCTGTACAGGTGAGGTATGGGTCCGAAGCAAGATTTCTTCTGTGATATAGAAGGTATCCTGCATATCCCGCGCTGGGTGATCTTTAGGCAGATTCATACGTTCAAAGTTATAGTAGTCTTGCTCCACTTCAAAGCCGTCCACAACTTGGTAGCCCATCCCGATAAAGATATCTTCGATTTCTTCACTGGTTTGAGTCAAGATATGACGGTAACCACTAGCAACCGGACGACCTGGAAGCGTCACATCGATGCTTTCGCTAGCTAGTTTCGCTTGGACTTTCTTTTCTTCCAAGAGTTTGGTTATTTCTTCAAAGGCAGCCGTCAACACATCGCGGGCTTCATTGACGTGTTTCCCGATAACCGGACGCATCTCAGCAGAGACATCTTTCATCCCTTTGAGGATCTCAGTCAGAGATCCTTTTTTCCCAAGGACAGAGACCCGTAGTTCTTGCAATTCTTTTTCATTTTCAGCAGAGATCTGCTTCAATGCTGCCAGCGTTTCTTCACGAAGCGCTTTTAATTGTTCTTCAATCGTTGACATATTTCCTCCATCATGGTCCATCTACAGACATAGAAAAAACCACGCACCAACACCCACATTCGGAGCGTTGACACGCGGTACCATCCGTTTTTTATCCGTAAACCAGACCTTAATTTCTAAATCCTTTACACAAGTGAATTCACTCAGCTTTCATGCAAAGAGCTTTCAGTCACGGCTCTTCTCCCTGTCGCACTTCCCTTGAGATACTAGTCTTGCAGATTTCTATTCAATTACTACTTAGTTTATCAGATTTTTAGTTAAAAAACAAGTTAGATGAGACCAATTCACTAGAAAAAGGAACAAGAGACAGTGCATTATCTATTTGCCTTGTCTATTTCATCTGCTTGCCTTTTCAATAGAAGAGTGGCTGCTTGGTTAAAACCATCACACCAGTTATACCATTTTGCTTCATACTCATCTTGAGGTAAGATATGATGTTTTAAATCCAAAACAGAGGTTATCTTTCTTTCCTCACAAGCTTGCGCATAGAGAGCATACAACTCATCGCCACCATCTCTATCAAACTCAGCAGAAATCGTATCCCGATCTGCCAATAAAGCCTGATAAGCCCTGTGATGCCCGTCTGTAATCAAGAAGCGATTTCCAAATGCAAGAACACTAATTGGATCCACATTGATGATGTCTGCCGACTGATCCAGCATCTGGATAGCTTGTAACTTCTTTTCTGATAAATATAGTTGGGTCGGATGAAGATCTGTTATCTTAACTTCCATATCTTTCTCCTCTACCATGAGTAACATAGTTGGTCATGAGCACTGGTAGACATTTTTAATGGTCACGATTTAAAGACCTGCCAAAGCCAAATTCCCCTGCCATTCTTGTGATTCGTTTCCTTTTTATTTAATGACTTGTCCAGCATCTTTCAAGACAGATTCTGGAATAGTAATGCCCAATTCATCTGCGACTTTTTTATTGATGACAGATTTTCCTTGGCTAAAGATTTCAACAGGTGTATCCGCAGGTTTTTGACCTTTCAAAATCTTCGCAGCCATTTTACCAGTTGCTACTCCAAGATCATGTTGGTCGACAACGACTGAACCAAGACCACCAGCTTCTACCATAGCTGTCGCACTTGGGAAGATTGGTTTTTTAGCTGTTTTGTTGGCTTCGACAACTGTTGAGAAGGCTGATGCGATAGTATTGTCGATTGGAACCCAGATGGCATCGACTTTGCCTGACATTACAGACACAGTGGAAGCAATTTCGTTTGTAGAAGGAACAGAATAAGGAACGACCTTGTAGCCTGCTTTTTCAGCCAATTTTGTAAATTCTTCTACTTGAGATTTTGAGTTATCTTCACTGGTTGAGTACAGGATCCCAATTGTTTTCACGTTTGGAGTCAACTCTTTGATCAATTTCAACTGTTGCTCAGTTGGATTGTGGTCAGATACCCCAGTGATATTGCCACCTGGTTTTTTCAAATCTTTGACCAAGTTTGCGCCGACCGGATCAGTGACAGCTCCCATAACGATGGGTTTGTCTTTGGTTGCACTAGCCAAACCTTGAGCAGATGGAGTTGCAATCCCAATCAAGACTTGGTTATCCTTGTCTACCAATTGTTTACTCATGGTCGCAACTTTGTTTTGGTCGCCTTCTGCATTGAGGAAATCAATGTCCACTTTATCCTTGTCATAACCTTCTTCAGCTAAACCATCTTGAATCCCCTTGTAGATCAAGTCAAGCGAAGGGTGGCTGACCAACTGCAAGACCCCAACTTTAGCCTTTTCATTGCTGTTTGCTGCCTTGTTGTCTTTGCCTGCTGTAGCTGAATAGATCGCTGTCCCAATGACTGCTGCTGCAATCAAACCAATAATTCCCATTAACCGTTTATTTTTCATTTTTAATACCTCTTCTATTTTTCATTTTCTTCTTTTTTTCCATCATCTAAAGACTGTGACGCCATCGTTTCTTCATATCTTTTCTCCCTTCTCATCTAAAACAAAAAACACGCCCACACATAGCAAAAGCTATGTGAGGACGTGTCATCGCGGTGCCACCTCACTTATGGGAAAAGGATAGTCTCCCCCATATCTCTGTCTTGTCTAGCAACAAGTTGCACGATAAGGTGTGCCAACCGAATTTTTATTGTTTCAAATTCATCTCATCATTAGTCCAATTTCATAAACTGCCGCTACCTACTCTCAGCAACCGTAGGCTCTCTTGAAACTTTCATTTACTACTTTTCTAATTTCTTACATTTTAAAGTTTTCTTTCAAAAATGTCAATACTTTTTCTGCATTTTTTTGAAAACGTTCGCATTTTCTATTGAACAGCCCCTAGCTTCTTTCTGGGATTTCCGCACTAATTTTGATATAATTTACTAGAATAAACGCTAGAATGATGAGGAATCCCATGTCTTTTGATGGATTTTTTTTACACCATATGGTGCAAGAATTGAAGGCCGAACTCTTGAGTGGTCGCATTCAAAAAATTAACCAACCCTTCGAGCAAGAATTGGTGCTTCAAATCCGAGGCAATCGAAAAAACCAAAAACTCTTGCTCTCTGCCCATTCTGTCTTCGGACGGATCCAACGGACCCAGACCAACTTTGAAAATCCTGCCTTTCCCAATACCTTTATTATGGTTATGCGCAAATATCTTCAAGGCGCTGTCATTGAAGGGATTGAGCAAATGGAAAACGACCGGATTCTTGAGATCCGTGTCTCCAATAAAAACGAAATTGGAGATGCCATTTCTGTCAGCCTCATGATCGAAATCATGGGCAAGCACAGTAATATTATTCTCCTGGACCGCACCAGCAATAAAATCATCGAAGCTATCAAACATGTCGGCTTCTCACAAAATAGCTACCGGACCATTCTCCCTGGATCAACCTATGTAGCTCCTCCGAAAACCAACTCGGTCAATCCTTTTACAATTGGAGATGAAGCTCTTTTTGCCCTTCTTCACAAGGAAGAATTAAGCCCAAAGAACCTTCAAAAATGTTTCCAAGGTTTGGGGCGAGATACAGCTCAAGAATTGGCCAAGCGACTTGAGACGGATGAAAAATTAAAGACCTTCCGTGCCTTTTTCCAATCTTCAACTGAGCCTCGCCTAACGACCAAATCCTTCTCGGCTATCCCCTTTGAGGATGCGACCAGTCAAACCTTTGAAACACTTTCTGATCTGCTGGATGACTATTATCGAGACAAGGCTGAGCGCGATCGGGTGCAACAACAGGCCAGTGAATTAATCCGCAAGGTCGAAAACGATCTTGAAAAGAACCGGAAAAAATTAGCCAAACAAGAAGCTGAGTTAGCGGCGACCGACAATGCGGAAGAATTCCGCCAAAAAGGAGAATTGCTGACAACCTTCCTCCATCAGGTACCAAACGACCAAGACCAGGTTGTTTTGGATAATTACTATACCAACGAGCCCATTACCATCCAACTCAACAAAGCCCTGACCCCCAATCAAAATGCCCAACGCTACTTCAAACGCTACCAGAAGTTAAAAGAAGCCGTCAAACATTTGACCATCCTCATTCAAGAAACCAAGGAAACCATTTCTTATCTTGAAACGGTTGAAACAGCCCTTTCTCAAGCGAGCCTGGCTGAGGTGGCAGAAATTCGAGAAGAGCTAATCCAGACCGGCTTTATCAAACGGCGCAACCGTGAAAAAATTCATAAACGGAAAAAACCAGAAAAATACCTGGCGAGTGATGGAAAAACCATCATTTTAGTGGGTCGCAATAATCTGCAAAACGATGAACTGACCTTTAAAATTGCTAAAAAAGATGAACTCTGGTTCCATGCCAAGGATATCCCGGGAAGCCACGTCGTCATTACAGGAAATCTAAATCCATCGGATGAAGTGAAAACCGATGCTGCAGAGTTGGCGGCCTACTATTCCAAGGCCCGTCTCTCAAACCTGGTCCAAGTAGATATGATCGAAGCCAAGAAACTCAATAAACCAACTGGTGGAAAACCAGGTTTTGTCACCTACACTGGCCAAAAGACTCTGCGGGTCACTCCCGAAGAAGAAAAAATCAAAGCCATGAAATTAACAGACTGATTTCAAAAATAAAAGAGAGTAGGACAGAAATCGGTAATTCGTTAGAATTCGATTTCGTCGTCCCACCTCCGCACTGTTGAGTAGGGCTGTAAAAGCTGATGAAATCAGCGTAGTAGAGCCCACTCAACCACTGCGTCTTGCTCGACAATCCAAAAATAATTGAGAGGCTAGGACTTTTGTCCCAGCCTCTTTTTATTCTGCTTTATTGATGTCTTCTTTGACCTCATCAACATTGAATTTGGCAAAGAGGTACTGACGGTCTTGAACTGGGAAACGTTGATCCAGCTGATCGATGGCTCCCACCTCTACAATCCCTTCTGAAATGACAAAATCCATGACATGGCCACCAAAGGTGTGGTCATCTGAAATAAAGTGCAAATGATAACCAGCCACGCTCACGCCATGGAAAATTTCTGGTGTCCAAAAACCGACGATGGTTCCAGTGACATTTTCTCGTGTATACTCTGGCTGATGGGTTGCAACCTCTGCAAACTTCATCTCTGGTGTTGATTTTGGAATCATACGGACATGCATCTTGGCAAAGTCACCACGAATCTTAATGGAGCGGAAAAGATTTTCCCCATCGTAATAAGATTCAATACGGGCTTCCAATTCCTCGTCCGTCATTTCAAAGCGTTGGCGGAAAATTACTTCTGCTTGGTGAGGGACGACTGCTGCATAAGGAACCTTGGCATCCAGAGAAACTTCGACTATTTCAGGATGATCACCTGATCCCTTGGCCTGATATGCCTTACCATCTAATACGATCAACTCTCCATCAATAGAATCAAGCGTCCCAACTCCTAGATCTCCGTGTTCCAAGAGTTCTCCAATCGTAAATGAACCCCCGTACAGACCCGCCATTAGGGCACCTAAGGTATTGTATTGAAAAAGTTTCACTGGTTCCATGTTTTTCTCTCCTCATTCTATCTTCTACCAGTATACCACAAACTATTCCGAATCTTCACGATATGGTTTTGATTAGAGGCTATCATAGAGGGTTTGCATCTGCACATCGTCTGGTACGATTGCCAAATACTGATTAGCCACTTCACGCGCCTTCGTCACATCTCCAGCCTTACGCAACAAATAAACATAGGCTTCGAGGAATTCTGGGTTGTCCTTTAAGTCTTCATAGAGCTCTTGGTAGGCTGAGACGGCCTCTTCTGTTTTCTCCAAGGCAGACAAGGCACGGGCAATGTTCCATCGAGTGACAACTGTTTCGACTTCTTCATTTTGCCAAGCCAAGACTTGGTCAAAGCGTTCCTGTTCCAAATAAAGGGTGGTCAGGCGAAGAGCAATCTCTTCGAGATCATCTGCCACTTCTTTAGCCTCTAATAGATAAGCTTCTGCCTGTTCAGGCTGGTGAAGTTCATAAGAAAGCTGAGAAGCAAGAAGCTTCAATTGGGCATCAAAGGGATTCTTCTGGATCCCTTGTTTAGCAATCTCAAGCGCTTTTTCACGGTCATTTTCAGCCTGTAAAGCCAAGGCATAACCGTACTCATATCCCTCAAAATCAGGCGACAAGGTATCAATTTGTTTGTAGTAGATCAGGGCTTTTTGGAATTCTTCTTGGTCAGACAATAAGGTCGCTAATTCGTAAGCAATCTGGTCATCAAACTCAATCTCCAGAGCTTTCTCTAAGAAGGGAACAGCTGCTTCAAACTTACCAAGATTGGCATAGGCAAAACCAATCCGTTGATAGGTGGAAATTCCTGTTGCTTCCAAAATCTCCCGATTGTCTAACTGGGCATACTCTTGGATAGCCTCTTGGTAGCGTTCCAATTCCAGATCAATTTCAGCTAGCCCTAATTGAATGATGGGATCATCAGACAAATGAGCAGCTTCAACTAATTTTTCACGCGCCACATCTGCTAAGCCTTCCATCTGATAGAGATCCGCCTTAACCAAGAGACTCGCCACATACCAGTTTGATTCAGGTCCAATTTCTTCTAAATAAGCAAAGGCCTCTTCTGTTTGGCCTTCCTCTGCAAGGATGGTTGCCAAACTCAGATACACTTCTGGGTAGGTTTCTGCAATCTGTTCATAGATCTCTTTTGCCTGAGGGTAAAAACCGATACTTTCAAGATATTGACCTAAATCCAATAATTGTGCTTCACTATCTTCTAACAAAGCCTGTTGAAATTGAACTTCTGCCTCTTCTAGCTCTTGACGATCGAGAGCTTCTACCATTTGTTGACTATGACTCACTGTGTATTTCCTCTTCTACTTCATTGTGTTCTTCATACAAGCCACTGACGACCTTATACCATTCAAAGATAGCTCCGATCACCACCTTAGCAGATGCATAGACTGGAATTCCAAGGAAAACTCCCCAGATTCCAAACATAGATCCTGATGTCAAGAGCACAAATAAAATGGTAATCGGATGGATATTTAACTGGCTTCCCAAAACCAACGGTGATACAAAACGTCCTTCAATGGTCTGCTCCACTGCAAATACAATCAAGACCTTGATAAACATCTCTGGTCCAGCTACCAAGCCCAAGACTAAAGCAGGTAACATGGCTAAGAAACTACCCAAATAAGGGATCAAATTCAAGATCCCCGCAGAGATCCCAAGCGTCACCGCATAGCGCAAGCCAATGATCTTAAAGAAGATGATGAACATAATGGCGACGACAATGGCTACCGTAATTTGCCCTCGAACGTAGTTGGAGAGTTGGGTATTGACATCTGAGAGAACCTGTTCAGCCGATTTACGAATCTTAGTCGGTAAGAAGCGAACAATGTGGCCCTTTAAATTTTTTCCATCTCGAAGAAGATAAAAGACAATAAAAGGCATGATGATCAAGGCAACAATAACTTGCGAAGCCACTCCGATCAAGTTGCTGACCCAATTGACAGCCCGCCCAGAAATCGAACTCGCCCAAGAAGTAATGTTTGCAGACAATTCCTTGGTGATCTCATCTAATTGGGGTTTGATATCTGAGGAGACGCGATTATCTAGAAAATCATCGATAGTTGCATTGGCCTTTTCCAAATAAGTTGGCAGGTTATGAAAGAAACTCACCACTTGTCGTTGGACGGATGGAATCACTACAGCTAGACCCCAAATTAAAAGCACTGCAATCAAGAAAAAGACTAAGGAAATCGCAAAAATCCGCTTGAGTCCTTTTCTTTCAAGAAAGTCAACAATAGGGTTAAGCAGGTAATAGAGTAAACCAGAGATAATGACAGGCAGCATGACTGCTCCTGCAAACTCAAAAATAGGAATAAAAATAAAGGTGATTTTACTCAAAACCAAAAGGTTCAAGCCCAACAGCAAGGTAACTAAAAATACGGTAATGGCCTTGTTGTCTAAAAACCATCTAAAAAACCAGGACAAACTAAACTGTTTTTCTTTATTATCCACAGAGAACTCCTTTTCATTTCAATCTGTTTCTATTTTAGCATTTTTTGAGCTTGAAGTTACGAAAAAACTAGCAAAATAAGAAAGAAAGGCCCTCCCCTTTTTAACTAGCAATTGCCTTCCAATAGGACCTTTGATATAATAAACCTAACAAATCATACGAGGTGACCTATGTCTCAAACCATTTATTTCGGTACCTATACCAAAAAAGAATCCAAAGGAATTTACAAGGCACAATTTGACCCTGAAACAGGGACATTGAGCCAACTTGAACTAGTGGCAGCTGAGCCCAATCCAACCTATATCGCTTTTTCTGAAAAAGGCAACCTCTACAGTGTCGGAGCTGAAGAAGGAAAAGGAGGAATCGCAAGCTTTACAGCTGATTTTCAGCCGCTCAATCACGTTGTTGAAGAGGGAGCACCACTCTGCTATGTCTCTGTCGATGACAAGCGTCAACTGGTCTATGGAGCCAACTATCACAAAGGCCAAGTTCTCGTATATCAGCTAGAGGCAGATGGACGTTTGTCCTTTGTCGATCAAGACACCCACCAAGGAAGTGGTCCTCATGCCAATCAAGCAAGTCCACATACCCACTATGCAGACCTTACACCAGATCAGTACCTGATCACGTGTGACCTAGGAACAGACAGTTTGCATGTCTATGATGTCAGTGAGGAAGGAAACCTAACCCTGATCAATCAGTATCAAACAGCCCCAGGGGCAGGACCTCGTCACCTGGTCTTTCATCCCCACTATAAGACTGCTTACCTCATCAATGAATTAAATGCTACGATCGATGTACTCTTTTATGATGGTATGGGTGAATTCGAACACTTCCAAACTGTTTCCACACTTCCATCAGACTACGATGGTCAAAAATGGGCTTCTGCGATCAAACTCTCAGCTGATGGGAAATTCCTCTATGCATCTAACCGTGCTCACAATTCCATCGCTGTCTTCAAAGTTGTGGCTGATGGTAGCCTAGAACTCATTGAAATTGTTCCAACTCAAGGGCTCAATCCACGTGATTTCACGCTTAGTCCTGATCAAAACTATTTGATCGCAGCCCATCAAGATTCACCTAATGCCACCGTCTTCAAGCGAGATTCTGCTAGCGGAAAATTAACCCTTCTATCCCACGACTTCTATGTTCCAGAGGCTGTTTGTACGGTTTTTCATTAAGTCGTTTTAGTTGTCAAACCTCTAAAAAAATGATTAAATAGATGAGAAAAAGGCGTGAGCCTGACTTCACAACTTATATTTTAGGAGATCCAAGCATGAATCCAATGGACTTATTTAACCAAGTAAAAGAAATGATCGAAAAGAAAGATTTCGACGCTGCAAAGAAATTTGTTGATGACAACAAAGACAACCTCGGTGACTACCTTGAACAAGCTAAAGGGCTTGTATCTGGAAATGAAATGGTCAGCGGTGCCTTGGACAAAATCAAAGGCTTGTTCTAATAGAACTACTCCTCAACGCTTTAGTTGAGGAGTTTTTGTTTATACCAATCGCAAAAAAGATCCTTGAGAAAACTCAAGGATCTTTTTAGTCTAGTAAACTAGATTATTTCTTAAGGTTGTAGAATGATTTCAATCCACGGTATTCAGCTACTTCACCAAGTTGATCTTCGATGCGAAGCAATTGGTTGTATTTAGCGATACGGTCTGTACGTGAAAGTGAACCAGTCTTGATTTGTCCTGCGTTTGTTGCAACTGCGATGTCAGCGATTGTTGAATCTTCAGTTTCACCTGAACGGTGTGATACAACGGCAGTGTAACCAGCTTCTTTCGCCATTTCGATAGCATCGAATGTTTCAGTAAGAGTACCAATTTGGTTAACTTTGATAAGGATAGAGTTAGCACATTTTTCTTCGATACCACGTGAAAGGTAGTCAGTGTTTGTTACGAAGAAGTCGTCACCAACCAATTGAACTTTACCACCAAGACGTTCAGTAAGAGCTTTCCAACCGTCCCAGTCGTTTTCGTCCATACCATCTTCGATAGTGATGATTGGGTATTTGTTTACCAATTCTTCAAGGTAGTCGATTTGTTCAGCAGCAGTGCGGACAGCAGCTCCTTCACCTTCGAATTTAGTGTAATCGTAAACTTTGCGTTCTTTATCGTAGAATTCTGATGATGCACAGTCAAATCCGATAAATACGTCTTTACCTGGAACATAACCAGCAGCTTCGATAGCAGCGATGATAGTTTCTACACCATCTTCAGTTCCGTCAAAACGAGGAGCAAATCCACCTTCGTCACCAACGGCTGTTTCAAGACCACGACCTTTAAGGATTTTCTTAAGTGCGTGGAAGATTTCAGCACCCCAACGAAGAGCTTCTTTGAATGTAGGTGCACCAGCAGGTACGATCATGAATTCTTGGAAAGCGATTGGAGCATCTGAGTGAGATCCACCATTGATGATGTTCATCATTGGAGTTGGAAGAACTTTAGTGTTGAATCCACCAAGGTAGCTGTAAAGTGGGATTTCAAGGTAGTCAGCAGCAGCACGAGCTACAGCGATAGACACACCAAGGATTGCGTTTGCTCCCAATTTACCTTTGTTAGGAGTACCGTCAAGAGCGATCATAGCACGGTCGATAGCTTGTTGATCACGTACATCATAGCCGATGATTGCTTCAGCAATAATGTTGTTTACGTTGTCAACAGCCTTTTGAGTTCCAAGACCACCGTAACGAGATTTGTCACCGTCACGAAGTTCAACTGCTTCGTGTTCACCAGTAGAAGCTCCTGATGGAACCATACCACGTCCATGAGCACCTGATTCAGTATATACTTCTACTTCAAGTGTTGGGTTACCGCGTGAGTCTAGGACTTCGCGAGCGTAAACATCAGTAATAATTGACATTTCTTACTCTCCTTATTGAGTTATATTTTTTACTCCTCTATCATATCGTAATTAGGCTATTTTTTCAAGAAAAAACAAGGAAATCTACGAAAATTGAGAAGTTTTTAACAAGAAAACGGTTCCACTATCTTATTTTCTGCCATTTCTCCTCCTTATTTAATTTTTTAGCATTCTTCTACTCTTCTGCTACGCTTTATGCTATACTAAACTTATGACAGATATTAATAAAACGATTTTAGAAAAAGCTGCTGGTCCTACTCGATTCAATCCGGATGAGCAGCGTCGATTTTTGGAGACTTATGAGGAGCGGGTGATTGCTTCATGCACCTTGGAGGAGGCAAGGGACAAGATATACCTGGAGCAGTATTCGACAATCCTCACTGATATTTCAGATCGCTTTCATCCTGTTTTGGTCAAGATTTCGCCTGCCTTGGATGAAAGCAGCCAACTTCAATATTTGAAAAAGACAAAGGATCTTGGTCTTGTGGCAAGCATTGTTTCAGATGACTGTCGCCACTCTCCCTTTGGTCTCATCATCCATACTGATCATCCATCTGGAATTTCTCCAACCGATATCAGCCTCCAGTATCCAAATTTGTTTGAAAAGAAAGAAGAGAGCACAGCACCTGAAAAAAAATCATTTTGGAAACGCCTCTTTGGCTAAAGAAAGAACCAATTGAAAAGGAAATTCCTTTTCAATTGGTTTTTTAGTTTGCTTTCATTTTTAAGAGGTTACCAATATTTCGAGCACAGGAAATCAGATTTTTTTCAGCATGAGTGAGTGCATCTGCCACCTCACAAGGACCTGGCACAATAGAGAAGGCAGCCTCAATATGATGACTTGGGAATGCTGGCAAATCGTCCGCTAAGCTACCACAAATAGCAAGCACTGGGATCTTCTCTGGTGTTCTTTTGGCTACCCCGACAGGAGCTTTTCCAGACAGAGATTGGAGGTCCATCCTACCTTCTCCCACGACGACCAGATCCGCTTTTTGAGCCTTACGATCGAAGTCGATTAGATCCAAACTTTTCTCAATTCCTGAGGAAATCTGACCTCCCGCAAAAGCGACCAAGCCTGCTGCCATGCCACCTCCAGCTCCGGCGCCAGCCATGGATAAAATTCGGGCATCTGCTAGCTGGTAAAAATCCTGCATAGCCTGGTCGACAGCTGGAAACAGAAGGGGATTCAAACCCTTTTGCCCGCTAAAGATATAGGTTGCTCCTTGACTGCCACAGAGAGGATTGGTGACATCCGTTAAGACCAGGAGCTCGATGTCATGTAAAGCATTTGGAACCGCACTGGTATCTATTCTATCAACACGACCGATCGAAGCACCTACAGGACGAAGCAGATGACCTTGGTCATCATAGAAGGCTACCCCTAGTCCGGCTGCCATCCCAATCCCACCATCATTGGTCGCTGAACCACCAATCCCCACACAGATCGTTTTAACCCCTTGGTCAACCAATTGCAAAATCAGTTCACCAATTCCTCGTGTCTCTAGTTCTAGTGGATTGCGTTTTTCAGCTGGGATAGAGCCTAAGCCAACAAGAGAGGCCATCTCAAAAAATGCCATCTCATCTTTTTGGTAGTAAGCCATTGAAACAGGCTTCCCAAATGGTCCTGTTACCTGAGTATGCTTCTTGGTTAAATTCAGAACGTCAGCGAGTGTATCCATGGTTCCTTCGCCACCATCCCCTATGGGAAGGAGGTCAAAAGTTGCATCTGGTAGAGCCTCTTGAAATCCTTTTTTTAAGGCTTCTGCTACTTGTTTGGCGGATAAGGATTCTTTAAATGAATCCGGTGCTAGTAGGATATGCATGCTGTTTCCTTTCTATGCTGGTCTAGAATTTCAAGAACAAGGCTTAGATCCCTCGTTTCAATACGGTATGGAGCTCGTTCGGCAACGATCGGCTTTGCCATAAAGGCAATCCCGATTCCGGCTGTTTCAATCATGGGAAGATCATTGGCACCATCTCCCATAGCAATCGTCTGACTTCGTGGAATATGATTTTCTCTCGCCCATGTCAGGAGAGAGTCTTTTTTTCTTTCAGGGGTCACAATCTCTCCGAGCACTTTCCCTGTCAGACGGCCATCAAAAGTCTGCAAACGATTAGCACGAACCAGATCAATTCCTAAAGACCTCGCGATAGGATCGATGACTTCATGAAATCCCCCTGAAACAAGGCCAACCTTGTAACCTCTTTGATGAAGTTCCGTGATTAAAATCTTAGCTCCCGGTGTAACGTCCATCTGCTCTATAATTTTCGGAAAAATAGAGGCCTCTAATCCCTTCAATAAAGCGACACGCGCCTCTAAAGATGCTGAAAAATCCAGCTCGCCATTCATTGCTTGTGCCGTGATCTCTGCTACTTTTTGTCCCACGCCAGCTTCTTGAGCTAGTAAATCAATTCCTTCTTGTTGGATCAAAGTTCCATCTACATCCATAACGAGGAGACCTGTTACTTCTTTCATCGCTTTCCCTTCTTATTTCTCCCTTACTATACAAAAATAGGGTTTAAATTTCAAGTTTCAATGATCATTTGAAGATAAAAAAAACGACCTCCTAAAAAGTCGTTTTTTTGTTATTAGAAGCGAATTTGCTCCCGAGTTTTTTCATACGAAGTAACAAAGCGATCTGTCACTCCAGCTTCTACCATCTCCAAAGCATCTGAGATGACCTTAAAGGAAGCTGCATAGTCATATTCTCTTTCGAAAATATAAAGGGATTCATCAAAAGCTGCTTGCACATGATCATCAAATGAACGGTAACGGTTTGAGTATTGCAACAACTGCTCTGTTAAAGTAGCATTTTGTACAATTCGATAAGTCGCTTCTTCCAATTCATTCATATCATTGGTCAAAATATCTAACAAACGATTGGTTGATTCGATGTTGATTTTATCCCCTTCCAACTCATCCATCAAAGCCTCTGTATTGTTGCTTGCTGTGAAGAATAATTCCAAGAATTCTTGAGGGATTCCTGGCAAGTTTCGCTTGTCCATATAGCGTTTAATGGCATGCAAACGGTTAGCATAGATGTTAACTTTTTGGCGAGCATTGGCATCGTCTTTTTCAACTTTTGAAAGGGAATCACTCAAGCCGATTTGCTCATCTTCGATTTCTTTCAAGCGAGCCTCGATGGCTTCTAATTCTTCTTCTACGATAGAATAGGCCTTTTGTGTTTCAGATGAATCTTTCAAGGCATCTTCTACCACATTTTCTTGTGAAGATAGCTCAGCTTCCAACTCTTTTAACTGTTGGCTGAAAGCTTCATTCAAGACGAATGTTTTACCAAGGCGTTCCACTTCTGCTGCAAGGTTGCTATTGTTATCTTTTGCGTGTTTCAAATAGCCAGGCAGTTGTTTCACTAACTTCTTCACGACTTTTTGTGATTCGATTTCACGAGTAAAGATGTGATACAATGCATCGATTTCCTCTTGAATTTGCTCATTCTCGTAAATAGCATTGTCCAATTCAAGCGCGGATACATTTGCCATATTGTTCTTCAAGGAAGCATGCAACTGTTGGAAACGAGATTCAATATCTGTTTCAGTGAAGTGGTAGCCAGATTCCAAAAGCTTTCGGTAGCCACTTTCCAAATCCTCTAATTGGTCTGGAAGTTTTGACTGAAGATCGGTGACAATTTCTGGCACTCGCTCAACAATTTGTTTTAAGGCCACAATATGATTCTCAGCGGTATCAAGGATTTCAGCTGCTTCAACAGGGTCACCTGAAGAATTCAAGGTGACAAATTGTGAAAACTCAGATTGAATATTTCCAATTTGCTTTTCAATTTCAGGAAGCGCACTGCCATAACGATCTGGATCTGAAGTGACTTCTTTTTGAAGTTCTTCAAACATATCTAAGGCATGAACCACGCGTCCGCTATTTTTTTGTTCTTGCTCTTCAAGATCTGAAAGGGCTTGGCGAATCGCCTTGATATCTTCGTCGATCAACTGGATCTGACTTTCGATATTGTCAATAGCTTGTTTAGCCTTCATGAAACGGAAAGAATTATTGTAGCCTTCCGCCTCAAACAGATTGTTTTCAATATCAGCAAATGAATTTAAGGATAAATCTACCCATTTTTGATTCCATTCACGAAATGCAACTTGACTTTGACCAATCAAATGCATGTTTTTTACGGCCTCAACTTCATCGTTGACCGGAAGGTTATATAACTTTTCTTTTCGTTCTTCCAGTGCTGCCAGTAAGGCCTCGTTTCGTTTTCTCAAAATGACTGCAACCACATATCCTACAATCAAGATAAGGGCGACAATAAAGATGAGAACAATTAGTCCACTAGACATATAAAAACTCCTTCATCGTATTACTTGAACGTAATCCTAGTAATTATACCATAAAATATCCATTAATGGGAAGCGTTCGTTGAATTTTATACATCGAGTGTACTATATTCAGCGTTTTCTTCGATAAATTCCCGACGTGGTTCCACGCGGTCCCCCATCAACATATCAAATATCTTATCTGCTTCCGCAGCATCGTCTACTGATACCCGTGCCATCAAGCGGTGTTCGGGGTTCATAGTTGTTTCCCATAATTGGTGATCATCCATTTCCCCAAGACCTTTGTAGCGTTGGATGGTTGGTTTTGAGCGACCTTCTGAATAGCGTTCCAAAGCTGCAGCTAATTCTGCTTCTTGGTTCGCACCAGGTTGGATATATTCTTTGATCTCACTACCGACTTTGACCCCATAGATTGGTGGTTGCGCAATATAAACATATCCCGCTTCCAAGACTGGTTTCATATAGCGATAGATCAAGGTCAACAGAAGAGTTCGAATATGTGCGCCATCGACATCGGCATCGGTCATGATGACTAATTTTTGATAACGCGCTTTTGTGACATCAAATTCAGCACCAAATCCAGTTCCCATAGCAGTAAATAAACTACGGATCTCTTCATTGGCAAGAATCTTGTCCATACTTGCTTTTTCAACGTTCAAAATTTTACCACGGATTGGAAGAATTGCCTGAAATTCACGATTCCGACCTGATTTAGCAGATCCTCCAGCCGAATCCCCTTCGACGATGAAGAGTTCTGTTTCTTGTGGGTTGTTTGAAGAACAGTCTGCCAATTTACCAGGCAGGTTAGAAATCTCAAGTCCCGATTTCTTACGGGTCACTTCCCGTGCCCGCTTAGCTGCTACCCTAGCTTTCGCTGCTAAAATCCCTTTTTCAACGATTTTCTTAGCGATTTGTGGATTTTCCAAAAGGAAATCAGAAAAGGCATCACTAAAGAGTCGATTGGTAATTTTTACAACTTCTGAATTTCCAAGCTTTGTCTTGGTTTGTCCTTCAAACTGTGGGTTTGGATGTTTAACTGAGATAACTGCTGTTAAACCTTCCCGAACATCCTCTCCTGTTAAATTGTCTTCGTTTTCTTTTAAAAGTTTATTTTTCTTAGCGTAATCATTGATGACACGAGTGAGAGCTGTACGGAAACCTTGCTCGTGAGTACCACCTTCATGGGTATGGATGTTATTAGCAAAACTCATGACGGTTTCATGGTAGCCCGTAGTATATTGCATCGCCACTTCAACGGTAATATCATCCATTTCCCCATCTGTATAGATGGGTGTTTCAAAGATGACATCTTTATTTTCATTGATATATTCGACGTAACTAGAGATCCCACCTTCGTAGTGGTAATGCTTTTCCTGCTCTAAGCCTTCGCGCTTATCCGTCAGGGAAATACGCAAACCACGATTCAAAAAGGCTAATTCTTGAATCCGTTTATTTAATTTTTCAAAATCATACTCGGTGGTTTCCGTGAAGATTTCTGGGTCTGGAATAAAGTGGACGGTTGTCCCTGTCCGATCTGTCTCCCCGATGACTTTCAAATCATCCACAACGTGTCCACGTCGATACTCTTGGTAATGGATACTGCCATTTTTATAGACGCGAACATCGAGGGATGTGGAGAGGGCGTTGACGACGGATGACCCTACCCCGTGAAGACCACCAGAAACCTTGTAGCCGCCTCCGCCAAATTTTCCTCCCGCGTGAAGCACAGTAAAGACAGTTTCAACGGCAGGTCGACCTGTCTTTTCTTGGATATCCACTGGGATTCCACGACCATCATCGACAACCGTGATCGAATTATCTGCTTCAATGAAAACTTCAATATGGCTAGCAAAACCAGCTAAGGCTTCGTCGATCGAGTTATCCACGATTTCCCAGACCAGATGATGAAGACCTTCTTTTGAGGTCGATCCAATATACATCCCCGGACGCATCCGAACGGCTTCTAGTCCTTCCAAGACCTGAATCTGACTGGCATCATATTCTTGTGCTTGATTTTCTTGCTGTTTATCCTCTGTCATAATTTCCCTTTTCTATTCAAATATAAACTGGTGTAAGTGGGGCATGGTGTCAAATAAATAGGTTGAAAGCCCTGCAGCCTTCCCAGCTTCAATATCGATCGGACGATCTCCGATGACCAGACCGTCTTGAATGCCATATTTTTCCTTCAAAAAAAGCATAGAGGCTGGGTCTGGTTTTCGAGGAAAGCCCTCGTCTGCTGTTACAATCTCCGTAAAGTAGGGTGCAATGCCTGTCTGTTCAATAAGGGTCAAAACTTGGCGATCCCGATGAGATACCAAAAAATGGCGTCCTCCATGTGCTTGGATCTCTTCTAGTAACTCTTTTGCTCCCTCAAATAAGACCGGCTCTTGCAAGCCCAAGGCTTCTTTTTTCTTGTATTCCGTACGAAAATTGGAAATATGAGGGGCAAAGGTTTGAATTGCATCCTGTGTTGAGATTTTTAATGCTGCATAAACAGAATCATGATCGGCTTGGATGTGAAAGTCCTTCAATGTCGCTACAAAGGCATTTGTGGACGTTTCGTAATTATCCAATAGCGTCCCACCAAGATCCCATATAAAATCATGATAATTCATAGTCAATATTATACCACAAATGGACAAAAAAAATAAGCTAAAACCCTCATTTAGGGGGGATTTTAGCCATTTTTTACGGTCATTTCATTTTAAATCATAGAGAAGTCATTTCCCGTCATAGAATGTAAACTTTCACCAGAAAATATGGTGTCCAAAAGAGCTCTTTTAAGCATCTCCAAAGACATCTTGATAGAGCATTCCTTGACGAAGGCTTTGGGCATCTCCTCCAAATTGCTCTACCAAGGCATAAGCCAAGGCAAGCGCAGTTGAAGGACCACGACTGGTCAAGAGATTCCCGTCTTTCACCACTGTTTCTTTCTGATAGTGCCCATCTTGAATCTCTTCTTCAAAACCATCGTAACAGGTATAGTGTTTATCTTTTAAGAGGCCGGCACGTGCCAAGACAATTGGTGCTGCACAAATCGCAGAAATGATTTTTCCTTTTCTACTTTCTTCTTGAAGAGCTGCAATCAATTCCGGATTATCCCGCAAATTCGCAGCTCCTGGCATCCCACCTGGTAAGAAGATTCCATCATAATCTGACAGGTCCCCATTCCAGAGACGGTCGACTTCCACTGTGATCTGGTGAGAACCTGTGACCGTTTCTTCCATCCCAACGAGGTCACAGTCGATCCCAGCACGTCTCAAAACATCGACAATGGTCAAGGCTTCAATTTCTTCAAAACCGTTTGCTAAAATCGTTGCTACTTTTTTCATTTTCATTCCTTCTTTCTATCTATTGCGCCTTTTTAAGGACTACTTTTTTACGGATTGGAGGCCCTTCTTCTGGCTCTTTCTTTTTGCTACTATGATTATATATTGAAAGGACCAGACCAATACCAATCAGATTACTAATAATAGAGGACCCACCTTGTGAGATAAAGGGGAGGGGAATCCCCGTCAAAGGGAGAAGACCCGTTACTGCTCCAACATTTTCAAAAATATGAAAGACCAGCATCATAATAAATCCAATGGAAATATAGGTATAAAATTGGTTATTGGACTGGAGGGTAATTTTTAAAATGCGGTAAATCAGGGTCACATATAAAATCAACAGCACCAGAGCTCCAACAAAGCCAAAGTCTTCTGCTACTACTGTAAAAATCATATCACTTTCCCGTACGGGAACCAATAAATTGGAGACATTAAAGCCTTGCCCAAAGAGGCCACCACTTGCAATGGCTAGCTGTCCTTGCGCCTGCTGGTAGGTGGTTGTTTGTGCATAGTCAAAAGGATTTAACCAGGCTAAAATACGGTTCATTTGGTAGGTTGGCATCCCTACTTGCTGGTGCAGAAAAGCCCGACCCCCTTCTGATAGAAAGAGAAAGAGAAAGCCTGCTAACCCACCTGCTAGAAGCAAGATGACCGGCAAGATTATTTTCCAAGAAACTCCTGAAACGAGCACTAAGCCCGCAAAGATGGCCAAGAATACTAAGGCCGTTCCCAAGTCCTGCTGGAGGGCCAATAAGGCAAAGACCGGAATTGTATAGATGGTCAACTCTAGAATTAAAAACCAATCTTGTCGTAACAATCGCTCACGCCCCTTATTTCTTTGTAAAAATCGAACAATAGAACGTGACAGCATCAGGATGAAGGGAATCTTCATAAATTCTGAAGGCTGAAATAAGGTGATGTTTCCATAAGCTACCCAGTTTTTTGCACCTGTTGAAGCCACCAAGTTTGAATTATAAAAAACAAGAGGAAGAACCATCAAGGCCAAGCCTAGTAGGTAAAGAAAGGGAGTGATTTTCCAAAGAAATTTCGTACTAAAAATCGTCACAATCAGGCAAATGATACATCCCACACCAATCCAGGCTAATTGCTGCCCCAAAAAAGGCCACACCATTTGGGGATAATCATGAGAAACTGCCACATAAACGGATAAGATCCCTATCATAAGTAGGGTGAAGACAATTCCAATGATCGAATAATCCAGGTGGATCGTCCAAAAATGATTTTTCTTCATTCACATTCCTTTCTGTGAGAATCATCAAATTAATTAATAGAACAACATCTGTAGAATCAAGCTAGATCCTGCCACACAGAACCAAGCAATCAAACCTACCAGAAGGGGGGCTGCTCCTGCCGCACGGAACTGTTTCCAAGAAACCTTGCTTCCGATTCCAACCAAGGCCATGGCCATAAAGAGGTGAGAAAGGTCATTTAGGTAAGGTAGGACCACTTTAGGTACCAGGCCAATAGAAGAAAGAATGGAAGCCACAATAAACCAGATAATAAACCAAGGAATAATTTTCTTTAACATTCCTTTGTTTCTTCCTTGTTGTTTACTCCTATACCATTTTAAACCGATCAAGCCCAAACAAACTGGTACAATCATCAGGGCGCGTGTTAACTTAACAATTGTAGCCATTTGCCCCGCTGCTTTACTGTAAGAAAATGCTGCTGCTACAACAGATGACGTATCGTTAATGGCTGTTCCTGACCAGAGGCCAAATTGGAAATTAGACATATGCCATAAATGCCCTAATACTGGAAAGATAAAGACAGCCAAAATGTTGAAGAAGAAGATAGTTGACATAGATAGGGCAATTTCCTCTTCGTCTGCTTCAATGATCGGAGCTGCTGCTGCAATAGCAGATCCACCACAAATAGCTGTACCAAACCCAATTAAGGTCCGTAGATGAGATTTCAGGTGGAAGACTCTCCCAAAAATAATCGCTGCAAGAAAGGCAACGGTTATCGTCGGCAGACTAATCTTTAAAGAAGATAAACCTGTAGAGGCAACTGTCGCAATGGGCAAGCTAAATCCCATGAAGATAATCGAATACTGCAACAATTTCTTACCGGACCAGTTCAAGCCTGGTCGTGAATTCTCCGGCAAATCCACAAATTCATTAAGGACAATTCCTAAAATTAAGGCAAAAACACTGGAGCCAATAATGGGAAAGAAAGTTCCCAACAACATAGCACAAAGTGCCAGTACAAATGCAATTGCAAGTCCAAATCCTTTATTTTTCATTTTCTCAATTCCTTTCAAAAAAGTCAGCTGCTTGCTCAACAAGCCGCTCTCTCAATGTCGTGTGAAGGGGCAACACTTGTTGCAACCCGTCCAAAATTTGTTTTCCATATCGCTTGGTTACCACCCGCTGATCCAATAAGAGGACCAGAGATTCCTGATCTTGAAAACGGCTGGTTCTCCCAATAGCCTGTTTAAGTCTTAAAATCGCTACTGGAAGACTATAGTCATAAAAGGGATTTTTCCCCTGTTCTCTGAGTTTTGTATTCAGCTTTTGAACCATATAATCTTTAGGATTGTCAAAAGGAAGGCGCGTGATGATTTGAATCACTTCTTTTTGTTGAGAGAAATCGACTCCCTCCCAGAAGCTTCCTGTTCCCAATAAAATGGAGCTTTCTCCTCGGTCAAATCGCCGCTTAATATTAGCTGCATCACCATTTCGATACTGGGCCAAATGAGGAAACTTCAATGCGTTTGACGTCTCCAGTAACAATTCTTTTGAGGTAAACAAAAGAAAAATTGGTTTTCTTAGAGGAAGGAGTTCATCGATGAGCTGACAAATCTCTCTTGCATACTCCACAGAAGATAAAGAAACGACATCTGGAAAATCTATCGGCACCAACAATTCCTGGTGTTGTTTGACTGTTATTGGCACCCGGTAGATCTGCTGCTCTTGGTATCCCAAAAGGGTAGGTAAATGCACCTTTTTACTGATAGCGATCGTCGCTGATACAAAGAGCACGGGTACTTCTTCAGGCACAAACTCCCTAAAGGATAGCAAGTCCTCAACTCCTCCATGGAGACGAAGAATCTGGTGGCTTTCGACCACTTCCTTGTCCATCCAAAAGGTTTGGTAGCGCTCATCAAACAATTCTCTTAGATTCTCTAATGATTCATTTTTTAATTCCGATACATCCTGTCGCATTTTTTCCACTGTTTGATCTGATAAGATGGCTGGTTTTCCTTGTACAACTTCCTTAGAGCAGGCATTTAACTCAAATTGAATACTCTCCAGCAAACGCCTTTGCAGAAGATCTTTTTCCTCTTCGATGGCATGTTGCAAGCCTAGAAGAAGAGATTGCAAGTTTTCTTCTCTCTGTGAAAACTGCTCTAAAGCAAAGAAGAGTTTTTGCGCTTCATCCACTACCAGAACAGATTCTTGAAGTAGACTCTTATCATCTTCTAGACGAGTTAACAGATAGGCATGATTGGTCAGAATTACCCGGCTGGTTTTCACTTTTTCCTGGCCGAGACGCCAAAAATCTTCCTGATAAAAAAGTGAACGTTTCGACAATTGGCCATCGTGGCAAATGTCAGCTACAAAATGAAGATGACGATAGAGTTGGCCAATTTCACTGAGCTCTCCCGTTTCCGTCATGGTCAGCCAAACCAACAGTTGCATTTTAAAGCGTCGGATCATCCCATTATCTGACTCACTCTGTAAGGCCTCATAAAATTTATCGAGTTGGATGTAATCCTTGGGACTTTTCAGGCTATGAAAGGGAATTTGGAAAAGATCTTGGATAGTCTTTCCTTCCTTCTTCATAATTTGATCCTGAAGAATTTTAGTCGGAACACTGACAAGAATGCGCTTGGATGTTTTCGCCAAAAGCGTTAATAGATAGGCATAGGTCTTCCCAATACCCGTTGGCGCTTCAATAAAACTCGGAAGTGGCTGTTGCAAACTGTCCTCGATATAGGCAACAAATTCTCTCTGCTCCGGATAAGCCTCCATTCCCAACAACTGCATATTGAATTCAAACTGTTCAGACAAATGACGACTTTCTAAAAACTGCTGTGGCTTTCGCAGGTAGAGACCATGAACTTCTACTAAATGAGCTGGTAAAAAAAGGCTACTGTCTTCAAGCGCATCTTCTATTAAGAGTCGTGATTCATAAATCAAACAATCTGCCATCGAAAGAAGTTTTTCGATCAATCCCCTTGGCAAGCTCGCAATTTTCTCTCTCAATTTCAACAGCAACTGGGCTGTTGCCATAGCATCCGCTAAAGCGGAGTGAGCATGGTGCAACTCAATTTCCAGTTCAGCTGCAAGCGCTCCTAAATTGTAGCGTTCTAAAGTCGGATAGAAAATTTGAGACAATTCAACCGTATCAATCCGAGGAGTCGTTAGCTCAAATCCTTCCCAAAAGAGGGCTTCTGCCAATAAATTCGCATCAAATTTGACATTATGGGCCACAAAGACGGCATCTTCTATTAATTCAAAAATTTCTTTTGCCACTTGTGCAAACTCTGGAGCTTTTTTCAAGCGAGCATCTGTCAGGCCAGTCAATTGTTTGATATGCTCATCCAATCGTTCGTGGGGATTCACATCCGTCTCATAGGATTGCGTAATCCTCCCATCTTCAATGATGACAATCCCAACCTGAATGATCTTAGCATTGCTTCCAGCACTGGTCGCTTCCAGATCCACAATGGCATATTTCCGTTTCTGTCTTGTCATAATACTTAAAATTATATCACGTTTGAGCAAGCTCTGCAGATTTTTTTCTCCTTTCATGCTGACTTCAATCCTGTTATTTTCCTCGCAATTTGATACACTATTCTAGAAAGGAGTCCTTATGAAAATCTATCGTACCGTTAATCCTGTAGCTTATGAAAACACCTACTACCTTGAAAATGACCACTCCCTCATTCTTGTCGATCCAGGGAGTGACTGGGCAACTATTCAAAAACAAATTGATCGCATCGGAAAACCCATCGTAGCGATTCTTTTAACCCATACACATTACGATCACATTATGAGTCTTGAAAAGGTTCGTCAGACCTATCATTTCCCACCTGTTTATGTCCATTCAGCAGAAGCCAGTTGGTTGTCTTCTCCAGTCGATAATTTATCTGGTTTGGATCGTCATGCGGATTTAGAAGATGTGGTATGTAAGGAGGCCGACTTCCTTTATGACATTCGCTCCGATTACCAAATAGCTGATTTCCACTTTTATGTTCTGGAGACACCAGGCCACTCTGCAGGAGGAGTCTCTATCGTCTTTCCTGAGGATCACCTGGTTCTATCTGGTGATGCCCTTTTTCGCGAAACCATTGGACGGACCGATCTTCCAACAGGGAACGCGACACAGTTGCTTAGCAGTATCAGAGAAGAACTCTTTACCCTTCCATCTTCCTACACTGTCTATCCCGGTCATGGCCCTGAGACTTCTATTGGTCACGAGAAGATGTTCAATCCCTTCTTTAGACAATCCTAAAGAGTCCTTATCATCCTTCCTGTCCTCATAACAGTAGACAAAAAAAGCAAGTGCGAACTTGCTTTTTTATTATATCTTAAGAAAACGTCTCATGGAGATTGAAGAACCAATCGCTCCAATCAAAATTCCTAATCCAAAGAGGCCACCGACCATGATCGGTACCAAGAGATGAGGACTATAGAGATACAAGTTTTGATCTGCCAAGTTATTGTTCATAGATGTATAGACAACATTATAAACATAGAAGACCAAAGCTGAAGGAACCAAGGCTCCCAAAAGACCGATCCAAGCACCTTCTAAAAGGAATGGTGCACGAATATAGCCATTTTTTGCTCCTACCAGTCGCATAATCTTAATCTCACGACTACGTGAAATGATGGTAATCCGAATGGTATTTGAAATCAAGAAGACTGCGATGAAGATCAATAAAGCTACACCAATCAAGCCCCAGTTTCGGATAAAGGTTCCAAGAGCGAACAAGCGTTGGGTATCGACCCCGCCATCTTTAACCTCAGAAACTCCTTCAATTTTTTTGGCATCAGCCGAAACTTGCTTTACATATTTAGGAGCAGTCGTCTCTACATAATAAGCATCATAGAGAGGATTGGCATCTCCATCAAAAATCTTCCAGTTGTTCCCAGCCGTTTTGATCAGTTTATCATACTGTTCTTCCTTGCTAGAAAAATCAACCTTGTCAACATGTTTCATGGCTGTCAGAGCATCGTAGACCTTATGGTAGTTTTCATTGGTCACGGTTTGACCGTCTTTTTCAATTTGCTCACTCTGGTCTTGAATATCCTTGCGCATGTATACTACAACCCGCACACTATTTTGAATATCATCTGAAAGCTTGATAGTATTGGCAATAACTGAGGCGAAAATAGCAACCAAGCTAAGGGTAATCATAACCGAGCTGACCGCTGCAATCGTCATCCAACCATTTCGTTTCAAGCTTTTAAGCGATTCGATTAAGTGTCGGAAAAATCTTCTAATCATCGTATCCGTACTCTCCTTCCGCTTCATCACGCACTACACGACCATTTTCAATCGCGATGACACGGTGACGTAAAGTATTTACAATCTGGCTATTGTGGGTCGCCATCAATACTGTGGTCCCTTGCAGATTAATCCGCTCCAAAAGATTCATGATTTCCCATGAATTATCTGGGTCCAAGTTACCCGTTGGCTCATCCGCAATCAAGACTTTCGGATTGTTGACGATCGCACGAGCAATCGCAATCCGTTGTTGCTCTCCCCCTGACAATTCATTCGGGAATGAGCGGACCTTGTGTTTCAATCCGACAAGATCCAAAACTTCCATAACACGCTTTTTAATATTGCGACGTCGCTCACCGATAACTTGCATTGCGTAGGCAATATTTTCATAAACGGTTTTCTTTGGAAGCAATTTATAATCTTGGAAGACCACTCCCACATTGCGTCGCAACATAGGAATATCGCGTTTTTTGATTTTATCCAAATCAAAATCAGCTACTTTCAAACTTCCTTTATCGTGTTTGACTTCACGGTATAAAAGTCGAATAAAGGTCGACTTCCCTGCACCAGAAGGTCCTACGATGTAGGCAAATTCTCCTGGTTCAATTTGGACAGAGACCCCGCGAAGGGCCGTCGTCCCGTTGTCATACTTTTTGACAACATCTTTCATTTCAATCATTGACATGTAATGAAATTCCTTTCATTCTTTTCTGGTTGATTCCCTCGAGGTTATTGGAGACGCCATTTAAGGTAGGCATCGATAAAGCCATCGATATCTCCATCCATCACCTTGTCCACCTGCGCTACTTCGTAGTTGGTCCGGTGATCCTTAACCATGGTATAAGGGGTAAAAACATAGGAGCGGATTTGACTTCCCCAGGTGATTTCTTTTTTATCCCCTTTTAGAGAATCCACTTCTGCTGCTTTTTTCTCTTGCTCTAATTGGTAGAGTTTAGCTTGCAACATCTTCATCGCACGATCACGGTTCCCGTATTGGGTCCGATCCACGGTGGATGCCACTACAATCCCTGTCGGAATGTGGGTCAAGCGCACCCCTGTAGAGACCTTGTTGACGTTTTGTCCACCAGCTCCACCAGAGCGGAAGGTGTCCATCTTGATATCATCATCACGAACTTCGACTTCAATGGTATCGTCTAATTCGGGCATGACCTCAACAGATGTAAAGGAGGTATGACGACGTTTAGCGGAGTCAAATGGAGAGATTCGAACCAAACGGTGTACCCCCATTTCAGATTTCAGAAGACCGTATGCATGTGGCCCTTCAAAGGATAGGGTCACAGACTTGATTCCAGCCTCATCTCCAGCCTGATAGTCCAAGACTTCAACTTTAAAGCCGTGGGCATTTCCAAAACGAGTATACATCCGAAGAAGCATGTCGCCCCAGTCCTGAGCTTCTGTCCCTCCTGAACCTGGGTGGATTTCTAGGATGGCATTATTATTGTCATAGGGTTCAGACAATAGCAAGGTCATCTCATAGCTGGTCATACGTTTATCCAGCTCCTCCAACTTCTCGATCAATTCTTCTTTGACCGAATCATCTTCTGCCAAAAAGTCCAGTAAGATTTCTGACTCATCAAAGAGATCCACCATTTGATGGAAATTTTCATAGGTCTGCTTGAGTTCATTTAATTCTTGAGATGTCTTTTGCGCAGCAATGTTATCATCCCAAAAATCAGGTTCTGTCATTTTATTTTCTAAAATGGCAATTTCTTCTTCCAATGCCTCTAAGTCAAAGAGACCCCCTGAAAGAAGCTAATTTTTCACGATTTGCGTCAATTTTTTGACGAATTTCTGAAATGTCCATAAGTACCTCTTTCTATGTATCTAGTCTATTATATCATAACCTTCACTATTTGCCCACCTTCCAATATTGGATCTACTGGTTGACCACTGCCAAGCCAGCTGATTTTCAGCATTTTTTCTATTCATTTGTAACCTAATTGTTAGAAAAAAAGATCCTCTTATGCTAGACTGGTAGCATGACAACAGTAGCTTTTATGTCCGATTTACATATTGATTCAAACAACTTCGGCAAAGAAGAATTAGAGACCCTGATCACTCTTTTCAAGGACAAAAAAATTCAACATCTCCATATTGCAGGAGATATTGCCAACGGCTTTGAAAAGACGTCACAGGAATTTTTAGACCAACTCCGATATCACCTTCCAGTGACCTTTAGCCTAGGAAATCATGATATGCTGGGCCTATCAGAAGAAGCCATGAGACCTTTTGAATTTCAAAAGATTCCCTTCTCCAATCATACGCTTCTTGCCTTTTCGGGCTGGTATGACTACAGTTTTGTTCCTACTATCTCTCCCCAAAAACATCTCCAAACCAAAAATCTATTTTGGTTTGACAGACGCCTCCAACGAATGGGATCTGATCCAGCCATTACCAAACGTCTGTTGCAAGAGCTGGAACAAGAGCTCATGCGAGTAAACCAACCCCTGATCATCGCCATGCACTTTGTTCCTCATAGTCAGTTTCTCCTGCGCCACCCTTATTTTGAACGCTTTAATGCTTTTCTAGGGAGCCAAGCCTTTCATGAACTGTTTAGACAATATCCTGTCAAAGAGGTGATTTTTGGTCATAGCCACCATCGAATGCCAGCAACAACCATTGACAACATCACCTATCATGCCAGACCTTTAGGCTATGTCCGAGAATGGGAGCTCTGCAAACAATTTTTCGATGCTTTTCCTGAATATGATTTTCCAAAACGATACGATCCCTACAAACGCTATCGCAGAATTAAAGAACTCCCCGAATTTAAAGCATACAAGAAAAAACAGCTCGCTCATGAATTTTCTCAAGCCATGACGATCCTTGAACTATAAAAAAATTGGTTCCTTCGGAACCAATTTAGAATGTAGACAAACTATTTTAAAGTAAAATAAGTTAAGCGATTCTGCAAAAAAATAAATAAGTTCCAATTTTTAAATCGATCGAGAAAATACCTAAACTTTCCGCTGTGAGAAAAGTGCCTGAAACAATAACATTTCAGGCACTCGGAATTATTGAGACCCTAGGCTCAATAATTAGTCATGGAACTTCGAAGAAGTTCGCTGACGTCCGTACTCACCTAAGGAAAGTTTTTTATATGACTTTGTTTTCAATCTGAATTGGTCCCTCTGGGACCAATTTTTTTACTCTTCTGTATCCAAAAGATTTTTTGCAACGATTGCAGCCAGAACACCGCCAACGATTGGAGCCAAGATAAAGATCCAAATTTGTTGGAGGGCTGCACCACCTACAAAGAGTGCAGGAGCCAAGCTACGAGCTGGGTTAACAGAAAGTCCTGTAATGTTCAAACCAACAAGAATAATCAAAGTCAAGCTCAAACCTATGACAAGACCAGCGATTTTCCCATTACCTTTGGTAGCTGATGTCACTGTCATGATGACTAAGATAAAGATAAAGGACGCAATCACTTCAAACAAGAAACCGCCAAATGGAGTCACACCCTTCGCTAGGGCATTTTCACCAAGACTAGCTGTTGACATACCTGAATTTGACAAGAGGAAGAGAACTGTTGCAGATGCGAGAACCGCACCCACTACTTGCGCTGCAATATAATTAACCAAGTCCTTTGAAGACAAGCGTTTGTTCACAAACATGGCAATCGAAACAGCCGGGTTCAAGTGGGCACCAGAAACAGTCCCAATTGAGTAAGCTGCTGCAACAATGGATAAACCGAATGCCAAGGCAATTCCTAAATGTCCTAGACCTTCTGTTCCATTTCCAAAAACAACTGCGCCAGTCCCGATAAAGACAAGCATAAATGTGCCGATTACTTCAGCAAAAAACTTTTTCATAACTAAGTTTCCTTTCTTCAAACTGTTGACTAGTTTATCAAAAAACCACACGTACCTCAAGAAATATGCCCAGTCTATTTTGCCCGCAAAAAAAGCCATCCGAAGATGACTTTTTTTATGCTTAAATAGCGTTTTTATCTTTTCCAAGTGCACGTTGAACGGCTTTGACAATCTCAACGAGAACAACAATCAAGAGCGAACCAATCATAACAGCTAACCATTGTGTCAAACTCAAATGAGAGACATGGAAGAGTTTGTTAAATCCAGGGACAATGATGGTCGCCATCAAGAGAACAAAGGCAACTGGAATCGACCAGTTAAAGGTCTTGTTCTTGAAGAGTCCCACTTTAAAGATGGATTGGTAAACCGATTTAACGTTAAAGGCATGGAGCAATTGGATCAAACCAAGAGTTGCAAAGGCCATGGTCAAAGCGTCTGCATGGATTTCGGCACGAGTCGCATGTTCTGGATAGAGTAAGGCCCAGCCATAAACACCAAGAACCAGCATGGTTTGGAAGACACCTTGATAAAGAATAGCTCCGAAGACCCCACCGTCAAAGAAGTTAGATTTACGTCCACGAGGTTTGTGGGTCATGACACCTGGCTCAGCTGGTTCCACACCAAGAGCGATAGCTGGAAGAGTATCGGTTACCAAGTTGATCCAGAGAAGATGTACTGGTTGTAACACATCCCAACCAAAGAGGGTTGCAAAGAAGATGGTGAAGACTTCAGCCATATTGGCAGACAAGAGGTATTGGATAGATTTTTGGATATTTGAGAAGACCTTACGTCCTTCTTCTACCGCTACGATAATGGTTGCAAAGTTGTCATCGGCAAGGACCATATCTGATGCTCCCTTAGAAACCTCTGTACCTGTAATCCCCATACCGATACCGATGTCAGCTGTCTTAAGTGATGGTGCATCGTTGACCCCGTCACCAGTCATGGCAACAACTTTTCCTTCATTTTGCCAAGCTTTCACGATCCGAACCTTGTGTTCAGGTGATACACGCGCATAGACAGAGTATTGCTTGAAGACTTTTTGGAATTCTTCGTCAGAGAGTTCATTCAACTCAGCTCCAGTGAAGACATGGTCTTCGGTGTCATTTGGATCGATGATTCCCAGACGTTTGGCAATCGCTTCTGCTGTATCTTGGTGGTCACCAGTGATCATAATTGGACGGATACCCGCTTCCTTAGCGACACGAACAGCTTCTGCAGCTTCTGGACGCTCAGGGTCAATCATACCGACCAAACCAGAGAAGATCAAGTCAGACTCAACGATTTCAGATTCCAAGGTTGGAATTTCGTTACTTGTCTTATAAGCCATCATCAAAACACGAAGGGCTTGTTTAGCCAAGTCTTTGTTGGTAGCAAGTATAGCTTTCTTATCTTCATCCGTGATAGGACGAACTTCCCCATTAACTTCAATACGCGTCACACGTTTGAGCAATTGGTCAGGAGCTCCTTTGACAGCGATAAAGTAAGAACCGTCCGATTCCTTATGGATAGTTGACATAAGCTTACGGTCAGAGTCAAATGGCAATTCTGCCACACGTGGTTCATCCTTCAAAATTTCGCGAACATCAAAATTGTGATCCAAACCAAACTGTACCAAAGCAGTCTCTGTTGGGTCCCCAATCAACTTGCCAGATGGGTCCACCTTAGTATCATTGGCAAAGTTCATGATACGAAGGGTATTGTTGCTAGCAGCAATCTCAGCTGCTGAGCTTTGCAATTGACCGTTGGTGTAGACCTTCTCAACAGTCATTTGGTTCATAGTCAAAGTACCTGTTTTATCAGATGCGATGATTTCTGTTGAACCAAGAGTTTCAACCGCTGGTAATTTACGAACAATCGAATTGCGTTTGGCAAGGGTTGTAGTTCCCAAAGATAGAACGATAGTTACAATGGCAGGAAGTCCTTCTGGAATGGCCGCAACCGCAAGGGCTACCGCAACCATCAAGCCTTCTAATGGATGCTCTCCACGAACGAAGACGCCAACTAAGAAAGTAATGACCGCAATCACAACAATTAAGTAAGTCAAGGCTTTAGATAATTGTTCCAAGCTTTGCTTCAATGGTGTTTCAGTCTCATCGGCATTAGCCAACATATCTGCAATCTTACCAACTTCTGTATACATACCAGTGTTTGTTACGACACCAATACCACGACCATAAGTTACATTTGAGTTTTGGTAACCCATATTAACGCGGTCCCCAATACCAGCATCTGCTTCAACAAGTCCTGTCACATCTTTTTCAACTGGCACAGACTCCCCTGTAAGAGCTGCTTCTTCAATTTTAAGAGAAGCTGCTTCAAACAAACGCATATCTGCAGGAACCACATCTCCAGCTTCCAGAAGAACGATATCACCTGGGACCAATTCTTTAGAATCAATTTCAATCACGTGACCATCACGGCGGACACGCGCTAATGGACTAGACATGTTTTTCAGCGCTTCGATAGCTGCTTCGGCTTGTCCTTCTTGGTAGACACCAAAGGCTGCGTTCAAAACAACAACGGCTAAGATGATCATGGCATCTGTAAGGCCGTCCATTCCTTCTGTGATCACAGAGAGAGCTGCAGCGATCAACAAGATGATGATCATCAAATCTTTAAACTGATCGATAAACTTAGACAAGAGGCTACGTTTTTCACCTTCGTCCAGTTCATTATGACCATAAATCGCTAAACGTTCTTGAGCTTGAGCAGTTGACAAGCCTTCAATTGAAGAGTCCAATTCCTTTAGAACTTCTTCTTTACTCTGTGTATAAAACAAAGCTTTATTTTGTTCTTTTGACAAAATAATTTCCTCCTTATAGCTTTCTACTAGGTCTCTTTTGCACAAAAAAGAGACCTGTTTGAAAAAACAAGTCTCGCCGTTTAATATAGTGCCGGAAATAATTTCGTAATGACGACACTATCGCGGAAAACCGCCAGCTACTCCCTTGAGTGGTTTTATTATACCATTTTTATAGAATAAAGCAAGCGGGATCTAGAATAATTTAATGAGGATTATTCTTCCCATTCCACCAGTAATTGATAATCGGCAAATTCCTGTTCTCCATCGAGAGTTAACAAGCGATAAGAGACTTGCAAATGACCTGCTTCTAATTGAAAGAGGTCTGTTGTAATCAAAAACTGCAGAATGCCCATCGGAGTTGGGATGATTGCCCCACCATATTCATTTTTGTAGAAACGCATGATGGATTTAGGACTTGAGAATCGTGTCATGACCAATTCATCATTGGAAAATTTCAAAGCAACCTTTTCATCTTCTTCATTGGTATACAAGAGATATTGAAAACCTGCTTTTTCCTTCCATTCACCTTGATAGTACTGATCAACAATTTCCATTTCTTCTCCAAATCGAATGGTATTTTGAATGCGAATCTGCATCTTTGTCTCCTTCTCTTCTTTTCTTGCCTTACTATTCTATCAAATTTTACGCATTTTGACTGCCCCTATTAGCCTCTAGATCGCAAAATAGGCTTTTTTTTGCTATAATAGACCCATGAATGAAAAAGTCTTTCGCGATCCCGTTCATGATTACGTTCATGTGGATCATCCCATCATTTATCAATTAATTAATAGTAAAGAATTTCAACGACTACGCCGCATCAAACAACTGGGGACATCTGGTTTTACCTTCCACGGTGGGGAGCATAGTCGTTTTTCTCACTGTCTTGGCGCCTATGAAATTTCAAGACGTATTCTGTCTATTTTTGAGGAAAAGTATGCAGAGCAATGGAATTCTGATGAAAACTTACTGACCATGACAGCCGCTCTTCTTCATGACATTGGACATGGTGCCTATTCTCATACCTTCGAAGGACTCTTTGGAACCGATCATGAAAAGATGACCCAGCTGATCATCACCAGTCCAGAGACGGAGGTCAATCAAATCCTCTTACAGGTAGCACCTGATTTCCCAAACCGTGTAGCCAGCGTCATTGATCATACCTATCCCAATAAACAAGTGGTGCAATTGATTTCTAGTCAAATTGATGTGGACCGGATGGATTATTTACTGCGGGATGCCTATTTTACGGGTGCTTCCTATGGAAAATTTGACTTGACCCGTATTTTGCGTGTCATTCGACCGATTGAAAATGGTATTGCCTTCCAACAAAATGGCATGCACGCTGTCGAGGATTACGTGGTCAGCCGTTACCAAATGTATATGCAGGTCTACTTCCACCCGGCTACTCGTGCCATGGAAGTCCTCCTTCAAAATCTACTCAAACGCGCTAGAACCATTTATCCAGATCAGAAAGAGTATTTTCAACTGACTTCACCTCGCTTGATTCCATTTTTTGAAGAAGAGGTCACCATTCAAGACTACCTAAATCTAGATGACGGTGTGATGAATACCTATTTCCAAGTCTGGATGGATAGCCCGGATACCATCCTGTCTGATCTTGCTCAGCGCTATATTAATCGGAAAGTCTTTAAATCGACTCTATTTACAGAAGATAAGCGAAAAGACTTAGCAATCCTTGAAAAACTGATTAAAGAGGTTGGGTTTAATCCAACCTACTACACCGCTATTCATCAAAATTTCGATCTGCCCTACGATATTTATCGACCAGAGCTTGAAAAACCGCGGACCCAGATCGAGATGATCCGAAAAGATGGGAGTCTCGCTGAATTGTCTCAGTTGTCTCCACTCGTCGCTGCTTTAGCAGGAACTCGCTATGGGGACAACCGCTTCTATTTCCCCAAAGAAATGCTGGAGGTTAATGGACTTTTCAGTAAGCAAGTAGAGGAATTCACTTCCTATATTACCAATGATTATTTTACAGGAGAGACGGATGTCCATTAAATTAGTTGCGATCGATATCGACGGTACACTTCTCAATTCAAAAAAAGAGATCACACCTTCTGTATTTGAAGCCATTCAAGATGCTAAAGCCGCAGGCGTTAAAATCGTGATCACAACCGGTCGCCCTATCGCAGGGGTCTCAAAACTTTTAAAAGAACTCCATTTGATGGATCCTGGAGACTATGTCATTACCTTTAATGGTGGTCTGGTGCAAGAAACCGCTACTGGAAAAGAACTCATCAAGGACCTTTTACATTATGAGGACTATCTTGATATCGAGTCTCTTGCTAACAAACTCAAAATCCACTCTCATGCTATTACTAAAGACGGCATCTATACCAGCAATCGAGATATCGGACGCTACACCATTCATGAATCTCAACTGGTCAACATGCCCCTTTATTACCGGACGCCTGAAGAAGTTCGTGAGAAAGAATTTGTCAAGGCCATGTATATCGATGAACCAGATATTCTAGATGCTGCGATTGCAAAAATCCCTAAAGAATTCAAGGATCGCTTCACTATGGTCAAATCAGCCCCTTTTTATTTAGAAATTCTAGGGAAAACAACCAATAAGGGATCAGCTGTTCTTCATCTAGCTGAACGACTTGGAATTCAGCAAGAAGAAACCATGGCCATCGGAGATGAGGAAAATGACCGTTCCATGCTAGAAGTCGTGGGCCATGCCGTCGTTATGGAGAATGGCAATCCAGCTCTTAAAAAAATTGCTACAACTATTACCAAATCAAATGATGAATCTGGCGTTGCATACGCCATTAGAAAGTGGGTATTATAAGAAATGTACCATTACCAGCTAGGAATTTCTGCTAGTGAGCATGATGACTTTGTTATTCAGAGTGACCAAACCAATCTCTTACAAAGCAGCTCATGGGCAAAAATCAAAGATAATTGGGGAAATGAACGGGTTGGTTTTTATCAAGAAGACCAATTAGTCGCTGTTGCAAGCATCTTGATTCAACCCCTGCCACTTGGCTTTTCCATGCTCTACATTCCTCGAGGCCCCATCATGGACTACCAAAACAAAGAGCTGGTTTCATATGTGATCCAGTCCCTTAAAAAGATAGCCAAACAATACAAGGCCTTGTTTGTGAAATTTGATCCAAGTCTTTTCTTGAGTAAACAATTGATTGGACAAGAAAATACGGAAACCACTGATGTGCAAGCAGTAATCGATACCCTAACTAAAGAAGGGATTGAATGGACTGGCCGAACCAGTGATATGGCAGAAAATATCCAACCACGCTTTCAAGCGAATATCCACAAAGAGTTTTTCACTGAGCAAGATCTTTCAAAATCTACTCGACAAGCCATCCGAACTGCTCGAAACAAAGGGATCCAAGTCCAATTTGGCGGGACTGAATTGTTGGAGGACTTTGCTTCTCTCATGAAAAAGACTGAAGCTCGTAAAAGCATTCATTTACGTGGAAAAGACTACTACGAAAAACTACTCACAACCTACCAAGGACAATCCTACATTACCTTGTCTACTCTAGATCTCGAGAAACGCAAAAGCTCCCTTATAAAAGATCTTGAAAAAAACAAGGCAGAGGCTGAAAAATTCACAGAAAAAACAAAGCCTGGCAAGGTTGAGAATAACCAAAAAGAAAAAGAGCGGATAGAGGAAGAACTGCAATTTCTTGAGCAGCATCTCCAAGCAGGTAGACAAATTGTTCCTTTATCTGGGACCTTAACCCTTGAATTTGGTGGGACATCTGAAAATGTTTATGCAGGGATGGATGAAGAATTCCGCCGCTACCAACCTGCTATCCTCACCTGGTATGAAACTGCCCAACACGCTTTTGATCGTGGTGCTTCTTGGCAAAATATGGGGGGCATTGAAAATTCACTCGATGGTGGTCTCTATCATTTCAAATCAAAATTTAATCCTGTCATTGAAGAATTTGTTGGGGAATTCAACCTCCCAACCAGTCCACTCTATCCACTTGTAAACAAAGTCTACAAGATCCGGAAAAAATTAAGGAGTAAATAAGTTACATGACTCTTACGACAATTTCAAAAGAAGAATTTACCTCATTTGCAAATACTGTCTCCCATCGCTCTTTTATCCAGTCTGCTGAAATGGCAGATCTGCTTGAAAAGCGAGGAAATACCGTCCAATTTATCGCTTGGAAGCAAGAAGATCAAGTCCAAGTGGCAGCAATCTTGTACAGTCTTCCTATGACAGGTGGTCTCCATATGGAAATCAATTCTGGCCCCCTTTACCAAGAGGAAGCTATGCTAGAACCCTTCTATGCAGCTATAAAAGACTATGCGAAAGAAAATGGGGCTATTGAACTCGTTATTAAGCCCTATGATACCTATCAAACCTTTGACAGTGACGGCAATCCAACCAGTGAAGAGCAAACCCATTTCATGGATACCCTAAAAAAATTGGGCTATCAGCATGATGGTTTAACAACAGGTTATCCAGGTGGAGAAGGTGATTGGCATTATGTGAAAGATATGGAGGGTATCACCGAAAAAAATCTTCTCAAGAGCTTCAGTAAAAAAGGAAAGCCACTTGTCAAGAAAGCCAAATCTTTCGGTATTGAACTGAAACGATTAAACCGAGATGAACTGCAACTCTTTAAGGATATTACTTCCTCTACCAGTGACCGTCGCGACTATCAGGATAAGACCTTGGATTATTACCAAACTTTCTATGACAGTTTTGGCGACAATGCAGATTTCATGATCGCAACACTGAACTTCCACCATTACTACACGAATCTTGAAAAAGACCAAGGAAAACTAGCACAGAAGATTGAGAAATTACAGAAGGATCTTGAAGTCAACCCCAATTCAGAGAAAAAACAAAATCAACTTCGTGAATTCTCTAGCCAGTTTGATACCTTTGAGGTGAGAAAACAGGAAGCAAAAGAATATATTGAAAAATATGGAGATCAAGACGTCATTCTTGCAGGTAGCCTCTTCGTCTATATGCCACAAGAATCCACCTATTTATTCAGTGGCTCTTATACAGAATTTAATAAGTTCTATGCTCCTGCTGTTCTCCAGGAATATATGATGCTTGAAACCATCAAACGTGGCATCCCAAGATATAACTTCCTAGGTATTCAAGGAATCTTTGACGGGTCAGACGGTGTTCTTCGTTTCAAACAAAACTTCAATGGTTACATCGTCCGTAAGATGGGGACCTTCCGTTATTACCCAAGTCCTCTGAAATACAAACTGATTTCTCTCATTAAGAAACTATTAGGACGTTCCTAACTTAAAAGACCAGCTTTGTAGCTGGTCTTTTCTACTATAAAAAAGACGAGAAACCTCTCGCCTTTTTATATGTCATTATTTAACGAAGTCAAGCAATGCCAAGAAGCTTTCTGGATCAAGTGATGCACCCCCAACAAGAGCTCCATCAACGTCTGGACAAGCCATGTATTCAGCAACGTTTTCAGGTTTCACTGAACCACCGTATTGAACACGTACTTTGTCAGCCACTTCTTGACCAAAGTCAGCAGCTACAACGTCACGAACAACTTTACACATTTTTTGTGCGTCGTCTTGTGAAGCTGATTTACCAGTACCGATCGCCCAGATTGGTTCGTATGCGATAACTGTTGAAGCTACTTGTTCGGCAGTCAATCCAGCAAGAGCAGCTGAAACTTGAGCCCCTACGAATTCTGCTGCTTTACCAGCTTCGTAAGTTTCAAGGCTTTCACCACAACAGATGATTGGAAGCATACCATTCGCAAAGATTGCTTTTGCTTTTTTGTTGATATCTTCATCAGTTTCATGGAAGTAGTCACGACGTTCTGAGTGACCGATAACAACGTAGTCAGTACCGATTTCTTTCAAAACTTGTGGGCTAGTTTCACCAGTGAAGGCACCAGCATTTTCAAAGTAAGTGTTTTGGGCAGCAACTTTAAGGTTTGAACCTTTAGCAGCAGCAAGTACAGCTGTCAAGTCAACTGCAGGAGCTGCGATACCAGCTTCAACAAGGTCAGCTGAAGGAAGTTTTGATGCTACAGCTTCAACGAATGCTTTTGCTTCTTCTGGATTTTTGTTCATTTTCCAGTTACCAGCGATAAATGGTTTACGTGACATTTCACATACCTCTTTTTTCTAATTTTATACTACTATTTTACCATAATTTTCGTCATAATGAAAGGTTGCACAAGCTCATTTTACGTTTTACAAAAAATAAAAACCCCGTCTTCACGGGGTTTTCTGTCTGTCTATATAATTGTTAATCTGGGAACTAGATCGAATTAAGCTTCGATTTCAGTAACCATACCTGAACCAACAGTACGTCCACCTTCACGGATTGAGAATGTAGTACCTTGTTCAACGGCGATTGGGTGGATCAACTCAACGTCGATAGTCACGTTATCACCAGGCATTACCATTTCAGTTCCAGCTGGAAGTTCGATAGATCCAGTTACGTCAGTTGTACGGAAGTAGAACTGTGGACGGTAGTTGTTGAAGAATGGAGTATGACGTCCACCTTCTTCTTTAGTAAGGATGTAAACTTCACCTTTGAATTTAGTGTGTGGGTTGATTGAACCTGGTTTAGCGATAACTTGTCCACGTTCGATTTCATCACGTTGGATACCACGAAGAAGCACACCAACGTTATCCCCTGCAAGACCTTCGTCAAGTTGTTTACGGAACATTTCAACACCAGTAACAACTGCTTTTTGGATTTCGTCTTTGATACCAACGATTTCGATTTCGTCGTTGACACGAACAACACCACGGTCGATACGTCCTGAAGCAACTGTACCACGTCCAGTGATTGAGAATACGTCTTCGACTGGAAGAAGCAATGGTTTGTCAGTATCGCGTTCTGGTTCTGGGATGTACTCATCAACAGTATCCATCAATTCCATGATGATGTCTTCATATTTAGAGTCACCTTCAAGAGCTTTAAGAGCTGAACCTTGGATAACTGGAAGGTCATCACCTGGGAAATCGTATTCTGAAAGAAGGTCACGGATTTCCATTTCAACCAATTCAAGCAATTCTTCATCGTCAACCAAGTCAACTTTGTTCATGAAGACGATCAAGTGTTTAACACCAACCTGACGTGAAAGAAGGATGTGTTCACGTGTTTGTGGCATTGGTCCGTCAGTTGAAGCTACTACAAGGATAGCTCCGTCCATTTGAGCGGCACCAGTGATCATGTTTTTAACGTAGTCCGCGTGTCCTGGAGCGTCGATGTGAGCGTAGTGACGTTTAGCAGTTTCGTACTCAACGTGTGCAGTGTTGATGGTGATACCGCGTTCGCGTTCTTCTGGAGCAGCATCGATAGACGCATAGTCTTTAGGTTGGTTAACTGATGAAGGCAAGCGACGTGCCAAAACAGTTGTGATTGCTGCAGTTAGGGTAGTTTTACCGTGGTCAACGTGTCCGATTGTACCGATGTTAACGTGCGGTTTACTACGATCGTATTTTTCTTTTGCCATTTGAGTAAAAGCCTCCAATAAAATATATTTTATAGATAGACAGTAGGCAATACAGTCTAACTTTCCTTACTATTCTATCGAATTTTAGATAAAATTGCAAGCCTTTTACCTATATTTTCTTAATTATTCCTCTTCTTTTCTTTTATTTTATCAGCTTGCTGAAAGATCCTGATCTAGCTTTGAAAATTCTCATTTAAAATCTGCTATTTAAGCCTTTATGTACCTTTTGCTCCTTTGGGTTCAGGGAATAAAAAAATCGGAACAGTCGTTCCGATTTTTTTAACCTGAATTACGTAATCCTGTCGCCACCCCGTTGATGGTGATATGGATTAGCTTGTCTTGATCGGCTGGTAATTGGCCGGTCCGTTGACGTCGAATCAGTTCTAACTGAATATAGTTCAAGACGTTAAAGTACGGCATCCGATAGTCCAAACTTTCTTTCAGATAAGGGTTCTCCGCGAGCAACTCGTCTTGTTCCTCAATCATCAAGATGATGTCCTTGGTCAATTGCCATTCATGTAAGATAATCTGATAGATATTGCGAACTTCTTCTTCTTCACACAATTGAGCGTACTCAAAGGCAATATCCATGTTGGCTTTGGATAAGACCATGTCCACATTTGACAAGAGAGATTGGAAGAAAGGCCAGTTTTTATACATGTATCGAAGGGTTTCGATATTCTCAGGATCCTCATCGATAAATTCCTTAAAGCTAGAACCTACTCCGTACCAACCAGGGAACATCACCCGACTTTGTGACCATGAGAAGACCCATGGGATAGCACGCAAACCACCGATTTCTGTAATGGTCTTACGAGCAGCAGGACGTGAACCAATATTAAAGCTTGAAATTGCTTTGATCGGACTTGATTCAAAGAAGTAGTCATAGAAGTGCTCATTTCCAAAGACCAAATCACGATAGATATCGTAACTGCAATTCACGACTTTATCCATGACTTCCCCGAAACGATCAAACATAGAGAATGGACTCTTTTGTTCGGCAATCATTCGGTTAATGGTTGCAGAGACGAGCATCTCAAGGTTGTAGTAGGCAGCATCTTTATTTCCATATTTATTGCCGATCACTTCCCCTTGCTCGGTTAAGCGGATACGGTCATTAATGGATTTCAATGGTTGAGAAGTGATGGCTTCATAAGTAGGACCTCCACCACGACCAACAGTACCACCACGACCATGGAAGAAGGTAATCTTCACACCAAACTCGTCACCGATAGCAGTCAATTGTTGTTGGGCTTTAAAGAGGGTCCAACAAGAAGACAAGTATCCACCATCTTTGTTGGAATCAGAGTAACCTAACATAATCTCTTGGTAGTTGTTCTTAGAAGCAATCCAACGTTTAGCGATTGGAAGAGACAAGTAACTTCTCATGGTTTCTTCTGAATGATCCAAGTCTTCGATCGTTTCAAACAAAGGCACGATTTGCACACGAGCTTTTTCCGTATCGACTAAGCCCACTTCTTTCAACATCACAGCCAATTCCAACATATCTGACACACTGGTTGCATGAGAAATGATGTTTTGACGAATGACTTCTTCTCCTAAACGATCCTTCAATTCACGGGCCGTTTGGAAAATCGCTAATTCTTTTTCAAGCAGTTCAGATTTTTCAGCATGAGTTGCTGATAAAATACGTGGATCTTCTAAAAGTTCTTTCAAGAGAACTTGACACTTTTCATCCTCTGATAAATCAGAATAGTGGTCATTAATCCCTGCTGATTTCAGCAATTCTGCCACACAGGCTTCATGTACACTCGAATCCTGGCGCATATCAATAGAGGCCAGATAGAATCCAAAAACATCGATAGCTTCTAGAAGTTCTGCAAACTCACCAGAAATTAAATACTCTGATTTGTTTTCTAACAAGGAATCTTTGATCTTTTCAAGGTCTTCTTTAAATTCTTGAGCTGATGCATAAGCTGGAGCTTCTTTCTCAGAAATTTTCTTTAAAGCTCCAGAGATACGATTGCCGATATAATCAGAAACTGGCCCTTGTTGATGAGCATTTGCTCCTAATAACCTCTCGACAGCATAACGATCTTCTCTGGTTTCTCCCACCATCGTCCATTCTTTTAAATTGACCAAAGTCTGGATCAATTTTGACTGGATATAGTGGAAAGCACGACGGTATGGTTCTTTTTCACGAAAGACGGATGTATCACTGGATAGGGCTGCCATTTCAGCTACTGCTTCACTTGTTTTAGAAAGACTCGTTGAAAGGGAGAAATGACGGTATAATTTAGAAATCTTTTCGATGTAATAGTTCAAAATGACTTCACTTTGAATAGTTGCTGAACGCTTCAAGGTCTCAGCTGTTACAAACGGATTCCCGTCTCGGTCTCCCCCAATCCACATGCCCATTGTGATCGGACGTGGTTGTTCAAGCTCTAATCCATGCTCTTTTGCCAAGCGTTTGTATTCCAACATAAGATTTGGAACAGCTTGTAAGAAAGAGCTATTGTAATATTCCATGACATTGGTGATCTCATTGGTAACCTTCAATTTTTTGTCACGAATCATATCCGTTTGCATCATGATTTCGATATTACAACGAAGATTGTTATACCACTTATTCTCATTCATTAAACCAGCTTTAACATCCCGGTGCTGACGAAGAAGAGCGTGAATATGATTGGTTAAATCCAGCATGGTTTTTCGTTGCACTTGAGTTGGATGGGCTGTTAAAACAGGTACAATATTGAGATTTTCAAGAATTTCTTGTGCATCTTCATTTTTCGCAACTTCTTTGATGGTTGAAGAAAGTTTTCCGAGGTATTCACCATCCACATTATTCAAATGATTGATTTCATAGGCCAAATCGACATCTTCTGAGATGTTAATCAAGAGTGGTAAAATGGCAAAATAACGTGAAATCACTGTCATTTCTTCATTTGTCAATTGTTCCACTATTTGATTCAACTCACGATAGTTCTGTGTTTTTGATAGATCCTTCAACTGCCTAATTTTATCAAAGGTTTCCGGACGAACCAAATTTTTCGTAATATCATCTAATAAATTGGTTAAGATTTCGGCTTCTTCTTTGATAATATCTTTATTTGTGAAGTTCTCTAATTTTTGTAAGACCATTTTTTCTCCTTTTTGAATAGCCATTTAACAATTCCCTTTTAATAATAAGGTTTGATTTTACCTTTTTCTTCAAAAACCATGCCTTCTTGTTCCATCTTAGCCCGTTTTTCACTAGCGTCGATATTCAAAACGAAAGCAATCGCTACGGATAAGACCCATAAGCTATTTCCCCCTTGGGATAAGAAGGGGAAGGTCACTCCTGTAGACGGAATCAAACCAGAAATTCCTCCGATGTTAATGAAGGTTTGCACTAAGATCATCCCACCGATTCCAATGGCCATCATCGAATTAAAAGGATTCTTTGCTCGAATACCGACTAAAATGATCCGAAGAATTAAGAAGAATAGGAGAGCAAGGATCAAGCTAGCTCCAACAAAACCTAATTCTTCAATCACGATCGCAAACACAAAATCTGTGTGCGCTTCTGGTAAGTAACCTTGTTTTTCAATGGAATTTCCAAGCCCCAAGCCAAACCAACCACCATTACTCATGGCATAGTAGGAATTGGCTAATTGGTGTCCTGCACCAGACAAGTCATTAAAGGGATTAAAGAAGGCACTAAAACGTTTGGCCACATAACCAAAGACAGGAATTTTAGCGACACGGTCCACACCGATGATCCATATTGAACCAAGGACAATGGTGGAGGCTCCAACAACTAAACCAAGTAAAGAGGTAAACCAACGGTAGCCCACTCCACTAGCCGTAATCATGATCAAGACCGTTAAGGCCAAGATCGTCGCATTTCCCAAGTCCGGCATAATCACAACGATTCCAATCAGAATCAAGGTCAGCCAACGCCAATCGTTTAAATTCCTTGGAATCCATTCATTGTGGGTCAAGGCTTGATAATCATAATCGCGTATCTCGTCTTGTCGTTTAGAAAAGATCAAGGCTAGATACCAGACTAAGATCACCTTGAGATATTCTGCTGGCTGGATACTAAACCCTCCAGGAATTGTCAACCAACCGTGAGCCCCATTGACCGTATCTGTGATAAACCTAGACAAAATCAACAAAATCACTTCAGCAAAAATGACAACAGCCAGTACTTTTTTATTTCGAAGGAAATCTAAGCTAAATTTATAAATCAGGGCGATGGTTAGGAGACTAAGGATAAAAAAGAGTCCCTGTGTCCGTACCATCCGAATCGAACTCACTCCACTTTGAATTGCCAAGGCACTTGTTGTCGAATAGACAACAATCAAGCCAATGATGGATAAAATCAAATAGGGAATGAGGATGGAATAATTTAAAAGATGTCTTTTTTCAATTTTCATAATTCACCATATTCCTAATATTCAACCTTCATTATATCATTTTTAAGAAGCAAAACCAAGGAAAGGCCAGAAAAGATTCGGCTTCTTCCCCATTTTCAAGAAATATTCTAATCATTCTTCTTATTTTCATATATTTTTATCCTTTTTCGATGAAAAGATTCCTTTTTTTTTGAAAATAATGGCTGAAATCAGCATCTTTTAAGCATTAAGTTTTGCCTTTTCGTTTTTTTTACGGTAAAATGATTTTGTATGAGAAAAAGGATAAAACCCGTTGTTCTCTTTGTCTTTTTTATCGGTATCATTTCTTTTCTGGTTCTTTCACGAACGATTGCCGATCTGCAAGCCAGAGAGCGACAAGAAACAACCAAAACCATTCCGAACTCCAATACACCTAAAAAAACAACTACTGCAAGCTCTTCTTCTAAAAAAGAAGAAGACATCAATCCAGAACTGGTTGGCCGTCCGATCATTGATATCTCAGGCTGGCAATTGCCTAGTGAAATTGATTACGATGTCCTTTCCCAAAATGTGGGAGGTGTAATCGTACGTGTCCATAGTGGGGCTCAAGCTAAAAAGGAAAATGCGGCAACCTACTTAAATGGTCTGGATAAATCTTTTAAAACTCATATCCAAGAATTCCAAAAACGAAATATCCCTGTCGCAGTCTATGCTTATGTCGCTGCTAAGGATAAAAAAGAAATGGAAAAAGAAGCAGAAGAATTTTACAAGGCTGCTTCTCCTTACAAACCGACCTACTATTGGTTAGACGTTGAGGAAAAAACCATGAAGGATATGAATGCAGGTGTTGAAGCTTTCCGAGCAAAACTACAAGCTTTGGGTGCAAAAAATATTGGACTCTATATCGGAACTTACTTCATGGAAGAACATAGTATCTCCACTGATAAATTTACGGCTCTTTGGATTCCTACTTATGGATTTGATGACGGCTACTATAATGCCGCGCCAGATACCAACACGGAATACGACTTGCATCAATATACCTCTCAAGGGCAATTAAATGGATTCTCACACTACTTGGATCTCAACCAAATTGCTCCGACGCAAGACCAAGAAGCGATTTATCGGAAACTTTTCAAAGTACAAAAAGATAACTCTTCCTCATAGCCTTAAAACAGCAGATCAAGTGATCTTCACTTTTTCTGCTGTTTTCTATTTTTAAGGAGAAGACAATATCGTCGCTATTATATGTTATAATGGTCTAATGAAATCTGATTTTGTAGAGAAAAAGAGAAAAGGAGAAAGCCATGGCAAAAAAAAATAAAGTGAAAAAAACCTTAGTCGAGCAGATCTTGACTAAAGCAAAAATTGAGCACGTAGGCTTACAAATCAACGCTTTAGAAGGGATCTTACCAGAAGGGATTGATCGCTCTACTATTTTCAAAACCCTAGCTCTCAAAGGAGATAAAACGGGTCCTGTGATTGGGATCATTCCTATTACGGAACATCTTTCAGAGAAAAAATTGGCCAAATTATCGGGAAATAAGAAAGTCGCTATGATTCCTCAAAAGGATCTCGAAAAGACAACAGGTTATATTCATGGGGCCAATAATCCGGTGGGCATTCGTCAAAAGCATCCTTTCCCAATCTTTATCGATGAATCAGCCCTTCAGTTAGAGACCATGATCGTATCTGCCGGGGAAATCGGCCATAGTATTCAAATCAAACCACAACTTCTAGCAGACTTCGTACAAGCGACTTTTGCAGATATTTTAGAATAATGACAGAGAAGGAGACAAGATTGTGAAACTATATTTTATTCGACACGGACGGACAGAATGGAATGAAGAAGGACGTTTTCAGGGATCAAATGGCGATTCTCCGCTGTTACCAGCCTCTATTCATCAGCTTGAAAAATTAGGAAAGCACCTAGCTACTGTTCCTTTTGATGCAGCCTTTGCAAGTGATCTGCCACGAACAGTCCATACCGCACAGATCATCCTCGATCAATTGGAGACACCTCTAGAATTGCAAGCAACGCCTGCTCTTCGTGAGTGGAATTTGGGAAAATTGGAAGGAGCTAAAATTTCTACTATTTCAGCTATCTATCCCCAACAAATGGATGCCTTTCGCCATAACCTAGCCCGCTTTCAAAATGAAATCTTTGATGCAGAATCTGTCTATGAAACGACCAAACGTACCTGTGATTTTATAAAAAGCCTGAAAGGAAAAGAGCTCGATATTGTTCTCATCGTTGGACATGGGGCTAATTTGACAGCTTCTATTCGAACCTTGCTTGGTTATGAAACAGGAGAACTCCGCAAAAATGGCGGACTAGATAATGCCAGCGTGACGATTCTGACAACAGATGATTTTGAGCATTATCACTTAGATACTTGGAACGACACCTCTTATATGGAAGACTAAAAAACACTGATCTTGCGATCAGTGTTTTCTTTTAGCTTATTTCATAGTTGGGAAGAGAAGGACGTCGCGAATCGTTGTTACATTTGTCAACAACATAACGAGACGGTCAATACCAATTCCAAGTCCACCTGTTGGTGGCATACCATATTCGAGGGCTTCAACATAGTCATAGTCGATGCCTGTAGCTTCGTCATCTCCCAATTCTTTCGCACGCGCTTGTGCTTCAAACCGTTGCAATTGATCGATCGGATCATTCAATTCCGTGAAGGCATTCGCATACTCTTTGGTCATGATGAAGAGTTCGAAACGGTCAGTGAAGCGTGGATCTTCTGGATTTTTCTTAGCCAATGGGGACACTGCTACTGGGTGACCGTAAACAAAAGTTGGTTGTGTTAAGGTTTCTTCAACGAATTCTTCGAAGAAGGCATTGATAATTTGTCCCACTTCTGTGTAGTGTTTTTCAACTGGTACATGTTTTTCGTTTGCAAGTGCTACAGCTTCTTCAAAGGTCATGTCTTGCCAGAAGTCAACACCTGTGATTTCTTTGATCGCATCAACCATGTGAACCCGTTTGAATGGTTCGTTGATTTTGATTTCTGTTCCTTGATAGTCAATTGGACCATCACCATGGACCGCTTTCGCAGCATGTTGGATAATGCCTTCTGTTAAGTCCATGATATCGTGGAAGTCAGCGTAAGCTTGGTAGACTTCGATCGAAGTGAATTCAGGGTTGTGAGTAGCATCCATTCCCTCGTTACGGAAGATCCGTCCAATTTCATAGACGCGTTCCATCCCACCAACAATCAAACGTTTCAAGTGAAGCTCAGTCGCGATACGAAGCACCATGTCAATATTTTGCGCATTGTGGTGAGTGATAAATGGTTTGGCAGCCGCACCACCAGCTTCATTGTGAAGCACTGGTGTTTCCACTTCAAGGAATCCTTGACCATCTAAATAACGACGGATTTCAGAGATAATTTTTGAACGGGTTACAAAACGTTCGAAGCTTTCACGGTTTGAAATCAAATCCAAATAACGTTTGCGATAGATGGTTTCAACGTCTGAAAGTCCGTGGAATTTTTCAGGCAAAGGACGAAGGGCTTTTGACAAGTGAGTGATATGAGTTGCTTTAATCGAAAGTTCACCCATGTCTGTGCGCATGATTTCCCCTTCAACACCAAGGAAATCACCAAGGTCTGCTTTTTTGAAGATCTCGTAGTTTTCTTCTCCAACTGCATCCTTACGAACGTAGATCTGAATTTGACCTTCACGGTCTTGAAGATGGGCAAAGCCAACCTTTCCTTTTCCACGTTTTGTTACAAGACGACCGGCAATAATAGCTGTTTCGTTCAAGTCGTGGAGTTGTTCTTTATCTAATTCTGAATATTTTTCTTTTAATTGACCTGAATTTGCAGTACGTTCGAATCGCTTTCCAAATGGATCGATTCCTTGTTCACGAAGGGCCGCCATTTTCTCACGACGGACAATCTGCTGGTCATTCAATTCTTCCATATGTTCAGTAGTCATTTGGAACCTCCTAAGTTATTCTTCCCTATTCTATCATATTTAGGCCAGAAATTCACTAATATTTACCAATTAAACAAAAATAAGGTAGAAGAAAAAATGCAGCTTCCTGAATGAATACTCAAAAACATTTGAACACCGTCCTTGACTGCTCAATCCGTTTAACCTGTATAAGGCAATATGATTGAAACGGGTTCGACAAGAGTACAAAAAAGGAGCGTGGTGAATCTTAAACCATTCATCCTGACTCGCTCCTATTTTTATTCATAACGCAGTGCTTCGATAGGGTTTAACTTAGAAGCCTTATTTGCTGGTAAAATCCCAAAGATAATGCCAACAAATGCAGAGAAAATAATACTACCGATAGCAACATTTAAGGAAATAATCGGCGGTCCTTCTAAGGAGGATGCAGCGAGTGTAGTAATCAAGCTATTCACACCATATGCAAGGCCAAGTCCAATTAGCCCACCAATGATGGTCAAGACCATCGATTCAATCAAAAATTGGACCAAAATCTTACTTCTCGTTGCTCCCAAGGCCTTGCGAAGACCAATTTCTCTCGTCCGCTCGGTAACAGAAACCAACATGATATTCATGACTCCAATGCCACCAACTAAGAGGGAAATCCCAGCAATAGCTCCAATGACTGATGTCATAATTCCTACTACTTTATTGGTTTCCTCAAGTATGCTATCCAAATTAAAGATTTGAAATTCTCCTTGGCGAACACCTGAAAGTTCTGTTAACTTTTGAGCAGCCTCGATCCCAACGGATTTGATTTCTTTCACATCCGGTACATGGACGACAATATTTTGAATTTCATCGGTTCCGAATTCAGATGCCAGCTGGGTATTGGCCATCAAGGCACTTCCACCTGAGGAAGCTCCGTAAAGAGCTGTTCCTGCATTTGGATCCTTGAAAATACCAACGACGCGATAATTGTTATCCCCAACAGAGACCACCTGATTCAGTGGATTCTCCGTTCCAAATAATTGTTGGGCCAATCCTTCATCAAGGAGCACCACCCGGGAGAAATTACTATAGTCTGAAGGGGTTAATTTTCGCCCAGATAAGAGCTCAACCTTTTTGACAGAAAAATAGGTTTCATTTACCCCTTGGATGTTTACCCCTTCTGCTTTTTTCTTTTGAAAAGCAATGGTTGCATTGGAGGTATTGCTAACATAGTAACCATCGATGCCTTGAATCTTGGTTAATTCCTTAACCCAAGATTCTTGCACAACTGGTGGTGCTTCTTGGACTTGACCATCAACATCTTCAGCGTTTTCCCCATCCATATCCGATGGAGCAGCCATCCCTCGGTCTTCAGCTGCAGGGCCACTTTCGCCTCCGCCTTCTCCTTCTCCAGTATCATCAGAAGGACCAATATTGATCCCAGTCACATAGCCACTCTTGTTGGGAGAATAAGAGATTTGTACATACTCTTGGTCCTTGGTGAAGGTCTTGGTGACACCAGCTTTCATACCATCTCCCAGAGCCATGATGACAACGACAGAAGCGACCCCAATAATGATCCCCACCATGGTCAAGAAAGACCGTAATTTATGGCTCATAATTGAGCTGATCGCAAATTTCCAATTTTGCATTAGGTCCCCCTTTCCAGCTTGCTATCTGAGGAGATCACTCCATCACGAATGACGATGCGACGATGCGCAAAGGCTGCAATTTCTGGCTCGTGTGTAACCATGATAATGGTTTTTCCTTCTTGGTTTAACTTGGTTAACAAGTCCATTATTTGCTCCCCCGTCTTGGTATCTAGGGCACCAGTCGGCTCATCTGCTAAGACGATGGCTGGCTGATTGACAAGGGCTCGGGCAATCGCAACCCGCTGTTTTTGACCTCCTGAGAGTTCTGAAGGCAAATGGTGCATGCGAGAATGGAGCTCTACCTTTTCAAGGTACTGCTCAGCTAATTCCTTCCGTTTAGCTGGATGAACTCCCGCATAAATGAGAGGCAGTTCTACATTTTGAAAGGCATTGAGCTTGGAAAGAAGAAAGAATTGTTGAAAGACAAAACCGATCTGTTCATTTCGAACACGTGCTAATTTTTTCTCACTGAGATTTCCAACCTCCTGACCTTCTAGGAAATACTCTCCACTGGTCGGGCGGTCCAACAAGCCAATGACGTTCATCAAGGTCGATTTCCCTGAGCCAGATGGACCCATAATGGCTACAAATTCTCCCTCTTCGACTTCTAAATCGATGTCTTTTAAGACACGAAGTTCTTGGTCTCCGTTTTTATAGGTTTTATTGATTCCTTTTAGTTCAATCAATTTTGTCATATTTTCCGATCTCTTTTCCATCTTCCAGTTTCTCATTAGGATTCACAATAACTTGAGCATCTTTCTTCAAGCCTGACAAGATTTCCTGGTTTTCAGCATCGGCGTTACCAAGCGTCACTTTTACTTTCTTAGCCTTGCCATTTTCGACCGTCCATACATAGCTCGTATCCCCATCAGCCATGACACTTGTCACGGGAACAAGGGGATGTTGAGTAGAACTTTTGACTTCAATATTGACAGAAAAGCCTTGTTTGAGTTCCCCAATCTCACTGGTAATATCCACTGTAAATGGGTACTTGGCTCCACCGCTTCCTTGTGTTCCACCTGCTGCATTGGCACCTGCTTGACCCGCGTCGGTCGGATAGTTGGCTACATAAGAAATCTTTCCTGTCCAGGTTTTATCCGGATAAACCTTGGAAGTGAGGACCACTTCCTGACCTTCAGAGATATTGGCCAAATTGTATTCAGACAATTCCCCTTTAACTTGTAAATTCCCGTTGCTCACAATGTGAACCAGAGTTTGGTTGGTCCCTGTAGTCGATTTTGAAACATCTTTATTGACTTCGACCACGGTACCATCTGTATTACTCCTGACTGTTGTCGCATCCAGAAGAGCTTTGGCCTTGTTCATATTATCGACTGCATCCGACTTAGCATCTCGTAAATCGCTAGCTTGGGAATCGACTGTTCGTTGTGTCTGCGAAGCTGATTTGGCATCTGCTTCTTCATCTCCTGTCGTATCAATGGTCACACCATTTGTCAGTAGGTCATTTAACTGACGGTCTGCCTTATTGACAGCACGAACGGCTGCATCATAAGCGGTTTGGGCCTCTGTACTGCTATACTGAACAATCGGCTGACCGGCCGTCACTTGATCTCCTACATTGACCAAAATCGACTGCAAATCCCCTTTGGTTCCATCAAAATAGACATACTGTTCCTGGTTGGCAGTGACTTTCCCAGTTAACAAGACCGAAGAAGCGATCGATCCATCCTTGACTGTTTGCACCATTGGAGTTTCTTTCGTGATTGCTTGATCAGGAGTACTTGGATGCGAAAACATCATCACACTTCCTGTTCCAATCACCACAATTGCTGCACCTGCAGCTGTAAATAGTTGCCATTTTTTCAATTTCTTCATCGTTTTTCTCCATCAAAGAAAGCGTTTTATTCTATACCATAGTATACCATATTTCCTTACTTTTCTATCTAAAATTGACACAGCAAAATGAAATTTAAATACTTGGTAACATGCTAAACCCTTGACTTTTGTAACAGTTGATATTACAATCAAACTGAAATCCCATTTAGGAGGAAAACATGAAAGAATTTGATATTATTTCAATCGGTGGAGGTAGTGGAGGAATCGCTACGATGAACCGGGCTGGGGAGCACGGAGCCCGTGCAGCTGTCATTGAAGAAAAACAATTGGGTGGCACCTGTGTCAACAGAGGATGTGTGCCTAAAAAGATTATGTGGTATGGTGCACAAATTGCAGAAGCAATTCGCGATTATGGACCAGACTATGGATTTACTTCTGAACAGACAAAATTTGATTTTGCAACCTTAAGAAAAAATCGCGAAGCCTATATTGACCGTTCCCGTAATTCTTATGATGGCAGTTTCAAACGCAATGGGGTTGAACGAATTGAAGGACGTGCCCGTTTTGTGGATGCTCATACGATTGAGGTAAATGGGGAAACCATTAAGGCGAAGCATATCGTGATTGCGACCGGTGCCCATCCTTTTATCCCTTCTGTTCCTGGAGCTGAATTTGGCGAAACTTCTGACGATGTCTTTGCTTGGGAAGAACTCCCTACATCTGTTGCCATTATTGGAGCTGGCTACATCGCAGTGGAACTAGCCGGTGTGCTCCATGCCCTTGGTGTTCAGACCGATCTCTTCGTTCGCGGTGATCGTCCCTTAAGAAAGTTTGATTCCTACATTGTCGATGGCTTAATGGAAGAAATGGAAAAACAAAACCTTCCGCTTCATAAACATAAGGTTCCCATGAAGCTTGAAAAATTAGAAGACGGTCGTGTGAAGATTTATTTTGAGGATATGACTAGCCACGTGGCAGATCATGTTATCTGGGCAACAGGACGAAAACCAAATGTCCAGGATCTCAATTTAGAAGCTGCCGGCGTCACCTTAAATGAAAAAGGATTCATCGCAGTGGATGAATACCAGAATACAGTTATTCCAGGAATCTATGCTCTTGGGGATGTCACTGGAGAAAAAGAATTAACCCCTGTCGCTATTAAAGCTGGACGCACTCTTTCTGAACGACTATTCAATGGAAAAGTCAATGCCAAAATGGATTATACAAATATCCCGACCGTTGTCTTTTCTCACCCCGCTATCGGAACCGTTGGCCTAACGGAGGAAGAAGCCCAGCAAACTTATGGAAAAGAGAATATCAAAGTCTATACTTCTCAATTTGCTTCCATGTACACTGCTGTAACCCAACACCGCCAGCAAGCAAAATTCAAACTCATCACTGCTGGTCCCGAAGAAAGGGTCGTTGGCCTTCATGGTCTTGGATACGGAGTCGATGAAATGATCCAAGGATTTGCAGTTGCTATCAAGATGGGAGCGACAAAAGCCGATTTCGACGCAACCGTCGCCATTCACCCAACCGGATCCGAAGAATTTGTGACAATGAGATAAAACATAAGCTTGAAGTTGTTACACTTCAAGCTTTTTTCTTTGTTTATGGTAAGATGGCAATGGCACGAACCGGTGAACCAGTTGCCTTGTCCCAATGAGGGAAAGCAATCGAAATCAAGGCACCTACAGCTGGAACTTGATCCAATTGATTCAAAACCTCAACTTGGTAGATATTTTGTTCCAAGAGGTAGTATTCATTGACCAAGCCATGCTCTGCTGCTGGAATACCCGCATCGGTATCAAAGGTTTCATGCCCCACAGCCTTGACATGGCGTTCATGAATCAAGAATTCCAGAGCTTCACGGCTCCATCCTGGACTTTGTTGAACCCCATTTTCATCAAGGTTGCGCATAGCATCTTGATCCGGCCAACGTTTTGACCAATCACTACGGAAGGCAACAAAAGCACCTTCAGCAATTTGTCCATGCTCTGCTTCAAAGTCTAAGATATCTTGTTTGCTCAAGATAAAGTTTGGATTGGCTGCAACTTCTTTAGACTTGTCGATAACATAGAGTGGCAAGAGGAGATCTTTAAGGGCAATCTCATCTAACCAACGACCACCTTCTACAAAGTGAATTGGTGCATCGATATGCGTACCGTATTGACCAACCACTGTAAATTTTTGAACATGGAAACCATCTTTTAGCGTGAAGAGATCTTCTTGTTGCAAAGCAGGAAGGGCTGGGAAGTGTGGACTTTCCGCATTGATCTGGTGACTCAAGTCCACCCATTTTTTAGCTTGCAATTCTTTATAAATACTTAGTAAATCTGACATGTTTCTTCCTCCTTATTCGCCCCAAACTTCAGCGACAATTTCCTTAATCAAACCGATTTTTTTCCATTGGTCTTCTTCTGTCAAAATGTTTCCTTCTTCTGTTGAAGCAAAGCCACACTGAGTAGACAGGTAAAGATTTTCTAAAGGTACATACTGACTCGCTTCTTTAATACGAGCGATGACTTCATCCTTGTTCTCCAGTTGACCACTCTTAGATGTCAAGAGGCCTAACACCACTCCTTTTCCAGGGGTCACTTCTGCAAGTGGTTCAAAACCACCAGCACGATCGGTGTCAAACTCAAGGAAGTAAGCATTGACCGCTTCTTCTCCAAGGAGTTCTTTTGCAATCGGTGCATAGCCACCTGATGAAGCCCAGGTAGAATGGAAGTTCCCACGACAAACGTGTGTATTGACGGTCAAACCAGCTGGAACATTTTGGTAGACATCGTTGTTAAAGGTCAAGAAGAGATCAGCTAATTCCCGGCGAACCTCATCTTTTGACTTGCCTTGAGCTGCTCCCCAAGCCGTCAAGAAATTATCGTCTACCAAGACACCCCACGTACAATCATCTACCTGAAGTGTCCGAAGTCCTGCATCATACAAATCTTGAATCACTTGAAGATAGGCTTGCTTGATGTCTTCACGAACAGCCGCAAAATCAGGATAGATGGTATTCAATTGCTCTACATGTTCTGCATCACGGATCAATTCAAAATAGAATTGCGCAGGCGCTGGAATGGTATATTTAGGTTCTACACCATCTACATCTGCTACAAGATCACGCAAGAACTTGTAATGCTCTACAAATGGATGATTGGCTCCTGTAATTTTTCCAACGACAAGTGCCGAGTCCGCCTTGGTCGTTTCATCATGGAATTGATAGCCTTGTTCAGCTTGGACGTGATCAATGCCACCAAATCCCCAGAAGAAATCCAAATGCCAATAAGCACGGCGGAATTCTCCATCCGTTACTGACTTCAGACCAGCAGCAATTTCTTTTTCAACGAGGTCACGAATCGCCTGATCTTCTACTTTTGTTAAGTCAGCCTGACTGATTTTTCCAGCTGCGAAATCTTCACGAGCTTGAACCAAAGCTGCTGGACGAAGGAATGAACCAACATGGTCTATGCGATAAGGTGCATGTGTATGTGTCAATATGAATTCCTCTTTCCTATAAGTTTTACATTAATTCATCAATGCAACCATTATAGCAGTCTAACACCTGATAAACAAGGGGTTGGGATAATCTAATATCTTTGACATCTATATAGTCTTAGACTATAACAAAAAGAAGTCCTTGAAGGACCTCTTTTTTATTTTAATTTTTAAATGCATCGAGCATAACTTGAAACTCTTCGTTCGTGAGTGTAATGCCTTTCCCCATCTTTGTATGGTCGGGACTCCAGGTCCGGATATCATACTTAGCTGGAGCACCGTTAAAACTTACACGGTTCAATTCCTTGGTCCAACCCTTGTCATTTTCTGACAAGACCAGTAGATGTTCTTCGATTTGGAATGAAAATTCTGCCATTTCACGACTCCTTTCTTGCCTTCTCATCTCTATTATTCGTAAATCATTTACAAAATCGTTGAAATTATCTATAATATATTGTATCAAGTTATGGAGAATTTAGCTATGAAAAAATTTCTCGAGATCGTTAAAGACCGAGCAAATGAATTTTTCAATGGAAAAGTCAGTACCCCTGCCCCATTAGAAGATGAGAGAATTATTGAAATCATTCAACAAGCATTGCGAAAAAAACAAGGGGTTCATGTTATTTTTTCAAACAAGAGTTTTACAGGCGATATTGTCAAGTATGACCAAGAACGCCGACAACTGATCGTGAAAAATTTTAAAAAGAGTATGTCCACGATTATTCGGATTTCTGAGATTCAGAAAATCAGTTTGGTCCCCAATAATATTCGCATCGCTCAACAAAAAGGAGAGGTTTAACCCTCTCTTTTATATTGAAAACAAACGTCATTTTTGGCGTTTGTTTTTATTACTTTTAATCTCATTTCTAAATTTATTAGAGTATCAAAAAAATTCTATCAAATTTTAACTTTAACTTTTGAACCTAGTAAAAAGTTAAAGTTCCAGTACATACTACTAGTATTGACGTTGCCTTGATTAAAAAGGTCACCAAATCTTTCATAATTACATTATCTATTTAAAGAAAAATATTAGTAATAAATTATGTAAATTCAATCTAATCTCTAATCACCATAAGTATGCTCCCATTTTTTCATTTCTTCAACGATACTTCTTAGAGCAATACCTTTTTTTGTCATTTTATATTCAACCTGTGGAGGCGATGTCGGTAAAACTTTTCTTGATAAAATACCTTCTTGCTCAAAATCATGTAATCGTTGAGCTAATATTCTAGGATTAATACCTTCTACACTACGCAAAAGACTACTATAATGTATATTACCATCAATAATTTCAGATAAGATCTCAAGAGTAAATTTACCTTTTAGTAAATTCAAGACCCTTCTTGCTGGACAAATTGATTTTTTCAAAGATTGCTTCTTGCAAGTCTCCATTCATTTCCTCCTTTTTTGATAGTTACTATACTTTTTTTCCCTTCTTGTTTCAGAAATTATTACATGATAAGCTAATTATATCATTTGAAAGGGGAAATTACTATGGATATTACAACTAAGTTTGACCGTATCAAAGATATTCTCGGTTGCGCTGATGGAAGATACTTTGGCACTGGATATACTCAAGTAAAATATTTTCAGAAAGTTAAATATATTGCTTTTGATTGATAAATGAAAATTGGTTTGATGAAATAACGGAGGAAGCTTGATGAAAAAAACAAATACAAAAGCGCCAGCTTATCTACTTTTTATTCTTTCACTAGGATACATTATGGCGGTCCTAGATACAACCGGAGTGGTTCTTGCTGTTCCCCATATTGAAACAGCTATGAGCGTCTCATTAGAGCAATCCATTTGGATTATTAACGCCTATACACTAGCTTTAGGCTCTTTACTCCTACTTTCAGGAAATCTAACAACAAAATATGGTGCTAAACGAATTTTATTATTTGGAATGACAATTTTTACACTTGCCTCATTTGGGTGCTCTTTTTCACCAAATATTGAAACATTAATCATACTTAGATTCGTTCAAGGTTTCGGTGCTTCTTTGTTTATGCCTAGTTCATTAGCACTTTTATTCATTTCATACCCTGATTCTACTAAAAGAGCACGTATGTTAGGAATTTGGACAGCAATTATTTCTGTTGCAACCGGTACTGGTTCTTTTATTGGTGGACTAATTATTAACTACTTCGGATGGAGGGGTATTTTCTTAATCAATATTCCATTGGGAATTTTGACAGTAATTTCAATATTACTTCTTGTGAAAAACAATATTGCCAATCCAAAGACTAGAATTGACATTTTCAGTAATATATTTCTTGTTGCAACTATCGGAAGTCTAGTTATTTACCTTGTTGAAGGGAATCAATATGGCTATAGTAACCTAAATCTTTTATTGTTTCTTCTCCTGTTTATATTATTTACTGTTGGTTTAGTAGTCCACGATAAAAAAAGTAAAGCACCTATTGTTCCCCACCAACTATTAAAAAATGCTAAGTTTATTGCCTCTAATCTGTTAGGTTTAGTAGTTAACATTTCATTATATGGTATTGTTTTGGTGCTAGGACTTTATTTTCAAACTTATTTAAACCTCTCCTCAATGGTTTCTGGACTCCTCATTCTACCAGGAATGATTGTCTTAATTATTGGTAATTTATTTTACGCACGTGTTGTAAAACGATTTTCCGTGGGAAGCCTCGCTACTGTCTCAATTATTTTTGCCATTGTAGGAGCAGCAGGAATTTTTGGAATTGGAGTCCTTTTTCATGAAATTCAACTATACATCCTAATCCCTTTATTTTCTTTAATGAGCCTTGGTATCGGAGTGTTAACTCCAGCAACTACTACCATTCTTATGGAAGCTGCTGGTCAAGAATTATCTGGAATTGCTGGTGCAACTTTAAACGCTAACAAACAAATTGGTGGACTTTTTGGTACAACAATTATGGGGATTCTAACTACTAATTTATCCCATAATTGGAATATGGTTATCGTTGTCGCATTTTTGGTTAACGTGATAATGTATATTGCTACTTGGTTAATTGCTAGTCGTTACCTTTATGGAAAAGAATAAAACCAAACAGAATGCATTCAATTAAAAGTTGATTATACAGATTGAAGAAAAAGTCCATTTTGACAATTTTCTTCAATCTTTTTTCATAATTATATAAAGAAAAAACTCTAAAGGAGAAGTTTTTCTAGTCCTAATAGAGTTTTTCTATATTCTGAAGAGAGATTTAACCCTCTCTTTTTTTGTTATACTCGAACAGTTTTACTTGCCCCATCTTTTGAGTAGAGATTGATTAAACCTTCCTGGCAAGAACGAATCATATCTCCTGGCTTGACTTCTTGTGGAACGGTGATCGTAAGAAGTTCCATCGGATTTGGTGCGCGATCAATCTTCACTCCATCCTTATCATGCAAGTCTTGGATCTGGCATTCAAAATGACGGAAGCCTGGTCCGTAGAATTCCACTTGGTCGCCTTCATTGATGACATTCCGTTGGCGAATCGTCGCAGTCATGGTAGATGGATCAAAGTCCACCACTTCTCCTACAAATTTGTATTGCGGAATCTTACGACGTGCCCCAAACAATTGTTCATTTTCAGTCGGTGTTTGGTAGTAGAATCCAGTTGCTAATTCACGTTGAGCGACTTTCCACAATTCATTGATCAAATCATCCTTAATGGCATAAAAGGCTTCTGGACTTTCCATATAGGCATCACAAGCTGCCTTGTAACAGTTGGCAACTGTTGATACGTAATGGACAGATTTCATCCGACCTTCGATCTTCAAGCTATCAACCCCATTGTCAATCATGTCTGGAATATTTTCGATCATACACATGTCCACGGCTGACATAGAATATTCTTCTGGGACTTGTCCTTTGATACTCTTGCGTTCTTGGCCAAATGGCATATCATAGAGATCGTATTTCCAACGACAAGATTGAGAACAACCACCACGGTTGGCATCCCGGTCAGACATGTGGTTAGAAAGGGTACAACGTCCGGAATAAGAAATACACATGGCTCCATGAACGAAGGCTTCGATCTCAAGATCGGTACGCTTACGGATCTCTGCCAACTCTTCCATGGATACCTCACGGGCCAAGACGACACGGGTCAAGCCATATTCTTTCCAGAAATGGAAGGTCTCCACGTTGGTTGCAGAAGCTTGCGTAGACAAGTGAATATTGAGTCCAGGTGCATAAGTTGCACAGATTTCAATCAAGGCCGGGTCTGAGACGATCACGGCGTCAAGGCCCATATCTCGTAATTCACGGAACCATTCACCAGCCCCTTGTTCATTTCCCTCATGGGTCACCATGTTCGAAGCCACGTGTACATCTACGCCACGTGCATGCGCATATTCGATACCTTCACGAAGCTCATCCATGGTAAAGTTTCCAGCACGGCTACGCAAACCATAGGCTTGTCCACCGACGAACACTGCGTCTGCCCCATAATTAACGGCAACTTTTAATTTTTCTAATGTTCCAGCAGGTACCAAAACCTCTGGACGTTTTTTTGTATTTGTCATGTTTTCTCCAATTTACAAGATTGTCGATATGATGAATAGCCTCTTCGTTCCCTGAAAAAGGAAAACTCACAAACGAAGAAGCCCTAGTTTTTTTATTATTTTACACGATCTGGTTCATAATCATAGAAACCAGTATCCAAACCACGATTAGCTGGATGCAATTTGCGGATTTCTTCATCAAACAGATAGGCTTGATCCTGTGTAAATGTTCCTTTTTGAATCAAATCACGGGCCTTGACAAAGTACTCTGTAATCTTGACAAAGTTTTCACCCGGACAGTAGACACCATCGAGTTTCCAATGATCAAAGCCATGTTCTACCAACTCAGACAATTTGGTCATCATATTCAAGTCATTATTTGAGAAGATATGGGTTCCATGTTTGTCCTCGTAGACCGAATAATGAGAATTGGGATCTCCTGGCTCGGCCAAGAACAGATCCCGATCTTTGGTCACAGAGTCCTCTGTCTTGATGAAGTTGTAATAATTCTGAAGAAGAGGTCGTTTCGAATGGTGAATAATGCTAGCACCATAGACCAATACTTCTGCTGGAATCTGAAGATTCTCAGCCATTACGAATAATTCGGCAGATGGAATCTCACGAGCCAGAACAGCTTCAGAAGCTCCTGCTTGTTTTCCCCAGAAATTGATCTGGCGGCTAGAAGTGACCATGGTTGATGCATCGTAGATGGTTTTGAATGGATAGCCATCTCGTTTCAAGACATAAAAAACGCCCGCATCTCCGACAGTAATATAATCAGCCTGAATTTCTTTCAAAAAGTCTAAGAAAGGCTTGATTGAATCCATCATCGATTGGTGCATGAGTGCATTTACAGCCACTGTCAATTCTTTGCCAGCAGCATGGACTAGTTGAGCAATTCGATTTATTTCGTCATAGCTTAAAGTTTGAGGCAATCGTAATCCGTAATCTTTTTCACCGACATAGATTCGGTCAACCCCTGCATCAATCAGGGCTTGCGCTTGCTCAACACTCTCTGCTGTTGCTGTAATAATAATATTTTTCATAGAACCATTATAACAAAAATTCCGATATTCTAGAAAAATTTATTCATTTTGTAAAATTTGTAACATTTTTGTAACATTTATATAGCTGAATTCATGATAGAATAATAGAGTACTGTTAGGAGAGAGAAAATGCCCGTAAGAAATTTAAGACACTATGATGAAGAATTCGATTATATCGAATTAACCAAACAAACCCAAGAAACCCCTATTCAGGACTATGCTCCTGAAGTTGAACCCACACCCCAATTAAGTGAATTGCTATATTTTTTAAATATCGCTGTTTTCTGTGTGTTGACGGTTGTATTTAGTTTTATCTTTTTAGCAACAAAAATGAATACCTTCTTTGCGTTTGCTTTAGCGATTGGTTCTAGCTTTGCTAGTATTCAAGGATTCCGAATTTACTACAATAAACGAAAAAAATAAAAATCAGGTTTTCCTGATTTTTTTATTTACTCGAATTTTTTTAATTGGAATAACAATTGGAAGACAAAACTTAACTGCCAATTGCCATCTTACCTTCCATAAAAAATGAGGCTCACTGAGCCTCATTTTTTTATACTTCTTTTGTTTCTTCTTCAGCTGCTTCTTCAGAATCTTTTTCACCCAACTCTAAAACGATGTCTTCTGATTCTGTTTGTTTGCGAATGGATTTAACCAAGTCGTTGCCGCTTAGATTTTCTTTTTGAAGTTTATCCTTAAATGAGTGATAGACTTCTTGAGATTTTTCAACCACATCTTGCGTCTTTTCTTTGACAGATTCCAAAACAGTTCCTGTCGTAATTTCTCCAGAACCAACTTTTTCTTTGGTTTGTTGGATCACTTCTGCTGCTTGTTTTGAAACATCCTTAGCAGTTTGTTTCACCGATTCATGTACTTCTTGAGGATCTTCTTGATAGTCTTTTACGAAGCGCACCACTTTTTTAGTGACTTTCTTTCCTTGCTCTGTTGATAAATAGTAGGCTGCTGAAGCACCTGAAATCACACCAATTAATAAACTAGATAAACGTCCCATATTCTTCCTCGATTCTATTTAAATAATTTTGAAGCCATCTTAATCGCTTTTAATCCGATAGAGGCTTTCACTGTTTTTCCACCAGCTGATACAGCTTTGGAACCTAATTGACGGGCTTGATCATTCAAATCTGAAACAGACTCTGAAAGATCCGCCACGGCTGTAAAGAGTGGGTCAATTGTTGCAACTTTTTGATTCAAATCATCCGTTAAAACATTGACTTTTGCCAATAGATCATTGGTCTGATGCAAGGTGACATTGACATCTGATGTCAAAACTTGGATCGTTTTTTGCGTCTCATCTACAACTTTTCCAATCTTTGAGAGGAAAAAAATCATATAAATGACAAGCGCTACTAAGGCAAGACCTAAGAGGCCGTATGCAATTTCAATAAACATATGTTACTCCTTTGTTTCTACATAATAAGGGGCTTTTTTGCGTCGTTGGTAAAAGATGATGGCGAGTCCAACTAGAATCAGGATCATCGACAACCACTGGGAAACACGTAAGCCCGCAAACATCAGGCTATCTGTCCGCATTCCTTCGATGATCATCCGACCAAAACCATACCAGATAAGGTAAAAGGCTGTGATCTCACCTTGTCGCAAAAATTGGGGCTTCCTACGAAGAATCAAGATCAAGAGAAATCCTAGCAGATTCCAACTGGATTCATATAAGAAGGTTGGCTGACGGTAACTACCATCTATATACATTTGATCTCGAATAAAAGAGGGCAGGTAGTTGAGACTTTTGACAGCAGCTCCATAAGCTTCCTGGTTAAAGAAGTTTCCCCAGCGACCAATACTCTGTGCAATCATGACGCTTGGGGCCGCAATATCTAAAAAGTCGATCGGTTCAATCAAACGTCTACGAGAGAATAGATAGAGGACAAGGGCACCTGTCAAGAGGCCACCATAAATCGCGATTCCTCCGTTCCAGATCGCAAAAATCTCACTAAGATGCTGGCTATAGTAACCCCATTCGAAAATAACGTAATAGAGTCTGGCCCCCACAATCGCAAGAGGAAAGGCAATCAAAATGAAATCAATGATATCATCTGGATCAATTTTTTTACGGGGCGCTTCTTTCATAGAAAGATAAACGGCTAAAATCAAGCCAGAGACAATACAAATTGCGTACCAACGAATACTGATCGGACCTAATTGAAGGGCTACTGGATTCATTCCTTCACCTCATTTTGACTAATCAACTGGGACAAACGTTCTTCAAAGGTTTTGGTGGCATCATAGCCCATTTCTTTGGCACGAACATTCATAGCTGCAGCTTCGATCACGACCGAAATGTTCCGACCAGTCTTCACAGGGATGCGAATCCGAGGAATGGTCACCCCACCGATTTCTAACTCTTCTGCATTATTACCCAGACGATCATAAACCTGATCCTTGGCATAATTTTCCAAGTAAACGGCGATTTGGACTTGTGAAGAATCCTTAACAGCACTGGCTCCGTAGAGGCTCATGACATCGATAATCCCGACACCACGGATCTCTAGTAAGTGGCGTAGGATTTCAGCTGGCTCTCCCCAAAGGGTCATCTCATCTCTCGCATAGATATCGACTCGGTCATCTGCTACGAGGCGGTGTCCCCGCTTGACAAGTTCCAGACCTGTCTCGCTTTTACCAATTCCGCTATCTCCTTGGATCAAGACACCCATCCCATAAATATCCATCAAGACACCGTGTACACTCGTACGTTCTGCTAGCCGACTATCCAAATAGCTAGAAAGCTCTCCAGATAAACGACTGGTTGCAACATTGCTCTTCAAAATGGCTAGTTGCTTTTCTTCTGCAGCTCGCAACATTTCTTCTGGAATTTCTAAATTCCGCGCGACAATGATGACAGGTGTCTCTGGCTGGAACATCTTGCGCAGGACCTGATGACGGTTGTGAGAGCTCATCTTCACCAGGTAGGACCATTCTTTCATTCCTACAAGCTGAATCCGCTCAGGTGTGTAATAGTCGAAATAGCCCGTCATTTCAAGACCTGGACGTGAAATGTCCGCAGTCGTAATTTCCTTGCTTAAGAGGCTATCATCCCCATAAACAACCGATAGACGAAGCTTTTCCTGTATATCGCGAACAGTAACTGCCATATCATTCTCCCTTTTCAAATTCTCTCTCTATTATAGCAGATTTTCTCTTCAGACGAGAGACTGAAGTGTCATTTGAAAGATCCATTTTCAACTCCTTTTTAAGGCAAGCAAAAAGAGGTCAAGACAAAGGTCTTCAACCTCTAGGAAATGATGGGAACATCTGAAGAATGCTCTAGCCTTGGCCTTGCAAAAAATCTTTGATCATAGATTTGATTCCAGTAGATACTGCATAGACCACCGCATTTGAAGGAAATGCGATCAAGCCGAGCATAAAAGCAGTAGGTCCTCCCCCCAACAAGGAGAAAATCAGATACAAAACCGGCAGAAATAAAATCGAAAACCGATAAATTTGTGACTTTCTAGCCATTTCTGTTGGCAGAAACAAGAGGTAGAAGAGACTATTCCAAATACCCAGTGGAAAAAGAAGCATTCCGATCAAAACTGTTCCAACTCCTTCTCCAAAAACACGATTTAAAATGAAAAACTGTCCTATAAAACTGAAGAAGAGATATAGAATAAAAGCAAGGTAATAGAACTTCTGCTTCACTCAAATCTCCTTTTAGAAGAACGGACTATCATTCTGATCATGGATGGGTTCGGCCTCTTTTCTTCGACGAGGTCGAGGGCCATAGTCAAACATTTCCTGCTCCTCCTCGTCCTTATAAGGTAAGGTCGTATCTAACAGTAAGTAGATAATCACACCGATAAAGGCATGAGAAACCGTGAAAAGAATAAACAAGAAGCGTAGGAGAGTTACACTCAGACCAAATTTATCGGCTAAGCCAGCTAGCACACCTGAAACCAGGCGATGTCGTTTTAATTTGTAAAATGATGATGTCATTTGATTTTCCTCTTTCTAGTTAGACCTATTTTAGCAGAGTCTAACTGGAAAGAGATCCGCCTAAAGACCGATTCTTACTCTTGTCTCATTTCAAGGAATTGCAGGCGGCTGCGACAGCGACCGCAGGCATATTTCTTTAGATCAATTTTTCGCTTTCGTCTATACTCTTGGCCACAATGGGGACATTGATAGAGATAGATCCGCTTGACTCGCCCAGCTCTATCTGGTAGAGGAGGTGTGAAACGAAGACCGTCCACTTGCTGGAGGAGTTGCTTAAAGGCTAGATCTTTGTGGCGATACCCTTTACCTTGATCGTAAAGATGGTAATGGCAGAGCTCGTGGCGGACGATTTTGCGAAAGACCTCTAACCCGAAAGCTTGGTATATTTTCGGGTTGAAATCAAGGTGTCGATCCTTGGGAAAGAAACGACCCCCAGTGGTTTGAAGACGTGAATTCCACTCTGCTCGATGACGGAATTCTCTCCCAAAATCTTCTAGGGATACTTGGCGTACATACTCAGTCAGATTCATTCGGAGCTACCAAACTGAGATTGACTTTTTCGCGTTCCACATCAATCTTCTTCACCCAGACGGTTACCAAATCACCTACTGATACGACCTGGCTTGGATGCTTGATAAACTGCTTGCTCATATGGGAGATATGAATCAAGCCATCTTCGTGAATGCCAATATCGACAAAGGCCCCAAAGTCAACCACATTGCGCACAACCCCTTCTAATTTTTGGCCTATATGGAGGTCTTTAATATCCAAGACATCCTGACGGAGCACGGGTGCATCAAAGGAATCCCGCAAATCGCGACCTGGTTTTAGGAGATCGGCAATAATATCTTTCAGGGTTTCTGGTCCCAGATCCAGCTGAGTAGACATCTCCTTTATGTTCACAGCTTTTAATTTTTCCTGAGCGGATGCATCGAGGTCGGTAATTTCAAGAAGTTGAAAAAGTTTTTCAACTTCCTTGTAACTTTCAGGGTGAACGCCGGTATTGTCCAAGATATTTTTACTTTCAGGAATGCGTAAGAATCCAGCCGCTTGCTCGAAAGCCTTGGCGCCGAGACGAGGGACTTTTTTAATCTGTGCTCGTGAAAGAATCATTCCTTCTTCTTCCCGGTATTTCACAATATTTTCAGAGATGGTTTTATTGAGTCCTGCTACATGGGCTAAGAGAGAGGGACTAGCCGTATTGATATTGACCCCAACTTGGTTGACGACAGTATCTACCACGAAATCCAAGCTTTCTGTCAGTTTTTTCTGATTGACATCGTGTTGGTATTGACCGACACCGATGGATTTGGCATCGATTTTCACCAATTCTGCTAGCGGATCTTGCAAGCGACGGGCAATGGAGATGGCCGAGCGTTTTTCAACGGTTAGCTCTGGGAACTCATGACGGGCCAACTCACTAGCTGAATAGACAGAGGCTCCGCTTTCATTGACAATAACATAGCGAACTCCTGGATGGTCATGAAGCACCTCTGCGACAAAGGCCTCACTTTCACGGCTGGCTGTTCCATTTCCAATTGCAATAATCTCTACGCTAAACTCCTTGATCAAGGAGGATAGATCCTTTTTAGCCTGCTCGATCTGAGCTGGTTTTGCAGGAGCAACTGGATAGATGACCTGGGTGGCAAGCATCTTTCCTGTCTCATCAACAACGGCTAGTTTAGCACCGGTCCGAAAGGCTGGGTCAAATCCAAGGACCACGCGCCCTTTTAATGGAGGAATGAGCAATAGATTCCGTAGATTTTCAGAGAACAATTGAATGGCTCCGTCTTCTGCCACCTCCGTTAACTCTGTCCGAATCCGACGTTCAATCGCAGGAACGATTTTTTTCTTAACCGCTTGTTGAATAACCTCATCCACATAGGCATTTTTCGTTTTAAAACGAGCCTCAAAAATACGAATGATCCGATCCAGTTGGTGCTCGAATCCGACTTTGAGAACGCCCAATTTTTCCCCACGATTGAGAGCTAGAGTCCGGTAGCCTTGCATATTCTTAATCTTCTCAGAAAAATCATAGTAGATTTCAAAGGTTCTCTTAGGATCTAAGCTTTCATCCTTCAAGGTTGACGTCATGAGGGAATGCCCATGAATTTCTTGATAGGTGAGGGCCCGTAATTGGGTATCCTCTGAAATAGCTTCTACCAGAATATCCACTGCACCAGCTAAAGCCGCAGTTTCAGTTGGGAAGGCCTCACAGGTAAATTTCTGAGCCTCTGCTTCCAAGTCTGGACTATTTTGCAAAATGAGACGTGCCAAAGGAAAAAGTCCTGCTTCTCGAGCAATCGTCGCCTTGGTCCGCCGTTTTTCCTTATAAGGGAGATAGAGCTCTTCGACATCCGCTAATTTTTCAGCAGCTTCAATAGCCTGCTTGAGCGCCTCTGTCAGTTTGCCCTGTTCCTCAATCTTAGCAAGGACGGTTTCCTTTCGTTCAGCCAGAGCCGTTAACGATTTGTCCCGGTCAATAATGGCCTTGATCGCTACTTCATCTAAATTTCCCGTTAGATCTTTTCGATAGCGAGCAATAAAGGGAATGGTTGAGCCTTCTGCGGTCAGACTCAATACGGTATCGATTTGTTTTAAGCTAACACCCAATTCTTGGGCTATTTTTTCATATTTATCCATAGCTTCTATTATAGCATATTTTGCTGCCATCAAGGGGTGAGATCGCCTGTTCTGGTCTCTGTTTCAGGGATTTTTCATAGAATAATTTTGACCCTATGGATCCTTCCTTTTATGCTCCATTTCCCCCTTGCTCTTTCCTTTTTGTTATAATGAAAGAAAATAAAAAGGAGGCCCAACAATGGCTATTAAATTCTCAAAAACAGATGATCTTGATAAAATGTTTGAAAATTTTGCGAGTTTTCCGGATGTAGAAAAAACAGTCGAATTCCCCGAAGAAAAAAAGAAGGCAGAAACTGCTACAACTAAAGAAGCAAAGAAGGTTAAGTAATGACATTCTTTCAACACCTTCCCTCTAGCGTCTTGCAGGCTGGGGCTATTTTTCTCTCGATTATTATCGAGGCCCTACCGTTTGTCCTAATCGGGAGTATCATTTCAGGGATTATCGAGGTCTATATCACCCCCGAGAGGGTCTACCGCTTTCTTCCCAAGAATAAATTTGGGCGGATCTTCTTTGGGACTTTTATCGGTTTTATCTTTCCTTCCTGTGAATGTGGGATTGTTCCCATTATCAATCGCTTTCTAGAAAAGAAAGTCCCAAGTTATACTGCTGTTCCCTTTCTGGTGACAGCACCGGTCATCAATCCTATCGTTCTCTTTGCGACCTACTCAGCCTTTGGGAATTCTGTCAAGATGGCCCTCTACCGCGCCCTTGGTTCCCTACTGGTCGCAACGGTACTAGGGATCTTTCTTGGTTTTATTCAGACAGATTCGATCCAAAAAGAACATCGTAAGGCTGTACATGAACATGATTTTAGGGACTTGAGCAAAGGCCAAAAGCTCTTTCAAGTCTTGGTGCAAGCCATTGATGAATTCTTTGATACAGGACGCTACTTGGTATTTGGTTGTCTCTTTGCCAGCCTCGTCCAAGTCTATGTCCCAACACGGATCCTCACTTCGATCAGTGCGACACCGGTTATTGCTATTCTCCTTCTCATGGTCTTGTCCTTTCTCCTCTCACTTTGTAGCGAGGCGGACGCCTTTGTTGGATCCTCTCTTCTAACAAGTTTTGGAGTAGCGCCTGTTCTTGCCTTTCTGGTGATTGGGCCTATGCTTGATGTCAAAAATCTCCTCATGATGAAAAATTATCTCAAGACCCGTTTTATCTGGCAATTTATCGGAATTGTGAGTGGAGTTGTGCTCCTTTATGCTTGGTTTGTGGGGGTAGTGCTATGATTCGTTTCTTGATATTAGCTGGCTATTTTGAGCTCACCATGTACCTGCAATTATCTGGTAAGCTCAATCAATACATCAACTTACACTATTCTTACTTGACTTATATTTCCATGTTCTTGTCCTTTGTTTTAGCTCTTGTGCAGCTGATCATCTGGGTCAAGCAGATGAAGATCCACAGTCATCTCTCTGGCTTCTGGGCAAAAGTGGCGAGTATCTTCTTGCTCTGTATTCCTTTGTTTGTCGGGCTATTTTTCCCTACAGTGACACTGGATTCCCAAACAGTCTCTGCCAAAGGCTACCACTTCCCGGTTGCAGCCGGTTCTTCCAAGGAAATCCAGCAGGACGAAGGGACAACAACCCAGTATCTCAAACCAGATACTAGTAGCTATTTTACCAAGTCAGCCTATGAGTCAGAAATGAAGCAGGCTGCAAAGAAATATGTTGATAAAAAAGTAATTCAGGTGACCACTGAGAATTACATGGAAGTCATGGAAGTTATTTATGATTATCCTGACCAATTTGCAGGAAAGACGATCGAACTGACCGGCTTTGTATACAATGACCCCAATAACAAGGACAGCCAATTTCTCTTTCGCTTTGGGATCATCCACTGTATCGCAGATTCCGGCGTCTACGGTCTCTTAACGACAGGTGCTCCGCAGCATTTCGAAAACAATACCTGGATCCATGCGAAAGGAACCTTGTCCATTGAATACCACAAGCAGCTCAAGCAAAGCTTGCCTGTCCTCCACATTAGCGATTGCCAGACCATTACAAAACCGGATAATCCTTATGTCTACCGCGTATTCTGATGGATTCACCAAGTTTCTTCGGTGGTCGATCCAAACATTTTATAACAGCTCAAGCTAGAATCCACATTGGTTCTAGCTTTTTCTATGCTTTCCTCTCAAATCCTCTAATCCAAGCGGAAAATATTCGGAACAACGATTCCATCAAAGAAATCTTGTAGATTTTATGGTAAAATATGGTTAATAAAATAGGAAATAGGTACTTAAATGTCTTCAAAAGTTATTGTAACCATTTTCGGGGCCAGTGGAGATTTAGCCAAGCGCAAACTCTACCCATCCCTTTTTAGACTCTATAAATCAGGAAATCTATCTGAACACTTTGCGGTTATCGGAACAGCTCGCAGACCATGGAGCAAGGAGTACTTTGAATCAGTTGTGGTAGAATCCATCACAGATCTGGCAGATAGCCCACAACAAGCTCAAGAATTCGCTAGTCATTTCTACTACCAAAGCCACGATGTCAATGATACCGAACATTACATCGCCCTGCGTGAATTGCAAAATAGCTTGGATGAAAAATACCAAACAGAACACAACAAGGTCTTCTTCTTGTCCATGGCTCCTCAATTTTTTGGAACCATTGCCAAACACCTCAAATCAGAAGGCATTGTGGATGGGCAAGGCTTTGAGCGCTTGATCGTTGAAAAACCTTTCGGTACAGATTTGGAAACTGCAAGTCAGCTCAACAAGGAATTGGAAGAAACCTTTGATGAAGAACAAATCTTCCGGATCGACCATTACCTTGGAAAAGAAATGATCCAAAATATCTTTGCCATTCGTTTCGGAAATCTTATTTTTGATAACCTTTGGAACCGAGATTTTATTGACAACATCCAAATTACCTTTGCTGAACGCTTAGGAGTTGAAGAACGCGGTGGCTACTATGATCATTCTGGGGCCCTTCGAGATATGGTGCAAAACCATACCCTTCAGCTTTTGTCATTGCTTGCCATGGATAAACCAGCTACCTTTACCAAGGATGCAATTCGGGCAGAAAAAGTTAAAGTTTTTGAGCAATTGCACAATCCAACAGATGAGGAACTGAAGAAATTCTTTATCCGTGGTCAATACCATTCAGGTACGATCGAAGGGAAAAAAGATATCTCTTATCGCAGTGAGCCCAATGTCGACCCTGAATCTACTACAGAAACCTATGCTTCTGGTACGTTCTTTGTTGATAGCGATCGCTTCCGCGGAGTGCCTTTCTTCTTCCGTACCGGAAAACGCTTGACCCAAAAAGGAACCATGGTCAATGTGGTCTTCAAGCAAACCGATTCCATCTTTGGACATAGCTTGCAACCAAATGTCTTGACCATTTATATCCAACCAAACGAAGGTTTCTCATTGAGCATCAACGGGAAAGAGGTCGGAGAAACATTCAGCATCGCACCGATTTCCTTTGATTACGAAACAGATGCGACTGCAACTGGAGCTTCCCCAGAGCCGTATGAAAAATTAATTTTTGACGTTTTGAACAATGACTCAACCAATTACAGCCACTGGCACGAAGTTCGTGCTTCATGGCAATTGATTGACCGAATCGAAAAACTATGGGCCGAAAATGGAGCACCACTCTATGAATACAAGTCTGGATCCATGGGACCAACTGCATCCGATGATCTCCTTGCAGAATACGGAGCCGAATGGGTTTGGAAACCTGAACCTAAGAATTAAGGAAAGCCACCTTCGGGTGGTTTTTTTGATAGCGCAAGGAAACAAAAAGACAAATTGTTCTTCCAACAATTTGTCTTTTTCTATTCGACTCTTAAATCAAGCCTTCCAAGAGGCCTCTCATGAAGTTTTCTGAATGGAATGGTCCGATGTCATCAATCTTTTCTCCGAATCCAATCAACTTCACTGGAATGTCCAACTCTTCACGGATCGCAAGGACGACCCCACCTCGAGCCGTTCCATCGATCTTGGTCAATACAATTCCTGTCACAGGCGTAATTTTTGAAAATTCTTTGGCTTGCACCAAGGCATTTTGACCAGTCGATGCATCGAGGGCCAGCAAGGTTTCATGCGGCGCATCAGGCACCACTCGCTTGATAATCCGGCCGATTTTTTCAAGCTCCGCCATGAGGTTGTCCTTGTTTTGCAGACGACCCGCCGTATCAATCATCAGAACATCGATGTTTTCAGCGATCGCACGTTCCATTCCATCAAAGACGACGCTAGCAGGATCTGATTTTTCAGGACCTGTTACAACTGGAACGTCTACACGGCGTCCCCATTCTGCCAGTTGAGCCACTGCTCCTGCACGGAAAGTATCTGCTGCAACCAACATGACTTTCTTGCCTTCTTGTTTGTAGCGGTGGGCTAACTTCCCGATAGATGTGGTTTTACCAACTCCATTGACCCCAACAAAGAGCATGACCGTAAGGCCTTCTTGAAAACGAATGGCTTCATTAAATTGGCCATCCTTTTCATACAAGTCCACCAATTTTTCGATGATCACGCGTTTGAGAGCATCTGGTTTTTTGGCATTTTCCAAACGGGCTTCATAGCGCAACTCTTCGGTTAAATTAGAGGCCACTTGAACCCCAACGTCACTCATGATCAAGAGTTCTTCCAATTCTTCAAAGAATTCTTCATCGACTGAACGGAAATTAGCAAAGAAGGCATTGAGACGTGCTCCAAATCCAGTCCGTGTCTTTTTCAAGCTACGATCGTATTTTTCCTGAATGGTTTCTTGCTGAGGCTTAACCTCGTCTGGAATTGGCTGCTCTGCCTCTTCAACAGTTCTTTCCTCAACGGTTGATGCTGCTTCTCCTTGAGGAAGTCTGGACTCAGCTTCTGCAACTTCTGAAGTTTCTTCCACTTGAGCGATCGCTTCTGATACTTCAGGTTCTGAAACCTCATCCTGAGCTTCTACTAGTTCTGGAGACTCCTCTTCTGTCGTGCTCCCTTCTACTAGCTCAGCTTCAGATGATGGAGAAGCAATCGGTGACTCTTCTTCCAGTTCTGAACCGTTAGCCCCATCTGCTTCCTCACCATCTTCAGTTTCTTCCGCTTCAATTTTCACTTCTTCAAGAGGCTCAGTCTCCGTGTCATCAGCTAGTGGTGAAACTTCTTGAGGAATTGCTTCTGTTTGAGCAGGTTCAAAGGCAACTGGAGGCTCCTCTACTGGTTCTTGATCTTCAGGAGTCTCTGAAGTCACGATTTCTTCAACAAGAGGTTCCTCTGCCGGCTCTTCTTGAGCAACGGTTGAAATAGGTTGATGAGTGGCTGCAATTCGCGCTTTGAGCTCTTGGTAATAAGCCTCCATATCAGCGATTTTTTGCTCTTCCTTGTCATTTAAGGTAGCCGCCGGCTCCTCTTTGACAGTTTCTTCAACCTCAGTACTTTCCGTCACTTCTTCCGAAGACGGAAGCACTTTTTCAGTTTCTTCTTTTTTTCCAAATAAACGATCAAATAATCCCATTTATTCACTCTCCTTTAGCACATAATTTTCAATCGCCCATGCGACAGCATCTTGGTCATTGGTCACAGGGGCCACAAGCGCTGCAACTTCCTTCACTGCTGGAATCGCATTGCCCATGGCAACCCCTAGTCCAGCCCACTGGATCATAGACAGGTCATTGGCTTCATCTCCACAGGCCATGACTTGATCTGCCTTAAGGCCCAAAATAGCTGCCAGTGCCTCTAAACCTGTCGCCTTGTGAACATTTTTAGGGCACCATTCCAGCAACATTTCCCGAGATTTAAAAATTTCATAGTCTTGAAATAAGTCCGGCTTGATCTGCTTGATCGCTGCATCTAAAAAGTCTTGATCGACTGCTGTCACACACTTGTTGTAGGAAATCGTGGATGGCAGGTCTTTAAAATCAGTTTCAATAAAGTTCAGGTAGGGATTGTAAAGGGAATAGAGAGACTTTCGATCTGCATGAATCTCATAAACCGTTCCCTCACTGATAGCATCCAGCGGAAGGCCTAGACGGGCTGTTTCATCATGAATGGTTGCGACATCTTCTGGTGCCAAGACAACTTTTGAGAGAATCTCTCCATTATTTCGCTGCACTAAGCCACCATTGAAGGTAATCGTATACTCTTCTTTGAGGCCTGCTGTTCCCAATTCTTCCAAAAGAAAATCCATGGCTTTCAGGGGCCGACCAGTGGTTAGAACCACCTTGACACCTTGGGCCTGTGCAGCAGCGAGGGCTGCTCTATTGCGAGGGGAGATCTTTTTTTCTGAATTGAGAAGGGTCCCATCTAAATCCAGCGCAATCAAGGAAATCTTACTCATACAATTTCCTCCATGTAGCGTAGGACAGAACCAGTCGCATGGTGGCCGATGACTTTTTCAGCAATCGCTAAGATTTCAGGACGTGCATTTTCTGGCGCTACAGGATGGCCCACGACTTGCATCATATGGAGGTCATTTAAGTTATCCCCGAAAGCCATCACCTGATCCATCGAGATCCCTAGTTTATCCGCTAAGGCGGTAATGGCCACTCCCTTATCGACATAATCGAGGACAATATCAATCGATTCAAAACCTGTCGTCATCGCTTTGACACCGGGGATGTTCTCAGTGACCCATTGCTCACCTTCAAGTACTAGAGCTGCATCAAAGTTGGTGGTCAATTTGAAGATTTCATCCTGAATATCTGCTAGGTTTTGCACTTTTTGAATGTTTTCATTGTAGTGCTGACTCAAGGCCAGATAGTCGGGATCTACTGTTTCTAATACATAGCTCCCTTTTTTCCCGGTCAAAAGAAGCTTATTCGGGTCTGCATAAGGTGAAGATTTCAAAGCCTCAAAAACACCCAAATAAAAGTCTTTGGACATGGTCGCTTCGTAGAGATCTTCTCCATGAAATTCTACCACACTACCATTTTCAGCAATGAAAATCATCTGGTCCTCAAATCCTTTAAAGAGAGATTTGAGAGAAAGGAGGGCACGGCCACTCGCAGCAGCAAAATAAATGCCTTTTTCTTTGCAGCTTGCTAATACCTTGCGTAAAAGGTCTTGATCGTACTGATGTTGATCATTTAGAAAGGTTCCATCCATATCCGTAGCAATCAATTTAATATCATTATTCTTCATTTTCTAAGTCTTTCAATTTTACTGAGACGATTTTAGAAACCCCAGATTCCTGCATGGTCACCCCATAGATGGAATCTGCAGCCGACATAGTTCCCTTCCGGTGCGTCACGACAATAAATTGGCTTTCCTTATCAAAGCGGTTCAGATAATCCCCAAAGCGCTTAACATTAGCCTCATCTAGGGCAGCCTCTACCTCATCCAGAATGACAAATGGAATGGTCTTGACACGAATAATCGAGAACAAGAGGGCCAAGGCAGACAAGGCCTTTTCTCCACCACTCATGAGGTTTAAGGATTGGATCTTTTTACCAGGTGGCTGCACAGAAATCTCAACACCAGCTGTCAGAAGATCTGGCTCTGTCAGAATCAAATCAGCAGAACCCCCACCAAACATTTGACGGAAAGTGACTTTAAAGGATTCACGAATGGCTTCAAAAGTTGATTTAAAACGTTCCTTGACTTCGTCATTCATGTCGTTGATGGTGGACAGAAGCATGTTTTTCGCAGCCAAGACATCCTCACGCTGGCTGGAAAGGAAATCAAAGCGCCCCTTCACCTCATCGTACTGCTCGATCGCATCCACATTGACAGGACCAAGTGCCTTAATATCTTTTTCGATGCTCTTGAGCTGATTCTCAGCTGCTGCAAGATTTTCAACAGGTTTGGCCTGCTCTTTGGCTTGTTCAAAGCTTTGCATGAATTCATCGGTAATTTGCGTTAAGAGCTTGTTCAAATGATCCGCATGCTTTTCACGTGTCGCTTCAGCCTTGGCTTGTTGACGAATCCATTCTTCGTTTTTCTTACGCGCTTGTTCCATCTGTTCTGCCACATCTTCGGCCTGGCCTTCCAAATCATCTAGCTCAAAGCGTTTCCGAATGACCCCTTGTTCCAAGTCCGTTTTCTTGGCTTGGGCCTGTGCCAATTGATTGGCTAGCTGCTCCACATCTACTGTTTGAACTTGGGCATCGCCTTGTTCAATCAGCAATTGCAACTGATGCTCTTCTACTTCCAACTGGGAGATCGTTTCTTCCAAGCGACGAGCATCTGTTTGCTCATAGCTTTGTTGGCTCTTACATTCGGTCTGTTGAAGTCGCAATTCTGCCAATTGCTCTTGCAGGTTTTGTACCTTTTGTTGCAGAACATCTTTGTCCGACTTCATGGTTTCAATGTCGCGATTCAGATTTTCTTTTTGAAGCTCAATTTCTGCCAATTGCTCAGTAAGAGACTCCAGCTCTTCTTGAAGAGACTGGGTCGCATCTGTTGCCAATTCTGACTTCAAAGCTTCTAAGAGTTCCTGAATTTCTTTCAGTTGCTCTTGGCTTTGTTGGTAGGCCAATTGGGCCCGCTGTTGCTCTAGACGCGCTTGCTCACCTTGGCTTTGAATAGAGGCCAGGTATTCTTGCGCCTGCTTGAGCAGATTGTCCTTGGTCTCTACCTCCTGCTCAGCTTCTCTCAAACGAGCATCCAGAGCTTGCATTTTCTGCTTCAAACTATCTAATTCTGGTTTGACAAAAACCGTATTTTGGGAACGATTGGCACCACCGGCATACGATCCTCCGGTCCGCAATTCGGTCCCATCCAAGGTCACCATCCGAACTTGATAATTGACTTTACGAGCCGCCTCACGCGCATGCTCCGTCGTGTCAAAGATAGCCGTTACTCCAAGCAGGTTTTGGAAAATCTGTTCAAACCGATTTTCATAGGTCACTAAGTCACTCGCAATTCCTAGAAATCCTGCACTGGCTTGAATCAATTCCAAATTCCGAGGGGATAGTTGACGAGCTTTGATCGTCGTGAGCGGAAGGAAAGTTGCCCGTCCCAAGCGATTGCGTTTCAAGAAATCGATCGCTCGCGTTGCAGCCTTTTCATCTTCGACAATGATCTGTTGGCTGCTAGCTCCCAGAGCAATTTCAAGCGCCGTCTGGTAGTCTTTTGAGAAACTCAAATTCTCACTAACAGCCCCACAGATGCCTCCTAACCGTTCTGCTTCTTGCAAAACGCTCTTGACGCCTGCATAGAAGTTACTATGGTTCTTCTGAATGGCTTCCAAGCTATTGATCCGCGCCCGCTTATTCTTGCTCTCATCCATCAAGTCAAACATGGTAGCTTGAGCCTCTTGGTAGGCAGCTTTGGCCTGCTCCACTTTTACCAGTTGCTCTTGATATTCTACTAGTAAACCCTTGACCGTCGCTTGTGCCTGATCCAACTCTTCCAATTGTCGGACTTCTTTTTCCTTGGCAGCTTCGAAGTTTGTTTGTGCCTTGGTCAAATCCTCTTGACGATGGCTAGATTCTTGCAGGAGTGCTTGGATCCGACTCTCAATGGCTGTCCGTTCATTAGATTTTTCAGCCTCCGTCTGTAAGAGTGCGACATACTGCTCGCGTAGATGCTCAATGACTTGTTCCGGATCTTCTTCGTAGTTGGCTAATTCTTTTTCCAACTCTTCTTGTTGCTGACGGTTCTCTGTCAGTCTTTGTTGAAGCACAGCTAGCGTCTCTTGTTTTTGAGCCAGCTCTTGTTTCGCTTCTTCCAGACGGGCTAAAACAGCATCCAACCGCTCAAGATTTTCCCTGCGACTATGGGCCGCTTGACTCGATTGCAACTTAGCTACTTCGATTTGCTTTTCCAAATCACTGATCAAACGAGTAACCTCAAGTAAGCTGGCCTGGTCCTCAGCTAAGCTCTCATCCAACTGATGACGGGCTTTCTTGATGCGTACATTCTCTTCTTCTAAGACCTGACGACGTTGGTAATAAGAAGCCAACTGTTCTTGAATGGCCTTTTCTTCTTGATCAGCCTTTTCGTAGAGCTCTTTTGTCAGATCGACTTGAGCAACTAAAACATCCAGCAAGAGAACCTGCCGTTCTTGGTCTAATTCCAAGAAACGGCGAGCAACCGTCGCTTGCTTTTCAAGAGGTTGGATCTGTCCTTCTAATTCATAAAGGATGTCCTCCAAACGGTCCAAATTCTCCTGGGTTTGGTTGAGTTTGGTCTCAGTTTCCTTACGCCGCGTCTTAAATTTCAAGACACCAGCAGCTTCTTCAAAGATGGCCCGGCGTTCTTCCGGTTTGGAGTTAAAGATCTCCTCTACCCGTCCTTGGGAGATAATGGAGAAGGAATCACGTCCCAATCCCGTATCCATGAACAGATCATGCACATCTCTGAGACGTACTTTCTTGCCGTCGATCTTGTACTCGCTGTCTCCTGAACGATAAATATGCCGTTCGACACGAATTTCTTTCCCCGCTTGTTGGATAAAACCATCCTGGTTATCTAAGACAACTGTGACACAAGCATAATTCAGCGGTTTTCGCGATTCTGTCCCTGCAAAGATAACATCGGGCATCTTGCCCCCACGTAAACTCTTGACACTAGATTCCCCCAGGGCCCAGCGCAAGCTCTCCGTGATATTTGATTTTCCAGATCCATTAGGCCCTACAACGGCAGTGACCCCTTTGTCAAATACGACTTTTGTCTTATCCGCAAAGGATTTAAAGCCTTGGATTTCAATCTCTTTTAGATACATGGCCCATCATTCCTCGTTTCAACTGCATTGCGGGCTGCTTCCTGCTCCGCTAACTTCTTGGAACGACCATGACCATGTCCCATCGTTTGACCGTTCACGAACACTTCTACTTCAAACTCTTTGGCATGAGCTGGACCGGACTCGCTAACCACTTGGTATTGGATCTCCACATCTCCGTGAACCTGCAACAGTTCTTGCAGACGGGTCTTGTAGTCAATGACTTGGGAAAATTGACCCGTTTCAACCTTAGGAATCATGACCTGATAAATGAAGCGTTTGACCGCTTCCACTCCTTGATCCAGTAAAAGAGCACCTAAAAAGGCTTCAAATAAATCGCCAAGGATCGTATCACGGTCCCGGCCACCAGATTTTTCTTCGCCCTTGCCCAGTTTGATGAAATGGTCAAATTGGCAATCCCGAGAAAAACCAGCCAAACTCTCTTCACGGACAATCATAGAACGGAATTTGGACAAATCTCCCTCCGGTCTGTTTGGGTGTTCCTTATACAAATATTCGGAAATAACTAATTGAAGAACAGCGTCTCCTAAAAATTCCAAACGTTCGTTATGTGAAATTTTTAAGAGGCGGTGCTCATTGGCATAAGAGGTGTGCGTAAAAGCTGTATCTAATAAACTGCTATCTGAAAAAACGATCTGAAACCGTTCCGATAACAGGGCTTGTAATTTCTCCATGGGAAGCCTACTTTCTAATAAATTCATACTCTTAAGTATACCAAAAAAGAAGCACGAACGCACTTCTTTTCCTAGTTCTAGGGCCTGAATTCTCCAATTTTAATCAGGATCTTCTTCTGTTTGATTTTCGGACTTATTGGGAATCACTTTTAAGAGATAATAGGTGATAAAAATCGTCAAAGCACCTAGAGCAAGCTTCACCCAAATAATCGGTGCCAGATAGATCGAAATCCCCATCAGAATGTAGATCTGAAGAAGGATCCATTTCTTCCGTTCTTTGGCAATCGATTTGGTCTCTCGGTAATCCGCTACATAGGTTTGATAAAGCTTGGTTTGGTAGAGCCAGGTTTCAAAGCGTTTGGAACTTTTAGCAAAGCAGGCCATCGATAGCAGTAAAAAGGGAGTCGTCGGTAAAATCGGCAAAGGAATCCCAATAATTCCTAATCCCAAAGAAACAAAACCAACCGTAAGATAAACAAGGCGCATTTACTTCTCCTTTATATGATTCATTTTTTGATATCAGTCTGCAAGTATCATATCGGATAGTTGAAGCTTCATCTTAGATGGGTCTGACATTCCATCTACAATTCCCAATTGTTCCTCATTCAGTGGCAACAATATCAAAGTTGCTGAATGAGATGGTAATTCGCCGCTATCCTTGATGGAATAACTTACCTTTTGATTATCAAAAATAGTCTTTCCATCATAAGACCAAGAAATTGAAAAATTCAAATCTTTCTTGATATCCACATCTGTCTTATTGACCAACATGAGCGCTGCTCTTCCTTCAGATACAGCCCCAGTAAAGTAGACTACCATATGACCTTCACTACCAACTTCAGGATGTTCCTTGAGCAATTTTTTTCCTAACTCAATTAGCTCAGATGTTTTACCTTCATACTGAGGTGCTACTACAAATTTCAAACCTTTTTCTTCTTTAGAAGACTCTGATACTTTTGTTTCCTTCGTCGTTTGATTGGAAGTCGACTCTTTCGTATCCTGCTTAGACTGACTACAAGCTGTTAAAGCAACCAAACCAGCCAGTAATAACATCATTTTTTTCATTTCTATTTCTCCTTTTCTGTGATTGAGCATGATCTAACTACCATTCAGATTGGTTTCATGTTGTTCAAACCATATTTTATATATGCACTTCAATATTATTTCATTTTAGCTTTGAAAGTTGACTCAGCTGAGAAATAGATTGTATTTCCAGACAATAAAAAAATGAGTGCAAAAACAAATAAACCTAAATGAACTACAAAGTTCGGAGCAAAATTAGTTATTACCGCATAACAAACCACACAAACAATGATAAGAGAAATCGTTGGCATTAGAAGCGATAAAAAAATAAATTTTAATGTTGTTGGGACACAATATACTTTGATAAGATGATCATTATTCTCTAGCATGGACACAATTTTTCTTCTGCTCATCCACACGCGAATTCCCATCACAATACCAAAAACGAATAACGTCAATCCAATATTGAGTAAATGAGAGTTGAAGTACAGATAATCTTCAATCGGAAACGCTCTCGATAAAAGCAATGCCACAAACGCAGCTCCTGAAGCTGAAATTCCTTTGTTATGTGTTAAACCATTCCTTTGCTTGTCGTTTCTAGATGTTGTTAATGTGTTAAATTCATCCTCAGTTAACCGAATAGCCCAATGGGATGTAAAATACAAAAACCACGGGAAAAAGTATGAGATTATAAAAGGACGATCCACGTCTACTAAATAATGCTCATTATCTACATTTAGAATGCGATAACGAAAATTTTTTTTTGCTAAATGTTCTATGTTTGCTTTTTTAAGCATAAACACCCTTTCTTTTCATATCAATTCATCAAGGAGATTTTTAAATGATGAACCACCCAAAATTTCTTGGCCCATATTATCTACCATTAAATCGCTTAGCAAAGATGCAATGCTCTCATTCTATTGCAATAAAACATATTTCGATGTAATTATTGTCCGGATGATCCCATTTGACGCTTCAATATTTTAAGAATCTTTTTGGTCTTAATTTCCTGATGAAAATGCATCACACAAGCAAAAGCAAGAAGGTAGATCATCAGACATAAAAAATCAGTTTCTCTAATATAAGTAACCAAGAAAAAAATCCCTAAAAAAGCAAAAAGAATCTTCATAATAAAAATTGCAAGCACCTTTGCTCTAAGTGTTTTGCGCTCTTTTTCCTTCAAAACAACTGTTTTCCAACCCGTTCTCTGATCTTTTTTTCTCGACTTCGCTATCATCAGCATTCCGAAAACTATCAGAGTTCCAATCATTGCAATACTGATATTAATCGTATATGATAAGGTCCCAAAGGCTGAATTTAAAACACTTGCAATTCCTTTTAAAAGAAAGACTGTAAGTGGAGCAGCAACCATTATCCAATTGGAAGTATTTTTTTGATCATTATATTGAAATACTTCGTTTTCTTCATCAAAATAAATCCATTTCGAATCCAAATAACCGATATATGTTTTCACAATTAACATTTCTCCGTCAATTTATTCTCGAGATAAAGTACTCCTATCATACACGAATTTTGGGTAAAGAGCAAATTCATTACTAGATGTAGATTTCCTCAAATAGGCAAATAAAAAACCACCCTCAGGTGGTTTTCCATCTTATATCTTCGTCAAAGGGGTCGCGGTATCTGGCGAGGTATCTAGCACCTCAAAATCATGGCCAACAGCTAGATCTGCTCGAGCCAGTTGATTCTCCATGGTCATATGGGCCAATTCTTTGATATTGTTCTCTTTTGACAAATGTCCCAAATAAATCTTCTTGGTACGATTTCCCAAGGTTCGGATCATGGCATCTGCACCGTCTTCGTTAGAAAGGTGGCCTAGGTCTGACAAGATCCGCTGCTTCAAGCGCCAAGCATACGAACCTGCTCGAAGGATCTCTACATCATGGTTGGACTCAATCAGATAGCCATCCGCATCCGCGACGATACCTGCCAAGCGATCACTCACATAGCCCGTATCCGTTAGCATGACGAAGCTCTTGCCATCCTTCATAAAGCGATAGAATTGAGGGGCAGCAGCATCGTGACTGACCCCAAAACTTTCGATATCAATATCGCCAAATGTCTTGGTCTTCCCCATTTCAAAAATGTGCTTTTGAGCATCATCGACCTTTCCTAGATACTTGGTGCCTTCCATAGCCTTCCAAGTTGCTTCATTAGCATATAGATCCATGCCATATTTCCGCGCTAAAACACCCACACCATGGATATGGTCTGAGTGTTCGTGCGTAATCAAAATGGCATCTAAGTCTTCTGGTTTGCGATCAATTTCAGCCAATAGTCCCGTAATCTTTTTCCCAGATAACCCTGCATCAATAAGCAGTTTTTTCTTTGGCGTCTCAAGGTAGAAAGAATTCCCACTAGAACCTGAAGCTAAAATACTGTACTTAAATCCCTCTTCTGTCATTGACTCCTTATTCTTCCTCTTCTGTATCCCAGTCGTCTTTAATAGCGTCTTTGTCGTACGGCAAGACAATGGTAAAGGTAGATCCCTTGCCATATTCACTCTTGGCCCAAATAAAGCCTTTGTGTTGCTTAACGATCTCCTTAGCAATGGCTAAGCCCAGACCAGTCCCACCTTGGGCCCGGCTTCGTGCCTTATCCACTCGGTAAAAGCGATCAAAAATACGTGGCAAGTCTTTCTTTGGAATCCCCAAGCCCTCATCTGAGATAGAGATAATCAACTGAGCATCTGTCGTTTTCATCCCTACCTTGATCTTTCCACCATCAGGTGAGTACTTGATGGCATTGTTCAAGATATTGTCTATCACCTGGGTCATTTTATCCGTATCAATTTCAACCCAAATTGGAGTGATCGGGTATTCACGAATCAGTTCATACTTCTTGGTATCTTCTTGCGATTGACTCTTGATCTTATCAAAGCGGTTCAAAATAAAGGTGATAAAGGCCGTAAAGTTGGTCAACTCGATGTCCAACTGACTAGTTTCATTGTCGATTCGTGACAAGCTCAATAGATCTGTGACCATGCGCATCATGCGGTTGGTTTCATTGAGTGAAACCTTGACAAAATCTGGTGCTACTGGCTCTGACAAAGCACCATCGTCAAGGGCTTCCAGATAGGATTTCACACTGGTCAAAGGAGTCCGTAATTCATGACTCACATTGGAGACAAAGAGGCGACGCTCCCGCTCTTCCTTGTCCTGCTCTGTCGTATCGTGCAAAACAGCTACCAGACCAGAGATAAAACCTGACTCGCGACGAATCAAAGCAAAGCGCACACGAAGACTTAAGTATTCCCCATTTTCATCTTGGGAATCAATGGTCAACTCTGGTACTTCTGTAATCAAGCTTCGTAGATCATAGTCATCTCCAAGTGAAAGCAAATCTAGAATACTGGTATTGAGCACCTCATCTGGATTAACATTCAATTGCTTGGCTGCCATTTCATTGACCATGATGATCTGACCGCGTCTGTTGGTCGCAAGCACCCCATCTGTCATATAAGAAAGGATACTGGTCAAACGCTTGGTTTCTTGTTCCAAGTTTTCATGCGTCAGGCGAATAACCTCCGACAGATCATTGATACTATTGGTCATATCCGTCAGTTCTGGACTTCCTTGCATGTCGACCACTTCGGAATAGTCCCCTGCAATCAGATCCTTAATTTTGGCGTTTAATTGTCTGAGCTTGATATTGTCCCTACGGTTTTCTAGCAAAAGCAAGGCTACCACAATGATAAACCCAACCGTAATCAGAACAAAGACAAAGTTCGACGACATTACAAATTGTTTTAGTTGATCAATCATTGTTTCTCATATAATATCCGACACCACGGCGGGTCAAGATATATTCTGGACGTCCCGGTGTGTCCTCGATTTTTTCACGCAAACGACGAACTGTCACGTCCACTGTCCGAACATCACCAAAGTAATCATAGCCCCACACCGTCTCAAGAAGGTGTTCACGGGTCATCACTTGACCGACATGGGTCGCAAGGTGATAGAGCAATTCAAATTCGCGATGGGTCAAGTCCAATTCTTTGTTGCCTTTTTGAACCAAGAAAGCATCTGGAAGAATGTGAAGATCACCAATGACAATTTCCGTATCGGCCTCATTTTCAAGTTGAGGATCAGCCGCAAACTCCGAACGACGCAACAAGGCTTTCACACGCGCTTGCAATTCCCGATTCGAGAAGGGTTTGGTTACATAGTCATCCGCCCCGATTTCAAGCCCAATGACCTTATCAAATTCCGTATCCTTAGCAGATAGGACAATGATCGGCACATTGCTAGTCTTACGAATCGTCCGCGCCACTTCCAAGCCATCAATCTCTGGCAACATCAAATCTAGAATAATGATATCCGGATTTTCAGCCGCAAAGACCTCTAAAGCTTCCCGACCATCAAAGGCTGTCAATACCTCATAGCCTTCTTTTGCCATGTTAAATTTGATAATATCTGAAATTGGTTTTTCATCATCAACTACTAATATTTTTTTCATCTTACATACCCGTTTCTAATGCTACTTTTCCTTATCAATCTCTATCTTCTTATTATATCAAACTTATGAAGAAATGTGGAGTCTCAATTGCTGGACTTTCCAATAAGACAAAGCAAAAAGGCTGAGATCATGAAATCTCAATCTTTTCTTTGTTCATTATTTCTCAACACGTGATTTGTTGGAGATATCAGCTAGGATTGCTACTACAAACTCATCATGTTTAAACATTAAAACGGTATCTATTTTCAGAGGAGATATCGTTTTTCTTCTTATTCGGATAAGGATACAAAAATTACTTCCTTTCTCTATCTTTTAAATCAATTGATTTCTTCAGAGAAAGACTGTAAAATTTTTGATATAATGTCAAGGATGGACTGATGGATAGTTAAAAGATAATGTTCAAAAGAATCATAGGTAAGAATTAAAAACATGTCAGTTTGGACAGAAGGCTCTCTACCATCATCCATGCAGAAACAAGATTATATGAAATAAAAGGAGTAACCAATGTCCGGAAACTATTCAACACGTGAATTCCGCGAGAAACTATATGATGACCTTCATGTTCGATTAAGAGATACAATGATTTTGATGTGTTCGATTTTTATTGCCTCTATAGGTCTAAATATGAATTCAACAGCTGTCATTATTGGAGCCATGCTGATTTCCCCTCTTATGACACCGATTATTGGACTGGGGTTTGGTTTAGCTATTTTTGATACGCGTTTAATCAAGCAATCTCTACAGGTTTTATTTACTCAAGTATTGGTCAGTTTGCTTGTCTCGACTCTATATTTCTGGATTTCTCCCTTATCTTATGCAAGTAGCGAATTGATTGCACGAACCTCTCCAACCATTTGGGATGTTCTCATTGCTATTGCGGGTGGGATAGCAGGTGTCATTGGTTCAAGAAAAAAAGAAGCAAACAATATCGTACCAGGAGTAGCCATTGCAACAGCTCTGATGCCACCTATCTGCACTGCAGGTTATGGTTTAGCTAATGGAAATGTACGATTTTTATTTGGGGCTCTCTATCTTTTCTTGATCAACTGTGTCTTTATCATGCTAATCAATATTGTTGGAACAAGAATTATGATGAGACAATCTCCCTTAAGTTCATTTAAAGAGCTAAACATGAAAATGAGAATTGGGTTGATCTCCTTGATTGTATTATTGGTTCTTCCAGCCAGCTATTCGGCAGTCACTCTGACGATGGATCAAGCACGAAAAGAAGGGATCAAACAGTTTGTAGGAAAAGAGTTCGCCAATCATACGATCATTAATCAAGTCTACAAGTCAAGCAGCAATGAATTGGTCTTGACAGTTGTTGGAGATCCGATTTCAGAAGAAGAATTAGAAACCATTCGCCAAAAACAAGACTCTTACGGTATTCAATCTGTTCAATTGAAAGTCAATCAAGTCCATAATTCGACAAAATTAGATAGTGAGACGACCAAGGAATTTTACGAAAACATTGACAAGTATATCGATCAAAAACTCTCTGAAAAAGATTCACAAAACGATCTCGTAAAAGAAAATGAAGCAGACAAGGACTGAGGATAGTCAACTTATCTAACTCATGGAAGCAAATCTTGGGAGGATATCCTATATCCAAAAGTTAATGGATAGAAAGGATTGTTGATGAAGATACTATTTGTGGTGGTTTGACCGATCACTACTAGCTCAGGTTAAACAAAATAGAAAAAGCAACAACTGAAATAGTTGTTGCTTTTTCTTACTAAAAAATATTTATCAGACTGTGATCGTTTTATTTCTCAACACGAGATTTATTTGCAATATCTGCAAGAATCAATTCTACAAATGCATCCACTGACATGGTTTCTGTTTCTTTTTGACCATAACGACGTACGTTTACAGCCTTGTCTTCCATTTCCTTGTCACCAACAATCAATTGGTAAGGAATTTTTTGAGTTTGTGAAGCACGGATCTTGAACTGCATTTTTTCATTGCGTTCATCCACATCTGCACGAACACCACGGTCACGAAGTTTCTTAGCTACTTCCCAAGCATAGTCCACGTGTTTTTCGTTCGATACTGGGATAAGGGTTACTTGGTGAGGAGCAAGCCAGGTTGGGAAAGCTCCCTTGTAGTTTTCAATCAAGATCGCAGTAAAGCGTTCCATCGTTGAGATAACCCCACGGTGGATCATGACTGGACGGTGTTCTTCCCCATCTGCTCCGATGTAATGAAGATCAAAGCGTTCTGGAAGCAAGAAGTCCAATTGGATAGTTGAAAGAGTTTCTTCTTTACCAAGAGCTGTTTTCACTTGGATATCCAATTTTGGTCCGTAGAAGGCTGCTTCACCTTCAGCTTCATAGTACTCAACACCCATATCATCAACAGCGGCTTTCAACATGCGTTGAGCATTTTCCCACATCTCATCGTTGTCAAAGTATTTGTGTTTATCTTCAGGATCACGGTAAGACAAGCGGAAACGGTAATCCGTCAAGTTAAAGTCTTCATACACATCGATGATCAATTGAAGGATCTTCTTGAATTCTTCCTCGATTTGTTCTGGAGCCACAAAGGTATGACCATCATTCAGAGACATTTCACGCACACGTTGCAAACCAGTCAGAGCACCAGATTTTTCATAACGGTGCATCATCCCAATTTCAGCGATACGGATTGGCAATTCACGGTAAGAATGCACATGGTGTTTGTAGACTTCAATGTGGTGAGGGCAGTTCATTGGACGAAGAACAAACTCTTCTCCATCCCCCATATCCATTGGTGGGAACATGTCTTCACGGTAGTGATCCCAGTGACCTGAAGTTTTATACAGTTCTACAGAAGCAATTGGTGGAGTGTAGACGTGTTGGTAGCCTGCTGCTACTTCTTTATCAACGATATAGCGTTCCAACTCACGACGGATGGTCGCACCATTTGGCAACCAGAATGGAAGACCTTGACCAACTTCTTGAGAAATCATGAAGAGGTCAAGCTCTTTACCAAGTTTACGGTGGTCACGTTCCTTAGCTTCTTCACGCATTTGAAGGTAGTTCTTCAAGTCTTTCTTGTCAAACCATGCTGTACCGTAGATACGTTGCATCATCGCATTGTCACTATTCCCGCGCCAGTAAGCACCAGCAACGTTCAGAAGGTGGAAGATTTGGATGCGACCAGTTGATGGGACGTGTGGTCCACGGCAAAGGTCAACGTATTCACCTTGACGGTAGATGGTCAACCCACCTTCGTCTTCTGAATGTTCTTCGATCAATTCTAATTTGTACGGATCATTTTTGAAGATTTCACGCGCTTGGTCTTTGGTCACTTCTTCACGAACAGATGGGAAGTTTTCTTTCACGATTTTCTTCATTTCTTCTTCGATACGAGGAAGGTCTTCGTTAGAGATTTGACCAGCTTGGTTGTCTGTATCGTAGTAGAAACCATCTTCAATCGCTGGACCAACACCCAAGTGGATATCTGGGAAGAGGCGACGAGCTGCTTGGGCAAACAAGTGTGCCGCTGAGTGACGCAAGATTGGAAGAGCATCTTCGTGATCAGGTGTCACGATTTCAATGCTTCCATCTTCAGTGATGGCACGAGTAGTGTCGATGAGTTTGCCGTTGAATTTACCAGCAAGGGCTTTTTTAGCCAAAGAATTGCTGATAGATTGGGCAATTTCAAAAGTTGTAACGCCAGATTCGAATTCACGAACAGCGCCATCTGGGAAAGTAATCTTAATCATGATTTTCTCCTTATAAAGTTTTTAGTAGCTAAATGGTTGGGAGGTGTCTTTGAACATTGGAATCGTCACTCCTTTTGATGTCTTCATTAAGAAATCAAAAAAGCGACCTCCTCGAAAGGACGTCGCAACGTGGTTCCACCTTCATTTATGTTCCTCAAAAAAGAGGGACACCTCTGATTGGCTCTAACGTAGCCACCGTTTTATGTTTGCATAAAAGAATCACGAGTAGTCCCAAACCTATCCTCTACGCGATTTCCAGCCCCACGCGCTCTCTATCAGATTTCCTAGATTTGATATGTCTCTGTCAGTTATTATAGCACGATTGAAAAATTTTGCAAGAAAAAGTTTCATTTTCAATCAAAGAAATGCGTGATTTTACGGATTTTCTTCACTTGTTTGACCGAAGCTTTCATCATCTTCACAGATCCATTGACCGGAAGAGCAATCACCTTGGTCGGGATTTTCACAATGGTCTTAGACATCCGCTTAACCCGACTTTGCTCAGGATTCAAATCATTTGAAAAGTCTTTAGAAATGATTTTATCCAGGTAAAATTCGTAGACCCGACGGCCAAAGGTTGCTGCAGAAATATCATCAATCTTTTCTGCCCACTTGGTCTCATCGATTGGAGGCATCTCCTCAATCGCTTCAAGAATCGCTTGTGCCAGATCACTCTCTTCATAAAAGAGCTTTCCAAACATACGATCATCAATCACATGATCGAGATAAGGATTGCCATGAGCGATGATCGGGGTACCACTCGCAATACTCTCTAAATAAGTCAACCCTTGCGTCTCACTCGTTGAAGCTGAAATAAAGAAGTCAGCCGCCTTATAGTAAAGAGCTGTCTCATTTGGTGGGATCATCCCTGTAAAGACAACCGCATCTGAAATCCCCAGTTTCGCCGCTTGTTTTTTCAAATCATCCAAATAAGGACCATCTCCAGCGACGATCAACTTAACTTTTGGATTGACCTTGAGGACACCAGGAAGGGCCGCAATAACAGCCTGAATATTCTTTTCATAAGAAACCCGCGACAGACTCAATAAAAGCGTTTCATCTTCTGCGACTTCATATTTTTCACGAAGAGCTGCTGTCTCTGTCGGAGTGATTTCCGGTCGGTCAAACTTGGCCAAATCAATCCCTGTCGGAATAATACGTTTTTCTGCCTTGACCTTGTACTTTTGGAGTAAGTCATAGACGATCTCGCTTGGACAGATCACGCCATCCAGATCATTCATATAACTTCTCACAATGTATTTGACCATACTTGGGCGAATGACCATACCTCTTGCAATATAGCGAACATAGTCCTCATACTGAGTATGGTAGGTATGAATGACTGGAATCCGCAACTCACGTCCAATCCACACTCCCAAAAGGCCCAGTGAAAACTCAGTCTGGGTATGGATAATATCCAACTGGTATTGCTTAGCAATGGCAAGCGCCTTTGAGAAGCCACGATAAGCAACGCGGCGGTCCTTAAAGGCGAAGAAAGGCACACTTGGAATCCGAATGATCTGCCAATCTTCATAGCGGTTGACATCTTTATCCGTTGTCGTAAAGATAAAGACCGTGTGTCCCAATTTTTCTAATTCTGTTTTGAGCGTCCGAATACTGGTCGCTACTCCCGAAACTTGCGGGAAATAGGTATCTGTAAATAACCCTACACGCATCTTACATCTCCAAAACTGTTTGATAGGCTTCGACCAATTGATAAGCCACTAAGTCAATCGAACGACTTTCGGCGACCTTGTAGCCTGCCTCCCGCTTGTCTACTTGTCCGTTCAAGACCTTGTTCAAGGAATCCACAAATTCGTCTACATTGTGGCACAATTCAGATGACGTCTCGTCGATCCAGCCATTGTATACTGGAATATCCCGCAAGACCGTGTGCTGATGACTGGCCAAGGCTTCCAAAACAACGATTCCTTCTGTTTCTTCATAAGATGGGAAGAAGAAAGCATCTGAACCCGTCATGGCCCCTTGGAAGACCGCTCCCTTGAAGTAGCCAGGGAATTCCACATTACTCGGATGATCCTTTTCCACGATACGACGAATCTTACGCGGAATGATCCATTTGTTGATAGAACCTAGCCAAATAAAGCGAACATCCGGCATGCGACGGGCCACTTCTACGAAATCTTCAATCCCTTTGCGTTTAAAATAAAGCCCTGCACAGATGACAACCTTTTGGCCTTCTTGGATATTAAAATGCTTTCGAAAGACCTCTTCTTTTTTCGGATCCTTCTTGTATTTTTCCAAATCAATTCCATTGGAGACCGCGATAATCGGTGTGGTCACCCCATAAGACTGAATCAGGTGTTTAGAATATTCAGATGGCGTGATCACATAGTCTGCCTTTTGGTACATGTGAGCCAAATACTTCCCAAACAAGGGCGCAAAAAAGTTAGACCCGATAAAGGAATTTTCAAAATCCTCACGGGTTGAATGGCCATGCATGATGACTTTCTTTCCACGACGCTTTGCTGCATGGAGCAAAAGGAAACTCCGTGGGCCATAGGTATTGATATGCACCACATCATAATCTCCTAAAATATCTGTCGTATACGGAATCCCAGCCAAATCAAGCGCATGCATTTGGTGCTGCAAGGCTCGACCAATTCCTGATTTTTGTAATACGGATTTTCCTTCTAAATACAGTAAAACTTTCATACCCTCTATTATACCGAAATAAAGAGTGCCCAGCAAGTCTCTACCTGTTTCTAGTATAAAAAAGAGGCTAGAACAGTTTTGTTCTAACCTCTCAGACTAGTAGACACGTCTTCCCATGTCGAGACTCTAGTCTACTAATCCTTATTTTTTAGTCGTTCCACGTTGGTTGATCGTATGAGACAACAGTACTTCGCGTTCTTCCAACTCTTCTTTGTGCATGATCTTGGTCAACATGCGCATACTGATCGCACCAAGGTCATACAAGGGTTGGCCAATCGTTGATAGATTTGGACGCGTGTAACGAGTGACTTGTGAATCATCACTAGTAATGATTTCAAAATCTTCTGGTACTTTGATACCGTGATCAGACAAGCCGTTCAAGAGACCTGCAGCCAATTCATCACCTGTCACAAAGGCAGCTGTTGCTTTGGACGCAATGATGCGTTCTGCCAAGTTGTAACCTTCATCATAACGGTACTTGGATTCAAAGACAAGTCCTTCGCTGTAGCTCAATTTTTTCGCTTTCAAAGCTTCTTTGTAGCCCGCCAAACGGATTTTTCCATTGATATCATCCACCAATGGGCCGCTTACAAAAGCAATTTTCTTGTTGTGTTTTGCCAACTGTGTAACAGCATCCACAGTCGCTTGCTTGTAGTCAATATTGACACTTGGTAATTGGTGTTCAACATCCACTGTTCCAGCAAGGACAACTGGCGTCCGAGAGCGTGAAAATTCTGAGCGAATCTTTTCTGTCAAATGATAGCCCATGAAAATGATCCCATCCACTTGTTTTGAAAAGAGGTTGTTTACCACTGAAACTTCTTTGTCATCGTCTTCATCGCTATTTGCAAGAACAATATTGTACTTATACATTTCAGCAATGTCATCGATCCCCTTAGCCAATGTAGAGAAATAGCTATTCGTGATGTTTGGAATCACAACACCGACTGTTGTTGTTTTCTTGCTAGCAAGACCACGCGCAACAGCATTTGGACGGTAATCCAAGCGTTCGATCACTTCTAATACTTTTTTACGTGTATTTTCTTTAACGTTTTTATTCCCATTTACTACACGACTAACGGTTGCCATTGAAACCCCTGCTTCACGGGCGACATCATAAATCGTTACTGTATCGTCTGTATTCATAAGATTTCCTTTCATTATTGAAAATTTCGTTTTCACTCTCTAATTAATCCTATTTTATCATGGATTGTAAACACTTTCAAGTATTTTGGTAAAATTTTGTAAACTCTTGCTTTTTTGGGGAAAATTTGACAAAATAGATCCATAGAAAGAAGGTAGCATTATGTCTAAATTAGATCAAATCGTCGATTTTCTTGAAACTGAAAAAACAGATGTCGCTGTTGTATCCGATCCTGTCACCATCAATTACCTGACTGGATTTTACAGTGATCCCCACGAACGTCAACTCTTCTTGTTCGTTTACACTGACCATGAACCACTTCTCTTCGTTCCTGCACTTGAAGTGGAACGGGCAACTGCAGTTGTCGATTTCCAAGTGGTTGGCTATGTGGATTCTGAAAACCCTTGGGAAAAGATTAAAGGGGCTGTCGCAAAACCCGATGCCAAAACCGTTGCACTTGAATATGATAACTTGATCCTTACCAAATACAATGGCTTACGTACTGTCTTTGAACAGGCTCAATTCACCAACTTGACACCACGGATTAACCGCATGCGCTTGATCAAATCTGCTGATGAGATCCAAAAAATGTTGGTGGCTGGTCAATATGCAGATAAGGCTGTCAATATGGGATTCGACGCCATCTCACTAGATAAAACAGAAACTGATATCGTAGCAGAAATCGACTTTGGTATCAAACGCTTGGGTTATGAAATGAGCTTTGAAACCATGGTCTTGACTGGAAATAATGCAGCTAACCCACACGGAATTCCTGGAAGCAACAAAGTCGAAAACGATGCTCTCTTGCTCTTTGACCTTGGCTGTATGGTGAATGGTTATGCGTCTGATATGACTCGTACTGTTGCTGTTGGAAAACCTGATGATTTCAAAAAAGAAATCTACCACTTGACGTTAGAAGCTCAACAAGCAGCCATTGACATGATCAAACCAGGAGTAACAGCACACGACGTCGACCGTGCTGCCCGGAGCGTCATTGAAAAAGCTGGTTATGGTGAATACTTCAACCATCGCCTCGGACACGGGATCGGAATGGACGTGCATGAATTCCCTTCTATTATGGAAGGAAATGACCTGGTACTTGAAGAAGGCATGTGCTTCTCAGTTGAACCAGGAATCTATATTCCAGGTAAAGTCGGTGTCCGTATCGAAGATTGTGGTTATGTCACAAAAGACGGATTTGGACTCTTCACAGAAACCAGCAAAGACTTACTTTACTTTGACTAATCCTTTAGTCGTTTCAATATATAACAAACATCTTGTTTCGTTAATAATTATAAAAAATGAGGCTGGGACAAAAGTCCTAGCCTCTTAATTGTTTTTGGATTGTCGAGCAAGACGCAGTGGTTGCGTGGGCTCTACTACGCTGATTTCATCAGCTTTTACAGCCCTACTCAACTGTGCGGAGGTGAGACGACGAAATCGAATTCTAACGAATTACCGATTTCTGTCCCACTCTCATTTTTCTTATGAAACCGATTCTAGTTTCATTCTTTTCTGCGTATCTTGTACGACGTCTTTTAAAGTGGTTTGGGACATTTCTTTTTCCATAGCAGTCTGAATGTCCTCAAGCTTTCCATCTAAAACATTATGGATATTGTGGCCAATTGGGCAGGCCGGATTCGGATTGTCATGAAAACCAAATAATTGACCTGTCGAACCTAAGCATTCTACCGCTTGATAGATATCCAGCAGGCTGATCTCATCGGCTGCTTTTGCGAGCTCAGCTCCGCCTGTCCCACGCGCTACATGGATCAATCCAGCTTTCTTCAACTGAGACAAGGTCTTTCGAATAATAACAGGGTTCACGCCGACACTTCCTGCCAAAAAATCACTGGTTACTTTTGTTTTTTCTCCTTGTAGAGCAATCATGATCAAGACATGAGTACCAATGGTAAAGCGACTCGAAATTTGCATAACTTCACTCCTTTCTACCCGTTTTGAAGGTAGAGTCTATTGAACAACCGTCAAGGGACGACTTTCGTTATTCCTATTATACTCTTTTTAGTTGTAATGTCAACAGTTACACTATTGGAAGAAGTCCTCTAGCCAAGCATCGATTTCTCGATCATGACCTTCTCTCTGCTCAATTTCATGAAGGAGCTCATGATTGTGGGTATGATGAATGCCATTGACTAAACTTTCATAATACACTTGGTAATAAGGAAGATGGAGGTCTTTTGCGAGTTGCAGTTCTTTTTGGACATCATAGTCCACCCGTCTAAAATCGACATCTTTTAGCCCCATTTGATCAAATTCGAGAATGGCATACATGGCCCGAAGGTCCTTGCGAAGATTCTTTTCCAGAAAGAAAGGCTGACCGATCGAGCCAGGATTGATGATCAGTTCTCCGCCTGTCCCGTAACGGAAAAACTGCTGGTGAATGTGTCCGTAGACTGCAATATCACAAGACGGGTTTGTCACCAAGCGATCAAAATCCTTCTGCTCACCAATGTGGATCAATTCGCGACCCCAATTCTTATCAGGTAAGTGGTGGGTAATGCCGATCTTTAAACCTGCGATTTCTCTATGGACCTGCATGGGCATTTTCTGCATGTCTTCAATTTCCCGGGGCGTGATTTCTTCAAGAATATATTGACACTGGCGCATGAGGTAGCGATGACTGGGTCTGGTCTCATCCAACATCCCCCTCATGGCCCGCCAAAGACTATCTTCCCAGTTTCCAAGGACTTTGACCGTAATCGGTAACTCCTCTAACATCTCCAAGAGGGCCCGTCTCCCTGTCCCAGGCATCAAACTATCTCCCAAGAGCCAATATTCATCCACCTTGGCTTTTCGACTATCCTCTAGAACAGCTTCCAATGCTGTCGTATTTCCATGAATATCTGAAAGTAAAGCAATTTTAGTCATGATCTTCTCCTTCTCTCCATTATAACAAAGAGAAGAAAAACTTCCACCCTAAGGTGAAAGTTTTATGAACATTCCATGCTACTTGAAATGAAAACTCAGGCTAGAAGCGGACGCTTCGTCGTTGGATTTATCTTTTTCCAAAGAGTTGCTTAACGGCTTTGTATCTTAGTCTACTGATTTGAGGGCTTCGAGCATGTCTACTTTTCGAAGATAATGGTCAACATAAATTCCTAACAGGAGCAAGAGAAGGAGCATTCCTCCGACAGGAAAGAGGAACACGCCAAGTCCCACTTTAGGGTAAAAGAGAATGGCATCTGGTGCAATCATGGCAATGAGGAATTGATGAAGATAATAACCACCCACTAATCCCATGAGGATCCCTATGATAGACAATAAGATGGTTTCGCGGTAAATATAGAGCGTCACTTCCTTATTATGGAATCCTAAGACCTTAATGGTCGATAATTCACGGATCCGCTCTGCCACATTGATATTGGTTAAATTATACAAGATCACGATAGCTAGCAAGATCGATACGACTACTAGAATCATCATAGTGGTGTCCAAAGATTTGGCAACTGAATTAAAGAGGGAAATCATCGAAGCGTTCTGACTAACCGCCTTCACAGCTGCATGATTCATCATATCCCGACTGACAGCCTGTACTTGTCGTGTAGAAGGATTTTTCAACTGCACCAAATAGCTATTTGCTGAAGTCCGCTTTCCGTAGATTTTTTGGTAACTTGCCTGACCCATATAGATAAAATGGCCGACATAATTTTCAGTGATTCCCGCCACCTTAAAAGAGTGACCATCTAAGATCAGTCGATCCCCGACTGTAACCTGGGCTAGTTGTGCTAGCTTACTACTGATGATGACCCCTTTCTTGAGAGACAAGGACTCTCCTTGCTTGAGAGAACGCAAGCTGACAAAGGGAGAAAAATCTGTACGATCCGTTACCATCATCGTAATGGTCTGCTTGTCGCGTCCACCCTTTAAAGAAGCTTCGATGACCTTACTATAAATCGGTCGATAATCTTTGATATCTGATTTTTCCAGACGATTGGTTAGTTCCTTGCTTTCTTGGCTTGATGCATTGGTTTTTTGGGTTACAATCAACTCATAAGATAGGATCTCTTGAAATTGGCGTTTGGAAACCCCTCCTACAGAAGATTGAATCCCTAGCCCTGCAAAGAGGAGAGCAACAGAACCTGCCACTCCAAAAATGGTCATCAGCATCCGTTGTTTGTAACGAAAGAGATTACGAGCAGTGACCTTGTGGGTGAAACTCAGACGCTCCCAAATAAAATGGAGACGCTCCAGGAAAATCTTCGAACCAGATACCGGTGGTTTAGGAAGCAATAAAAGATTAGCTTCTTCTTTTAATTCCTTACGCGAAACCCAGTAAGCCGGAAGCACACTCGCGACGAAAGACAGTCCGAGCGCAATCAGAGTCATATCCCCATAAAAATACTCTCTGCTCTCTCCAATCACCATCCCTTGCGTGATAATGTTGGAAATGATCCCCGATAGGAAATAATGGCCCAGCAAGGTTCCTAGAAGGGTACCGATCGTCCCTGCAAAGAATCCATAGAGGACAAATTTGAGAATGATGTCCCTGGTACGATAGCCCAGCGCCTTAAATATCCCTGCATTGGTTCGCTCTTCATCGACAAAGCGGGTCATCGTGGTAAAGGTCACCATGGCGGCTACTAGATAAAGAACAACCGGAAAAATATTTCCGACAGCGGAAATACTACTACTAGCATTGCTATACATCAAGTAACCTTGTCCACCTGGCATGGTCTTGCGGTCATAGACATGATAAGTTGGAATTTCCAGCTGATCTCGCTCCCTTTGCGCTTTTTTCAGCTCCTCCTCTTTTTTTGCGAGCTCCGTTTCACCTGCAGTCCAGTCCTTCTTTTTCTGATCCAGTTGTTCTTGAGCTTGATGGAGCTTTTCTTGACTGGCTACTTGCTCTTTAGCTGGCAGAAAGGAAGCTAATTTTTTGAACTGGGCCTCCTGCAACTCTAATTGTTTTTGAGCCTGATCGATCTGACTCTTGGCTGACTGGAGTGTTTCCTTGGCACGACTGAGTTCTTTCTGGCCTTTTTGAATCTGTCCATCCGCCTCCTGCTTGAGTCTTTGATAGCGGGCCTTTCCATTGTCTTTCAGAAGTTTTTCTAACTCTTCTTGATGGGCTTCGAGCCCTTTTTGGTAGACTTGCGAAAAAGAATCTAAAGACTTCAGATCATCAAACTGAATCCGTGCCATCGCGGGAAGTTTAGTCGTAAAGACCTCTTTTGAAACTAGTGCATAGGCATCTAGATTTCCACTGCCACTCATGGCAGTGCCTAAATTTTTTTGAGACCACATCTCAGAGGATTGAACAAAGCCAACAATGGTGAATTGCTTTCGCTTTAAACTAGAGCGCGTTCCAGCTTTTTCTTCAAGTGTGAGGGTATCCCTTATCTGATAGCGATCCTCCCAAAAACTTGCTAGGGCCAGTTCCCCTTCTTTTTGGGGCAGGCGCCCCTTGGTCACACGAAAAGAAGAAAGGCTCTTTGGAACAGAAAAAAGTCGAATTGCCTCTCCTGTTCCTTTCACTGTCAAATCCAGCAGTGAACCAAATTCGACACGCGCCCCTTTGACTCCTAAAAACTCCTCTTGGTCTACCTGGTCTAATCCCAAGTCCCCCATGACAGCAAGATCTAGCATCTTTTGTTGCTGAATAAACTGGTTAGCCGTTCGGTGCATATTTGGAGTGGTCACCTTTAAGCCAACCAAGGCCAAGCTTCCCAACAACATCAAGGTTAAGATGGAGAGAAAACGTCCTTTTGAATGTGTAAAGGAAGCAAACAAATCCTTCCAATAGACTTTTCGTTTCATGCTACCACCTCTTCTAATACTCTAGTGTAGCAATATCTTGAGGAAGCTCATTGATTTCTACCGACTTGACCTTGGCGTCATGCATGCGAATCACACGGTCTGCAATCGGAGCTAGGGCACCATTATGGGTTACGATGATGACCGTCGCTCCCTTTTTTCGAGACATATCCTGTAAAATCCCCAATACTTGCTTACCCGTCTGGTAATCCAAGGCTCCCGTTGGCTCATCACAAAGGAGAATTTTAGGGTTCTTCGCCACTGCCCGAGCGATCGCCACCCGTTGTTGCTCGCCGCCTGACAATTGGGCAGGAAAATTATCAAGACGATTGCCAAGTCCTACTTCTCTTAAAACAGCTTCCGGATCCAGAGCATCAGAAACAATTTCTGAAGCCAACTCAACATTCTCCTTAGCTGTCAAATTGGGGACCAGATTATAAAATTGAAAGACAAAACCAACATCATCTCGTCGATAATTGGTTCGTTGATGAGCATTGAGCTTTGCAATATCCACCCCATCAATCAGAACCTGACCCTCGTCATTGGTGTCCATCCCTCCTAAGATATTGAGAACCGTTGATTTTCCAGCTCCTGATGCTCCCAAAATAATGACCAACTCGCCTTTTTCAATCTCAAAGGAAACATCCCGGTTAGCGAAAATTTCTGTTTCTCCACTCGTATAGCGCTTGTAACAATGCTGCATTTCGATGTAGGCCATTTCCTCTCCCACCTCCTACTTCCTATCTATATTATAGTCCTTTTCTGATAGATTACAAAGAAATCGAGGTAGTAGAAAACAAGGTTATCCTAAATTATCATGAACAATTATAAATTTTATGCTATAATTAGAGACAAATTTGATTTATTCTTAGAAAGAAGGCTCATTGTGAGTTTACAACAGTTTGAAAGGAAATCACTTCAAGAAATCAACCAATCTATTGACGTGCCAAAAGGGATCCCTTTTTGGAAGACCCTTCTGCTCTTTTCAGGACCAGGAAGTCTAGTAGCTGTCGGCTATATGGATCCGGGAAACTGGATTACGAGTGTCGTCGGAGGGGCCCAATACCGCTACCTCCTCCTATCAGTGGTTCTTCTCTCGTCTTTAATCGCCATGCAGTTGCAACAAATGGCTGGTAAACTAGGGATTGTCCATCGTAAGGATCTGGCCCAAACAACCGCCCATCATTTGCCAAAATGGCTTCGCTATACTCTTTGGATTGTGATCGAGCTTGCCTTGATGGCGACAGATTTAGCAGAAGTCATCGGATCAGGGATTGCCCTCCACCTTCTTTTTGGTTGGCCCTTGCTCTTTTCTATCCTGATCACTATCTTTGATGTCTTTCTATTACTGGGACTCATGCATCTAGGATTTCGAAAGATCGAGGCCATCGTTTCAACCTTGATCCTCACGATCCTTGCAATTTTTGGCTATCTGGTTTTCCTATCGAAACCAGATATCGGAGGAATCTTCGCTGGCTTCCTCCCTCAAAAAGAGGTGCTAGGAATTGGACTTCCAAAAGGAAATGAAGCCTTAACCTTGGCGCTTGGAATTATCGGGGCAACCGTAATGCCCCACAACCTCTATCTCCACTCTTCTATTTCGCAAACGCGAAAAGTCGATTACAAGGATCCCGCAGATATCAAACGGGCAGTGCGCTTTATGACCTGGGATTCAAATATTGAATTGAGTTTGGCTTTCGTCGTCAACTCCCTCCTCTTGATTCTTGGAGCGGCCCTCTTCTTTGGTCATGGAGATAAGATCGGTGCTTTCTCTAGCATGTACAACGCCCTCAAGGATAACCATATTGCCGGCGCTATCGCTAGTCCCTTCTTGTCCACCCTCTTTGCCATCGCTTTGTTAGCCAGTGGTCAAAATTCAACCATTACCGGGACCCTAACCGGTCAAATCGTTATGGAAGGTTTCTTACGATTCCGCCTGCCACAATGGGTCGTTCGTCTCATGACTCGGATCATTGCCCTTCTTCCTGTCATCATCGTTGCAATTTTATTCGGTGACCAAGAACATGTCCTTGATGACCTTCTGGTTTATTCTCAAGTCTTCCTATCAGCAGCTCTTCCATTCTCCATCTTCCCTCTGGTTTATTTCACCTCCAACAAGGAAATCATGGGAGAACATGTCAATGCGAAATGGAATACCTTCTTGGGCTATCTCGTTGCGATTGTCTTAACCATCTTAAATTTCAATTTGATTGTGACGACTTTTATCAAATAAAGAAACCAGCACTTTAAAACGTGCTGGTTTTTTGTTCGTCACTCTATCTTGTTCCTCCTTTTCCTAAAAATTTCCTGACCATTTTTTTAGGAGGGAATTAATTTAAATCACTAATTATTGTGAGGTTTTCACAAAATCTTGTCAGTGCCCGTCATTCATAAATTTGTGAAATTTTTGTACACTTTTCGTTATCTGTACAAAAATGAGAATTATTGTCTAATTTATATTTTTGGAGTATAATGCTATTTGTTAGTGTCGTGAAATTATTTAACCTATAAATTATTTCAATATCAAATAAATAGAAACAGATTTATACAACTATAGAAAGGAACATATGGTACGCCAAAGACAAACAACAACCAAGTCAGACTTACGAAATGCACTCTCAAAACTGCTCTTGCAACAACCTTTTGACAGCATCACTATTCGACAATTAACCGAAACTGCTGGAATTAACCGAGGGACCTTCTACTTGCACTACGTCGATAAATACGACATGTTTGAGCAAATGAAAATGGACATGATGCAAGAATTAGATAGCCTCTTCGTTGAAGGAAGCCCTGTCAAGGTGAACTTTCTCAATGTCTTGACCGCTATTAAAGAGAATTATGATTTTATTTATGCATTGTCCCAATCCTGTTGCTCGGACTTCCGTAAATTGGTAAGAAGTTTTACCCTTCATGCACTAGACGATACTCCCCATGCGAAAGAACACATCATTTCAGACTTTCAAGTTCCATACAAGTATGGGCTAGAAATTTTCATCGCTACGATTGAATCTGTAATTGTTACCTGGTTAGAATCGGGTGCAAAAGAGGACCCCATTGAAATTGGAACGATCATTCTCAGTGTCTGCGACTTTGCTAGCTGGAACTAAATCCCCCAACCTTTTCCTATCCTTCTGGAGAAGGTTTTTCTTTTGGCAAATGAAAAAAGATCTGATCACCTTGTTCAACTTGTTTGTAAGGAAGTAAAAAGGCAGGATCCTAACATCCTGCTTTTAGAATGTAGACAAACTACTTTAAAGTAAAATAAGTTAAGCGATTTTGTAAAAAAAATAAAAATGAGTTCCATTTTTTAAATCGATTCAAGAAAATACCGAAACTTTCCGCTGTGAGAAAAGTGCCTGAAACAATAAGGTTTCAGGCACTCGGGAGTTTTGAGACCCTAGGCTCAAAACTAAGTCTTGGAACTTCGAAGAAGTTCGCTGACGTCCGTACTCACCTAAGGAAAGTTTTTTATATGACTTTGTCTTCAATCTGAAGGCAGGATCTTAACATCCTGCTTTTTCTCTATTTTTTCTTTGCCAACATAGTTGCAAATCGAAGTTGAATCCGATGGCCATTCTCATCTCGACGATGGAGATGGCCAGGATTTTCATTGTATTTGACCAATTCCCAACCCTTGTAATACTCCGCCAATTCTCCTTCTTTAAAGGTGAACGAGAAGGGCATCTGGCAGGGATAATCTTCCGTATCCATGGCACAGACAATGAGATTGTAGCCACCTGGATTGGTATGCTCTTGCATATTGCGGATAATCGCTGGAATCCGATCAGCGTCTAAAAACATGAGGACCACAGTTGATACGATAAAGTCATAGTTTTGGGTAAGGGCTGCAGCATTGATATCATAAAGGCCCACTGGCATGTCCAGATCTTCCTCAGCGACAATACTTTGTAAGATCTCAAGTGCCAGCTCATTTTGATCCACCGCTGTTACGTCAAAGCCATGTTGGGCCAAAAAGAGGGCGTTGCGTCCTTGCCCGCATCCTAGATCCAGTGCCTTTCCAGCGGGGACAATTCCCACTGCTTCTAGCACTTCTGAATGGACAGGGTTGGTGTTGTATTTTTTGGGGAAATAGTCTTTTGGCTCACAGTAAAATTCCAAGTACCACTCCACATCGTCAGTCGCTGCTTCCACACGGTGCCAGGCCTGGGGTTCGGCCATGGGGTTTTCTGCTCCTGCTTCAAAGAGGTGGCTCGCGATTTCTTCCCCCTCTTCGGTCAATTCAATAAATCGTAACTGACCTTTTAAAACAGTAATCTTTCCCCAGGTTCCTACCTTGGTATTGTGCTTTCTTTGAAGAGCTTCTGGCATGGTATCCTTGGTCCAGATAGGCATGCGCTTGTAAGCGATCAATTTTTGTGTCATGCTGCTTCTCCTTTTTCTTTCACTACCCTTATCATACAGAAAAAAGCCCCTTTTTACAAGTTAGAAAAAGGAGAGCCCATCTCTAAGAAAAAAGACAGATCTGAAACGAGTTTCAAAACTGTCTTTTTCTTTAACGTGTATTGTATTGTTTCATGACCCGTTCAATATCCCGGTTTTGTTCCCGACGTTTGATAGATTCACGCTTGTCATAATCATGTTTCCCTTTAGCAAGCCCCAAAAGCAATTTGGCATAGCCGTCCTTGAGATAGACCTTCAAAGGCACCAAGGTCATTCCGGTCCCTTTGGTGTCTTGGTCCAGCTTTTGGATTTGCTTTTTATGAAGAAGAAGCTTACGACGACGGTCTGGGTCTTGGTTCCAGATATTGCCTTCCTCGTAAGGGGCAATGTGGACATTGCTAAGCCAAACTTCGCCATTTTTAACTTGTGCAAAACCATCTTTCAAGTTAATGCGTGCTGCACGGACACTTTTGATCTCTGTACCTGTCAGCACCATCCCTGCTTCTATTGTATCCACGATGGTGTAGTCATGTCTCGCCTTTTTATTTTGTGCGACTACCTTTCCTTCGCCCTTTGCCATGGTTGGCTCCTTTCTTTGCTACTTCCTTGTAAAATGGTTTCTTCCCTTTTTTCTTTTTGGATTTAGATGAAGAATCTTTCCGTTTGTCATCTCTTCTAACGGTTGATCCCTTAGAAACTTTTTTGTCTTTGCGTCTGCGATCCCTGCGATTGCCATCTCGGTCACGTCCTTTAGCCTTGAGGCCTTTTTCAACGATATCCCATTCACTTGGAATATAAGAGAAATCAATCTCTCCGGTCATCTTGTCAGCTCTTTCGACCTTGATCCGGATTTGCTGACCAACACGGAAAGTCACTCCCGATTTCTCCCCGCGAAGGGCTAGATCCCGTTCGTTAAAATGGTAGAATTCAGGAAGATTAGTAATATGGATCAAACCTTCGACTGTATTTGGCAACTCCACAAAGAGGCCAAATTTTACCACACTGGAAACCACGGCATCGTACTCTTCCCCAACATAGTCTTCCATGTATTCTGCCTTCTTCATAGCCTCTACTTCGCGCTCTGCATCAATAGCCCGGCGCTCCCGACTAGAGGATTGGCTGGCAATGTCTGGAAGGACTTGTTCAAAGTGCTCAGCCACATCTTGAGATTTTCCGTACTCGCGCACCATTCGATGAACCATCAGGTCCGGATACCGACGGATGGGACTGGTAAAGTGGGTATAATACTCAGCAGCAAGCCCATAGTGGCCATGGTTGTGCTCTGAGTAGCGAGCCTGTTGCATCGAGCGCAACAACATCATCGAAAGGACATCTGCATAGGGTTCTCCTTCGACCTTGCGCATAATTTCTTGCAGGGCTTCTTGACTCATCTCACTAGCCGTTCCGTAGATTTGGATTCCAAAACTAGAAGCATAATCGATAAACTTCTGTACTTTTTCTGCCTTTGGATCTTCGTGGATCCGGTAGATAAACGGCAGTTTCAGTCGCGTAAAGTGCTCCGCCACTGTTTCATTGGCAATCAACATAAAAGACTCAATCATCCGTTCGGCAATCCCTCTTTGACGTAGGACGATATCGACCGGTTTCCCTTCCTTATTGACCAAGATTTTAGCCTCATTGGTATCAAAATTAAGGGCGCCGCGGCGAATCCGCATGCTTTCTAGAATGCCATGCAAGGTGGCCATTTGATGAATACTTGGGACAATTTTCTTAAAGGTTTGAGCCTTTTCTTCGTCTCCCGCTAAGATATCATTGACGTCGCTATAGGTCATTCGGAAGGTTGTATTGATCACTGTTTGGGTAATGGTATGCTTGACGACCTTGCCATGAGGATCGATCTCCATGATGGCAGACTGGGTCAGGCGGTCCACATTCGGATTTAAAGAACAGATCCCATTGGAGAGACGCTCTGGCAACATGGGTACTACTCGGTCGGTCACATAGACAGAAGTCGCTCGATTTAGAGCTTCCTTGTCGAGTGCTGAACCTTCTGTAACATAATAAGAAACATCTGCGATGTGAACACCCAGCTCAAAGTTGCCGTTCTTGAGTAGCTTGATATGGACCGCATCGTCCAAGTCTTTGGCATCTGCCCCATCGATCGTAAAGGTGATCTCCTCTCGCAGATCCAAGCGTCCCTCTAAATCCTTAGCAGACGGTGCATCTGGAACCTGCGCAGCCTCTTTCAGCACTTCTTCTGGAAATTCTGAGACGATGTCCATGGATTCTAACACTTCCAAGACATCGATTCCTGGATCTGTTACATGACCGACCACATCCCGCACCGTCGCCACAAAATAATTGTGCTTACGGCTCGGGTATTGATCAATTTCGACCTTGAGGATTTCGGTCCCTTCCAATTGGATGGCTGGCTTCTTCACATAGATCAGCTGGCTGATCTTTTGATTTTTCGAACGAATGTAGCCGGCATATTTAGGCTTTTCCTCATCCAGAACGATTTGTCCAACTACCGTTTTGATGCTATGCTCCAAGATATCAATAATCTTAGCTTCTGCTGCCGTTCCCTTGTTTCGGTCTGCTACCTTGGTAATGACGATCTCAACGGTGTCCCCATCGATGGCGTGGTTGACATCATTTTGGCCAACAAAGAGGTCCTCTTCTTCGCCTTCTAAACTGACAAAACCAAAGCCATTCTTATGGGCATGAAAGATCCCCTTGAGCGTAATGGCTGGGGCCTTCTTTTGAGCCAAACGAAGAGAGCCATCATCCTCGAATTTCAACTCATGACGGCGTTCCATCAGAGAGATGGTTTTTACCAAGTCACGGAAATCCTTAGACCCTTCTTTTCCTAGAGCTGCTGCCAGATCATTGATCTGGACTTTGTCATGCTCTTGTAAATATTCTTTAATACTTGTTTTCATTGATTTATTTGCTGGTTATCCAGCCTCCTTTTTTCTATCTACTTGTGTCTTTGTTTTGCAAAATAAAAATAGGCAAAGACATCGTCTGAGCCTATCTTATCTACTAGAAAGTACCATTAAGATCATCGCGATCAATAACCAAAAGAAGATCATAATAGCTGTTAAACGCTGCATCACGGCTTCAAACCCGCGCGCTTTTGAACGTTCAAACAAGTCATTTGAGCTTGCGTCAAAGACGTTGCTCGATTGGTTTTTTGTTGGTTGCATAAAAATTGCGATAATAATCAATACTGATAATACTAGTAAAATAGTTGTTAATGCTCCGCTCATATTCAAAACTCCTTAAAATCTTCACTATTATACCATGAAAATCATTTTGATTCAATATGTAAGGTTACTTTTCTTTCCTTGGGACAATACTTCAAGACCTCGATCTTTTCAGGATGGGTTTTGGTATTTTTACTGGTCAAATAATTCTGACTCCCACAGCTGGTGCAGGTCAATTGAACTTTAATTCGCACGTACGTCTCTCACTTTCAAATACTTTCTAAATAAGAATAAGAGGAACATCAAATCGGTAAAGGCCAAAAGGGCTGTACCGTAAAATACCCAATGATAGCCAAAATGCATGAAAATACTCGATCCCATCATTGGCCCTAATACACCACCTAAGTAATAAAAGAGCTGGTTGTAGCTAAAGATCCGAGAGATCCCTTCAGGAGGGGTTAATCGATTCAATAATGCAGAAACTCCAGGTAGTAGGGCTCCTGTCCCGATCCCAAAGAGGAAGCGTAAAATCCCTAATTGAAGGGGTGATTGCGCTTGGGCACAAAGGATATAGAGACAGCCACTATAAAGAAGGGCGATTAACAAGAGCCGGTGATTTCCGATTCGGTCTCCGAGTTTTCCCATCCAACCTGAAAAGAGCATACTGGAGACTCCCATAGCCGAAACAATCATCCCTGATACAAAGATCAGGTTATCTCTTTGTCCCAAAGCTCGCACATAAAGAGGCAGGATCGGAGAAATAGATTGGGCGATCATTTGGATGGTCATGCTGGTCAAAAAGAGGCCCAAGAGAATATCTTTTTGCTGAATGGACTTGAGCAACTGCCAACTGGATTTTTGTTCTTCTTTTGGAAGGGGCTCATAGTCTTCCTCAATGCCCCAGAAGGTTAAGAGGGAAACCAAAAATAAGAAGAAGCCGACCAAGAGAAAGACATTGCGCATTCCTAGATTTTCAGCAATGAGTCCCCCAATCAAAGGCCCCATCAAGGTTCCAGCTACGACACCGGTCGACAAGGTCCCTAGGGCATAGCCGGATTGGTCCTTGGGAACTTGACTGGCAATCAAGGCTGTACTATTGGGGACAAAGCCTGAAAAGACCCCATTGAGCAAGCGCAGTACCAAGAGCCAAAAGACAGAAGGGACAAAGGCAATGCCTCCCATGGTCAGCGTCATGGCAATGGAAGCTCTAAGCATCATGGGTTTTCGACCATAACGATCGGCTAAGCTCCCCCAGATGGGAGACATGATCGCAGAAGTTACAGAAGAACTCGCGACGGCAATCCCAGCATAAAGGGGAACAGCCTTACCCGTAACACCCAACTCTTCCACAAAGAGGGCCATAAAAGGGACGACTAAAGAAAGGCTGGCTCCGATGAAAAAGCACCCGATCCAGGCAATATATAGATTTTTACGCCAATTGATTTCTCTTGTGATAAAATCATCTTCTTTCTAATTGTTTTAGGGCTGCATCTAATTGAGCATAGAGGGCCGTTAGATCGCCATTATTGTCTAAGACCAGATCTGCATGGACTCTTTTTTCATCTAGCGGCATTTGAGACGCGATGCGTTCTTGGGCCTGCAGTTCTGATAAGTGGTTGCGTTCCATCAGGCGTTTGAGCTGGGTTTCTTTTGATACAGCTACCAACCAGACAGATTCAAACCACTCTTCATAGCCTTGTTCAATTAAGAGTGGAATATCCATAAAAAAGAGATCGGATTGTGCAGCTTTTCTATCTCTTACCTCTGCTAGAGCCTCACGAATAAGCCTGCCTTGGACGCGATTGGACCAGTCTCGTTCACTAGGGTCTGAAAAGATCCGCTGACCCAAAGCGACGCGATCCAACTCTCCTTCTTTGGTAAGGATCTCTCTACCAAAATGATCTACTAGGACACGGTAGAGGGCTCCTCCTGGTGCTTGCAAATCATGAACCACTTGATCCGCATCAATGACCGGATAGCCTTTTTCTCTCAGATAGGAGGTCACAGTGGACTTTCCTGAAGCAATCCCTCCTGTTAATCCGATGATTCTTGCCATCTAGTTCTCCTTTTGGCAGTGGGGGCAAAAATGGGTTCCGCGTCCCCCCAGCTGGATTTTCTCAATCGGTGTCCCGCAGCGCAAACAAGGCTGGCCTGTTTTCCCATAGACCTGGTGTTCTTCCTGCATGGTGCCATCTTCTCCAAAAGCATTGCTGTAGGAGCGAATGGTGGAGCCACCCTTTTCAACAGCTTGAGCAAGCACAGCAATCGTTTCTTTGCGAACGGCTTTGGCTTCTCTAGCAGTCAAGCTTTGACCCAAACGGGCTGGATGAACCTTGGCTCGATAAAGAACCTCATCCACATAAATATTGCCCAAACCAGCTACTAATTTTTGGTCTAAAAGAGCTGATTTAATGGGTTTCTTTGATTTTTTAAGAGCTGCTTGGAAGGCTGGTGCTTTAAAATCCGCTTCCGTCGGCTCTGGACCAATTTTTTTCGCCAAAAAATAGCTGTCGACAAGCTCAGGTACTAGGACTTCCATGGTCCCAAACTTGCGGACATCTTCATAGACCAGAGTGCTACCATCTGTAAAATGAAAGAAGACATGGGCATGCTTGCGAAGAGGAACCTCGTCTGGATAAAAGAAATACTTGCCTTCCATCCGCAAATGCGAGATGAGGACCAGATCCGTCAGATAAAATAAAAGGTATTTCCCACGGCGCCCCATGGCCCGAATTTCTTGACCTGGAAGATCTTGACAAAAAGCATCTAGATCCGTCTGAATCATCTTAGGATACTTTACTTCCACTGACTGAATGGTTTTTCCAAGAATTAATTTCTCAAGACCGCGTCGAACCGTCTCTACTTCTGGTAATTCAGGCATAGAACTCCTTTCAAAAACAAGAAGCAGGCCTTCTGCCCACCTCTTCTTAATATTCTTTTTCGTTGTATCCGAAATCGGCAAGATCCAATTTCTTATCCCGCCAATTTTTCTTGACTTTCACCCAGGTTTCTAGGAAGACCTTGTCCCCTAGCATGAGCTCGATATCCTTACGCGCAAGGGTTCCGATCTTCTTGAGCATGGCGCCACCTTTTCCGATGACAATACCTTTTTGGCTATCGCGCTCGACCATGATGGTTGCACGGATATGGACCTTATCTGTCTCTTCATCCCGCTTCATAGAATCCACGACTACAGCAACAGAGTGAGGAATTTCTTCCCGTGTCAAGTGCAAGACCTTTTCACGGATCATTTCAGAGACCAAGAAACGCTCTGGGTGGTCAGTGATTTGGTCAGCAGGGAAATATTGGAAACCTTCTTCCAAGTTTTCGCTCAAAATATCAATCAACCGCGAAACATTGTTTCCTTGAAGGGCTGAAATCGGCACAATTTCTTTGAAATCCATTTGACTACGGAAGTTATCGATTTGCGCCAAGAGTTGGTCAGGGTGGACCTTATCGATCTTATTGACCACAAGAATAACCGGCACCTTAGCAGCCTTGAGGCGTTCGATGATCATGTCATCGCCCTTGCCACGCGGTTCATCTGCTGGCACCATAAAGAGAACGGTATCCACTTCTCGAAGGGTGCTATAGGCCGACTCTACCATGAAGTCGCCAAGCGCTGTCTTGGGTTTGTGAATCCCTGGGGTATCGATAAAGACGATCTGTTCCTTATCCGTCGTATAAATCCCCATAATCTTGTTGCGCGTTGTCTGCGCCTTATCACTCATGATAGCAATTTTTTGCCCCATGACGTGGTTCAAAAACGTTGACTTCCCAACATTGGGACGTCCTAAAATGGCTACAAAGCCTGATTTAAATGTCATATTATCCTTTCACGAGGGCTTGCTCCCTCTTATCTAAAAACCAAGGCCCAGAATTTGGGCACAAAAATCACCAGTCCTGTCAGTAAGGCAAAACCTGATACGACCAGGACTGCTCCAGCTGCCATGTCTTTAGCATTTTTTGCCAACATGGAGAAATGGTAGTTACTCGCTAAATCCACCACATTTTCAATGGCTGAATTCATAATTTCAAAAGCAATCACCAAGGTGATACTGAGCAATAAAAAGAGCCATTCTGTCGCAGAAATCCTAAATACCAAACCAGCAAGAATTGCTACAAGGGCTGATAAGGCATGCTTGCGCATATTGCGCTCTTCCTTGATCGCAGTGAAAATTCCTGTTATCGCAAACTCCAGGCTTGAAGTGAAGTCCCGATTTTTCCATTTTCGCTTATTGTCTTGTGAGTCCATAGGCTGTCAAAATCTCTTCCTGTAAGCCAAACATTTCCTTTTCTTCTTCCGGCGTATAGTGATCATAGCCATTGATGTGAAGAAAACCATGCACTGCTAAAAATCCCATTTCGCGCTCAAAGCTGTGGCCATATTCTTCCGCTTGCTCCCGCGCCTTGTCAATTGAAATAAAGAGCTCACCAATATAGGTATCGAATTCAGCCATCATCTCTGCCAATTCTGGATTTTCTGCAAGGTCTTCCTCGTCAAAAGAAATCTCCATCTCTGGCTTGTATTCTAAACTGATGACATCCGTCGGACGATCCGTATCACGGTATTCAAGATTTAGTTCATGACTGCGTTCATTGGTTACAAAAGTCACAGCCATTTCCTTGTCTTCTTTCCCAATTTTTTGAGCAGCAAATTCTAAAATTTCTTGCGTTTGTTTTAAGATTTCGGCAGAGACTTGACCAGTCTCATCTACCATTTCAATATACATCTGGATCACCTCACTATTATCACTTTATTATATCACAAAAACCAGCCTATATACTAGATACAGGCTGGTTTTCAATCTTTTTCTTTGCAGGACAATCTTACACCACTGTTTGCTGGATGGCATTCATCTGGGCATAGATCCCGCCTTGTGCAACCAGTTCTTCATGTCTACCACGTTCCACAATGCGTCCTTCGGATAAAACTAAGATCTGATCCGCTTCTTGAATAGTGGACAAGCGATGGGCAATGATAAAGGTGGTCCGGCCCTTTTGCAGGACCACCATAGCCTGTTGGATGATTTCTTCTGTTTCCGTATCGATGTGAGAGGTTGCCTCATCCAAAATCAGTATTTGCGGATTCATATAGAGCGTCCTCGCAAAGGAAATCAACTGGCGCTCGCCACTTGAAAAGGCAGATCCTTTTTCTACGACTGGATGGTCGATTCCCTTTTCAAGACGCTCTACAAAAGGCCAAGCCCCGACTTTTTTCAGCGCATCTTTAACCGCATCCCGGTCAATATGATCCTGACTCATGGCCACATTACTGGCAATGGTTCCTGTAAATAGATAAGGATCTTGCAGAACAATGCCCATGTGGCTTCGCAGGCTCTCACGAGAGACTTGGCGAATATCTTGCCCATCGATCAAAATCGCTCCTTCTTGAGGATCATAGAAACGATAGAGCAGATTCATAATAGAAGACTTACCCGATCCAGTATGGCCCACAAGAGCGATGGTTTCCCCGGGACTCGCCTGAAAGGCAATATCCTGTAAAACTGGCTTGCCTTCTTCATAAGCAAATTGAACATCATCAAACACGACTTGAGCCTTTTCTATCTTCAGTTCCGATACACCATCGGCCTCTAAGGGTTGATCCAAGAAGGCAAGGACGCGACTCCCCGTCTCTAGTGATCGCCGAATATTCGGAAATTGACGACTGAGATTGGCCATGAGATCAAACAGATTGATGACATAGTTAATATTGATAAATAAGAAACCAGCTGTCACACCGATATTGCCCTGTAGGAAAGAAATCCCAGCGATGGTCAATATACCTGCAATCACTAAAAACTTGAGCAATTCTGTCAAGGTCCAAGAAGCGATGGAATCAGCTAAGAGGATCCGATCATTGGCTCCTAGCATCTTCTGGGTAGTGGCTTCAAACTCCTCTACCACACCAGGCTCTTGATGATAGAGCTGAATCATACTGGCACCATGCAAGAGTTCATTGACTTGGGTATTGACCTCGCTTCTCGCATCAAAGAAATCCTTCATAGGCTGGTCCGTCATGACCTTGTAGAGATACTGGATTCCATAGAAAATTGGAAAAACCAAACACAAGAGAAGTCCCATCATAGGACTCAGGTAAAAGAGAATCCCTAGAATAAAGAGAAAGCGTACCAAATAGATGACTAAAATCATACAAGAGTTATAAAACTGGGTCCGCAAGGTCTCTGTATCATTGACAATTCTTGTCGCGATCTTCCCAGCCGGCTTATCATCAAAATAAGAAATAGGCAGTCCTTGCATGACTTGAAAGGCTTGGTCTCTCAGACTAGCGGTTACTTGATTACTTCCATGCAGTAAGATCCGATTGCCCATGTAGCTAATCAGCTGCCCCAGGCTCAAGACCAAGAGATAGAATCTTCCCATCTGAAGCAAGTCCCCTTGTCCGCCACCGTGGGTCAGTGCGGTCAAAGGCCCATCGATCATCTTTTGGAGAAGAAAGGGTGACAATTCAGAAAAAATGGTGGCTAGTAAGAGGCAAATAAAGCCAGCAAGAAAGACAGTTGGATAAAGCGTGATCCTCGATAATAATCGTTTCAATACTTTCATCTTATTCTCCTTCCTGTTTTTGTTGCCGTTGGTATTGTTCATAATACCAGCCCTCTTGAGCTAATAAATCACTAGCCCTACCTTCTTCTACAATACGACCTTGATCCAAGACGATGATCCAATCCGCCTGATGAACAGCAGACAAGCGATGAGAAACAATGATGGTCGTCTTGTCTTTTCGTTCCTTTTGAATCGTGTCAATAATGGCCTGTTCAGTCTTAGCATCTACTGCCGAAAGGGAATCATCTAACAGCAAGAGCTCAGCATCTCTTAAGAATGCACGCGCCAGGGAGATCCGTTGTTTTTGACCACCTGATACAGAGACCCCTTTCTCACCGATCAGGGTGTCCATTCCCTGAGACATCCGTTCGAGATCATCCGCAAAAGCAGCTTGGGCTACTGCTTCCACCAAGTCTTCTTGGCTGGCTCCTTTTTTACCAAGCGCTATATTCTCACGGATAGACTTGGAGAATAAAATATGTTCTTGGGAAACATAGCCAATTTTTTCTTCGATGGAGTGTCGGTTGTAATCCACGATCGGTTGCTGGTTGACCAAGAATTCTCCCTCACCAACTGGGTACTGCCGCAAGAATTGTCGAACCAGGGTAGTCTTTCCTGCACCGGTACGACCAACAATTCCAACCGTCTGTCCTTTCTGAATGGTCCAATCAATGCCTGACAGGCTCTTTCGCTCAGCACCAGGATAGCTGAAAGAATAGTCCTTAAACTGCACCAAATCAATCTGCTCTAGGTAGTGAGAACCATCTGGCTCCAGATCATCCGTTTCATCAATCACTTCTTTTAATTTTTTATAGGACATTTGCCCTGTCTGGTAGACCAAGATCAAGTCCGCCATCATCCACATAGGCTCAATTAAAAAGACCAAATACAGCTGTAAAGCCAATAATTTCCCAAGACTCAATTGCCCGCTTGCCAGGGACTGGCCTCCAAATAGCAGGAGCAAGACTGTCGAGAATCCAATAAACAACAGGGCTAAAGGTCCAAAAGAATACTGGATAGAGGCAATTTTATCCCCCGTTTTGGATAGACTGGCCGTTTTTTTCTGAAACTGTTTGACCTGCTGGTCCCGTCTACTATAGGCCCGCATGACCCGAATTCCTTCGATCGACTCCAAGACTTCATCATTCAACTGAGCGACCGCTTCCCGGTTTTGCTCAACATACTCCTCCTGCTTTCTACTCAAAAAATAGGTAGAGACGACGAGGAAGATCATGGGAATAAAGGAAATCAAGGTTAATTGCCAAGAAATGAAAAACATGGTCGGAATAATAAAGGCAAACAAGCCACCGCCAAACAGGAGCACCATCATCCCGTAACCAGCCATATCGGCCATGCCATCCACATCCGTCGTAAAGCGCGTCAAGAGGTCCCCTGAGCGAAATTTCTCAAAAAAGGGACGCCGCATAGCTACTAGCTTACGAAACGCTTGTCCCTGAAGGGTCGCCTTGAAATGGACTGACGACTGAAAGAGTCGCAACTGCCAATAAAAAGCCGTCAGGTAATTGAGGATGGCTGATCCCACCAAGAGGACCATATCCCATACAAAGTTGGATTGCGTCAGCGTCTGCTGACTCAAATGATCCACTAAACGCTGGATAACTTGCGTCGGGATCAATAAGGTGTAATCATAAAGAATCAGGACCATAGCGATCTTCACATATCGCCACTTGCGCTCCCTGATATACTCCCAAATAGCTCTGATCATATATTCTCCTTTTCAAAATGGCACAGAAAAAACCCAAGCAAGGAGCTGAGTACGTGCTCAGTCCACACTTGGGCCTTCTGATGCCTATCACCAATTCAGTTAAGGCAGGTAAAAATGCATACAAAAAACCCAAGACAAACTCCTCCATCTTGGGTTCCATTTATAGTTTACATCGAACTCAACTGAGATTGGAGAAGCTGTGTATTCAATTGTGTCATCAAAACATCTACTTTGTTCATGATGGTTTTCTCCTTTCTCTTTGTTGTTCTAACTTTACCACGGATTTCCTTGCTTGTCAACGTTTTTTTGAAAATTGTTGAAAAAACCGGACTTTTAAAGATGGACTCGCAAAAAAAGAAGCCTAGATCTTCTCTAAGCTTCTCTCTTCTGATATGCTAGTTGCCGGGATTGAACCGGCGACCTCATCCTTACCATGGATGCGCTCTACCGACTGAGCTAAACCAGCAGTACCTATCTACTATATCATGGAGATAGGCCTTTTGTCAATATCCTGACTCATTTTTCTGACAAATATTCTTCCTTAGTGAGGACATAATGAACTCTTGTCACCATTCTCCCTTCTTCATGCAGGTCTAGCATCGCGTAGGGCTCCTCGTGAGAATATTTCATCCCTGATTTGGCCATCACCCGTCCAGAAGCTGGGTTGTCCTGATCATGAACAGCAATTAGCTTGTTCATCCCTAACTGTTCAAAAGCCAAGGCAATGACTGCCTTGGTAGCCTCTGTCGCAAGACCCTGGTTCCAATAGTCTTTATTCAGAACATAGCCGATACTCCCCTTCTTCAGACAAAGATCCAAATCCAGTAAATCAATCGTCCCTATAAATTTTTCATTTTCTTTGAGCTCGATCCCCCATTTTCCAAGTGGGCTCGCTAGGTAAAAGAGGGCAATATTATTACGCGTCTCTTCAAGACTATGATTGGTTGCAAAGGTATAGCGCGTAACTGTCTCATCAGAAGCATACTCAAACATAGCTGGTGCATCATCAAGAGTGACCGGACGCAAGTGCAAACGCTCTGTCTCCACTTCACGATAAGCCGCTAACTTCACATATAAATTTTCCATTTGACACTCCTTCTTTAGGGATTAGTTTAGCAAATAACCTAAAGGAAGGCAAGCTCAAATTTTTCTTGCTTTTTAACCCACTTTTCTATACAATTAAATCAATCAAAACAATCAGATAAGGAGTGAAAAGGTCATTGAGTCAAGAGAGCCATCTCACACCAATGGCCTTTTTACACCTAAATCTGAGCAAGGAGGCAAGAATGCTCATTGGAATTCCTAAAGAAATTAAAAACAACGAAAATCGGGTCGGTTTGACTCCTGCAGGCGTACAAAGCTTGGTCAAGAAAGGACATCAAGTTTTGGTGGAAACAAATGCTGGACTTGGTTCTGGCTTTGCGGATGAAGATTACACGAAGCAAGGGGCAACCATCGTTGCGACTGCTACAGAAGCTTGGGCCGCTGAGATGGTGGTCAAAGTCAAAGAACCCCTCGCTGAAGAATATGGCTTCCTTCGTGAAGACCTCTTGCTCTTCACCTACTTGCACATGGCTGCTGCTCCTGAATTAGCAGATGCCATGGTTGCAGCCAAGACAACTGGTGTAGCCTACGAAACCGTTCGAGACTTAGATGGACAATTACCACTCTTGGTGCCAATGAGTGAGGTTGCTGGACGGATGGCCGTGCAAATCGGTGCTCACTTCCTGACCAAACAAGAAGGTGGATCAGGAGTCCTCCTAGGTGGGGTACCAGGTGTTCCCAAAGGAAAAGTCACCATCATCGGTGGCGGTGTCGTTGGAACCCACGCGGCTCGTATCGCCCTTGGACTTGGTGCCCAAGTGACCATCTTAGATATCAGTGCTAAACGTTTGGCTGTTCTGGAAGATGTCTTTGGTCACCAAATCCAAACCCTTATGTCCAATCCATTTAACATTGAGGCCAGCGTCCGTGATGCCGATGTTGTCATCGGTGCTGTCTTGATTCCTGGTGCTAAAGCTCCTAAATTAGTGACAGACGATATGGTTAAACAGATGCGTCCCGGTTCAGTCATCGTCGATGTGGCCGTTGACCAAGGTGGGGTTATTGAAACAGCAGACCGTGTCACAACGCATACGGAGCCAGTTTACGAAAAACATGGTGTGCTCCACTATGCTGTTGCCAATATCCCAGGGGCTGTCGCTCGTACCTCTACTATCGCCCTTACCAATGTTACACTTCCTTATGTCGAATCCCTAGCTAACAATGGCTTCCACAAGGCAATTTCCCTCGACGAAGGCCTGCGCCAAGGGGTCACCACTTACCAAGGTCACATCACTAGCCAACCCGTTGCTACCGGTTTAGAGCGTGACTTCACACCAATTGATGAATTGGTTTAATATCTAACATTCAAAAGGCAAAGATCCGATGATCTTTGCCTTTTCTTTTATTCTTCTTCCACATCTGGTTCTTCTTTGAGGACTGGATTCGGAATGGGCTCGTAGGCCCGGATAATCTCTGCTACTACTGGATGACGAACGACATCCTTAGCAGAGAAATGCACAAAGTCAATTTGAGAAATGTTCTTCAATTTCTCCTGAGCATCAATCAAGCCGGATTTGACATTTCGCGGAAGGTCAATCTGGCTGGTATCTCCATTGACAATCATTTTGGAATTAAAACCAAGACGGGTCAAAAACATCTTCATCTGCATGATGGTGGTATTTTGCGCTTCATCGAGGATGACAAAGGCATCGTCCAAGGTCCGCCCCCTCATATAAGCCAAAGGCGCAATCTCGATAATCTCCCGCTCCATCATCCGAGTTGTTTGGTCTTTCCCTAAAATCTGGTAAAGAGCATCATAGACCGGTCGTAGATAAGGGTCCACTTTTTCTTTAAGATCCCCTGGTAGGAAACCAAGGCTCTCTCCAGCTTCTACAGCAGGACGCGTCAAAATGATCCGCTTAACCTGACCACGCTTGAGGGCGGTCACGGCCAAAGTCACTGCTAGGAAGGTTTTCCCAGTCCCCGCTGGTCCAATCCCAAAAGTGACATCATGGTTCTTGACACTATCGACATAGATCTTTTGACCAAGTGTTTTAACCCGAATGGGCTTGCCGTAACTATCCTTGATAATCTCTTCTTCATAGAGAGCGATGAACTTATCCAATTCCCCATTTCTCACCATGGTAATGGCGGTCACCACATCCGGCGTTCCAATGGTCATGCCACGGTTAACGAGGACCAAAAGAGCCTGAATGACTTGACGAACCTGCTCGCAGCTTTCTTCTTCCCCAATGATTTGGACGATTTCTGTCCGGGCATGAATAGTTACCCCAAATTCTTGCTCCATCAAACGGAGATGGCGTTCGTTAGATCCAAACAAATGAAAGAGATCGTCTGGATGCGTTAATGTAATTTCAACTGAATGTTCTTGCAAATAAAGAACCTCTCTACCTGTGTTTTTCTATTATTATAACAAAGAGGCCGAGAAAAAACCATCCTCGACCTATCCTTCTCTAGTGGGCTTGGTATTCTTCCCAAATCGCATCAAAATCGCCAAGATTAAAGGAAAAGCTGGCATGCTCTTCTAGATAGCGACTGACCTCATCGAAGTCATCTGTATGCTTGGGAAAAGCAGACTCGTGAAATGCAAGATCTGCTAGAATGGCTTTAGGAGCATTGCTTTTAGGATTGCGCTCCGTCATCAGCCAAGTATAAAATGATTTTCGCATAAGCCTCCTCTTAGATCAACTCTGTTCCAAACTGGTCTTGCTTGATTTTTTTGGCCTTCATCAAACCACCCAAGGCCTTTTTGAACTGGCCTTTTGAAATCCCAAAAGTTGCTTTGATTTCTTCTGGAGAGGACTTATCATTCAAGGTCATAAAGCCACCATTGGCTTCCAAATAGGTCAAAATCATTTGGGCATCGTTTTCCAACATTTCAAAGGAACGTGGCTTCAAAGATAGGTTCAAGGTCCGATCCACTTCACGAAATCCAATGACGCGGGCATTTAAGACCTCTCCCAAACGTGGTTCTGCATATCGCTCACTTGGGTGGATAAAGCCCAGCATATTATTCTCTGGAAGGTAAACAAAGGTTCCAGACAATTTCAAGCGGTAGACAATGGCTGGCCAGTTTTGGTTTTGCATATTGTTGTAGGCTGGACGAGCCAAACTCTGGAAATCTTCCTGGTAGGCTAAGATCCCCCAAATCCGATCTTTCTTATCAACTTCTAATCGAATATAGAGACGATCGCCCTTTTTAGGCCATAGATCTTTGATCTCCGGTAGGATATCTAGTGAGACAACAATCTGCTTATCTGGAAGCCCTGTATCCACGAAGACTCCCAAATCCTTGCGCACTTCCGTGACCGTTCCCCAGCCAAAGCTTTCTTGAGTTGCTGTGACTTCAAGTGTCGTGAGTCGGAACTTTTGCTTCATATCCGTATAGGCAAAGCCCTTGACACTTTCTCCGACTTTGTGTGGGCCTTCTGCTTTATCAAGCGCGTAGGTCTGGCCATCTTTTTGAACAAAATAGAAGTGATCATTTTCATCAATGACCATTCCCATGATGTAGCTTGCTAGATTCGTATTCATGTTTCCTTCTTTCCTCTTGCCTCTTCACAAGAATAATGGAAATAAAACCCAGCCAGCAGTGCCAACTGAGTCTTTCTTTCCTGTAATGGTTGGGATGGATTAAACTTCCATCAATTCTTTTTCTTTGTGAGCTGTCATTTCATCTACATGCTTAACAGCGTCATCCGTAACTTTTTGAATCTCTTTTTCAAGACCTTTCAATTCATCTTCTGTGATTTCTTTTGCTTTTTCTTGTTTCTTCGCTTCATCCATAGCATCACGACGGATGTTACGGATCGCTACTTTAGCATTTTCACCCACTTTTTTCACTTCTTTTGCCAAGTCGCGACGAGTTTCTTCTGTCAAAGCTGGGATAACCAAGCGGATAACAGATCCATCGTTGGCTGGAGTGATACCAAGGTCAGAAGCATTGATGCTGTGCTCGATGTCTTTCAAAGATGATTTATCAAATGGTGTGATCAACAAGACACGTGCTTCTGGAATCGTGATAGATGCCAATTGGTTCAAAGGAGTCTCTACTCCGTAGTATTCTACGAAAATACGATCCAAAAGACTTGCGTTTGCACGTCCAGCACGGATGCTACCAAATTCACGTCCCAAACTTTGGTGAGACTGGGTCATTCTTTCTTTTGCTTTTTCTACGATTGGGTTTGCCATAATCTTCCTCTATTTTCTATTATTTTTCTACGTTATTCGATACGGTTGTACCGATATTTTCACCAAAGACAACGCGTTTGATATTGCCTGGTTCATTCATATTAAAGACAACCAAGTCAATGTCGTTGTCCATGGAGAGAGTAGAGGCTGTTGAGTCCATGATGCGAAGACCTTTGTTGATCACATCGCGGTGAGTCAATTCCTCAAATTTCACAGCTGAAGCATCTTTTTTCGGATCGGCATTATAAACACCATCGACCCCATTTTTGGCCATGAGAATGGCATCTGCTTCAATCTCAGCTGCACGAAGGGCTGCGGTCGTATCTGTTGAGAAGTAAGGAGAACCGATCCCTGCACCAAAGATCACGATCCGATCTTTTTCAAGGTGACGAAGGGCACGACCACGGATATATGGTTCTGCAACTTGTTGCATAGCAATCGCAGTTTGAACACGGGTATCCACGCCAACTTGTTGAAGCGAATCAGCCATCACAAGGGCGTTCATGACAGTCCCAAGCATCCCTGTGTAGTCTGCTTGGACACGATCCATCCCTGCTTCTGCAGCAGGTTCTCCGCGCCAAAGGTTTCCCCCTCCAATCACCAAGGCAATTTCAATTCCAAGTTCATGAACTTCCTTGATTTCTTGGGCCATATTTTGGACAGTTTTGATATCGATTCCGACACCACGTTCGCCTGCAAGAGCCTCACCAGATAGCTTGATTAAGATACGTTTATACTTAGGTTCTACCATTTTCTCTCTCCTTTTTTGATCTGTATTATTTTACCATAAATTACGTTTTTTATATAGTCATATCCATCAAAATTTTCTTTTTTCCATCCGATTAGTTTTACCAACTGTAGCAAATATAAATGGAGTACAAAAAAAGCTACCCGAGGGCAGCTTTTCATTTCAATTAAAGTGAGTTAACGTCCACTTTGATACCAGGACCTTGAGTTGTAGTCAAAGTCAAGCTAGTTACGTAAGTACCTTTAGCTGTAGCTGGTTTTGCTTTTTGGATTGTGTCGTTGAAAGCTTTAAAGTTTTCAACCAATTTAGTATCATCGAATGAAACTTTACCGATGATCGCTTGAACGATACCTGCTTTATCAGCACGGTAAGTGATTTTACCACCTTTAGACTCTTCAACTGCTTTCGCAACATCCATTGTTACTGTACCAGTTTTAGGGTTTGGCATCAAGTTACGTGGTCCAAGGACACGTCCAAGACGTCCAACAAGAGCCATCATGTCAGGTGTAGCGATAACAACGTCGAAGTCCAACCAACCATCGTTGATTTTCGCAACAAGGTCATCTTCACCTACGAAGTCTGCACCAGCAGCTTTTGCTTCTTCAGCTTTTGCACCACGTGCAAATACAAGTACGCGAGCTGTTTTACCAGTTCCGTTTGGCAATACCATTGCACCACGGATTTGTTGGTCAGCTTTTTTCACGTCGATGTTCAAGTTGTATGCAACTTCTACAGTTGCGTCAAATTTTGCAAAGTTAGTTTCTTTTGCAAGAGCTACAGCTTCTTCTACGCTGTAGACTTTTGTGCTGTCGATTTTTTCAAGAGCAGCACGAAGTTGTTTGCTTTTTTTAGCCATTTTATCTTTCTCCTTGTAATGTGGTCATATCGATTTTCATCTCCCACGTCACTCGTCATTTGATCAAGTGTATTGCGGGCAAATAGGATTGTTACAATTAGTCAGTAACAGTGAATCCCATAGAACGAGCAGTACCTTCGATCATACGCATTGCAGACTCAATGTTTGCAGCGTTCAAATCTGGCATCTTAGTTTCAGCGATTTGTTGTACTTGTGCACGAGTTACAGTTGCAACTTTCGTTTTGTTCGGTGTACCTGAACCTTTTTCAACACCTGCAGCTTTTTTCAAAAGAACAGCAGCTGGTGGTGTTTTTGTAACGAAATCGAATGATTTGTCTTCATAAACAGTGATAACAACTGGGATGATCATACCAGCTTGATCAGCTGTACGAGCGTTAAACTCTTTAGTGAATCCCATGATGTTGATACCTGCTTGACCAAGCGCTGGACCAACCGGTGGAGCTGGAGTAGCTTTACCAGCAGGGATTTGCAATTTTACAAGTTTTTCGACTTTTTTAGCCATTTCTTAAATCCTCCTTTGTGGTTTTGGCGGTAATTACAGATTTTTACCTCCCACAAGTATGCTTTGTGCATACCTTTCTATTATACACGATTTCTCTTTTTTTGCAAGAAAAAATTAAAATATAGTAAACTTTTTTTTCGTTTTATGATAGAATGAAGCTATGTTAATCAAAGTTGCTTCTGTATTATTTATTTTTTTAACGCTGATTCTGAGCGGCATCATTGTTCACCTCTTTAAACTCCAAAAAAGAGGATGGCGATCTACCGATATTGCCTTTCCTTTATTTGCCTTGGAGTACTACCTGATTTCAGACAGCGCTTTTTACCACAGCCTCTTACCACTACTAGCCTTGAGCCTTTCGCTTTTGGCCTTGGGGCTAACGGTTTATTTCTTAAAAAAGAAAAAGAGTTTTTATTATCCGAAATTTATCAAATACTTCTGGCGCGCTGGGTTTCTGATCACCTTCTTGCTCTATCTGATCCTAACCGTTAGTTTATTTATCTAATGGCAAAGAGGCTGGGACAGAAGTCCTAGCCTCTTGATTGTTTTTGGATTGTCGAGCAAGACGCAGTGATTGAGTGGGCTCTACTACGCTGATTTCATCAGCTTTTACAGCCCTACTCAACTGTGCGGAGGTGGGACGACGAAATCGAATTCTAACGAATTACCGATTTCTGTCCCACTCTCTTTTTTATTTCTTCCGATGAAAGAACCATCCCACTAGTTTCTTGAAGACTTGAATCAAGATGAGAGCAAGAACCGCCATGATGGCGCAGATAACCAGTGTTTGAAGTCTCAAGGGGCTCATGTTAAAGAATCTACCTAGGATACTGCTTGAAACCAAGAAGGCTAGGATATTTCCCAGAAGAACTAGTCTCTTGTAGTGATTGAGAGGCTGGGATTCTTGGTAGATGATGGTAAAACCAACGAAGGCCATCAAGCAGATGGCTGCACTCGAGAGCTCTTCCGACCTCATGCCAAATGTAGAAGACAGCAAGACCAGACTAAAAATCAGTATAAAATCCGTCAAGGCAGCAGGTAGCGCATTTTTAAAGACTGTTTCGATAAAGCGTCCTTTGATGCGCTCGCTATTGGGCTCAAGCGCTAGGAAGAATCCTGGAATCCCAATCGTAAAACCACTGATCAAGGACATCTGCGACGGCATGATGGGATAAGTAAAGGCTAAAAGCGTCACTGAGATAGCCAACAAAATGGAAAAGATATTCTTGATCAAAAAGAGACTGGCTGATCGTTGAATATTATTGACCACCCGCCGACCTTCTGCCACGATGGACGGCATCTTCCCAAAGTCGGAATCTAGTAAAACCACTTGCGCCATCTTTTTGGTCGCATCATTTCCAGATTCCATCGCAATACTACAATCCGCTGTTTTAAGGGCCAGAATATCGTTGACGCCATCTCCAGTCATGGCGACTTTATGCCCCTTTGCCTGCAAGCCTTCTACAAGGCTTTTCTTTTGCTCTGGTGTCACTCGTCCAAAGACCGTATATTGGCTCGCCGCCTGGTGCAAATCTTCTTCCGTCAGTAAGGTTCTGGCATCGATTAGATCTTCTGCTCCTTTAATGCCTGCTTTTTGTGCAATAGCTGAAACCGTTGCTGGGTTGTCCCCTGAGATAACCTTAATGGTCACTCCTTGTTGTTTAAAGTAGGCGAAGGTTTCTTTGGCATTTTTTCTCAAAGGATTGGAGAGAATAATCCAGGCTACCAAGTCTACAGGAGCCTCTAAAGTCTCTCCCAGGTGTTCTCCCTTATATTTCCCAAAGGCCAAGACCCGATTACCTGCCTGAGTAGCAGGAGCTATCTCCTGTTCAACCTCAGAGAAGCCCTCTCGTAAGACAAATTCTGGAGCCCCCAATACATAGATCCCTGATTCAAAGGCAATCGCCCCATACTTTTTCTTAGACGTAAAGGGCTGTATTTCAAGAGCCTTCCAAGGCTGGCTGACTGGTGTCTTATGAAATTTTCGGATGGCATCCATGGTATCGTTTTGATCCATACTAGCCTTGACATACTGAGCTAGAGCTTCCAAGTCTTGAGAATCTTTAACTGGACGAATCTCTGTCACTTCCATACCGGGCTCTGTAATGGTCCCCGTCTTATCGACACAAAGGATATCCACGCGCGATAAGGTCTCAATTCCCTTCATGCTATTGAGCAGGACCTTTTCCTTGGCCAATCTGACAGCACCCAGAGCCAGTGCCAAGGTCATCAAGAGATACAAGCCTTCCGGAATCATCCCGATCAAGGCACCGACTGTTGAAGTCACACTGAGCTTGAGGCTATCGCCTAGGCTGATATAGCTGCGAAGAAAAAGGAGCGAACCTAGCGGAATGATGAGAAGGCCGATGATCCCCACAATGCGATTGACCGCATGAACCATATCGGACTCCTCATGAGACTTAACCTGCTTGGCTTCCAGGCTCAATTGGTTGATGTAGGAGTCGTTCCCAACTTTTTCTAGTCGCGCTAAACCTTGACCAGCGATCACAAAACTACCTGACATGAGCGCATCTTGCGCTCCTTTTTTGACCTCATCGGCTTCACCGGTCAATTGCGACTCATCGACTTTTAGCTCGCCCTCCAGCAAGACCCCATCCGCATAGATCTGATCTCCAGCTTGAAAGCGAACCAGATCGCCCTCCACCAGCTGATCGATCGGTAGAGCGACTTCTTTTCCTTCTCGAAGAACGATCGCCTCACTCATATGCAGAAATTGCATCTGACGCAAGATCCGTCGAGAGCGGACTTCCTGCACAATTCCAACTAAGGAGTTGACCACGACGACCGGGACAAACAAGAGATTGTTCCAAGACTTCACTGCTACCAGCAAGACCGCTAAGACCAAGAAAATCAGATTAAAGTAGGTAAAGACATTGTCTCGAATGATCTGCCCAATACTTTTTTCTGTCTTAATCGTGACCTTATTTTGCTTGCCCTCTTGGATCTTTTTCGCTACTTCTTCCTGACTGAGTCCTTCTAATCTAACCATTGCTTTCCTCACTCATGTATTTCCAAGGGCAATCCTTCTGGATCGAAGAAAAATGCCATCTTCTTGCCATCAAAATCATCATAGCGAAGGCCTGTATTCTCTATACCTAGCTGATCCAATCTGGCTAGATAGGTCTCTACATCGTCCACTTGAAAGGCCAGATGACGCAGTCCCGCATGCTCGGGCAAGGGGAGCTTAGGCCGTTCTGGGGCCGTCGGTTTGATAAAGAGTTCTAAAGTCAGCTGCCCCTGGCGGAGATTGATCAAGATATCTCCGCGTTCGGGACGGTCATACTCACTGACAATCGCAAAGCCCAACTGGTCCACATAAAAGTGCAACATAGCGTCGCGATCCCGTCCAATGATGGCAATATGATGAATCGTGTCTAACTTCATCTGGTCCTACTTTCTATTTTCTATAAAAAGAAAAGGGAGTGGAGCATATGCCCTTTTTCCCTATCCTTATGATTGTTGCAATACTTTTCGAGGCTTGGTCCCTTCAGCTGGTCCAATCACACCCGCTGCTTCCAACTCTTCCATGAGGCGAGTCGCCCGGTTAAAACCAACCGATAAGCGGCGCTGGATCATCGAAGCACTGGCTTTTTGGGTCTCGATGACGAGCGCTTTGGCCTCTTCAAAGAGAGGATCACCCTCGTCTGAGCCACCCATGCCTCCGTCAAAGTCTGACTCCGATACTTCGCCTGGATCAAAGGCATCATCATAATCAGCTTCTGCCTGCTCTTTGACAAAGTTGACAATCCGCTCCACATCATCATCAGAGATAAAGGATCCTTGTAGACGGATTGGGTGGTTTTCATCGATCGGTTTAAAGAGCATGTCTCCACGACCGAGCAATTTCTCTGCCCCATTTTCATCCAAGATGGTCCGTGAGTCGGTCCCAGATGATACCGCAAAAGCGACACGGGAGGGCACATTGGCCTTAATCAAACCTGAGATAACGTCAACCGATGGCCGTTGAGTCGCGAGAATCATGTGGATCCCCGCTGCACGCGCCTTTTGTCCCAGGCGAATAATAGCATCTTCCACTTCTTTACTTGCGACCATCATCAAGTCAGCCAACTCATCGACAATGACCACGATCAAAGGAAGGGGCACTTGCTTCATCTCAGACTGGGCATTGTACTCAGCCACCTTGGCATTAAAGCCAGCAATATTACGAGCACCCACTTTCGAGAAGAGCTCATAGCGATTTTCCATCTCATCAACGACCTTCTGCAGGGCCCGACTGGCCTTGCGTGGGTTGGTCACCACTGGAATCAAGAGGTGAGGAATATCATTGTAGACAGAAAGCTCCACCATCTTTGGATCGACCATCATAAACTTAACTTCGTCCGGACGGGCCTTCATCAAGATACTCGAAATAATCCCATTAACCGCTACTGACTTACCAGATCCGGTAGACCCCGCTACCAAGAGGTGGGGCATCCGGGCCAAATCAAAGGTCCGAGCTGAACCATCTACGGCCTTCCCAAGAGGAATCTCAAGGAGTTTAGCTGGGTCTGTCTTGGACTGTTCCCACAATTCACGGAAGGAAACGGTCGCAATCTCTGAGTTTGGAACTTCAATCCCGACCAGAGACTTCCCTGGTATCGGCGCTTCGATCCGCACATCCTTGGCTGCTAGTGCTAGGGCCAAATCATCTGCCAGGTTCGAAATGCGGTTGACCCGCACACCGACAGCTGGTTTGACTTCATATTTGGTAACAGAAGGACCGATTTCTGCCCGCTCCACAGTCGCCTTGATATTGAAGCTTGCAAAGGTTTCTTCCAAAATGCGGATATTCTGACGAACGATGTTTTTCTCTTTGGATTGATTTTTCGGCTTATCAGGTGCGAAGAGATCAATGGTTGGAAGCTTGTATTGAAGCAATTCCTTAGGTGTGAAATCCACTTGAACTTCTTCCCCATCGTCCTCGAATTCTTCGGCTACTGGAAGCTCTTCGTACGCTTCAGGCTCTTCAGGCCATTCTTCATCTGGCAGGTAGATCTCTGGTGTTGCTGGTGCAACAATTTCTGCTTCTGGGAAGGACTCTGTGAACGGCTCCTCCGCCAACACCTCTCCCGTTTCAGGATCTACAGGATGCCCTTCCATTGAAAGGGGAGTTGGAAGAACTGCACTTGCTTCTTCTTGCTCTCTTTCAGCTGCCGCAGCTTCCTCAGCAGCTCTCGCTTCCTTCTCAAGGAATTTCTGTTCGCGACGTTCTTTGCGTTTTTCCATAGAAGCGTGGAAGGCTTCTAAACCCTTTTCAAACAAATCATAGATGGAATAAGGACTCATCAATAGAATCCCCAATCCAATAAAGAGAAGGCCAATAAAATAAGAGCCAATATTTGAAAACAGGAAGGAAATCGGAGCATAAAGAAGGGCACCGATCATACCACCACCAGCAAAGCTCTCCACTCGCAGATGAATCAGGTCAGCCATGATTCTTGAAAAGGTGACCTTGATCCCATTATTGTCTAAATGAAGGGAGGATACAAAGAAGGCCTGAAACATCAAGAGAAGCCCAGCAAAGAAGCTTAGGAATCCTGAAATCACCCCTTCGTGTTTGTCCAGCCATTTAAAGGCATAGAGGTAGAAAAAGGTCGCTAAAATAGCCAAATAAGCCAAACTCCCAACAAATAGTCGGATCAAGTTGTAGGCCAAGACCCCTACTGCTCCCAATTTCAAAGCTGCAAAGACTAAAACCAGACTGATGAGAATGGTCGCAATCATGCGATGAATCGCTTTTTTTCTTTCTAATTCTGCTTTGGACAGTCGTCTCGTCGACCGTGTTTTTTTTGATTGATTATTGTTTGCCATAACCTTTATTATATCACATTTCCAAGCTAGTTCTCTAGTAAAATCATTTCCTCAATTTTGCAGCATAAAGTAAAAAACAGCACCGAGTGGGCACTGTTTTAGAGGTTTTTCTTGGGGTGGCGGTCAATGATGGCTTGATAGTCTTTCAGCGCTTGCTTACCTTTATCCGTCAACTGATAACCCCGAATTGTGAACTGCTCCGCCAGTTCTTCCTCCGTAAAATGGGCAGCCAAAGCTTGGTTCAAATCCGCTGCTTTCATCTTGGACAAACCCGCGACTCCCTTCTTTTTGAGAATGGCTTTTTTCATGGTCGCATTGATGTGGTCCAATGAATCAAAAGCGGATTCAATAAAAGTATAGCCCTTCTCCACTAAAGTCTTCAAGTGTTCCGAAGCATGAATCCCATAAGTATATTCGAAGTACTTAGGAAACCAAGTCTCTGTCGTAAAGGTTCCAAAATGGATCCGCCACAAGAGAATGATATCCCCTGCAAGCAAGCCATCTCGAAGTAGCTCCATATTCCGTTTGGAAACAGGCTTTGGATCCAACAACCAAGCTTCCAAATCCCTCTCAGGTGAAATATAGGGTTTCACCTCGTGATCGGAGTAAAATTTTTCCATTACATCTGAAATAGTCGTCATAAGTCTCTCCTATCTATCATTGACTGTATCATAACAAAATAAAAAGAACCTGTCGATCAAGAAAACTTCCTGATGACAGGTGCCTAATGTAAAATGGATTTCACTCAGATTTTTTATCATTCGGTGTGATAGTATCTAGAACTTGGTCGACTTTTTGTTCTCTTTCCAGGTCATGATCCGTTTGAATACTATCGATTTGATCTTGTAAATTTGTCTGCGGAATTTGTGGTTTGTATAGCGAGGCAAATCCTACTCCAATCACCAAGAGACTCGCTCCAAGAACGCAAAATCTTGTGATATGCCAAGACATCGGCAAGGGAATTTTTGCTCGAATCCCCGATTTCTTAACCCAATCCGGATGGTCTCGCATCACACGATTTGCTGCCATCAGAGGCATCAGGTAGCCAAAGAGCGCAATGACCGTTGTCAAACCAATAACCCGAAAACGATTCTGATTCGATGGAGAAACATGGTTCACTTCCATCAAGACCATGCCCACAATCACTAAAATAATGACCAGTAATAAGCCCAAAGATCTCCATAGACCTTCTCTACGGTAGCATTTCAATTCATCAAACGACATCTCGTTAAAATTCTTATCCATTTTTTAATAACTCCTTGTGTTTTTTCAAGTATTGTTTCCCATACCATTCTTCTAGCGATTTTCCTTCGAACTCTCGATATTCTTCTGAATACTTATTTCGGTAGTAGCCGTAAAGTGAATAGGGTAACAGCATCACTACTAACATACCCAAAGTGATAAGATTTCCAAAAAATACCATTCCTATAAATGAGATGGTTCCTAAAAAATCAGCTTTCACTTCTCCAACTTGGGGGAAAAGAAATTTTAGAGCTAACCAAACTACTATAATTATCCCACCCAGTCCAGTAATGACTTCTATAAACTTTTTCTGTCTAGCAGTCGCACTAGGATCCTGCACTCCATAAAGACGAGTTTTTAGCGATTTCATTCTAGATTGGATAATCATAAACAATATGATTCCGGTAAGAACATAGAATAAAACCAACCCCAAAATCGTAAGGTATCTACCTATAAATGTGATAAAAAACAGATTTAAGACAAATACCAACCAAATCAGATACAGATTCGAATTCAAGATACTAGCATAAGGAATCTTTGCATCATATTTTCTACGCAGATTTTTTCTGCAAACAAGAAACCACAAAAACCAGCACAAGAAAAACAGCCAAAGTGGATAGAAATTGATCCCCCAGGTATCAAATGGTGCTTCTGGATCCGGGTGATGAATTTGCGTCTCTATTAATGCAGAAAATCCAAACATGAACAGTATCCCCAAAAATGAAAATAGTTTTCTCGCAATACTAAATGGCTTTGTGTAGATTTTTCGACTATTTGTGTCCTTAACCATATAATCGATAAAGCCATCATGACGTAGACGACGGCTTTCATAAAAATTGGCTTTAAAGATTGATTTCTTCATTCTTACCTTCCAATAACTCCTTGTGTTTGTTCAGGTCCTTTCAATTAATCTCTATTTCGATTGGAGGATTTACAGATGACTGCCTTCATCCTTCAAGTATTGTTTAGCCCTTCGAACGATATAGAGCGACTCATCTTCTGAGACTACCTTGCGAAAGAGATCATTGGCTCTGTGCTGATCACCTTTAAGAGTAGCATTCAAGGCTTGGTAGTAAATAATTTCCAACTGCTGGTACTTGAAATCATTGCTTAAATCTTCGAAATAGTCATTGCTTTGATGCGCAATGGTTAAATCATAAAGGGCAAGACAGACCTTTCTTGTTTTCTCAGCCAGTGTCGGGTCTGTGATAGCCAATTCATTCAACCGACCCTCCAGTTCTCCTCTAGACAAATCAGGATCTGTCAGCACGATCGAACGAATAAGATAACTCTCAAAAAAGTTCTTATATTTCTGCGGATAATCCGTCTGACTAAGTGCTTCCCTAGCTTCTTTTATGACAGTATCAAAATCTCCCATCATAAACGAATAGGCAACCGATGTCAGCTTAATATCTATTTGTGAAATAGCTTTTTTCACATTCTTGTTCAACTGAAGGTATTGCTGCCAAAAAGCTAAATCTAAGTCTACATGGAGCAAGATGTTGCACTTGTTGGTGTAGCTTTTCTTGAGCAATTGGATGAATAAAATCAAGCATGCAATAACCAATAAAACGCCAGCAGTCTGAAGAAGAGTATCCCTGACCACTAATCCAATGCAAAAGATCAGAAGCATTGCTAACAAGCCTGCAGATCTAATATAGAGTCTATAGTTTTTGCGTAGAGTTTTATAATCCAATTTGTAGCCTCCTATTCATGATACGGTTTTTGAGGGAATTCGTTCATTTTCAAACAAATTAACATATCCCCCATCATACCGAATTTTCCATCTATACGCAACTTCCTTCTTAATTAGTGATTTATCAAATGTTATCGGTCTTGAAACAACCTCAGAAAATAGAGAATCCCGTCCAGATTTGAAAGTATCGCAAAATTAAGGTACAATAGAGTAAGACAACTATGTTGGAAAGGAAGAATATGAAAAAATTAATCGCACTACTATTATTTTCCGGCTTGGCTTTGACAGCTTGTTCGTCTAATAAGACTGACGCTAACTCTTCAAGTTCAAGCAAAGAAAAGACAGAGCAGACAGCAACTTCTAGCTCTAGTGAAAAAGATCAAAAGAAAATTGAAGAAGAACAAAAGAAATTAGAACAACTGCGCAAAGATTTTAACGATGCCATGACCAATGAAAATGCCGTCTTTCCACAACTCTCAACTGATGTGGCTGAAGACGAAGCAGAGGTTAAAATCACAACAACTGAAGGCGACATCACTGTGAAGCTCTTCCCTAAATATGCGCCCCTTGCAGTTGAAAACTTCTTGACCCACGCAAAAGAAGGCTACTACAATGGCTTACTTTTCCACCGTGTCATTAACAACTTTATGATCCAAACTGGGGATCCTAAAGGAGACGGTACGGGTGGCGAGTCTATCTGGAAGGGCAAAGACAAATCCAAAGATTCAGGTACTGGTTTTGAGAATGAGTATTCTCCATACCTTTACAACCTTCGTGGAGCCCTTGCCATGGCCAATTCTGGTCCAAATACCAATGGTAGTCAATTCTATATCAACCAAAATAAGGATGATATTTCAAGTAAACTCCCAACTGACCGCTTCCCAGCTAAGATCATCGATGCTTATAAAAATGGTGGAAATCCAACCCTCGATGGTGGTAACTACACTGTCTTTGGCCAAGTGATCGATGGCATGGATGTGGTCGATAAAATCGCCTCTGCCGAAACCGATGATAAGGACAAACCAAAAACAGATATCAAGATTGAAAAAATTGAAATCTTAAAAGACTACAATTTCAAGAAATAATGAAAAGAGAACCGCGAGGTTCTCTTTTTGTCTTTACGTCAATTCATTAAAGTCCCAGATTTGGTCCACCCAGCCTTCATAGAAGTCTGGCTCGTGGCAAACCATGAGGATCGATCCCTTGTACTCTTTCAGAGCCCGTTTCAATTCTTCTTTGGCATCCACATCCAAGTGGTTGGTCGGCTCGTCTAGTACCAAGACATTATTTTCACGATTCATCAAGAGACAGAAGCGTACCTTGGCTTGCTCCCCACCGGATAACACTTGGATTTGGCTCTCGATATGTTTGGTGGTCAAGCCACAGCGGGCAAGGGCGGCACGAACTTCTGCTTGGTTGAGAGCCGGAAAGGCATTCCAGACTGCTTCAAGCGGTGTCTGGCGATTGCCACCTTCGACCTCTTGCTCGAAGTAACCAAGTTCTAAGTAATCTCCCCGCTCTACTTCTCCAGCAATCGGTAGGATGATTCCTAGCAAGCTCTTCAAGAGAGTGGTTTTCCCGATCCCGTTAGCTCCGATGATGGCTACCTTTTGATTGCGTTCAAACGTTAGGTTCAAAGGCTTAGTCAAAGGACGATCATACCCGATTTGAAGATCCTTGGCCTGGAAAATAAAGCGGCCAGGAGTCCGGGCATTTTTAAATTCAAAGGATGGCTTTGGTTTTTCGCTTTGCAACTCAATGAGTTCCATCTTGTCCAGCTTCTTCTGACGAGACATGGCCATATTCCGTGTAGCCACACGCGCCTTATTGCGGGCTACGAAATCCTTCAAATCAGCAATCTCTTTTTGCTGGCGCTCATAAGCCGCTTCCAATTGCGATTTCTTCATTTCATAGACTTCAAGGAATTGGTAGTAGTCTCCTGAATAGCGGGTCAACTGCTGATTTTCCACATGGTAGACGATGTTGATCACATCGTTCAAGAAAGGAATATCGTGGGAAATGAGGACAAAGGCATTTTCATAATTCTGCAAGTAGCGTTTGAGCCAATCGATATGCTCTGCATCCAAGTAGTTGGTTGGCTCGTCCAAGAGAAGGATATCTGGTTTCTCAAGTAAGAGTTTGGCCAAGAGGACCTTGGTCCGTTGCCCACCTGATAAGGAAGTCACATCTGTGTCCATGCCAAAGTCCATAACCCCAAGAGCACGCGCCACTTCATCGATCTTGGCATCCAAGGTATAAAAATCACGGCTTTCTAGACGCTCTTGGAGTTCTCCAACCTCTTCCATCAGAGCATCGACATCGGCTCCCTCTTCCGCCATGGCCATATAGAGGTCATTGATGCGAGCTTCAGCTGTGAACAACTCATCAAAAGCTGTCCGTAAGACATCGCGAACAGTTTGTCCTTCTTCTAAGACCGAATGCTGATCCAGGTAACCTGCCGTCACATACTTAGACCACTCCACCTTTCCTTCGTCTGGTTGCATCTTACCGGTCACGATGCTCATGAAGGTCGATTTCCCTTCACCATTGGCCCCGACAAGACCGATATGCTCTCCCTTTAGCAAACGGAAGGACACATCCTCAAAAATTGCACGGTCCCCAAAACCGTGACTCAAATTTTTCACTTCTAAAATACTCATGCTTGACTCTCTTTCATTGATTTCACTCGTATGATTATATCATCTTCACTGCAAAATGAAAAGGGAGCCCAACTCCCTTTAGAATATATATAAATAAATTATAAGTAAGATAGGTTACGCGATTTTGTCAAGAAATCAAAATAAGTTCTAACTTATGAATCTCATAAAGAATATACCGAAACTTTCCGCCGTGAGAAAAGTGCTAGAAACATTATTGTTTCTAGCACTCGGGAGTTTTGAGACCTTAGGCTCAAAACTAAGTCATGGAACTTCTTTGAAGTTCGCTGACGTCCGTACTCACCCAAGGAAAGCTTCTGGCATACCTTTATTATAGATCTGAAGAAAATCCAACTCCCTTTTCTTTTACAAACCTAAGTCTGCGTATGGTTTTCGGTAGCCCACTTGAACAACTTTTCCGTCTTTGACAAGCAAAGGCCGCTTGATCAGCATACCGTCTGAAGCAAGGAGATCCGCCGCTTCTTTCACTGTCAGTTGATCCACCTTATCTTTCAAACCGAGTTCCCGGTATTTCATTCCGCTAGTATTGAAGAAAGACTTGATTGGTAGGCCAGAAGCTGCCATCCAGTCTTGCAATTCTTGGCTAGTCGGTGTTTCTGTGACGATGTTTTGGCTTTGAAACTCACATTGGAGACCGTCCAATTCTGATTTAGCCTTTCGACAAGTCGAACATTTTGGGTATTCAATAAATGTATACATCGATTTTATTTCTCCTTCCAGGTAATTCCTTCATGGTGTAAGAGCCAGCGTTTGCGATCGAGTCCAGATGCATAGCCCGTCAGTTGTCCATCTTTTCCCATCACACGGTGGCAAGGGACTAAGATCGTCAAGGGATTGCGTCCAACAGCCTGTCCTACGGCTTGGGCTGAACCACAAGAAAGATCCTGGGCAAGCTGGCCATAGGTCTTGGTCTCACCATATGGGATCTCTCGCAATAACCGCCACACCCGCTCTTGAAAGGCTGTCCCTTGCGGTGCTAATGGAAAGCTGATAGCGATTGGATCCCCCGCAAAATAGTGGTCCAACCACTCCTTCACCTTCTCATGGAAGGGATGGACCTGCTCCAGCGCCCCATAGGGATCAGTCGCCTCCTCTTTCGGATCATAAAAATCAAGCTCAACAAGGCCTTCTTCACTGACAATGATCGAAAGAAGCCCCATAGGGCTTTCATAAAATTGTTTAAGATAGAGAGTCATTGTAGGCCGCTTCTGCTCTTTGGTCCCAGCGGTCCTCTTCTGAGACCACTTGGAATAGACTAGTTTCTGCTTTTCGTTTGATCTTTTGATAAGCCAGACGGACGCCATCAATGGGGACCTTTCCACAATAATGGTAGCCCAATTTTTCAAGTAAATGCTGCATCACCAGATTATCCGGGTGCGTATCGCAACGGAAATCTGGCCCTTTTTCCCCTTCGATTAAACCTTGAAGGAAGGTCTGCGCTACCCCTTTGCCAGCAGCTTCTTTGGCTACAGCGACCCGGTGAAAAGTGACATACATATAGTTGTCATGCTCCCACTTACCATCATAAATCTCATTGTAAGCCGCTTCGTTGCCCTTGTAGACAGCTGCATAGCCCACGACTTCCTGATCTTCAACGGCGACATAGCCACGACTTTCTAGAATATCCTCAAAAATGATCTCTTCATCTGGATAGCCATCCTGCCACTGGTCGACCTGTCTTTGAGCCAGGCTTTCCTTGGCATCTTGGATAATTTCCATAATTCGCTTAATCTCATTGGGATAAGCCATTCTAATTTCCATCCTGCTTCCAACCTTTCCTAGTCTTGATGGTAACGAGCATAGAGCTCACTCTTTTGCAGGCCATATTGTTTGGCGACCTGTTTAATTGCTTGATTTTTCTTCATGCCCTCTTGGACCAAGGTGTCGATCTCTTGAATCAAGTCGACCTCTTCTAGGTCTAGCTCTTCTTCCTTGGCTCCTTCGACGATCAAGAGACACTCCCCTTTGAGGGGATTTTCTTCAAGAAATGCGACTAACTCAGAAATACTGCCACGAGTATATTCCTCGTAGATCTTGGTCAATTCACGAACCAGGACGACCGAACGATCCCCATAGACAGCCAACATATTCTCTAAGGTCGCCTTCACCCGATGGGGCGACTCATAAAAGATCTGAGTCTCAGGGTAGGCCACTTTTTCTTGGAAAAAGGCCTTTTGTTGCCCCTCTTTGCGAGGCAGAAATCCATAAAAAATATGAGGTTGAGGGGCTAGGCCACTGGCAATCAAACCCGTTATACCTGCACTAGGACCAGGCACAGCTACGACAGGAATCTCGCGTTCAATCGCTGCCTTGACCAAATCATGACCAGGGTCAGAAATACTAGGGAGTCCTGCATCTGAGACTTGCGCTAAGTCTTTTCCAGATTCTAAATGGGCGATCAGATCAGGAATTTTCTCCATGGCATTGTGCTCATGAAAGCTAGTCTGGGGTGTCGTAATCTCAAAATGCTTGAGCAAGAGGCCTGTATTTCTAGTATCCTCAGCTGCGATCAAGTCCACATCCTTTAAGGTCTGGACCATGCGGTAACTCATATCCTCCCGGTTACCGATCGGTGTTGGGACCAGGTAAAGCACCCCAGTTTTCTTTTCCCCTTTAAAACTTCGTTGGATCTGCATGCTTACTCCCTAAATAACAACTCGTCACAAAACATACACTCTTCATCGTTCTCACGGCGTTGACCGTAGGAATAAGTGCAGATATGAAAACCGTCATTGTAAATACGTTGCAAATTTTCACGTCCATGGTGTTGCGACTTTGCGGATGAAGTCTTCTCAACTTCCCCCAAACGCTCTCTCAATTTATCATTTTCTAAGCGAAGAGCTGTATTTTCTTCGATGACTTGTTTCAAATTTTTTTTGATGGCTTCGACTTCAGCCAAGGTGACCAACAAATTCTGAGAAAAGCCGTCTAAAGCATCAAATAATTCTTTTTTATTCATTCTGACTCCTTAACTTTCTAAGCTCAAAACCATATATTCTAGAGCATTTTGAAAAGAAACATTGGCCTTCCACATCCTGCGAGCAAGACTCAATTTCTCAAGCAACTGCTGGGAGCGACTCAAGCACAACTGCTCTTCTAAAGCCAACTCCATCAAACGAAAGGCCTGGCTTTGTTTTTCCTTATCATCTGCTAGGCTCACTAAGCGGGTCACTTCCAAATAAGCACGATTTAAATTGGATTGACAACGTTCGATGAATTGATCACAAATTTTGGCCAGTTCAAAAAAAGTGGCATTCCTTTTTTGCTGCTCTGCTTCTTCGAGACTAAAACTAAAACGAGCTACTAAATTTGCCTGTGATTTGATCAAGCCTTCTTTTTCTAGCAGTTCGGTTAGGTAGGCTTGCTTTTTAGGAAAATGGACCTGCTGGGCCCGACTCTTGATGGTCGGTAAGATCAAGTTTTCATCGGATGTCAACAAGAAGAGATAGATCTCACTCTGGGGCTCCTCCATGACTTTTAAGAGAGAATTGGCCGCATTGGTATGCATCTTATCCGCATCTTGGACGATAAAGACCTGCCGACTGCCTTCAAATCCTGATTGAGAAAAGTCTTGAACCAGCGAACGAATGCGGTCGGTCTTAATGATCTGGTTGACTGGACGCACGATCTTTACGTCTGAGAATTCTTCTTTTTCAATCAAGCGGCAGGAACGGCATTTGCCACAAGGCCAGACTCCCTGCAAATCTTGGCAAAATTGACTTTGAGCTAGCAAGAGGGCCATCTCAAAACTGGCAAAAGAGCCTGTAAAGAGATAAGCATGACTGAGCTGTTTGTGTTCTAAGATCTGGGTGAAGCGCTCCACCAATTCTGGCTGGAGCTGTTGGATCTCTTCTAGCTTCATTTCAATATCCCCAAGCGATTTTCTAAAACAGCCAAGACATCCGCAAAGACTGCTTCAAAGGATTGACTAGCATCGATTTTCACAATGCGCTCTGGTTCCTTTTCATACAAGGCCAAATAACCCTGTCTTACTTTTTGGTGAAGCTCCAATCCTTCCAAATCCAAACGATTGACTTCCCGCTCTTGGTTTTTGGCAATTCGAGCGAGCCCTTCTTCGACATCCACATCAAAGTAAAGGGTGAGATCTGGTTTAAGACCATCTGTCGCAAATTGATTGAGCCACTCGATATCTTCCACACTCAGACCGCGACCATACCCTTGATAAGCGACCGAGCTATCAATAAAGCGGTCCATCAAGACGATTTTCCCAGCTGCAAGGGCCGGCAAGACACGTTCCACCAAATGCTGCCGGCGACTAGCAATATAAAGCAACAACTCTGTCTTGGCATCCATACTAGTATGGTCTGGATCTAAAATGACTTGGCGGATCTTTTCTGCAATGTCTACACCGCCTGGTTCACGGGTTGTAATAAAAGGAATTCCTTTTTCTTCAAGTAGAGGCAAAACGGCTTCTAGGACCGATGATTTCCCCGCTCCTTCTGGACCTTCAAATGAAATTAATGTACCGTTTACCATAGTATCCTCTTTCTAGTTTTCTTCTTTTTATTTTACCAAAAATAAGGGTAAAAATCTTGTATTTTAGGAGAGAAAATTTTTCAAAGTCATTTTCATTTTTTCACTTTTTTGTTACAATGTTCTTATAAAGTTTTAGGAGACAACCTATCATGTTTAAATTTAAAGATATTCTGGCTATCATCTTGGGGGCCGGCATTTTTTCATTTGGGATCTATTTTTTGGTCATTCCCTTTCACTTCTATGAAGGAGGAGCGACAGGGATTACCTTGATCACCTATTACCTCTTAAAAGTCCCCGTATCCCTGATGAACTTGCTGATCAATATCCCTCTCTTCGTTCTGGCTTGGAAACTGCTGGGCAAAAAATCTCTTTATCTGAGCTTACTTGGGACTTTCTCGGTTTCGGCTTGGATGGCGATTTTTGAAGCCATGCCCCTCAGCCACCACTACCATCACTTTATCTTTACAGCCTTTAAAGGAGATATTCTGCTTGCCTGTATCGCCTCAGGGGTTGTGCTTGGTTTGGGGCTAGGGATCATCTTCAATGCTGGTGGAACTACTGGAGGAACAGATATCCTCGCTCGCATCTTTAACAAATACACTTCCCTCAGTATGGGAAAACTCATGTTGATTGTAGATGCCATTGTTCTGATAACTGTTGTCGTTGTCTTCCAAGATGTCCGTACGGCTATGTATACCCTCTTCTTTATCCTGATTGACACCCTTGTGATCGACTTGATTGGAGAAGGTGGTTTTGCTGGAAAAGGCTTCCTTATCGTCACATCTAAACCAGAAGAAATTGCCCAAAAAGTATCCGACGATCTGGGTCGCGGGATTACCTTTATCCGCGGGATGGGCTATTACAGCCGTAAGGACCTGGATATCGTCTACTGTGTCGTTTCACGGAATGAGATGAAACAAATGAAAGACATCATCAATCAGATCGATCCATTCGCCTTCATCACCATTTCTGAAGCCCATGAAATTCTCGGCGAAGGCTTTACTTTAGATAAAGAAAAACAACCCATTACCCGTTAATAGAAATAAGGCTAGATTCTCATCTAGCTTTGTTTTTCTATTTACGATTTTCCTTAGGTGAGTACGGACGTTAGGTGAAATTATCCAGTGGATGATTTCAGCAATCCAGGAAGTTCCATGACTAAATCAAGATACAAAGGGCGCCTGCGGATAAAGTCAAAATAGGAAGTTTGACGAAGAATCTTTAGCATTCTAGGAAGACTTATCTTTTTGACACAATCCGCAGCCTGTGTTCGATTTGTATTGAGCCCCTTCGCTTTTTATTTTCTAAGCTCAGGCTAAAACAGTTCCCCAAACTGTTTTACTCTCAAAAATTCCGAGAGCATGAAACATACTTGTTTCATGCTCTTTTCTCACGGCGGAAAATCTTAGAATACACGTTATAATTAATAAAATCATAATTATTTTTATAGAATTTATTAGGTTACTTTATACAAAAATCAGGCTGGATGACGTCCAGCCTGATTTTTTATTAAATAGCTTTTGCGGTTGTTCGAGTGATTTCATCGACTTTCAAACCGTTGGCTTCAAATTTACTACGGATTCCTTCTAGATCTGTCACCCCATCAATTTGGACTTCGATAACCACACGGTCGTCTTTGGTTGGGATATTGACTGTATTGGCGATGTTATACCCTTCTTCTACAATCAAGTGAATGATTTGTTCTAGAACGCCAACCTTATCTTCTGTCACAAAGCGAACACGAACTCCTTCTTCTCCATAACCGGATACTTCAAGGAAGGCACGGAAAATATCACGGTCTGTGATGACACCGGATACTTGGTCATTGTCCACGACTGGAAGAATTCCCACCTTGTTCTTATACATGAGGTAGGTAGCATCTTCTAAGCTAGCAAATTTAGAGACGGTAATGACATCGCGAAGCATGACATCTTTAACCTTAGTCTTGTTCAACAGATAGTTCATCTCGAAAATAGACAAGCTTGTTGCTTTAGATGGACTTGCTTCTGCAATCGTACCTTCTGTCACCAAACCAACCAATTTATCGTTTTCAATGACTGGCAAACGGTGCAAACCTTGTTCGCGCATCAAATCTGCCGCGTGGGCAATTGTAGTATCTGGACTAATGTAAACCACTTTACGTGTCATAAAATCTTTAACAGCCATAACAAGTTCTCCTATGCTTTTATTAGTTTTATTATACTTGATTTTAAGAATGATTTCAAACGCTTTCAGCAGTTTTCTCTTGTTTTCAAAATTTAGAAAAATCAAACAAGAAAGATGAAAAAAGAAAGGTCGTCAGGACCTTTCTTTCGAACATATTCAAACTGTTTTTCCTATAAAATGAGATTAATGTTTCTTCATAATAGAAATTATGCTATTTTTTGAATCATTAGGAGTATATAGAAACTTTCCGCCGTGAGAAAAGTGCTTGAAACAAGATTGTTTCAAGCACTCGGGAGTTTTGAAACCTTAGTTTCAAAACTAAGTCATGGAGCTTCGTAGAAGTTCGCTGACGTCCGTACTCACCTAAGGAAAGTTTCTAAATTATCTTTGTCATCAATCCGAAGAAAGGTTTAGCTAACTTTTCCTTTCAAACATCTTTAGAAATCTTATCCACCAAGGTAGGCTTTGCGGACTTCTTCTGAGGCTAAGAGTTCTTTTCCTGTTCCGGAAAGAACGACTTTCCCTGTTTCCAAAACATAACCTCGGTCTGCGATAGCAAGAGCCTTGTTGGCATTTTGCTCGATCAAGAGAACAGTTGTCCCTTGTTTTTGGATATCTTGGATGATATCAAAGATTTCTTGGATAAAGATTGGGGCCAATCCCATAGAAGGTTCATCCAAAAGCAAGAGTTTTGGCGTTGACATAAGTGCACGACCCATTGCAAGCATTTGTTGTTCCCCACCAGATAGGGTTGCTGCATCTTGGTTCTTCCGTTCTTCCAAACGTGGGAAACGGGAGAAGACTTTCTTCAAGTTAGCTTGATTTTCTTCTCGATCTTTCTTCAAGAAAGCTCCCATCTCCAAGTTTTCCATAACAGTTAATCCTGGAAAGACATGACGACCTTCTGGAACTTGAGAGAGTCCCGCTGCTACAATCTTTTGAGCCGGAACCTTTTGAATCTCCTGACCCAAAAACTCGATTTTCCCAGCACTTGGACGCACCAAACCGGAAATGGTACGAAGAATAGATGTTTTCCCAGCTCCGTTAGCACCGATAAGAGAAACAACTTCCCCTTCGTTTACCTCGAAACTGACATCACGGACAGCCTGGATCATGCCATAGTGTACAGAAAGATTTTCAACTTTTAACATAGACATTAGGCTTCACCTCCTAGATATGCTTCGATTACGCGTTTGTTGGTCTTGATTTCATCTGGCGTACCATGGGCAATCAAGCGACCATATTCCAATACATAAATCCGTTCTGTTACTTCCATGACCAAGCTCATATCGTGCTCGATCAGCATGATCGTAATATTAAATTCTTTTTGAATGCGACGGATCAATTGGGTCAATTCTGCTGTTTCTTGAGGGTTCATCCCTGCAGCAGGTTCATCCAAGAAGAGGATTTTTGGCTCTGTCGCAAGGGCACGAACGATCTCCAAGTGACGTTGTTGTCCGTAAGCTAAGTTTTTGGCCAAGGTATCTGCTTCTTTTTCCAAACCAAAAATCGCTAACAATTCAAGGGCTTTCGCTTTCAAAGCTTCTTCATTCTTGTAATAGCTTGGCAAGCGGAAAAGACTCGCAAAGACATGTGGTTTGTGGTGATTAGCAAAGGCAATCAAAACATTGTCCAAAACGCTCAAATCTTTAAAGAGACGAATATTTTGGAAAGTCCGTCCCAGACCACCTGCAGCGATTTTATAGGGTGCTTTACCATTTAGGAGCTGACCATCTAAGGTAATGGTTCCTTCACTTGGTTCATATACCCCTGTTAGGAGGTTGAAGAGGGTTGTTTTACCGGCACCGTTTGGTCCGATCAATCCAACCAATTCCCCTTCATTGAGTTCCATGGTCACATCACCAACGGCTGTCAAACCACCAAAGTTTTTTGTTAAATTTTTTACTTCAAGAAGTGCCATTAGTTAGCCTCCTTTTTTGAGAGTAGTTTTTTCAAGCTGAATTCCCATGTTCCAAGAAGACCACCTGGACGGAAGATCATCACGAGAATCAAAGCCAATGAGTAAATGATCATACGTACACTTGAGAAGTCTTGAAGCACCATGTTCAAGATACCCAAGACGATGGCTGCCACAACTGTTCCGGACATGGATCCCAAACCACCAAACACGACAATGATCAAGACATTAATAGTATTGGTGAAAGAGTAGTCTTTAGGAACAACAGAGCCGATAAAGCCGGCTTGGAGAGATCCAGCAATCGCCGCTGTGATCGCACCAAATACAAAGGCGATGACTTTGACTTTGGTCGTATTGATCCCAACAGATTCTGCCGCGATTTCATCTTCACGAACAGAAAGGGTAGAGCGTCCAATTGGACTGCGTAAGAAGTTAATCGTAAAGATCGTTGTAATGACAACAAAGAGGTAAACCAATTGCCAAGTTGTAAAGGCTGGCAAACCAAGGATCCCAGCAGCACCATTTGTTAGAGTACCACCATTGACGATCAAGATCCGGATGATTTCAGAAACCCCAAGTGTCGCAATCGCGAGGTAGTCCCCCTTCAAACGAAGGGTTGGAACCCCAACGATCAAGGCAACGACACCAGCAATCAAAGCCCCTAAAACCATCGCGCCAAAGAAAGCCCCGTAGGTTGGTGATTTGGAACCGAGAATGGCTGCAGAGTAGGCACCAATCGCCATAAATCCGGCATGTCCGAGTGAGAATTGACCTGAGAAACCAACAATGAGGTTCAAGCCAACTGCAAGGATAATATTGATTCCGATTTGTTCTAAAATTTGGATATAGAAGAGGTTGAGCACACCCGCTGCAACCAAGACTTGGATCAAGGCAAAACCTGCGACCAAAAGACCAAGCCAGACTAAATTCACTTTTAAATTTTGTTTCATGGCTTACACCTTCTCTTTCACATTTTTACCGAGGATACCTGCTGGACGGATGAGCAAGATCACAATCAAGATGGCATACACAATGGCATCACGGAAGTCTGAAAGACCGATCGCTGTAGCGAAGGTTTCTAACAAACCAATAACAAATCCACCTAGGGCAGCACCTGGAATGATTCCGATTCCCCCAAGAACGGCTGCGACAAAGGCTTTGATCCCTGGTGTCATCCCCATCAAAGGCTCGATCGAGTTGTAATACAAACCAATCAAGACACCACCAGCACCAGCCAAGGCTGATCCCAAAGCAAAGGTAAAGCTGATCGTACGGTTTACGTTAATCCCCATCAATTGAGCGGCATCACTATCGACAGATACAGCCCGCATGGCTTTCCCCATCTTTGTCTTTTGAATAATAAATTGAAGAGCGACCATCAAGAAAACAGACACTCCCAAGATCATCAACTGAATATTGGAGATTGAAATAGGACCGAAGTTGTAACGAACCGTTTTAATCACTTGCGGGAAGGAACGGGTATTGGCACCGACGAAGAAGACCATCCCATATTCGAGCAAGAAGGAAACCCCGATGGCTGTGATCAAGGCAGCAATCCGAGTCGAATGACGAAGCGGACGATAAGCCAGGTATTCAATTACAACCCCTAAAATAGCTGTCCCAACCATGGCTAGGAGCAAGGCTACAAAGAAGTTTACTTTCCACGAGTTCAATAAGAAATATCCCATAAAGGCACCTACCATGTAGATATCCCCATGGGCAAAGTTGATCAATTTGATAATTCCATACACCATAGTATAACCAAGGGCCAAGAGTGCATAGACACTTCCCAAGATTAGACCGTTCACTAATTGCTGGAGCATTTGAACCATCCTTTCTAACAATAAAGAGCGAGGCCAGGAATTTTCATTCTCCCAGCCTCTTGTACAAACAACAAATGATAATTATGGTTTAACAGACTCAACTGATTTGACTTTACCATCTTTCAAGCCAATCATAAGAGCTGATTTAACCGGGTTGTGGTTCTTGTCAATTGACATTGTACCAGTCACACCTTCCAAGTCTTTCAACTTCGCAAGGTTATCTTTCAATTCGACAGAGTTCTTAGCACCTTTAGATGCTTCTGCAACCATGTAAACTGAATCATAAGCCAAAGCTGCGAACATTGAAGGTTCTTCATTGTATTTCGCTTTGTATGCTTCTACGAATTTCTTGGCTTTATCAGTCATTTCACCTTCAGTAGAGAATCCAGCTACGTAGTAGATATCTGTAGCTGCAGCAGGTGTTGCTTGTTCAACGAACTTAGCATCGCTAAATCCATCCCCACCAATGATTGGTTGTTTGATTCCCATACCACGCGCTTGGTTTACGATCTTACCAGTTTCTGTGTAGTAACCTGGAAGAACAATCGCATCGAAATCTTTATCTTTGATTTTTGTAAGAGCAGCTTGGAAGTCTGTATCCTTAGATTGGAAGGTTTCTGTTGCTACGATTTCACCTTTGTAAGATTTCTTGAAGGCTTCAGCAATCCCTTTCGCATAGTCAGATGAGTTATCGTAGTAAAGAACGACTTTCTTCGCTTTCAAGTTATCAGTTGTGTATTTGGCAATGATTTTTCCTTGGAAGCTATCGATGAAGGTAGCACGGAAGAGGTAATCTTGACCTTTTGTCAAATCATCTTGAGTTGCAGATGGTGTTACCAATGGAACACCTGCTTTACCAGCGTTGGCAACCGCTGCTGCAGTAGCACCTGAAGTTGCAGGTCCAACAAGAGCGTTCACTTTTGATTGAGTGACAAGGTTTGTAGTGACTGTAGCTGCTTCAGCTGTTTCAGACTTGTTATCTTTATCTGTGACAACGATCTTTTTGCCATCAGCTCCACCCTTAGCGTTGATTTCATCAACGGCCAATTGAGCACCTTTTTGTTCAGCGCTACCGTAGGCTGCTACTTCACCAGTTTTTTCAAAGTTAAAACCGACTTTTAGTTCCTTGCCGATTTCGTTACCAGTTGTGTTTGAACCTGAAGTAGAAACTTCACCACAAGCAGCAAGAAGAGCGACACTTGCAATGGTTAAAAATGAAAGAGCAAATTTTTTCTTCATTTGTAATGATCTCCTTAAATGAATCTTAAAATAAATACATTAAGAATATACCGAATTATCTGACAATTGTCAATAAAAAAAGCGCAATCCATCAAATGATTGCGTTTTCTAAACTTCTGTGACCACAGATGGGGTCTCCAATCGTTGCAAACTCCCCACAAAATCTGTATCTAAATCTTTGAGATGGCAAGGCAAGACCTTTTTGACATAACGTTCTTTCTTTAAGTCTTCCATGACTTGATCGGCCTTGTCACTGTCCACATACAATTGGACATAACGGCATTTCTTAGAATGGTACAAGACATCTCCGACAGATTGTAATTTTTTCCCGTCTCGATTGTAATACAATTTAACAATCAAGCCTGTTCTTTCTTGTTTCTCAAACATGGTCAATCCCTTTCTCGTTCTATTACTAGTATATCAAATTTCAAGAAAAAGAACTACTCTTTTATGAGAGCAAAAAAGAGAGTGGGACAGAAATCGGTAATTCGTTAGAATTCGATTTCGTCGTCCCACCTCCGCACAGTTGAGTAGGGCTGTAAAAGCTGATGAAATCAGCGTAGTAGAGCCCACTCAACCACTGCGTTTTGCTCGACAATCCAAAAATAATTGAGAGGCTAGGACTTTTGTCCCAGCCTCTTGACGGACCTTCCCACAGGATGGTTTAGTCCAATTTATTATTGGCCATGATTTCATCAATAAAGCCATATTCAAGCGTTTCTTGTGCGCTCATCCAATTATCACGTTCCGCATCAGCATGTACTTTTTCAATGGATTGACCTGAATTTTCCGCAAGGATTTTTTCCAAGTTATTCCGTGTTTTGAGCAAGTGTTCTGCTGCGATCGCCATATCGGTTTGTTGGGTACCACCACCAGTACCACCCATTGGTTGGTGAATCATGTACTCGGCGTTTGGCAACATGAAGCGTTTGCCCTTCGCACCGCTTGAAGCGATAATTGTTCCCATAGATGCTGCCATCCCCATAACAATGGTTTGGACATCTGACTTGATAAAGTTCATAGTATCTACGATGGCAAGACCTGCTGAGACAGAGCCACCTGGGGTATTGATATACATATAGATATCTTTTGTATTATCTTGGGCATCCAAGAAGAGCAATTGAGCGATAATGGAGTTAGCCATTTGGTCCTCAACTGGTCCTGTTACCATGATAATTCGATCTTTCAACAGACGGGAATAAATATCGTAAGAACGTTCTCCACGACTGGTTTGTTCAATAACTACTGGAATCATCTATTCTTCTCCTTTAGTATCCATTCATTCTCACGATTCGTGAGGTTCAAAGTATATGTGCTATTATAAACCAATGGTCAAAAAAGGTCAAATCTTAAGCACCTTTCGTACGAATCATGAATGGCTTCTTATTTGGTACCGAATAAACGGTCACCTGCATCTCCAAGACCAGGAACAATGTAGCCATGTTCATTCAAATGATCATCGAGGGCTGCTGTAAAGATATCAACATCTGGGTGAGCTTCTTGAAGAGCTTTCACCCCTTCTGGCGCTGATACTAGGCAGACAAACTTGATATGGCTAGCGCCACGTTTTTTCAAGGAATCAATCGCCAGAATAGCGGATCCACCCGTAGCAAGCATAGGGTCTACTACAAAGATACGACGTTGATCAATATCTTCTGGCAATTTCACCAAGTATTCAACTGGTTTCAAGGTTTCTTCATCACGGTACATCCCGATATGGCCAACCTTAGCAGCTGGTACCAAACTCAAGAGACCATCAACCATCCCAATCCCTGCACGAAGAATTGGGACAATAGCCAATTTCTTACCCGCGATTTGTTTTTGAACGGTTTTGGTAATAGGAGTTTCAATTTCAACATCCTCAAGAGGCAATTCACGCAACACTTCGTAGCCCATCAACATAGCAATCTCATCTACCAATTCACGAAAGGCCTTCGTAGAGGTATCTGTACGACGAAGAATAGATAATTTGTGTTGAATCAGTGGATGTGTAATAACTTCTAGTTTTCCCATTTTTGAGATCCTTCTTTCTAAGCTGTTATTATTCAAAAAAGAGCTATGATAAAAGTGGAGTCAAGCTCTACTCTTTCTTTCAGTCCCTCTTTGATACTCACAGCACGTGGAAATCATCATTTCCAACTTTATATTCGTCTTATTATACCAAATTTTACCAAAAAAAGAGAGCCCTTACACTTAATTTTTTAAGTTCGGACTCACTCTTTCTATCAATCAATTACAACCATTCTTTGTATTTCTTAATATAGATACGTTTGACAACCGTCACACTCAGCATATAGAGGACGATAATCGCAAACAATAGAACAAAGTACAATCCATTTAGTTGGCTCAACTTCAAGATAGAAGCCAAAGGACTATATGGAAGGGAGGTTACAAAGAAGGCTGCTGCTAGGGTCGTCACCACGACTGAGAAGGCTGGACGACTTTGGATAAATGGAAGTTTTGGTGAACGCAACATATGGATAACCATGGTTTGAGACCACATAGATTCGATAAACCATCCAGTTTGGAACACCATGATAAAGGCTGCTGCATCTGCTGCTCCATGGTTGTAGCCATGACCTAAAATCATAGGAACAACAAGGAAGTAAAGAAGCATGTAGGTAATAATATCAAATACAGATGAAATTGGACCAATCCAGGCCATAAAGCGCATGATAGAGTTTGCTTCCCAGATACGAGGTTTCTTGAGAAATTCCTTGTCGACATTGTCAAAAGGAAGGGCGATACAAGAAAGATCATAGATAAGATTGAGCACAATCAAATGAACGGGAGCCATTGGAAGGAAAGGCAAAAAGATGCTGGCAAAGAGAAGAGAGAAGATGTTCCCGAAGTTAGAAGAGACCGTCATCTTGATGTACTTGGTCATATTGGCATAGACCTTGCGGCCTTCGACCAAGCCTTTTTCAAGAACCATCAAGTCCTTATCTAGAAGGATGACATCTGCTGTTTCCTTGGCAATATCCACAGCGGTATCCACGGAGATCCCAACGTCTGAGACCTTCATGGATGGAGCATCGTTGATCCCATCTCCCATGTAACCAACCTTGTGGCCATTATTCTTGAGGCAGAGGATGATCCGCGCTTTTTGATCGGGTGATAGTTTGGCAAAGACCGTTGTTGTTTCCACAACTTGTGCTAACTCTTGGTCTGTCATCGTATCGATTTCGCTTCCCAAAAGAATCCGCTCGACATCTAGTCCTACTTTTTCACAGACAGCTTGGGTGACCTTTTCATTGTCCCCAGTTAAGATCTTGGTGGTTACCCCATATTCTGCAAGAGCTTTGATCGCTGGAGCTGCAGAAGGTTTTGGTGGATCAAGAAAGGCAAGGTAACCAGTTAGGATCATGTCTCGTTCATCTTCAACACTAAAGATGTCATTTTCGTCCAAATCGGTTTTGTAGCTAACACCCAAAACACGAAGTCCTTGTTCATTTAACTGAGCAACTTCAGCGAGGACCTCTTGACGAACTTCATCTGTCAGGCGTTTAATCTCACCTTTGTATTCAACATAAGTCGATACAGAAAGCATTTCTTCCAAGGCACCCTTGGTCACCATGCTGACCACACCGTCTTCGTCTTTGACAATGACACTCATGCGACGACGTTCAAAATCAAAGGGCAATTCATCAATCTTATGGAAGGTTTGATCCAGGTCGCGAACAATTTCATGTTTCTTGGCTTCTTTCTGGGTCCGATTGATAATCGCTCGGTCCATCAAATTTTTTAGCCCGGTTTGGAAATAGGAATTCAAGTAAGCCCGGCGAAGGACTGATAGATCCAACTCGCCATGGATATCAAGCGGATACTCCAAAACGATTTCATCTTGGGTCAAGGTTCCTGTCTTATCAGTACACAAAATATCGATAGCGCCGAGGTCTTGGATGGCATTGAGCTTTTTGATAACGACTTTTTCTTTTGCCATAATGATGGAGCCCTTAGCAAGACTCGCTGTAATAATCATCGGCAGCATTTCCGGAGTCAAACCAACCCCAACGCTGAGGGCAAAGACACCCGCTTCTAACCAGTCACCATCTGTGAGGCCATTGATCACAAAGACAATGGGCACCATCACTAACATGAGCCGAATCAAGAGCCAAGAGATGGTATTCATTTCTCTCTCAAATGAGGTTGGTTCGTCATAAGTGTTGATGGTTTGCTCAATAGCTCCCATCATGGTTTCATCTCCCACGACCAAGACCAAGGCTGTCGCCCGTCCGGAGATGACATTGGTCCCCATAAAGGCCAAACTTTCACTTTCCAAGAGACTATCTAGATTTTGACTGTCGGCTTTTCTGAGACAAACCTTTTCAACAGCATCACTTTCCCCCGTGAGACCAGATTGTTGGACAAAGAAGTCACGGGAATCAATCAAGACCACATCTGCTGGGATCATATCGCCGGCACTCAGTTTGATCACATCACCTACGACGATTTCATCGATCGGAATTTCTTGTTCCGATCCATCACGCAGAACGGTCGCTGTATTGACAATCATACGTGATAAGTTGCTAGCTGCTTTGTCGCTCCGCAATTCTTGAATGAAGCGGATACCACCAGAGATCAAGACCAAGGTCACAATGATGATGGAGGTCGTTGGATCCTGTTCACCTGGTTTTGCTAGCCAGACATTAGTAATGAAGGAAACCAGCGCAATGACCAACAAAATCACCGTAAAAGGATTGATGATCGATTCGTAGATCTTTTTGATCATGGAATCTTCTTGACCTTTTGTGATGACATTTTCGCCATAAATATCACGGTTTTCTTCTACTTGATCGTCAACCAAACCAAGGGCACTGGTTTTGTAGGTGGCAAAGGTGCTTTCAAGTGGTTCTTGAAGAGCCGCAATGAGTCTTTCTTTATTTGTTTGCATTAGTATCTCCTTTTTCAATCAGGAGCCAATCACTTTTGGAGTCCCTACGACACAAATCAGCGATTGGCTGGTTCGGTGCGGTTCGGGATGATCGTCGATTTGTATCATAGCTCTCTCCTTTCTCTTTTCTTGGTAAGGCATAAAAAAGAGTCCTACCCTCGATCGGTAGGACTCATGAAACTCGTCATTTATTTTTCAATCAAAACTCTCAAAAAACTGACCGTCCAAGCTTTAGCTCCACAAGGCAATGAAATGAACTTAGTCTTGACCTTTGCGATCAGAACTGTTGACCAACGAGTAGTGTCTCCACTGCTTTGCGGTAGTCATCCGTATCCTTGTGGTAGCCTCACCTACCGTATTTCGAGTATATTGTACTCCTTCACTTACAGAAAGTCAACACTTATTTGTGAAAAGTTTCCACCAAGCGTTTGGTGATTTCTTCAATGAGGGTGAAGGGAGCTGCCACATTGAGGCGGGCATGCAAGGTTCCTTCTTTTCCGAAATCTGTTCCACGGTTCAAAATCAATTTGGCTTGGTCATGGATTTTAGCATGCAGCTCATCATCGGTATAAGGATAGGCTGAAAAGTCCAACCAAAGAAGATAGGTTCCTTGGGGCTTCATGACACGGATTTTGGTCTTTTCATGCAATTCATCTACGACATAGTCAATGTGTTTTTCAAAGACTTGCTTGAGCTCTGTCAACCAAGGTTTACCATGGCGATAAGCCGCTTCTGTCGCAATATAGCCCAAGCCTGAGATTTCATGTTGGTTATTAGCCAATTGCCGTTGTTTAAAAGCCGTACGAAGCTTTGGATTTTCAATGACCACATAGGAATTTTTTGTTCCTGCAATATTGAAAGTCTTGGTTGCACTGGTTAAGATCAAACTGAAGTCTTTAAAGCTTGGATCAACCGTGTTAAAGCTGGTATGACGGTGGCCAAACAAGGCCAAATCTTGGTGGATCTCATCTGAAACGAGAAGGACACCATGTTTTTGACAGAGGTGGCCGATTTTTTCCAAGACTTCACGATCCCATACACGGCCTCCAGGGTTGTGCGGATTACACAAAACATAGAGTTTCACCTCTTGCTCCACAATGTCTTTTTCCAGCTGATCAAAATCAATTTGGAAAAGACCATCCTTTTCAACTAATGAATTTTCGATCAATTTTCGACGATTGAGTTTGACACTTCTGGCAAATGGAGGATAGACCGGCGTATTGATTAAGACAGCATCCCCTTCCTTAGTAAAGGCTTGAATAGCTGTTGAAATAGCCGGAACAACACCTTCGATAAAGACGACAGCTTCCTTGTCAAAGGAATAGCCATGCTCTTCTTTTTCCCAATCAAGGATAGACTGGTAGAGGCTATCCGATGCATAGGTGTAGCCATAGACCATTTGGTCTGCATAGCCGATCACCGCTTCTCGTACTTCTGGAATGACATTAAAATCCATGTCCGCGATCCAAGCTGGAATGATTTCTGGATCTGTCTCAGTTTCTTTCCACTTGTAGGTATGGTGGGTCAAGCGATTCGGTAAAGTCGTGAAATCATATTTGGTCATCTTAAGCCTCCAATGCTTGTTTCAAATCTTCAATCAAATCATCCGCATCTTCGATTCCGATGGACAACCGAAGAAGATCATCTGTCAAACCGTATGAATGGCGAACTTCTGCAGGAATGTCCGCATGGGTTTGAGTGGTAGGATAAGTGATCAAACTTTCAACTCCGCCAAGACTTTCAGCAAAGGTAAAGACTTGAAGGGAATTCAACAAGTTAGGAATTTTTTTCTCATCTTGAATTTTAAAGGAGACCATTCCACCTTTTCCGGTGTAGAGGACTTCTTTGACCTGAGGGGAGGTTTTCAAAAACTCGACCACCTTGCGAGCATTCTCTGTGGAGCGCTCCATCCGAATAGAAAGTGTCTTGAGACCACGGATCAACAGATAGCTGTCAAATGGGGAAAGAACAGCACCTGTCGTATTCAAGTTGTAAAAGAGTTTGTCATACAAGTCTGCCTCATTTGTCACGACAACACCAGCCAAGACATCGTTGTGACCAGCTAGGTACTTAGTTGCTGAATGAAGAACAATATCCGCTCCCTCTTCAATCGGACGTTGATAGATCGGGCTATAGAAGGTATTGTCCACCACGACTTTGGCACCTTTTGCATGGGCCAATTTAGCTAAATGAGCAATATCAAATTCCAACATCAATGGATTGGTTGGTGTTTCAATATAGAGGACATCCACCGGATCATTATCTAGATGGTGGATCAGTTCTTCTCCTGTATTGGCATAGGTGAAAGAGAAACGACCTTCTTGCTCTTGTTGGTTAAACCAGCGGAAAGAACCGCCATAAAGGTCACGAACGGCTAAGACTTTTGAACCAACAGGGAAAATGCTAAAAGCAAGCACGATGGCTGACATTCCAGAGCTTGTCGCCAAAGCATAGTCTGCACTTTCGATAGCCGCCAAAGTCTTCTCAGCTGTTGCGCGTGTTGGATTTTTCGTACGGGTATAGTCAAAACCTGTAGACTGACCAAATTCTGGGTGCTGGTAAGTCGTAGAGAAATGCAAAGGAGTCGTCAAAGCTCCCGTTGCTTGATCCGACTTGATTCCTGCCTGTGCCAAGATAGTATTGATATTGCGTTTTTTACTCATATTGCCCTCCGATAAACATTCAATCTAACTGCTTACTATTTTATCACTATTATGAGGAGAGCGGTTTTCCCATTTTCAAGACCTAGCTATAGTTTCAAACTATAAGAAAAGGCTGGGCACTTTTTACCCAACCTCTGATTTATTTAATCCGAAATTTTTGTCTGAGACGTGTAGCTTGACCTCCGATAAAGCGGTCAAAATACCGTAGCCATAATCCTAAGGCTCCATATATAGCAACTCCTAATCCGCCAATGACGACGATATAAATCATGCTCGATACACGGCCATTTGGTGGGAAAATCCAGCCCAAAATCAAACCAGCGATCAAGACTCCAAGTAGCATCACCACAGTCAGGATAGAACCAAGCAAGGTCCGCTTAAAGACGATGGTGCGATTAAACTGAGTGATGGTTTGGATCTCCCGATACATGAGAACGATTGGCACCATTAAGGCAATGGTCGTTGACAGAAGCGGCCCATAAGAACGAAAGACCAAAATAAATGGAATCTGTAGGACCAATTTCACCACTACCCCATAAAGGAAGTAGCGAATGGCCTTGCGATTTTGAAAGAGGGCTTGAATCATTGGCGATAAGACCGTGTAAAGACCGAGAATTACGGTCTGCAACATCGCTACGATGAAAAGTCCTAAGGCCAAGCCATCTGGTTGCCCGTAGAAAACCGTATAAAGTGGTTTTGCGACTGCTACTGCACCAAAGGTGGCTGGAAGCAAGAAAGCTAGCAACATGGTCAAGTTATCCTGTACGAGCTTTCCAGCCGCTTTTAGGTCCCCCTTGACATAATTCTCTGTCAACAGAGGAATCCCGACTCCTCCAATCGAAGTCGCTACCGCAATCAAGATCATGGTAATTTTGTTTGGATTAGCAGAGAAATAACTAAACATGACCAAGAGCTGCTTTTGACTATAGTCTGTGAACCAAGACATGACATTGATAAAGGTCATCTGGTCAACAATTTGGAAAAGCTGAATCGCGGAACCTGTGATGATAAAAGGAATAGCCTCACGAATCGTATCAATCAAGAGAGCCCGAGTATCAATCCCTTCACTTCCCTCTTGCTTTCTAAAAATAGAGGAGAGCAAGCCTGTCTTTGCAAGGTAATAAAAGAGCACCAGAAGGCTCGCTCCCATACCAATAAAGGCAGCAAAGGTCGACTGCGTAACAGCTTGCACATAATCACCTGAGCCAATCTTCATAATGAAGAAGGTCGTGAGCAACATCCAGATGACCCGGATCACTTGTTCAGCGATCTGGCTAATGGCGTAAGGCTTCATGTTGTTAAAACCTTGGAAAAATCCCCGGATGACACTCATCGAAGGAAAGATCAAGACAGCCCAAGAAAGGCTCTGCATGATCGGAATCAACTCTTTTCCCCCACCTGAAAGACTAGCAAAGACAGGAGACAACAGGTACATGAGAATGGCAAATCCAAGGCCTAGAATTCCCATAAATTTCAAGAAGCCCCGAATCAAAGCAAAGCTATGATCCGCTTGGTCCCGGGTATTGTATTTGGCTACTTGCTTAGCAACAGCTACGGGTACTCCGGCTGTCGAAATCAAGAGAAACCAAGCATAGATATTGTAGCCCATTGTAAAAAGACCATTGGCTTGTGGACCATATTTTCCCATCCAAATATACCAAGGAATAATATAAGCGGCTCCTAGCAAACGGCTGATAAAGTTGCTGGCTGTCATCCAGGCAGTCCCGCGTAGCATCTGGGCTTGCTGGTCATTTTGTTCGTGACTCATTGGTGTCCTCTTTCGTTTCTTCTTCTCTTCATTATAAACTTTTCCATGACACTTGTAAAATAGGGACTTTAGGTTTACAATAGTTTTATGATTACAATTGAACAAACCCTCAACATTTTAAAACATGACCAAAATTTCCGAGAAATTCTAGTAAATGGTGAATATTACTACCATCTAGAAGGAACAAGTTTTGATGCTATTAGCTATGATAGCCGGAAGGTTTCTGCTAGCACCCTCTTTTTTGTCAAAGGGGCCAACTTCAAAAAAGAATACCTGGAACAGGCTATTTCTAATGGACTCGGCTTTTATGTCTCTGAAAAAGATTATGAAGTTGGTATTCCTGCCATCCTCGTCAATGATATCAAACAGGCCATGAGCTTAATTGCCATGGAGTTTTATGGGCACCCTGAGAAACAATTAAAACTATTGGCCTTCACAGGGACTAAGGGAAAGACAACCGCGGCCTATTTTGCTTACCATATTTTGGAACAAAGTCACCGACCAGCTATGCTGTCGACCATGAATACTACACTGGATGGTAAAAACTTCTTTAAATCGACCCTGACAACGCCAGAGAGCTTGGATCTTTTTGCCATGATGGCTGAGGCAGTAACGAATGATCGGACCCACCTTATTATGGAAGTCTCCAGTCAAGCTTATCTGGTGAAGCGGGTTTACGGTCTGACCTTTGACGTCGGTGTTTTTCTCAACATCAGTCCAGACCATATTGGACCGATTGAACACCCAACTTTTGAGGATTATTTCTACCACAAACGTCTCCTCATGAAGAATAGCCAAGCCGTAGTCATCAATAGCGATATGGATCATTTCCAAGTTTTAGCGGACCAAGTCGCGAACCAAGACCACGATTTTTATGGAAGCCAGTCTGAGAATCAAATTGAAAACTCCAAAGCTTTCAGCTTCTCAGCCACTGGTAAATTAGCTGGAAACTATGATATCCAACTGATTGGTCACTTCAACCAAGAAAATGCTGTAGCAGCAGGTCTTGCCTGTCTTCGTCTAGGTGCGAGCCTTGAGGATATTCAAAAAGGGATTGCTAAGACGCGCGTTCCTGGCCGAATGGAAGTCTTGACTCAGAAAAACGGCGCTAAGGTCTTCATCGACTACGCCCATAATGGAGATAGCTTAAAAAAACTGCTCTCAGTTGTCGAAACCCATCAAACGGGGACGATTTCACTGGTCCTTGGATCAACTGGGAATAAAGGAGAGAGCCGCCGCAAGGACTTTGGCTTACTCTTGGAAGACCATCCTGAGATCCAAGTCTTCCTCACAGCGGATGATCCCAACTATGAAGATCCTTTGGCTATCGCTGAAGAGATTAGTAGTTATATCACGCGACCTGTCGAAAAAATCGCAGATCGCGAGCAAGCCATTCAACTGGCTATGGCGACAACCAGCAAGCCTGAAGATGCCGTCATTATCGCTGGAAAAGGAGCAGACTGCTACCAAATCGTCAATGGCGTAAAAGAAGAGTATCCAGGTGACGCCGCCATCGCTGAACGTTATCTATAATCAAAAAAAACAAGGCTAGGAAGTTTTCCTAGCCTCTTTCTATTGTTTGATAAACATCAGTCTTTCCTTATCCAAGTCCACTGCTAATTCATATTTGCCTTCATCATTTTTGCGGATATAACCTAAGACTTCTAAACTATCGACAAAGATGTCCTTGCGCTTTTGCTGGACTTCTTCTTTTTTGAGAAATTTGAGCAAAAAGCTGGTCATATACTTAAGAGCATACTCAGGATTGACATCTCCCAAGATGGCATAGAGCTTTTCTTGCTCCTCCGTCAATGGGTATTGGTGAGCTACCTTATAAAAGTAATTGGAAAGGGCCTGTGCATGTCGCGCAAAGTCCGTCTCCTCTATGAGAATCGCTGCATTGGTCGTGTTGCGGAGTTCCGTTTGGAAGACCTTGGCTTTTAATTCTTGATAAACTGCACTGTCCTCTCGAACAAAGACCTCCTGATCCAAGTCAACAAGATCAGCTGACTTCAAGAAGGGCAGGTTGAGGGTGTAGCGTTTATTTTCTCGAAGGATGAAGCCCGCTTTGATATACTCCTCCATCAGCTTATCCACTGGTTGATCTGGAAATTGGGCCTTGATTTGCCGCAGGATCACATCGTCATGCTGATCCAAAAAGTTGATCAAGTCCTTGAAAAATGGCTGACGTGTCAAACGTGTAGGATTAATGATTGTAATCATAAATAGGTCTCGTTTACTGTTTTATCGGTTCGTTCTTATTGTAACATAAAAATTAGTTTAAGCGAAATCAATACCAAAGGACAAAATCTTCAATTTATGGATAGGCAGGCAAGAGGGGAAAATAAGGCAATAAAAGAACTTAGTCTTTTCAATCCAAGTTTACTGTAGAAGCCCCATAAGTTATTCCAACTCATTTCATTTCTATTATTTTAAAAGAAATAAAATCAGTCAGTAGTTGCTTAATGCGTTCTGGACATTCTTCATTGTCCCTACTGTAGATACTCACTAAGCCATGTAAAAAAATAAAGATTCCACTACGAATATTTAGCGCTTCTGCATCAGATAAGTCTTTCGGTAAAAAGACATCAATAGCTTCTTCCAACAAACGATAACTTTTCATTCTCAATTGCATCAACGGTTGCGAACAATCGCCTGAATCTTCATGCTCTCCACGGTAAAAAATCAATAATTCATAAATATTACGTTCTCTAAACCCAAAATCCACGTATACTTGACAGATTTGAAGCAGACGTTCCTTATCATTCTGCTTGGAATGACTGATTTCTAAGCAAGTATGATAGAGATGAGTTAACGGTTTTTCCGCTACTGCATATAATATATCCTCTTTCTTTTTAAAATACTGATAAATAGCTGTATGTGAACATCCTGCAGCTTGAGCAATCTGCCTGATTCCTACTTTTTGCTGAGATTCTGTCCGGAAAAGTTCTTCGGCTGCCCTGATAATTCTAGATCTTGTATCCTTTGCCATTACAAACTCCCTTTAAACCCATCCGATGCCTCAAAATCTCGTACTGCATCTTTTACCTCACTACCATGACAAACACTAACAAGTGCCTGCGAATATCTCTTGATAATTCTTTCTCCACTAGCTAAAGCTTGTCTCATATCTGCTGTATATCCTTTCATTGGTGGACGCAACTTTCCATTTCTCGTAGCTGTAAAAAGGTCTCCAGCAATTAAAACTTGATCCTCTTCATGGTAATAAACAACATGACCAGGGGAATGACCAGGAGAAAATAGGGGTTTTAATCCTGCCCTACTTAACAAGTCTTGACCCTCTTGACTTTCAACAGTTATAAAAGTAACCGGGTCAAAAATGACTTTTTCTTTCTCTTTTCTATTAGGAAAAGGTTCTTTGCCTGAAATATAGGGGAATTCCTTCTCACTGATTAAAGTCGGGATGTTCCCAAAGTGCTGTCTAAGATAGGGCAAACCTTTGATATGATCTGGATGTCCATGGGTCAGAAAAATTGCTTCAATTTTTTGTGGGAGTAAAAACTGGGCAGCGTACTTCTCCATTCCTCGCATTCCCGTATCAATCACATAAAAGCGACCAGATGATTCAACTAGCCATATGCTGACAACAAAAATGCCCAATTCGGACTCAAACTTTTTTATATGTGGACTGATTTGTTTTGTACGTGTTAATAAACGATACAAGAAAGACATATTTACTTCCTCCTTTGATTTCCAGCAAAAACTAACCAGTGGTTAGTTTTTTTGTGAAGTATATCATATTTTATCTGTCTAAACAAGAAACATCCAGAGGATATTAGAAAAAAATACAACTTTTACAAGTTGTATTCGAACGTAGAACATATTTTTCTTTAGTTTGATGCAACTCTTATAAACTGTATCAAAGATTCAGATTGTTGTTTCATGAATCCAAATCATCCAAATACCTTTCTTTAAACTGTAGCTGTGGTGATTGGGCTAACTGACTCGGGTTGGTCCCGGGCTGATCTAAAGGAACCGCTAGACCAAGCTCTCTGTAGTAATCTTCCCAAAACGAACTAATCTCTTGTTCCTCATCTCCAAACTTCATGGGAATGGTTTCAAAAATAGGAAGTAGTTCAGCAATGAACTGGGAACAATAGAAACCAGCTCCATCTGGATAAAAGGAAGCATTGTAGGGAGCCCCTAAAAGGTTTTCTGCCCGCTTTTTGACCTCTGGACAATCAATCTGCGCATAGCGATAAAGGTCATAGACTTTTCCAGCTTCAAAGAAATCCTCAGGGGCTTGGGAAAGGACGCCACCTTCTACCGTGGCATGATAAATGAAACCGTCCAAAAAGATAGCCACATGGCTATAGTTGCCAGTAGATACCTGGATGGCCTGCCCCATTTCCGTATCTTCTCTCACAAAAATCAAATCGCCCGTCTCTAACATGATCTTCTCCTAGCAAAAAAGGAGCCGAAACTCCTTTTTAATAATGGGTTTCCCCATTTATCATTATGCATTAAAGCTTTCAGTCAATTGAGGAACCACTTGTTTCTTACGTGAAACGGCACCTGGAAGGAAAGCGTGGTTGTTTTCAAGTTTGAAGTTGAAGGCTGCTTCTACCTTGTCCATGTTGGCACCAAGAGCCAAGATTTCTGAGTTTGAGTTGACGATGTCTGTAATCATCAAAACAAAGTCAGAGTAGCCGTTAGCGGCATTGGCAGCTTGGATAGCTGCTTCGATTTCAGCTTGGCGTTCCAAAACTTCCGCAATATCAACTGTGTTCACTTGAGCCACACGAACGTTATTTCCATTCAATTCAAAAGTCTTGGCATCGATGTCGATCAATTCTTCTGCTGATTTGCTTGCCAAGTTAGTACCAGCCTTGAGCATTGCAAGACCATATTCTTCCAAGTTGACACCAGCCAATTCAGCCAATTCTGGCGCAATCACTTTATCAGATGGGTGAGTTGTTGGAGATTTCAAAAGAAGAGTATCTGAAATCAAACCTGAAAGCATCAAACCTGCCAATTCTTTTGGCACTGCTACACCGTGTTCTTTGAACATGCGGTACACGATAGAAGATGCTGATCCAACTGGTTCCAAACGCATGTAAAGTGGGCTGGCAGTTTCGAAGTTAGCCACACGGTGGTGGTCCACTACACCATATACTTCTACTTCAGCAATATCTGATACTGATTGTTGGAATTCATTGTGGTCCGTCAAGATGACTTGCTCTGCACCTTCTGCTTTAGCTGATGTGATGACGCGTGGTGCTTCCACACCAAAATAGTCCAACACGAAAGCTGTTTCTTCATTTGGAGTTCCAAGGGCCACTGCTTCTGTATCCAAACCATAAGCTTCTTTTGCAAGATAAGCAAAAGCTACAGATGAGCCGATAGCATCTGAGTCAGGATTTTGGTGACCAAAAACGAGAATTTTTGACATGTTTCTACCTCTTTATTTCATTTATAGATTCACTCTATTTTAGCACGTTTTGCCATTTAAAGAAAGGGAATAGTTGTGCATTTCATCAGAAAAAGACAGCTGGAAGGCCCAACTGTCTATACTTTTTATCCTTTGACCCGTTTCAGGTAATCTTGGTAACTTTCTGTTTCCATCAAATCTTTTGCATTTTGGACCCGTTCTTTTGTCGGTGGTTTCACACCCTCCAATTTGTACGGAATTCCCAATTCACGCCATTTGAATTCCCCCATAGTATGGTAAGGAAGGATCTCAAATTTATCGACATTTTTAAGGGTTTTAACAAATTTTCCAAGCTCGATCAAATCATCATCCCGGTCTGTCAAACCTGGGACCAAAACGTGACGAATCCAGACTGGTTTTCCAATATCAGATAAATACTTGGCACAAGCTAAAATCGTTTTATTGGTATGGCTGGTCACAATTTTGTGTCGTTCATCATTGATTTCCTTGATATCAAGAAGCACCAAGTCTGTCACTGCCATCAAGCGGTCAAATTTTTCCAAATAACGAGGCGTATTCCGGAAAGGAAGAGCACAGGTATCCAAAGTACAATGAATGCCCAACTCTTGAGCCTTGGTAAAAAGTGCAATCAAAAAGTCAATCTGCAAGAGGGCTTCTCCTCCACTGACAGTGATTCCCCCTTTTTCGCCCCAAAATCCACGATAACGGAGGGCTTCTTCTAGGACATCATCCACTGTCCGTTCACGGGACTTGTTGGTTTCCATTGCCCAAGTATCTGGATTGTGGCAGTATTGACACCGCATTTGACACCCTTGAAGGAAGACAATAAAGCGGATCCCAGGCCCGTCTACTGCCCCAAAACTTTCTGTTGAGTGTACCATTCCTGTTACTTTTCCATAGTCAACTGTTTCATTTTCCATTGAGGAACCTCTTCTCTTGAAAACGTTTTATGATTTTATTATAACACGATTCCACCTATTTTAAAGAGTTTAAGCTTCTTTTTGAAAAGAAACTGTTCTTTTCAGTAGTTTTCATTGTCCTAGTACAGTTTCCAATATGGGACTATCTGTCCTGTATTTTAGGAGAAAAAAAGGAGCCAGCGACTCCTTTTTTAGATCTTTCTTATAAAACACGTCAGTGAGTCATCTTTTTCTTCTTGTACAAGACAAGACTCATCGTAGCTACTGCCACTCCAAAAAGAGCTAGATAGCTTGTTTCTTGTCCAGTAGATGGAAGGATTTTCCGTTTACCTGGTGTCTTGGTTTCTGTTGTTGCCTCCTCTTCCTTGTCGTCTTGCTTCTCATCTTCGTTCTTGCCCTTCTCTTTGCTTTCAGCTGTTGAACTCTTTTGTTCATTGGCTTGAGTCTGATGAGGGACTAGTTGAGATCCTGTATTCGATGAAGAAGGGCTGGTTTGATCCGTTGGTTGTCCTGTATTTCCTTGTTGATCATCTGTCGGCGTTCCTGGAGTTTGTGCTCCACTAAAGTCGATTTGGACCAAGACAGGATCATGGTCTGATGCACGACCATGTTCCTTCATAAAGGAAGCATTGATATGGACTGGTTCAAACCTTGCTTTAGCTGCCATGTTGTTTGAGATAAAAATGTTATCCAAAACCTGATTGCTTCCACGGTAGAAATAGGAATAGCGATCGCCTGCATCATGTTGGGCCATTAAGTTTGTTAGTTCGTTGCCAGCAAGGATCTGCGCCGTGGTTGAGAAATCATAGTCATTAAAATCACCCGTCAAAACAAAGGTGGTCTTCGGATTTTGCTTCAAGCCTTCTTGGACGAATTGATGAATGACATTTGCTTGTGCTTTACGAGTTGGCAAGGTATGTTCCACTGCTGGTTGGCTTGCCCCATAAATAGCATCATCTCCGATTTTTGATTTCAAGTGATTGGCAATCACCACAACTGGTTGACCTTTGAATTCAAATTCAACGGCTAAAGACTTGCGAGTATGATCAAACGATGGGTCATTAGGGGCAATCCGAGCTGGATTTTTAACCAGGTGTCCCTTGTCAAATTGTGCTGCCTCGTTGCTAGTTGCTACCTCTTTTTTGGCTAAGCTCACGCGTTCTGGATTGTAGAGGATTCCCAAACGAATATTCGAACCAGGCTTTCCTCCGTCAGCGCCATCTACTGGAGCAACCTCCGTATACTCATAGTTCTTGCCCCCCAATTCCTTGATCCGATTAGCTAGTTTGCGTCCACTTTCAACACCACTGGTCGTTCCGTCATCCACACTACCATTATTGTCCTGCACTTCGATCAAAGTAATGATGTCAGGATTGTGAATTTCATGGATAAAGGAATTGGCAATCAGCGTCACCTTATCCTCTGGGGTTTCATTTTTAGCATTGTTGGCTGAGAAATTTTCAATATTGTAGGAAGCGATGGTCAGCTTGTCCTCACTTGGTTGGGTTTGAGCTGCTTGACGCTGCAAACCACCATCTTGGACTGTCAACTGTTGAGTGGGCTCTAACTTATAAAAGCTATTTCGATAGGTTACCACTCCTGTCACGTCTTCTGTAAAGTAATCCTTGGCTTTTGCGACAAACTGATTCCCAACATAAATCGGGATCGTCGCTGTATTTTGCGCATGTGGCCGTAGATTCAGACCTCCAATATTGTTTAAAGGAAGGCCTGTAAAATCTTCTCCCAAGACATAGATATCTCCTTTGTATTGGGGACCAAGGATATGCGGTTTCTTCACCACCGTGAGCATTCCTTCCAGGCTTTCCCAATAATCGAGGGCATCGGTTTCTGGAGCATAAGCCGTCGGATTAGGCTTCACATCTGCTGGCATGCCCGCAGTGATATTCACAGCTTCTGGAAGAGGGGCTGTCCCATCTTTTGTGATCCAAGCATCGACCAGCATGGTCACCGTTAAACTATTCGTTGGTTCCTTAAAGGTTTTCCCAGCTCCCAAGGTAACCTCTTCCATATAGCCTTCCTTGACGATACCAGTGATTTTCACCTTGTCACCGACTTTCACCTTGTATTTGGAAACAACATAAATCCCATCTGAAGTACGGCTATTGCCATCCGATTCAATATCTTGGGCATAAAAACCATAGCGGTCTGTCTTGGTCACCACTGCATTTTTGATGGCCACTTTTTGGCCTTCCAGTGGAGAGCGTTGCGCTTCCCCTTGAATGTCCCCGATCTTAACCGTTTTCTCCTCAGTATCGTCTGAGGAACTGCTAGATGTCTCTTCTTTATCCCTCGAAGCTCTCGTCGTAGCTTCTGTAGTTGTTGTTGTAGCGGAAGTCGAATGATTTGTCGAGCCTTCCTCGCTACTAGTGTTCGTCACAAGCGCTGGCTCTGAAGTCGAAGCTGTGGTCTCGTCTGCAACTACTGTAAAGGTACTACTGAAGACCCCCAACTGACTAGCCAATAAGGTGGCTACTCCCAGTAAGCGAATCTTTTTACCGTTTTTTCTCATGCGTTTCTCCATCCCTAAAAAGTTTTCCTCTTTTATTATAAGGGAATGACTTTGTATTTTCAAGCGCTTTCAAAAATATTTTTCAAAAAACACTTCGACCCAAAAAGATCGAAGTGTCAAGAACTTAAACTAAAATTGCCAGTGTCTGATACGGTTTCAGAATTACTTTTTCAGCAAGCTTTACATTCTCATAGTTGGACAGGAGCACGCGCCCTGCTTGGTAGTCTTCTGGAATCGCTACTTCAACTTCACTTCCATAGAAATGATTGAGTACCAAGAGTTTTTGACCATCTAAGTGGCGTTCAAAGGCATAGACTTCTTGACTATCTTCCAGTGCTGGCTGATAGCTGCCTTCTGAAATGATGGGCATTTCTTTACGCAAGCTAATCAATTCTTTATAGAAGGTAAAGATTGGTCCATCCATTTCCTTTTCAACATTGATGTCTTTATAGGACTTCCCAACCTTCAACCATGGTGTGCCTGTTGAAAAACCTGCATTTTCAGAAGCATCCCATTGCATTGGCGTACGAGAATTATCACGTGATTTGGCTTGAATAATCTTAAAGGCTTGCTCAGGTGACTTACCTTGATCCAAGAGCATTTGGTAAGCATTGATAGACTCAACATCCACATAATCTGCCATCGAATCATAGTCTGGATCTATCATGCCGATTTCTTCTCCCATGTAGATATAAGGGGTACCACGTGACAAGTGAAGGCTAGCTGCGAGCATGGTCGCTCCTTCATTGCGGAAGTTCTTGATATCTACAAAGCGATTCAAGGCACGAGGTTGGTCATGGTTATTCCAGAAGAGGGCACTCCAACCATCTCGTTCACTCATTTCCTTGCCCCAAGTATGATAGAGACGCTCAAGCTCTTGCAGGAGGAAGGCTTTATCGAGACTGTTCAAGGGATGGGGTCGCAAATTTGTAGGCAAGCACACTTTGACTTCCCCGTTTCCCAATTAACCAGCTACCAAGAAATCGTCAAAGCTTCTGCTCTTCACTCAGAAACCAATGTCATTCGTTTGGAAAAGATCAGTATCGATGAAAAAGGCGTTAAAAAGACAGGTTTCCCCCTTCACCGATTGGTTTGGAAAGTAACCCGGCAACGGGTGGTGGATGGTGTCGCTTCTGTCTTAGATATTGATTACCTAGACAGAGAGCTGATCCCAGGCCTAACTAAGGAAATTGCCCAGCACTCTATCTACCAATATATAGAAGAAGACTTGAAATTGCAGATTGGCTATGCCAAAAAAGAAATTTTGATTTCACCAATCGATAATCGTGACAAAATCTTACTGGATCTTGGAAAAGACAAACACGTGGTAACGGTCCGCTCCCAAGTTCACCTAGCAGACGGACGCCAATTCCAATTCACCGAAAGTCGACACAAATTAGACAAGTTTCATTTTGTCGACTATGCAGAGCGGAGGAAATAAAAAAGGAGTTCAGTGAAAACTTCTGAATCAATTTTTTAGAATATGGACAAATTACATTTACATAAAACAACCTAATTGATGCAAAATAATGAAAATGATATTTTTTCCAAGGTTCATTCAAACATACACTGAAACTTTTCGCTGTGAGAAATGTGCCTGAAATACAATTATTTCAGGCACTCGGGAGTTTTGAGACCTTAGGCTCAAAACTAAGTCATGGAACTTCTTCGAAGTTCGCTGACGTCCGTACTCACCTAAGAAAAGTTTCTGAGATGACTTTGTCATCAATCTGAAAGAGGCTGGGACAAAAGTCCTAGCCTCTCAATTGTTTTTGGATTGTCGAGCAAGACGCAGTGGTTGAGTGGGCTCTACTACGCTGATTTCATCAGCTTTTACAGCCCTACTCAACTGTGCGGAGGTGAGACGACGAAATCGAATTCTAACGAATGACCGATTTCTGTCCCACTCTCATTTTATCCTAACACCAATTCATCACTCACCAGGGTTTCACCACTGTTTTGTTGGAAGAGGCGCATCAAATCTTCAACCGTTAGGTTTTTCTTTTCTTCTCCTTTGACATCGACAACGACCTTGCCTTGGTAGAGCATGATCAAGCGGTTGCCGTATTCAATCGCATGGTTCATATCATGCGTAATCATCAAGGTTGTCAAATCATGGCTTTCCACGATCTTTTGTGTCAATTCCATGACCATTTCACTAGTCTTAGGATCGAGCGCTGCGGTATGTTCATCCAGAAGCAAGAGTTTGGGTTTGACCAAGGCTGCCATGACCAAGGTCAAAGCTTGACGTTGCCCACCAGACAAATATTGGGTATCCACCTTAAGACGGTTCTCTAAACCGATATTCAGTTCCTTCAAGGCTTCACGGAATAATTCGCGATCTTTCTCCCGAACTCCCCAGCCCAAACCACGAGATTTCCCCCGACGTTGGGCAATGGCCATATTTTCTTCAATGGTCAAACGAGAAGCTGTCCCCATCTTAGGATCTTGGAAGACACGCGCAATATCTTTCGCACGCTTACGAACACTCGTATTTTTGATGGAGTTACCTTCTAGCAAGATATCCCCTTCATCCACGACCAGATTTCCTGCCAAGATGTTCATCAAGGTTGATTTCCCAGCTCCATTTCCACCGATGACCGAAATGAAGTCCCCTTCTTCTACTTGGAGATCCAAGCCTTTTAAGACATGGTTTTCATTGACTGTTCCTGCTTCAAATGTCTTATGAATACCTTCAATTGATAATAATGTTGCCATACTTTTCTCCTATTTATTTCCTAACTTCAGTCCACGAACACGAAGACGTTTTTGCGCCTCAGGAGCGAACAAGACAATCGCGAGCAAGATCGCATTGAAGAGACGAACCATATTTTGATCGAGATTTGGGATCTCGTAAATATTTAAGATAATCAAACGGTACACAATAGCTCCAACCCCGATGGAAAGCAAGCGCCAACCAATGGTCAATTCGTGGATCAAAACTTCAGCGATAATCACCGCACTCAAACCGACTACGATCGTCCCTGTACCAGAAGTCACATCTGAGAAACCATCATTTTGTGCAAACATGGCTCCACAAAGGGCAATCAAACCATTGGAAATCATGTATCCCAACATCTTCATGTTATCTACATTGACCCCATTGGCTTCACTCATTGGAATGTTATCACCAGTCGAGCGCAAAACCAAGCCAAGTTGCGTCTTCATTAAGAGAGTTAACAAGATACAGACGATGATCAAGCAAGAAATGCTAATTAAAAAGACAGCTTCTTCATTGGATAAGCCCAATTTCATGACACTTTTGAAAATGGTACTGGCATCGCCAATAGAGAGGTTGGGTACTCCCCCCATGATTTTAATATTGATAGAGTAGAGACCGGTCAAAGTGACAATCCCTGTCAAGAGGGCTGGAATTTTCATTTTTGTATGGAGAATCCCAGAAACCAATCCTGCGATCATCCCTGCCAGGAAGCCCAACAAAGTTGCAAGCCAAGGGTTTCTTCCTGCTTGAATTTGGGAAGCTACAACTGCTGCCCCAAGTGGAAAGGCTCCTTCTGCCGTCATGTCAGCAATATCTAAAATTCGAAATGTTAAGTAAACACCGATCGCCATGATCGACCACAATAAACCTTCTGATAAACTTGATAAAACGAAATTCATCTCAAACCTCCTATTTTTCTACCTTCAACGAGCTAATATCAATTCCAAGCTCTTTAGCCATCTCTTTATTGGTATGCAATTCTAATTTTTCAGGTGTTTCAACTGCGACTTTGCCGGGTTTCTCACCCTTCATGATGCGAATAGCCATCCGAGCAGCTTGTTTTCCCAATTCCTCATAATCAGTACCAAAGTTGTACAAGCCACCAGTAGCTACCATTTCAGCAGATCCACCAAAAACGGGCACCTTATGGCTGAGGGAAACCTGTTTTACAGTGTCCATTGTAGAAGAGATAATATTGTCCGTCGGAACAAAGACGATATCTGCCTCTGACATGATACTGTCTGCTGCAGCTTTCACATTGTTACTATCGAGAATTGTTTTTTCAACCACTTGATAGCCTTTAGCTTCTAAGATCTTCTTCGCATTGTCTTTTTGGACGACGGAGTTAGGCTCACTTTGCGTATAGAGAATCCCAACTGTTTTCGCTGTTGGAAGCACTTGCTTAATCATGTCTACCTGTGTAGCGATCGCATCTTCTGACTGGTCACTTGTCCCTGTGATATTGCCACCTGGTTCTTTCAAGTTTTTCACCAATTTCGCTGCCAATGGGTCGGTCACAGCTGAGAAAACAATAGGTGTTGATTTAGTGGTATTAGCCAAACTTTGTGCGGAAGGGGTTGCAATCGCAAAGACTAGATCACTTTCTTCTGCCAATTGTTTAGAAATATTTTTCAGATTTCGTTGCTCCCCTTGAGCATTTTGGAAATCGATCTGAATATTTTTCCCATCTACATAGCCCTCTTTCTTCAACTCCTCGATAAAGCCTTTTCGTGTCGCATCGAGCGACTTATGGGTGATGTACTGGGAAATCCCAATTCGAAAGACATTGTCTTTTTTAGTATCCTTTAGATTGTGTAAGGTCACCAATGATGTTAACAGAAGTCCTACAACCAGGACAGGTGCTAGCAATTTTTTCACTACTTTCATTTATTGACTCCTTTTCTGCAAAATAAACAAAAAATCCGCTTAGATGATACTCTAAACGGATGCTTGAAATTCTCCAACAAGTTACAAAACCTCGGTCCATTTAGATACTAGCTCTATGGACCATCATCAAAAATCTTAGCCACATAGATACAAACAAATTGCTTGGGTTGTTTGCATCCATGAGATCATGTCTACAAACACTATCTAAAGTAGCTAAAGTAAAATTTTTGAGTTGAAATGGCTTGTTGCTTCATGTTTATTTTCTGCTTTCTTTTTTTATGGGTATTATCTTACCTTAATTTTTTTTGGCTGTCAAGACTATTTCAGAAATTTTTGAAATTTTTTGAAAATTCAACTGGTCCTGACAAGAAAAAAACAGAGGCTGGAACACGTCCAGGCCTCTATTTTTTAATCTTCTTTTGATTTAGTTTCTTCATCTTCCTCGACGATTTCAGAAATTTCAACTTTCACCTTGGTCACACGACCATTTTTTACTTTGTCGTTTGTCAAAATGAGGTGTTTCTTTTGACTATCGACTTCACAGCTGAGTCGCTCTTTCAAGGTTGGAATTCGCCCAACCTCTGTCAGATAATACCCTGCAATGGTATCCACATCATCACTTTGCAACTCAACATCAAAATATTCGTTAAAGTCATTTAGTGACATGGCTCCTTGTACGACATAGGTATTGTCCGCAATTTCAAAGACATCAATTTCTGCTTTGTCAGTCTCATCGTCAATTTCACCGACGATTTCTTCCAAAAGGTCTTCAAGAGTAACCAAACCAGACATCCCACCATATTCATCAAGCAGAATAGCCATTTGATTTTGGGTATTGCGCAATTCCTTCAAAAGATCATCCACAAAAATGGTCTCTGGAACAAACAAAGGTTCTTGTAAAATCTTTCTTAAGACAATATTATCAAAGCCATTGATAAATCCTTCGTTCAAGAGACGTTTGGTATGGATGAGACCGATGACATTGTCCTTGTCATCATCATAGACAGGAATCCGTGAAAAGTTTTGCTTAAGGATACTTTCAATGATTTCTTTGGTATCATCATTGATATCAACCATGAAGGCATCCGTCCGTGGCACCATGACTTCACGCGCTACCATTTCATCTAATGAAAAGATCCCTTGGAGCATCTCAATCTCGTCCGCATCTAGTGTTGCTTCACTATTGGTCAGCATATACTCGATTTCATCCCGCGTCATCTTTTCATCCGGATCATCGAATTCCATTGGCGTGATACGGCTCAAAAGGTTGGTCGACGCTGAAAGCAACCAAACAAAGGGGCTAACAATTTTTCCTAATAAAATGACAATCGGAGCCGTTCGAACAGCTAACTCATCTTTCAGGTTCATAGCGATTCGTTTCGGATAGAGTTCCCCAAATACGATCGAAATATAAGTCAAAAACGCTAGAGATAAAAAGCTTCCAGCTGCAACAGCCGTTTTAGTATTGCCCATCCATCCAGCAATGACATGACCAAGGCTATCTGCAAGACTCGCCCCAGATAAGATGGTAATCAAGGTGATCCCCACCTGAATAGTGGATAAAAAATGGTTGGGCTGTTCCAAAACGCTAAGAAGACGAATGTATTTTTTATCCCCTTCTTCTGCTTTTTGCACTACACGAGAACGATTCAACGATACCATTGACATTTCGGTTGCCGAGAAAAAGGCGTTCAATAATGTCAAAACAATCAATAAAATAAATTCCAATAAAATTTCCTGACTGCCAGGGTCTTCCATGGATACTTTCCTCCAGTATATAATATTGTATATTATACCACAAAATATGAGAGCCTGCATTCTTCTATGTCATTTTCTTTTTTCACCATCAAAAAATCAGGACCAGGTCCTGATTTTAGTGCTCTGCACTGGTAAAATCATAAAAGAAGGCATTGAGTTTTTCAACCAGCTCTAGCGATGAGAGACTACTTGTACAGATAAAAGGTTTTTTCTTTAATTCCGGCATCATAAAGTTGGCCACCACGACATCTGCATCTGAAGCTTCGATATCCTCTACTGTTAGATTATACTTGATCATCTGAGTAAATTCAAAGTTATCCGTACAGTAGAAATCTAGAAAATCGATCATGGATTTAGCATGGTGGTCATCAAAACGACTGATAATCAAGACCTTAATGGACTTCCGGCGGCGCAATAATTGTGGTAAGAGACGTTCCCAGTGAGTGTAGACCGTGTAGATCATGTGCTTGATAATTTCTTCATTCAGATTATGCTTCATGGTCTTCATATAAGTGATGATATGGTCTCTCAAATCATCATAGAAGGCTGGGAAGATGCTCATAAAATCTTCGTTGGTATTGGTCTTGGTATCAAATAAGAGGAACTCCGAGAACAATTCCTTCCGACCTAAGTGAGCTGTATTATGAACGTGCATCAACATCTCATCAAGATTTTCGATATCTAAATCATAGGTATAGCATAGATCTTTGAACATATCTTTAATGAGTCTAGTGGATTCTTTTGCATAAGGATCTGTTTCTGCGGCCTCAATCAAGCTTTCTGGGCTGAAATAGAAATTTTCTTGAATAAAGATGATGAAGAACTGCTCCAGCACTTTTTCATTTAACTCGACACCCAACTGCAAGCTAAAGTAGCGCAACATCTCCTCAACATTGGTCACCCCTTGATATTGATCTTTATAGGCTTCAAAGGTCGTTGGAATGTTGATGAAATAGCCTTGCTTAATACGTGATAAGTACACTGTCAAGAGAACTTTGTAAGACTTAATGACAGAGAAGGTCAATGGATAGCCATAGAGCTTGAAGAAGAAGGTGATCAAATCGGTCACGGCCTCTTCCTTAAATTCTGGGAAAGGCCACTCCATATAGTAATAACGTTCCGCAAAATACTGGGCATAGAAGAAACGAACATCCACTTCATCCCCGACAAGATTCAAGGGTTTCAAATCAATCTTTACATTGTATTTTGTTTGAAGCTTCTGATTAATCGTCCGAATCAAGCGGTAGAAAGACTGGTAACTCAGATCAAACTTTCTGCAAATATATTCATTGGAAACATCCTTGTGGAAGAAGAGGTATTCAATCAAGGCGAAGGCTTGTGATTCTTTAAAAAAGTGATGGTAAATCACCTCAAGCCCAACCGAATCCTCATAACTGATCTTGATCCCATTGGTAGAGGATTCAATTAAAAAGTCATCAAATGTACTACGAAGATTAGACAAATCTTCTTTTAACGAACGTTCTGTACAATCCAAACGCTTGGCCAACTCTTTCAAGTGGAACCATCTTTTTTCCTTAATCAAGATTTCCAACAATTGCAATTGGCGTCTCTGTTTTTTGGATAAGAGGAGTCTCATCTTTCCCTACCTTTTCATATTTTCTTTCAAAATCACTTATATTTTAACACATTTCATAGCACTTGTTGACTTTTTTACGGTATTTTTTCAAAAAAATGTACAAAAAAGACTCCAAGGCCCATATAGGCGCTAGAGTCTAAGATTTATTAATGATTCCAAATTCTTCTTTTTTCTTCTGCTCCTTCGCAGCACGGTGGTTATCATAAAGATTTACCAAGAATTTTACAATTTCTTTCCCAATCGAATAGACTGGAATCGCGACGACCATTCCGATAATTCCGTAAATATTACTTGAGAGCAATAAGAGAACCATAATGGTAATCGGGTGAACCTTCATCACGCCTCCAACGATACGCGGATAAAGAATATTGCCATCGATCTGCTGGATAATCAACATGTAAATGACTGCTTTGATCATCATATCCATATCGGTAAAAGCATAAGTGATGATCATCGGAATCAAACCGATGGTTGGTCCTACATAGGGAATCAAGTTAGCCAGCCCAGAAAAGATGGCAAAGACCAAAGCGTACTTCAATCCAATAAAACTATAGCCAATGTAGGCTAGTGTCCCAATGATCAAGGCATCGATTGAAATACCACTAATATAGCGGGAGACCGTTTCATTCAAACTAATCAAGAGGCTTGAGATATGGAGTTTGTCATTGCGTAAAATGGTCCGCTCTAGCATGGGCAATAACTTCTTCCCATCGATCAAGAAATAAACCAAGAAGACGGGGGTCATGATCAAAATAAAGACCGTATTGACAATGGTGTTAACCACACTTCCCAAACTGTTGGTCACACTATTTAAGAGATTTTGTAGGATATCCATATAAGAGAGATTCAACTGTTGAATCGTAGATTGGATATTTACATTCTGGAACAAAGGATTGGCCGAAAGTTTTCGAACCAAACTTTGGACTTCCCAGTATAGTCCTTGAGTTGAATTAATCAAGCTGGTTAACTGATTGATTAAGATTGGGAGCAGATAAAAGATCCCTAGACCAATGATCCCAAACAATAGTACTAAGGTGATCAAAATCCCAAACACACGCTTGATTTTTAAGTGTTTTTCTAACAATTCAACAATCGGGTTGGTGATATAGTATAAAAAACCTGCAATTAAAAATGGTAAGAGGATGGTATTCAGAACAGATACAAATGGAGAAATCAAAGTCCCCATTGATTTCCAAATATAGAAAATCACCGTCAATAATAAGATCTCACATGTCCAGAATAACAATTTACTATTTCGAAACATTCCTTACCTCCTGTTTTCTATTCTACCATATTTTATGATAGAATAAAGGAGATTTTAATCAAAAGGATGAAGTTATGAATAATTTGATTGAACTACAAGACGTCAATTTGATCCGCAATGGAAAAGCCCTTTTAAAAGAGATTAACTGGCAAGTAAAAGAAAATGAATGCTGGGCCATTTTAGGCTTAAATGGAGCAGGAAAATCGACCCTCCTCAAACTGCTCATGTCTGAATACTGGGCTAGTTCTGGCCAGGTAACGGTCCTTGGAACCCGCTTTGGAGAAGGGGGTATTCCTGAGTTACGTAAGCGTATTGGGATCGTTAGCTCCTTTATTTCAGAAAGACTGCCAGAACATCTTTTGACAGAGCAAATTGTCCTAACTGGTCAATACAAGAGCAGTATTTTATATACTGCATACGGGGAGGAAGAACTGAACTGGGCACGGGATATGCTAACTTCAATTGGAGCTAGCTCTTTGATCGGCCGCAAATACCGGGAGCTCTCCCAGGGAGAAAAGCAGACCGTTCTCATTGCACGAAGCCTCATGGACCAGCCAGATCTGATCATTTTTGATGAAGCTTCTAGTGGATTGGATCTCTTTGCCAGAGAAAAGCTCCTCCGTCAGATCCATCATATCAAACAACTGGATCACGCGCCTACCATGATCTACGTCACCCACCATGCCGAGGAAATTACAACAGATATGACCCATGTCCTCTTACTCAAACATGGCCAAGTGGTCGAGCAAGGACCAAAGGAAAAGATCCTAACTCCCCATGTCCTTAGCCAATTTTATGAAGCACCAGTATCCCTTATTGATCTTGGTGATGAGCGACTCTTTGTCAAACCAGAAATCGCACACTGAAAAGAAAATGAATAAAGCAAAAAGAGAGTGGGACAGAAATCGGTAATTCGTCAGAATTCGATTTCGTCGTCCCACCTCCGCACAGTTGAGTAGGGCTGTAAAAGCTGATGAAATCAGCGTAGTAGAGTCCACTCAACCACTGCGTCTTGATCGACAATCCAAAAATAATTGAGAGGCTAGGATTTTTGTCCTAGCCTCTTTTACTCTTATCTCAACGATTCCGTGCATACTCGATCAAATCGTATGGAAGCGTATTGGCACTTTCTCTTAGGGAATAGCTTTCTAATTCATTGACATTTTGCCGCATACGGCGCGCTTGCTTAGCGGTAATCAGGTGTTGCGCTTCATATTCAAAAATAATCTTACGCTCCAAATAATAGCCTCTCAACATTTCATCGATATTATTTGGTTTCACGCGATTAATAACCCGCTCCACAAAGGCCCCACTGGTAATAATAGCTGTCTCTCTCAGACGAGATTCTTGTAGGAAAGAAATCAAACTGCTCCGATAAACCCCCTTGAGGTCTTCCAAACTTTCGATGATGATTTCCGTATTGGCCAGATAAAGGGCCGCAATCTGGTCATAATCAATGGCCTCTAACTTGCTGTCTTCTCGGGCCCACCAGTTTCGCAAGCCAGACCCAAAAGTTAAGATCTCATGAACTAATAAACGCAAAAGGCGGAAAGACACCAAGAGGTAATAGGTTAAGCGAGACGAAAGATTGCGATTGACACGTTGCTCCATATTGCGAAGATAGCGTTGATAGACGCGGTAGCCCCGCTCTCGAATCTTCCCTTCTTCATAAGCCTGTTCCAAGCCGTCACTTTCAATACTCAAAATCAGGAGCTTCAACTGTTCCCAGTCCTTTTGAATGAGCCTGTTTTCTTGGCCCAGAATCAAGTTTTCTATGCGACCATGGTAGTTATCAATCGCCGCATACAAGGGTCCCTTGTGCTTGCTATTCTTTAGGTCTGCTTCTAATTCCATGACGACATCATTTAAAATCGCGATCTGCATCAGGTAGTCATTGGTTTCTTCCTTTTCTTCTGATAATTTTGGAAGTACCACTAAGCCAGCAATAAAGCTGACAAGGGTAACTCCTGCCACTAAAAAGAGTAGGATAGGGTATTCTTTTTCGATCTTGGTTGGAATCAAAAGAATCGTCGCAATCGAAACCGTTCCCTTCACACCCGAAAAAGTCAGCAATAAGGCATCTTTTAGATAATTTCTCAACGATTTTTTTAGTCGAGCCGTTCGGAACCAATAAAAGAGGTAAACCATGACAAAACGAATCAAAAAGAGCAAGGCTGTCAACACAAAGACCGAAAGAACTAAAAGAAGATCATTGTAAATGGGACTACTTAAGATGGGCTTGGAAATCATTTCCAATTCCATTCCTAAGATGACAAAGACCGACCCATTTAAGATAAAGTTGACCGTATTCCAGACAGTATGACTCACAGTATCTACCCGCGCTTCAAGGAGGGTAATGTGCTTAAAGCGACTGGCTTTTAGGATTCCTGACACAACTACTGCAATGATACCAGAGACATGGAGTTCTTCTGCTAAGAAGAAGGTCAACAAAGGGAGGCTTAGTTCTAATAACAATTCACTGGCAATATCACTGGCGCGAACACTCAAGAGTAAGGTTTGCAACCAACGGTTCACAAAGGCCGTCAAGATCCCCACTGCAAATCCTCCAATGATGGAGATTCCTAAGGAAACCCCTGCCTCTCCAAGAGAGAAACTTCCGGTCGCAAGGGCTGCCAAGGCCACTCGAAAGGCAACTAGACCTGAGGCATCATTTAGTAACCCTTCGCCTTTTAAGATATTCGAAACCCGCTTTGGAAAGCTAAAGCGCTCAGACAGGGAGGCAAAGGCTACTAAGTCGGTAGGCCCAAGGGCTGCCCCCACTGCCATACAGGCTGCTAAAGGAAGGCTCAGCCATAAGGAGTGAGCTGCCCAGCCCAAACTAATGGTTGAGATAAAAATCACTGGGAAAATCAAATAGAGGATGATCCGCCAGTGTTTCAAGACAGAAGTAATATCTGCTTCTTCTGCCTCTCGAAATAAGAGAGGGCCAATGACCAAGGCCAGAAAGAGCTCGGTATCCAGATGAAAATTTTCTTCTGGCACAAAGAGAGCCCAACCAATCCCTAGTAAAATTTGAATCAAGGGCAGAGGAAGGCTCGGCACAAGTTTATTCGTGGCATTTGAGACGATCAAAATCATCGAAAAGATCACTGTATAAAGGAGTAGTTCCATATCACTCCCTCCTTAGCGTTCTTGGCAGCAGGTCTCAAATTGCTGTTTTAACTCCGCAATCTTTTGGTCTGTCTTGGTTACATCCTTGTGCTCAATCTTCTTTTGGCACCGTTCCATCTCAAGCGAAACCAATTTCTTTTTTATTTTGAGCATCTTTTTGGTCATATGGGCTTCATCATAAAAACCCATTGCACGCTCGTGGATGGTTGATTCAACAAAATGATGTCTCAATCCTTCGATTTTATTCTTTAAATATTCTTTATCCATGACGGTAGCTTTCTAATTTTTCGATCATGACCAAAAAGGGTGGCTGATTCACTTGATTCAGTGTCCGGTAGATAGTCGCTGTATAGTCTTTTTGAGGCAGATGACTAACAAAGTCCAGCACTGCATCACGCTCGATGTCTCCTCCCTCATGACCATAATAGATCATAATAGCCATTCGCCCACCTTTTTCTAGGCGAGCACAGATTTTTTCCATCGCTTCAATCGTGGTAGCTGGAAGAGTAATGACCGATTTATCTGCAGATGGCAGATAACCCAGATTAAAAATAGCTGCTTTGATGGTCTCCACATATTGGTCCACATGCTGGTGGCCATCCAAAATCAATCGGACATGTTGAAGTCCCAACTTCTCCAATCTTTCTTGAGTATTTACAAGTGCCTGCTCTTGAATATCAAAGGCATAGACCTGGCCTGCTAGTTGGGCTAAAAAGGCCGTATCATGTCCATTTCCCATGGTCGCATCCACCACCACATCTTCTTTGGTGATGACTTCTGCTAAAAATTGATGGGCCATTTCAAGTGGTCGAAGCATCGGCAGTCTCCTTTTCTTCTAGCTTACATCCTTGGGTACTTCCACGACGACGCATTTCAGTTTCAATGGCGTTTAGGACTTCCCATTTGTTGAGGCTCCACATAGGGCCAATCAACATATCTCGTGGCGCATCCCCGGTAATCCGGTGGATGACAATGTGTTTGGGGATGATCTCCAACTGGTCACAGATGACCTTGACATACTCCTCCTGGCTCATGAGTTGAAGTCGTCCTTCATGATAGTCCCGTTGCATCCGTGTATTGGTCATCAAATGCAAGAGGTGTAACTTGATGCCATCAATTTCATTATCGGTCACACAACGGCGAACATTTTCCACCATCATCTCATGCGTCTCCCCAGGAAGGCCATTGATCAAATGGGAGACGATCTCTGCCTTGGGCACCTGTTTGCGAATACGCTTGACTGTTTCAACATAGAGATCATAACTATGGGCCCGATTGATCAATTCAGAAGTCGCTTCATAAGTCGTCTGAAGGCCCAACTCGATCGTCACATGCATGCGCTCTGTCAGCTCTGCTAGGTAGGCCAAGGTCTCATCTGGTAAACAGTCCGGGCGCGTACCAATGTTGATTCCTACCACTCCTGGTTCATTGATGGCCTGTTCATACCGCTCTCGAATGACTTCCACTTTATCGTGGGTATTGGTGAAATTTTGAAAATAGACCAGATACTTCTTCACATCTGGCCATTTCCGATGCATAAAATCAATCTCTTTGTAAAACTGTTCTCGGATTGGAGCTTCTGGGGCCACAATGGCATCTCCTGAACCCGAGACCGTACAAAAAGTACAGCCACCGTGGGCGACTGTTCCGTCTCGATTGGGACAATCAAAGCCTGCATCAATTGGGACTTTAAAGGTCTTTTCTCCAAATAAGGTTCGATAATAATCATTCAAGGTATTGTAGGATTTCATACCCTTCATTATAGCAAAAAAAGAGTCGAACTCAAAACGCGAGTTCGACTCCTAGTTGTTAGATGCTTATTTTTGCTTGCCTGTAAAGCGCCATTGAAATCGCAAGCGATCATACAAGGGATACTCAAACTGTAAGACAGCAAGACCCAAAATCATACTGCCGAGAACGTCTGATGGGTAGTGGACCCCGACATAAACCCGGGAAACCACAATGGTCACGATTCCCAGAACCAGCAAGCCTTGAAGGCAATAGCAGGCTGTTTTATGTTTTACATGTTGGCTGATGATGATGATCAAACTTCCCAAAACAAGGGTAGACGCCAGTGAATGACCACTCGGAAAAGAAAATCCTTTTTCCTCTACTAGATGAAGAATACTTGGTCTCGGTCTCTGGTAGATATTCTTTAGAAGAAGAACCAAAAGACCAGTCAATACCAGATTGCTTCCAAGAAAAAGAGCTTCACTGTACCATTTCTTGTAAGCAAAGACCGCTAGCAGAAGACCCACCCAGATGACAATGATCTTGGTATCCATGACGTGGGTCACCTTGGTAAAGAAGGCCGTCAGTGCTGCAGGCAGATCGCCTCGAATAGCAGATTGAATGGTGCTATCAAAGCCTGTTAATTGTTGCGGGTAAAAGCGAATCACATACCCAAGAATGACAAAAATGAGAAGGGCGAAGCTTGCCTTCGCCCAATGTTGTTGTTTATTTTTCATATTTTTTCAAAATCGGTTGCAATAAGGTATAGATCAACCCAAATGCGATGGCCCAAATCACTCCTTCGATCAGGTTAAACGGTGCAACCATTGCAGCTAAATAGTGGACAAGCCCTAGTGTTTTCGAAATATTATAGTTCATAAAACGAGCATACAAAGGGATTGCATAGACATAGTTCACCAATACCATCGCGATACTTAAGCTGATCGTTCCAACAATCGTTGCCAGGACAAATCGACCATGGGTCCGTTCCTTGTTCCAAATCCATGCAAAAGAAAGGACAAAAACAAGAACTCCAATGATATTGATTGGTAATCCAATCAAGGTTTCAAGCCCCTTATTATTTAGGGCTAATTTAAGGACAGATCGGATCAAGGTTACCCAAACGGCACTTTTAAAATCCAATAGGACCAAGGCCAACAAAATGGCGATGATACTCAAATCAATTTTGAAGAAATCTATCAAGAAAGAAAATTGATAGAACATCAAAATAAAAGATAAAGCGGATAAAACAGCCACTAGGGTCAGTTTACGTGTATTTGTCATAACAGGTTCCTCCAATTTTTTAAAAATTAGAGAAGCTGGAAAGACGTCTACTCCATCATTCTACTCTAAACTATTTAAACAAAGCTTAAACTCGAAACCATTCTAGTTACTCTAGCTGGTCTCCATCGAAACATGCCGTTAGTCAGTCCCAGCCACTAACGTTTTATTCCCATGCATCAGCTCTAAACAGATCAGAATAGCTGTCAGTCTATTCGTCTCTCGTCTTCTCCCATCCAGACTATACTGTCGGTTGTGGAGTCACACCACATCAGCTTGCGCTCGCGGACTTCTTTTAGAGTATGGAAAAGAACATTTCCTAGTAAAAGTCACCGCCGGTCGGGAATTACACCCTGCCCTGAAGACCCTTTTATGATAACAAAAAAAACTTGCCTAGGCAAGTTTTTGTAACTTTATAGATTACATCGTTCGGTCTTTTAGTTTTCATCGGCTATTTGAGCTTGTCGTGCTCATAACGATGGCTCAACTCCAGCCCTTTAAAGCCCTGCTGGCGAAGAGCCTCATAGACAATCATGCAGACGGTATTGGAGACATTTAAACTACGGACATGCTCGTCATTCATCGGAATGCGAATGGCCTTCTCTTCGTGCTGGCGCATAAATTCTTCCGGCAATCCTTTATCTTCGCGTCCAAACAAGAAATAATGGGACTTCCCATCCTGATAAGAAACGTCCGAATAGGTCTGATTTGCAAACTTGGACACTAGGTGTACCTGACCGTCGCGCGCCGCTTCCATAAACTCTTCTAGGCTATCATAAAAACGGACATCCAGCTTGTCCCAATAATCAAGTCCTGCTCGCTTCATTTTGCGATCATCGATCGGAAAAGCCATGGGACGAATGATATGCAAGGGGGTATTGGTCGCTGCACAAGTCCGTGCAATATTTCCCGTATTTTGTGGAATCTGAGGTTGGAACAAGACGATGTGGTTTTGAGCAGCTGACTCTTGGTAGTCCAGTTCTTCAATATTCATACTCGATCTCTTTCTGATAAAAAAATAGCCACACTGCCCGGAGTCAAGCTCAGCAAACAGCGTGGTTACAGCTTCATTAACTTAACTCACAACAGGTTTGAGGTAAATCAACGAAGGTACTTTCTAAGTATAACACTTTTGAAGCTCCTGTCAATAGTTTTTTTAGATTTTTTTAAGAAACTTTACCAAAGTTTTCAATCCCTCCTCGTTCTACTCTTTTGACGATTTTTCCTACTTGTTCTTAGCTTCTCAAAATTCCACCAGAAAATCCTTAAAAAAGATGAATTTTTCTTGAAAATAGAGTATGATAGAAGCATACTCTGGAGGTATTCTATGAAAATTATTGTTGTTGGTGGAGGAAAGGTCGGAACGGCCCTTTGTCGTTCTCTCGTTGCTGAAAACCACGATGTTATTTTGATCGAAAAAGACGAATCCGTTCTTAACCATATTACCAAACGGTTTGATATCATTGGAATTTTAGGAAATGGGGCAAACTTCAAGATCTTGGAGCAAGCAGATGTTGAAGACTGCGACATCTTCATTTCCATGACCGAGTACGACGAAGTGAACATGGTTTCTGCTGTTTTGGCTAAAAAAATGGGGGCCAAAGAGACCATTGTTCGGGTGCGGAATCCAGAATATTCCAATTCCTACTTCAAGGAAAAAAATATATTGGGCTTCTCCCTGGTTGTCAATCCTGAATTACTGACTGCTCGTTACATTGCCAATATTATTGATTTCCCAAATGCGCTTTCTGTGGAGCATTTTGCCAATGGTCGGGTAGCCTTGATGGAATTTAAGATCAAGCCAGATAGCAATCTCTGCAATATGAGCCTATCCCAATTCCGAAAGAAATACGGAAACGTCATTGTTTGTGCGATCGAGCGTGGCAATGAACTCACGATTCCAAATGGAGACTTTGTTTTGCAGCCCCAAGACAAGATTTTCGTGACAGGAAATCGGATCGAGATCGTTCTCTTCCACAACAATGTCCGACCTCAAGTCATTAAGAGCATGATGATGATTGGTGCCGGAAAAATTGCCTACTATCTGCTCAATATTCTCCAGGATGTGCGTCGCAAAATCGATCTCAAGGTCATCGAGGTCAATCGCGAACGAGCTGAATTCTTTAGTCAAGAATTCCCTGACCTCTATGTCGTCCATGGAGACGGAACCGCTAAAGACATTCTTTTAGAAGAGAGTGCCAATAACTTTGATGCTGTGGCTACTTTGACAGGGGTCGATGAAGAAAACATCATCACCTCCATGTTCTTGGATTCTGTCGGAGTCAAAAAGAACATTACCAAAGTCAACCGAACCAGTCTGTTGGAGATCATTGGCGATCAGGATATGACCAGTATTGTCACTCCAAAACGCATCGCTGTAGACACCATTATGCACTTTATTCGCGGGCGCTACAATGCACAGTTCTCGAACTTAGAAGCCTTGCACCATGTCGCAAACGGCCGGATTGAAACCTTGCAGTTCCAAATTAAGGAAGACAATAAACTAACCCAATATCCCCTCTCTGAATTGAAATTGAAAAAAGGCGTCTTGATCGCTGCCATTATTCGAGACGGCAAGGCTATTTTCCCAAATGGAGATGACCGTTTGATGGTAGGAGATCGGATTATCGTAACTACCTTGATTCAAAATGTCACAAAAATCTACGATCTACTTGAGAGGTAAGCCTGATGAATAGAAGCATGATTCGTTACCTCTTGTCCAAGCTCCTCTTAATCGAGGCAGCTCTCCTGATCGTTCCCTTAGTCGTCGCTACGATCTATCAGGAACCTGCCAAGGTCTTTGTCTCTATTGGGGCAACCATGGCCATCTTACTTGGGCTGGGGCTACTTGGTAGTTTTCACAAACCAAAGGACTTTCACATTTATGCTAAAGAAGGAGTCCTGATTGTAGCCCTCTGTTGGATCCTCTGGTCCTTCTTTGGCGCCCTTCCCTTTGTCTTTTCGGGACAAATTCCCAACATTATCGATGCCTTCTTTGAAGTCAGCTCTGGCTTTACAACAACAGGGGCAACGATATTAGATGATGTGGGTGTCCTCACCCATTCTCTCCTCTTTTGGCGCAGTTTTACCCACTTGATTGGGGGGATGGGAGTATTGGTCTTCGCCCTTGCAATTATGGACAATAACAAGAACAGCCACCTTGAAGTCATGAAGGCAGAAGTTCCTGGTCCAGTTTTTGGGAAGGTCGTTTCCAAATTAAAAAACACAGCTCAAATCCTCTACTTCTTGTACTTGGGCTTGTTCTTCCTTTTTGTGGTTCTTTATTTCCTTGCCGGCATGCCCCTTTATGATAGTTTTGTCATCGCCATGGGGACGGCTGGAACCGGGGGCTTTACCGTTTTTAACGACGGAATTGCCCACTACAATAGTAGTTTAATCACCTATTTGGTCAGTATCGGGGTTTTAGTCTTCGGGGTTAACTTTAACCTCTACTACTTCCTCATGATCCGAAAATTCAAGGCCTTCTTTAAAGATGAGGAATTGCGGACCTATATCACCATCGTCCTCGTGTCCAGTGTCTTGATCGCTTACAATGTCCTTCATCTCTATGCCAATGTCGCTAAGAGTTTTGAAATTTCTTTCTTCCAAGTTTCCAATATCATCACCACTACCGGTTTTGGTTATGGAACGACGGAAAAATGGCCTCTCTTTTCACAGTTCATCCTCTTGATGCTGATGGTCATCGGTGGTTCTGCTGGATCGACCGCTGGGGGGCTTAAAGTCATTCGGTGCTTGACCTTATGGCGAATCGCAAAAAATCAGGTTCTTTCGACCTTGTCTCCGAATCGCGTTCTAACCTTGCATGTCAATGATACGGTATTGGATAAGGATACACAGCATCAGATCCTCAAGTACTTTACGATATACAGTTTTATCACGATCGGCTTGCTCTTTGTAGTCAGTCTAGATAATAATAACTTCATGACGGTTGTCAGTGCTGTTTTTAGTTGTTTCAACAACATTGGACCTATGATCGGAACAGGTCAAACCTTCTCCATCTTTAGTCCGATTTCAAAACTGTTACTTTCCTTAGCCATGATTGCCGGACGGCTTGAAATCTATCCAATGATTCTTCTCTTCCTCCCTAAAACATGGTCTAAACGCTGATAGACAACTCTTTTACAAAATCAACACCCTTAGAAAAATAATTTCTAAGGGTGTTTCTGTTTATTTGCGATCGTCCTATTTTGATTCTTCATTTCGCTTCAGACTAAAATGGTCTGGCAAGGGGTCCGGTCCTGCTTTGGTTCCAGGATGGCAACGTAGAATCCTCGCAATCCCCATCAAGACACCTTTCACACCAAAACGTTCAATCGCTTGGATCATATAATTGGAACAGGTCGGTTGAAAGCGACAAGAAGGCGGAAATAGGGGAGAAATCCATTTTTGATAGCCTCTGACCAGTGCAATCAGGATTTTTTTCATGCTTTTTTAGATTTAGTTACTGCTAGATTGTGCAGTTGGCTGATTTCTTTTTTGTTCAAGCGACGGTATTCACCCGGACGTAGTCCTGAGACGTCCAAATTTCCAAACTGGGTCCGGGAGAGTTTATCCACTAAAAGTCCGACAGCTTCAAACATCTTTTTAACCTGGTGGTTGCGCCCTTCATGAATAGTCAACTGAACCACTGAACGATTCTTTTCAACATCCACTTTTAAGATTTCGTAAGTCGCTGGCTTAGTTTTCTTTCCATCAATGGTCACCCCTCGCGTCAAGGGACGCAAGTTTTCCTTATTGGCAATCCCTTTGACACGCGCCACATAGACCTTATCAATTTCATTGCGCGGGTGAATCATCTCATCTGTAAAATCACCATCATTGGTCAAAATCAAGACACCAGATGTATCCCAGTCCAAACGTCCCACTGGGTAGATACGCTCTGGCACTTGAGATAAAAGGTCAACGACTGTTGTCCGCCCTTTATCATCAGATACACTAGAGATGACGCCACGTGGCTTATTTAAAAGATAGTAGACCTTTTCTTCGTTGTAGATTGGAGTGCCTTCTACTTCAACCTGATCACCGGTCTTAATAATAGTCGCTAATTCACGCACAACTTGGCCATTTACTGTAACCAAGCCTTGCTTGATCAGTTCTTCGGCCTTGCGACGACTAGCCACGCCTGCATGGGCAATATATTTGTTAATTCTCATCTAGTTCCTCTGTTCTCTCTGAAAATAATTGACCTTCCTCTGGATCAATGTCCACTTCCTCAACCTTTGGTAATTCCTCCAAATGATTGATTCCCATATAATCCAAAAAATACTCCGTCGTGACATACAAATTGGGACGCCCGAGGACTTCTTTTTTCCCATCCTCTCGGATCAGATCAAATGACAGTAGTTTGGTAATGGCACCGCTGGAATTGACACCCCGAATATCATCGACCTCCACACGGGTGATTGGTTGCTTATAAGCAATGATTGATAAGGTTTCGAGGGCAGCCCGAGACAAACTTTGATTCATGGGCGTTCTAGAATAGTCTCGTAAAACTGAAGCGTAGTCTGCCTTTGTCACCAATTTATAACGGGAAGCTGTCTCCATCAAACACAGACTGGTATCTGTGTCCTCCTGGTATTTTTGGCTTAATTTTTCTAAACTTTGCACCACACCTGTCGGAGGTAAAGAGAGAAGGTCTGCGATTTGTCTGGCAGTAATTCCTTCTTCACCTGCTACAAATAAGAGTGCTTCAATTTCAGCTAATTTGCTCATGTTCAATCCTATTTAAGTAAATTTCTCCAAAAGCCCTATCCTGGATCACCGTTACTTCTTGAATCTTGATCAATTCAAGGGTTGCAAGAAATAGAGTAATGACCTCTTGGAGATCCGTTGCTTCTAGAAACAAGTCCTGCAAGAGAACTTGTGAGCGATCGTGGAATCGGTGACGCAGCTGGTCCATCAGATCCTCAATCTTGTATTCATCCTTTACAATGGTCGTATGGTTCTGACGGAATTCTTCTTTTTTCTTGGTCAATAGTTTTGAGAAAGCCAAGAAAAGATCCACCGTTGTACGATCGTGAAGCAATTCCGTATCGTCGTAGACCAATTCCATCTTGGGTTTTGAATAATAGAGGGCGCGCTCCTCGTGCTGTGAGGCCATCAACTCTCCTAATTGCTTGTAAGTACGGTACTCTTCCAATTGAGAAAGGAGGTCCTGCTCGAGATCCTCTGCTTCATCCATCTCCTCTGCAACCTTAGGAAGAAGTCTTCGACTCTTGATCAAGGTTAGTTGACTAGCCATCAGCATGTATTCCCCTGCTACCTCTAGTTTCATCGCCTGGAGAGTCGCCAGATAAGCCAGATACTGTTCGATCACCTCAATCAAGGGGACCTCATAAATATCCATCTGGTATTTAGAGACCAAGTGGAGCAAGAGGTCCAAAGGCCCTTCAAAATCTTTAATTTTAATATCCATTATTTATATTTTTCTAATGTCACCATGGTTTTTAGGCCCAATTCACGCGCAATACTAAAGAGATCCACACCGAGTTCACGTTGTTTCAAAATATATTGCTCACGAATCGATTGCGCCGAAAGGTCTTGATTGCCTTTTTCGATCAAGAAGGCTTCTAATTGTCGGAATCCCCACTGACGGGAGTAGCATTTTCCTTTATTATCAAAGAGATAAATACCATCTAAGAAGAGTTGCAACTCATCCAGTAAAGGCTCTGGAACTTTTAAAACCCGTTTTTGGCCATCTTTGCCCACTCGAATGACATGAAAGTCCAGCTGAATATCTTCGACTTTGACTTGGAGGATCTCACTTGGCAATAAGCCCATCTCCAGAATCAACAAGGCCATCAAGCGTCCCTGTGGGTTAGTTGATTCTTCCCAAAAATGGGTCAGATCCAACAATTCCCGATCATGGGTCTTGGCCGGTTGAATTTTAGGCAATACCAAACGATGGTATTCAGAAATAAAGCGTTCTTGATACAAATAATATAAAAATTGGTTGACGGCGGATAATTTTCGTTTTTGAACCGCCGGTTTAAAATCTTTAATCGAAGCTTGGTAAATTCTCAAATTCGTCTGCGTCACTTTCCCATGGATCGACTCAATAAACTGGTCCAAATCATAGAAATAGGCTGACTGAGAATTTTCACTTAATTCTTTTTGATCAATAAAACTTGCAATAAATTCTTTCATTTTGGAATCATCTCGTATTCATTTGAAAAATCATGCAGGAGCGAATTGATGGCTTTAAGAATCGATTTCCGTGTAATAATCCCTTGGAAATAGCCTTCTTCATCCACCACCGAAAGGAAGGAGTCATCCACCAACTTGTGAAGAACTTCTGTCAAATTGAAGTCTAAGCCGATGACCCCGACCTCCTTCTTTGCAACGTCTACGATATCCATCGAAGCAAAAGTCTCCTCAGGAATCTCATGTTTCAATTGATAAGATAGAATATCCGTTAGGGAGATCGTCCCCACAAACTTGCGTTCATCCGTCACTACCGGAATACGACTATAGCTAATCTGGCTCAACAACAAGACAGCATGGTCTACATTGTGGGTATCAATCAAGACCGCTAAATTTTTGGCTGGAGTTAAGAACGTCTCTTCCTGTGCCAGCAAGAAACGTTCAAATTCCTTTGCTATCATCTGCTAAACTCCTTTGTCAATTCAGGATACAACTCATGATCTCGCGTATAATACTCTACCTTGTAATTAGAATCATCTATCTCAATTTTAGCATAGAGACACTCTCGAATCAGACCGCGTGGCTGACTGATCGATCCAGGATTCACAAAGAGGGTTCTTCCTTCCTTCCAAGCATCTGGGATATGAAGGTGGCCGTAAAGACAGATATCTGCTTCTTCCTCTTGGGCCCACAGATCCAATTTTTGAAAACTAAAATTGATCTGGAAGAGATGCCCATGGGTCTGGATGATTCGTGTTGGCCCTAGTTGGGTCACCAAGCGTTCTGGATAGCCATCATAAAAATCCATGTTTCCTTGGACAACGTGAATCCCTTCCCAGACAGGATCATCACTTTTTAGTTCAGAATCCCCATTGTGAAAGATTCCATCGACCTTGCCTAGATATTTTTCTTTAATTGCTTCAACAACGGAGCGGTCTCCATGCGAGTCACTCATCACGATGATTGTTTGCTTTGCCATGATGGAAATACCTCCAATAACTTTTTAACAGCTAAAGCACGATGCGATTGTGTATTTTTTTCTTCAAGTGTTAATTCAGCGGCAGCACGGCCCGTTTCCCCAACTAAGAAGAGCGGATCATAGCCAAACCCGTTTTCACCCTTAGGTTCAAAATTAATATACCCTGGCCAATCAGCCTCAACGACTAAGCTTTCCTTGCCCGGTCTTGCAACCACCAAGGTTGTATGGAACTGGGCTGAACGGTCTTTCAAATCAAAAACCATGGCCAATTCGTGCAACAATTTCGCATTGTTTTCCGCATCTGTCGCACCTACTCCAGCAAAGCGAGCTGACCAAACCCCTGGTAAGCCTCCTAAGATATCTACCTTCAAACCTGAATCATCCGCTAAGACTGTTTTCCCAGTTAGCTCTGCGATGGTTTCAGCTTTTAGGCGGGCATTCTCCTCAAAGGTCATCCCTGTTTCTTCGACTTCTGGAAGCTCTGGATACTGATTGAGGTTTTCCACTTCAAAGCCTAGCTTTTCAAACATATTACGGAATTCTTTGGTTTTTCCCTCATTTCGAGTTGCAATAAGAATCGTATCTTTGACCTTGTCTTGACCCAAGAAGGCTTCCAAATCCAGCCCATCACTTGGCAAATGCAAATAGAGCAATTTCCCTTTTTCAACCAAGAGTAAGGCTCCTTGACGCTGGATAATTTCAAAAGATCTTCCCTTGACTTCATTCAAGATTTCAGTCAAAAAGGTTAGGAAACGAAAGGCTGATCCATAGCGCATCACCGATAGATTGAGAGGAAATCCTCCAGGATCCTTGGCAAAGAGAAGTTCCAGCTGGTCTAAAAGAGTGGAAGCTTCCGCAGGAACTTGACTAAATTGGTTGTAGTCTGCATCTTCTCCCCATTGGGCAATATACCAATCTTGGGAATCTTTGTACTCAAATAGTTTGTCACTCATAAATTTACGTGCTCCACATTCACTGAACGTTCTAGCCATTTTTCGGCAATCGCTGCAAAGCTATTGGCATTTGCAGTGGTATAAAAGCGGTGGGTCTGCTCTAAGAGTTCGCGGCTCTTATTGAGCTCAAAATAGTTTAATAAGACGGAAATATCCCGAACACACTCCGCTCCACTATCAATCAATTTGACATCCGGTCCCATCACATTTTGAATGATCGGTTTTAAAAGGGGATAATGGGTACATCCCAAGACTAAGGTATCAACCTTTCCAACTAGTGGTTTTAGGGTTTCGTAAACCACCTTTTTGGTCACACTGGATGCCAACTCGTTGGATTCCACTAAAGGAACAAACTTGGGACAAGCTAAACTGGTGACTTTCATATCTGGTGCCAGACTTTGAATCTTCTCTTTATAAATTCCAGAAGAAACCGTCATCGGTGTCCCAATCACCCCAATTTTTTGATGGGTCGTTGATTTAATGGCTGCAGAAGCTCCGGGCAAAATCACTCCCAAAACAGGAATATCAAGTTTTTCCTTGACTTCTTCCCAAACCACTGCAGTCGCTGTATTACAAGCTAAAACAATCATCTTGACATTTTTGGTCAGAAGGAAGTTCACCATCTGCCAAGTATACTCGCGAATTTGGTCTGCTGGTCTAGGACCATAAGGTGCACGCGCTGAATCTCCAATATAGACGACATCTTCGTGAGGAAGCTGACGGAGCAATTCGCGGACAACAGTCAGGCCCCCTACTCCAGAATCTAAAAAACCAATCGGTCGGTTATCCATATCTCTTCCTTCCAAAAGGAGGGACTAAGAAATTCCTCCAAGCCCCTCTCATTTATTATCGTGAGATTGCCCCACTCTTATTTTTTCTTGTTTTTCGCCATTGCTGATTTTTGTTGGGTCATAATTTGGCGATAGACTTGTTGAACTTTTGCTTCGCTTGGACGTTGGCCACTCGCACCTAAAAGTGTGCGGACTGCTTCAACATTCAAACGTGGGTTTGATGCAAATTCTTTTTCAAACTGACGACGAAGCAAGAACATTCCTGCAACCATCCCACCAAAGAAAGCTAAAATAATCAACAAAATTCCTAAAAAGAGATTCATACAATTTTCTCCGATCCATTATTTTTACATAACTATCATTATATCAGACAATCGCTTATTTTTCAATGTCAAAGCCGTAGAGTGTCGCAAGATAATCTTCTGGTTTTTCTGCTCGACGAATCAAACGGGCTTGCCCATCTTCTTGAAGCAAAACTTCTGCCGAACGCAACTTGGCATTGTACTGATACCCCATTGAAAATCCATGGGCTCCAGTGTCATGAATCACAAGTAAATCTCCAATCTCCGTCACGGGTAGTTCTCGTTGTTTGGCAAATTTATCGTTATTTTCACAAAGACTTCCCACGACATCGACCACTTCAGTCGGTTCCTCTGGACGATCCATATTGGTAATATGGTGATAAGCACCGTACATAGCCGGTCTAAGAAGGTTCACAGCTGAAGCATCGACGCCCACATAGGTCCGATAGGTTTTCTTTTTATGCGTCACTCTGGTTACCAGAAGACCATGTGAAGCCAGCATAAAGCGACCAAGCTCGGTATAGATTTTCACATGACCAAGTCCTGCCGGTTTGAGAATCTCATCAAAAACGCGATGCACGCCTTCCCCAATAATGGCAATATCATTTGGTTCTTGTTCTGGTTTGTAATTGACCCCAACTCCACCAGAGAGGTTGATGAAGCCCAAGTGGACACCTGTTTTCTCGACGACTTCCACTGCCAATTCAAAAAGTTGACGCGCTAGCTCTGGATAGTAGTCGTTGGATACTGTATTAGAAGCTAATAAAGCGTGAATGCCAAACTCTTCCACACCCAGTTCTTTCAACTCGATAAAGGCTTGGATCAATTGCTCCTTGGTCATTCCAAACTTGGCTTCTTCCGGATTGTCCATAATATCAGTTCCCAGTTCAAAAACTCCACCAGGATTATAGCGGCAAGAAATGACCTTGGGAATGCTAGTCACAGACTTCAAGAAAGCAATGTCTTCATAGGCATCCAGATTGATCGTTGCCCCTAATTCTCTAGCATAGACAAATTCATCAGCTGGCGTGTTGTTAGAAGAAAACATGATCTCTTCTCCACTAAAGCCCAGCTTATCCGCCATTAACAATTCGACATAGCTGGCAGTGTCAACCCCACAGCCCTCTTCTTGCAAAATTTTTAGGATCGATGGGTTAGGAGTCGCCTTGATGGCAAAATATTCCTTAAATCCTTCATTCCAAGCAAAAGCTTGATGGAGGGCACGAGCCGTTTCACGAATTCCTGCTTCATCATAGAGATGGAAAGGGGTCGGAAATTCTTGGGTCAGGCTTTCTAATTGTTCACGGGTTACAAAAGGTGTTTTCATAAGCGCTCATTTCTATACTTTAGTCACTATTAGTATAGCACAAGTCGGAAGACAAAAAAAGCCGAGGCAACTGCCCCAGCTCAATTGCTCTTTGATTAGTCGTTTCTTCCGAAGATACGAAGAAGGCTGATAAAGAGGTTGATAAAGTCAAGATAAAGTTCCAAAGCCATCGCTACTGCCCAACCTGTAGCAGGTTGACCATTTGTTTGATCATAGACATAGCGAATCTTTTGGTTATCCCAAGCTGTCAATCCTGCAAAGAGGAAGACAGAGATGATACTCAAGATATAGTCCATTCCAGAACTTCTCAAGAACATGTTCACAACAGAAGCGATGATCACACCGATCAAGACTCCCATCAAGGCACGTCCCATACCAGACAGGTCTTTTTTCACGACGCGTCCGATAGCTCCCATGACAATAAACATCAAGGCACTGACCAAGAAAGCCTTATAGACAGTCGCTTGCATGTAGCGAGCAATGATAAAGCTCAAGGTAAAGCCATTCAAAGCTGAGTAGATCAAGAAGATTGGAAGAGCAGACGGGCTATTTTTAACAGCCTTCCCACTGGCAACAAAGACCAAGATCAATTCTACAACCACTGCTGCATAGTAAACCATTGGTGCGGTTGTCAAGATTTGTACGAAGAAGTCTTGAAAGACTGTCATCATCAGGCCAGACACAAGGGCTGAAATCCCCACACCGATCCCAACTAATGAGTAGATTTTGTTATAAAAAGCATTCAATCCACTTTGTTCTTGGATTACTGAATCATTATACATATTAACAAGTTCCTTTCAAATTTGTTTACTACGATTTTAACATTTTTCGATGAAAAAATCTCTTTTTAGCCATCTTTTTACGCCAAGGTTCTGAAGCTTCCTTAACAGCCCAGTATTTATCCACCATCGTCACCACGAAGGATTCTTTGTAGCGAGGCGGGGCAAGGGTAGCACCCCACATATGTTTAATAATGATGTCTTCTTCCTTGGCATTGAGATCTGTGATCTTTCGTGCATTTCTCACGGCAATGCGGGGATGGATCCAGGCGTGACTTTTCGTAAACTTGGTCTCGCGCCAATCATAGTAAAAGAGGTCATGCAAGAGGCCACCCCGAGCCGTACTTTTAGCATCCCAACCAAATTTTTTAGCCAGTTTATAACTGGTATAGCTAACATGAATGGAATGCTCCAAACGATTGGAATGAATATGGTGGGGAATGTCAGCTAATTTTTGAACCTTAGGATGCTGGATCAGATGGCCTACATAGGTCATGTATTCTTTGTCACGATGATATTGCATAAGATAACCACCTTTCGTTGATAAGCTCTCCCAATAAGATCTCCATCAACTTCTTCTTACAGGTTAAGTATACTTCTTTTTCTCAAAATTTCCTTAAAGAAAACATCAAAATTCCTGCTGCCACTGCAACATTCAAACTCTCGGCCCGACCTGGCATAGGAATATGAACCAGCTGGTCTGCTTGTGCCGCCATTTCCTGGCTGATGCCATTTCCTTCATTGCCCATAACCAGAATAAACTGATCGGTCTGAGGAAGCTGACGGTAGTCAATGGAAGCTTCTGAAAGCGTCGTTGCGAGAACTGCTAGATGAGATTTCGCAGCTCGTTCCAATAGTTCTTCTCGATCCAGTTTCCAGATAGGAATATGGAAATGACTGCCCTGCATGGATCGAAGGGTCTTGAGACTGTATAGATCAGCGGAGGCTTTCGATAGCATGACACCATCAAAGCCTGCTGCATCTGCTGTTCGAATCATAGTCCCAACATTGCCAGGATCCTGTACATCCTCCAAATAGAGGAAGCGCCCTTGTAGCTGATCCGGAAGCTCTGGCTGCTCTAGAAGAATCTCTGCGACAATTCCTTGCGGAGTCTTCGAATCTGCCAGGAGACTTAAAATCTCCGGAGTCACGACGGTGACTTTTGGGATGTCCTCTACCCGGTCTAAATAGGCTTCTAAAACAAAGACCTGCCGAATCTTCGCATGATTTTCTACTGCCTCTTCAAACAGATGCCAACCTTCAATGAGATAAGAATCTATCCGGTATTTTTTTTGATGTAATTTTTTAGCATTTTTGATTACATTATTGGATTTAGACGTTATAATATTCATAGAACTATTATAGCACAAAGAAAAAGAAGAAATCATGCCTCAGATAGATTTCTTCGAGTCAAGGAGGTTGCACATGCAAAAGGTAAAAATGATTGCCCAAGGACGGGTTCAAGGGGTTGGCTTTCGCTGGGGAGTCTACAGTCTTGCTTTAGAGATCGGTGGGATCACTGGCCGTGTCTGGAATAATGACGACGGAACAGTTGGCATTCTGGCACAGGCAGAGTCTAGTAGCCAAATGGCCAAATTCATTCAAGAAATTCGCAAAGGTCCTACACCTTTTGCACATGTAACTTATTTAGATGTTACGCTCGCAAACTTTGAAAACTATACAGACTTTAAAATTGCAAATTAAGACTAGAGAACTATTGTGTATTTTAAAAAAAAACAGTAGAATAGAAAGGTAACATTTTAAAAAAGAAGGAACTATTTGTGAAAAAAAATAAACTTGCATTACTTGCATCGATGGGACTAGCTTCGCTTGTCTTCTTATCAGGATGCGTGAGTGTCGATCGGAAAACTGGAAATCCGACTGGATTGATCTGGAATCTTCTTGGCCGTCCAATGGGCGAAGCCATCAAATTCTTTGCCAACAACCTTGGCTTGGGCTTTGGGATCGGGATTATTATCGTCACCTTGATCGTGCGGTTGATCATCTTGCCACTTGGTTTGTACCAATCATGGAAGGCAACCTACCAATCTGAAAAGATGAACTACTTAAAACCTATCCTTGGGCCAATCCAAGAGCGCATGAAGAACGCTAGCACACAAGAAGAAAAGCTATTGGCGCAACAGGAATTAATGGCTGCTCAACGTGAAAATGGAGTTAGCATGTTTGGTGGAGTTGGGTGTTTGCCACTCTTGATCCAAATGCCATTCTTCTCAGCTCTCTTCTTTGCAGCTCAACACACCAAAGGGGTAGCAGATAGTAGCTTCCTTGGCATTGCTCTCGGCAAACCAAGCTTGCTCTTGACAGCAATCGTAGCAGTTCTTTACTATATCCAAAGTATGCTCTCTCTTCATGGAATTGAAGATGAAACCCAAAAGGAAAGCATGCGCAAAGCATCACTGATGAGTCCGATCATGATCGGTGTCTTCTCATTGATCTCTTCAGCCGGAGTGACTCTTTACTGGGTAGTCGGTGGGGTGATCCAAATTATCCAACAATTTGTCATCAACTACTTGATTCGTCCAAATCTTCGCAAGCGCGTCGCTGAGGAATACAAAAACAATCCTCCAAAAGCGACTAGTCACCGCGTGAAAAAAGATGTCACACCTACTGCAACGACACAAATCCAACACAAACCAAAAAACAACCGCAATGCAGGAAAACAACGCAATAGAAAGTAGTACAAACTACTAATTCTAGCGGTATACAGTAGCACTTGAACCCAAGGTTCAAGTGCTTTTTTTGATATCGTTCAGTCAGCAAAGAATTTTCACTCTCACAAAAAGATTAAGAGCACAAAAAACAAGCCCTCTTGGAGGGCTTGCGTTTTATAGTTACGCTGTTTTTTCTACGTTCAAAATTTTCACTTGGTAGCTTCCAGCTGGTGTCTCAACAGTGACAACGTCACCTGTCTTCTTACCAATCAAAGCGTGACCGATTGGGCTTTCGTTAGAAATCTTTCCTGCAAAGGCATCTGCCCCTGCTGAACCAACGATGCTGTATACTTCTTCATCTGTTTCGCCAACTTCTTGAACTGTAACGGTTTTTCCGATCGCTACTTCGTCTACTGCAACAGCGTCACTATCGACGATTTCTGCATAACGGATTTTTGTTTCCAAGCTAGAGATTTGACCTTCCACAAAAGCTTGTTCATCTTTTGCCGCTTCATACTCAGAGTTTTCTGAGAGGTCACCATATGAACGAGCGATCTTAATCCGTTCCACCACTTCAGGTCGACGGACCAATTTCAATTCTTCTAATTCTTGTTCCAATTTTTCTTTTTCTGCTAGGGTCATTGGGTATGTTTTTTCTGCCATTATTCTTCTCTTTCTATTATTTGAATGAAAAAGCTGTGGACGCGCCACATGCTTTTTCTAGTTTGAACTTGCTTGTGTCAATTTACTATTGACGTGTTCTTCAACATTTTTATTGTGTTCTTCGTATGTCTTAGCGAAGAAAACTTCACCATTTTCGACATTTGCGACAAAATACAAGTAATCGGTCTTACTTGGGTTCACCGCCGCTTCGATCGCTGATACTCCAGGGTTATCCACTGGGCCAGGCATCAAGCCGGTATTCTTATAAATATTATAAGGTGAATCCAGCTCTGTATTGATCGTTGCATCTTCTTTTAAGGTCGTCTTTTGACCAAGTTTCCCTTCTGCATAAAGAATTGCAATATTACTTTGCAAAGGCATGTCTTGGTTCAAACGGTTATAGAAGACACTCGCGATATCTTTGCGGTCCTGATCCGTCGCCCCTTCTTTTTCAACCAAGGAAGCAAGAGTCAATACTTCGTTTACATTGATGTTCTTGCTCTCAAGTGTTTCATAGTATGGGCTTAAGTTTTGATCCATTGCCGCAAGCATCTGATCGATCATTTCTTTCACTGTGGTATCTTTGCCATAGTTATAAGTTGCTGGGAAGAGATAACCTTCTAAACGGTAGCGAACACCAGAATCCTTACTTGGCAGATTCGCCAAGAGTTTCGGATATTTGGCCACCATCTTCTCAATAAAGGCATCGTCTTGGACAGCCTTCAAGAAATCTTCTTTCTTGAATGGAGTCTTGCCGGCCTTCTTAGTGGAGACATCGGTGGTGATAGCCGTCGCAATCTGATCGATCGTATAACCTTCTGGAATCGTGACCTTTCCAAGAACTGGAGCCTGAGGAGTTTTGGTTCCCTCTTCTTGCAGTTTTTGGATGATGGTTTCTAGATCCATGCTCTTTTGCAAATTGAAATAACCAGATTTGAAATTGCTATAGTTCTTGAACTTGGTATAGTAGTTAAAGAACTGACCATTTTTCACGAGTCCTTTTTTCTCAAGGATCGCGCCAATCTCACGATTACTTGAACCTGCTGGAATCTCAACCGTTACGAATTCTGTTGCATTTTTATCCATCGGCTTGACAGCTGAATGGATATAGGTCACAGCAAAGATCCCTGTAGCCACGATCACAATCAGCAAAAGGCTGACCACTGTCCGCACAATTCGTTTAGCGATTTTATTTTGTTTCTTTTGTTTTTGTTGGCGCTGGTTACGAGAAGAGCGCGATAAGCTTTCCTCTACCGGTTCCTGACTTGGTTCTTTTTTAGCAGGCTTTGTACGCTCACTCTTTTCTTCCACAGCAGGAGTCGCCTTTACCGGCTCCACTGGTTCTTCTTTGGGAGCCAACGCAGATTCTTCTACTTTTGGAGGTAGTGTTGCTTCTTCCTCCTCTTTCAGTGAAGAAGGGGTTTCAATACTTCGATCAGGTAGATCATACTCTTTTTCGATTTTTAGAAGTTGCTCATTGGCCTCTTCTAAGTCTCTGAGGATCTGCTCTTTGAAGCTTAATAACTTCTCACTGTCTTGTGATTTATCAGTCAAATAATTGACCTCCCTCATCATAATCCTTAATATTATATCTTAAAAGATTTAGAAAAGCAATACAAATCGCTCTTCTTCTTCAAAATACCTATTTAATCAAGTTTTTCATTTTCCCAGACCAGATTGTACCAAACTTCACCCGCATATTGGGATTCTGAGAGACCCTCATTGGTAAATCCTTGCTTTTCATAATAAGGAATCAAATAATCATGACAGGTCAAATTGATCCCTTGGCGATTATCTTTCAACGCAATCTCTTTCATCGCTTCAAGCAAAAGGGTTCCCACTCCAAGTCCTTGAGCTTCTTTAGCAATGGATAGACTCGTAATGGAAATAAAGCCCTGTTCTAACTGACTTAGATCTTCAACCTCTGAAAAAGAGGAATCGATCAAATAGCGCTCCAGTCTAACAGGTCCTTCTAAATAGCCTAAAATCTGACCTTGGCACTCTGCTACAAGAAATGTCGTTTGAATCTTTTCGATGTGATCTTTTAAAATCTCACGCGCAATCGCTTCTTCTTCTGAGAAATTCTCAAGCTCAATGCGCTCGATGGCATCCAAATCCTGCAGCTCTGCCTGTCTAATGTGAATCTTTTCTTTCATCATTTACCCCTTCTATCGTTCCCAAACCATACGGACACCTCGATCAGACTCAGCTTCATCTCGAAATCCTTGCTGGGAAAAATAAGATAGTAAGTCTTCTGGGCAATCGATCCAAATGGCTTCCTTTTCCTTTTGAACAGCTAGATCCTTTAAAGCAGCGATCAAAATAGAACCATAGCCTTGACCTTGAAAGGCTGGTCTCACTGCTAATCGAAATACGATTAGGTTTCCTTTTAAAGGCTGGTCTTCTGTCGCCAACAAGTAAGCCACAGCATCCCCCGCCTGCTCTGCAAGCAAAGAAATGGTTTCCTTCGAATCTAGCGCTTCCTCAAGAGTGGCCTTGTGCTTCTTTCCTTCATTGTCATGAAGTTCATCTTCTAGCAATAACAGCTGTTCTTGATCAGCTGGGGTGATTGATCGAATCATCATCCTGCTCTCCTCATTTCATGATTCTTCAGCGGACAGATAAATTTGAGTCTGGAACCAATCGATTCCAGACTCAATCATCTCTTATTGTACACTATGTGTCAAACTAGATAATAAACGCTCAAATGAGTATTCATAGGTTTGAATATCTCCTGCTCCCATAAAGACATAGACTGCATTGTCATGGTCAAGAAGAGGAGAAACATTCTCAGCTGTAATAATCGCTGAACGTTTGACAATTTTTGCTTCCAAATCTTCAACTTTCACATCGCCGTGATCGACTTCCCGCGCAGAACCATAGATCTGTGCCAAGTAAACAGCATCTGCTTGATTCAAAGCTTCAGCAAATTCATCTAACAAGGCAATCGTCCGTGTAAAGGTATGTGGTTGGAAAATGGCCACAATCTCTTTACTTGGGTATTTTTGACGGGCTGCATCCAAGGTTGCAATAATTTCCGTTGGATGGTGCGCAAAGTCATCGATGATCACTGTTCCATTGACTACTTTTTCAGTGAAGCGACGTTTCACTCCAGCAAAGGTCTTCAAATGCTCGCGGACTAAATCTAAGTCAAATCCTGCAATGTAAAGCAAACCAATGACTGCTGTGGCATTCATGATGTTGTGGCGACCAAAAGTTGGGATATGGAATTGCCCCAAATCTTCTCCACGGAAATGAACGTTGAAGGTTGAACCAGTCGTTGAACGAAGCAGGTTGCTTGCCACAAAATCATTCGTCTCCTTATCAAAACCATAGTAATAAATTGGTGCTGATGAGGTAATCCGACGCAATTCTTTGTCTTCTCCGTAGATGAAGAGGCCTTTGCTGATTTGTTTGGCATAATCGTTAAAGGCATTAAAGACATCTTCTAAGCTCGTGAAATAGTCTGGATGGTCGAAGTCAATATTGGTGATGATGCTGTATTCAGGATGGTAAGGCATAAAGTGGCGTTCATACTCATCTGATTCAAAGACAAAGTATTTGGCTGCTGCAGAACCACGACCTGTCCCGTCACCAATCAAATAACTGGTATCAGTGATATTTGATAAAACGTGAGAAAGCATCCCTGTTGTTGAGGTTTTTCCGTGTGCTCCGGCAACTCCCATGCTGACGAATTCTCGCATAAATTCACCAAGGAATTCATGGTAGCGTTTATAGGTTAGGCCATGCTCATCTGCATAAGCGATTTCCACATTGTTATCTGGACGGAAAGCATTCCCGGCAATGAGGATCTTGTCGCCTTCCAAATTTTTCACATCAAATGGATAAATTTGAATTCCTGCTTGTTCCAAGCCACGTTGCGTAAAGTAATACTTTTCAACATCTGACCCTTGAACCGTATGTCCCATTTGGTGAAGCATGAGGGCTAAAGCACTCATCCCTGCTCCTTTAATTCCAATAAAATGGTATGTGTTAGACATATTTTCTCCTTATTCTTGATCTAGATGGGTTAAATCCAATTCTTGTTTGATTGGCTGTGGTTTCAACTTGTGTTGATCTTTATTGTATATTTGGCTAGTCTTTAAGAAATCATAATTGTTTTTCTTTTCAGTCGGTTCTGCCACTTCTGGTTCTCCTGCAGATTCGAACTCTGCAAGGATCAACTGATCTTGTCGCAATCGTTTGCTATATTTCAATAATTCGCCTGGGTTTTCCTTTTGGAAGGGAGCCGTTGGCTGACCGGGTTTCCGTTCTGAAATAAACGGTTTTTTCCGCTTACTTGTGGTAGCTGCTGGATCCGTTGTCAGATAGGGGGCTGTGCGTTTCTTTTTCAGATCTTCACGCGCACGCTCTCTCGCTTCCTCTGCATAACGATTGGCTGGACTTTTTTTATCAATCGGCTCTTTAAAATCAGGTTTTCTTACTGGCCGTCTTTTCGGTAGGGGCTCTTCTAGTGGTTGGTGGTAAGGATGCTTAGGTTTGGTATTTTCAGCAATCGGTTGCCATTCCAAATAATTTTTATCCACATAGTCGCCTGTAATGTTACTAATCAAATCTGTTTCATCATACAGGTTCATGTGAGGCATCTCTGTTAACATCAACTCATTATCCCCTACTTGAGGAAAATATTTTTCTGTCATGCTTTCTTCCTTTCGACACTCCATTAATTATAAACTATTCACAGAATTTTTCAAGCTATTCTGACTGAATTCCAAGAATCTCACGAATTTCCTCAACCGATAAACTAGATCGTGTTTCCGTTCCATCTAAAATCGTTGAGACCAAGTGTCTTTTGGAAGCTTGCAGTTCTTGGATTTTTTCTTCAATCGTACCACGAGTGATCATGCGGTAAACTTCAACATTTTGTTCCTGTCCCATTCGATGGGCACGTCCAATAGCCTGGTCTTCCACTGCAGGATTCCACCACAAATCGACTAAGATGACCGTATCGGCACCAGTGAGGTTCAATCCAACCCCTCCAGCCTTCAGAGAAATGAGAAAAGCATGGCGCTCACCCGCATTAAAAGCATTGGTCATTTCTTGACGATCTTTAGCGGGAGTGGATCCCGTGATTTTAAAGGAGGTCATGCCAAGCTGGTCAATTTCCTGCTCTAGGATATCCAGCATGCCTCTAAATTGAGAGAAGATCAAAACCCGGTGTTCGCCATCCTTGATTTGACCCAAAAGATCTCGAAAGCTCTCCAATTTCCCACTATCTCCCTGATAGTCTTCCATAAAGAGGGCGGGGGTATCACAGATTTGGCGAAGGCGCATGAGACCCGAGAGAATTTCCACCTTACTCCGATTTAGTTCTTCCTCGCTAGAGCTTCGAACCCGATCTTGAATTTGTTTTAATTGAGTCAAATAGATCGTTTTTTGACTTTCATCCAACTCATTGTGATAGGTTGTTTCAATCAAGTCCGGTAATTCTTGGAGCACTTCATCTTTTTTCCGTCTCATGACGAAAGGTTTGACAAATCGCGCAATGGTCTCAGGACTCAACTTTTGAAATTCTTTTTTAGCTGGGAAGAGCCCTGGAAGGACAATTTGGAAAATGGACCAGAGTTCACCCACATGGTTTTCAATCGGTGTCCCAGATAGGGCAAATACGTGCGGAACGTCAAAGCCACGTAAGTGTTGGGCAATCTTGGTTTGGGCATTTTTCATGACCTGGGCTTCATCTAGAATCAAGTACTCATACTGATTCTTCTGGTATTCCTCCACATCTTGACGGAAAGACGCGTAACTAGTGATAACTGCCTGTGGATTGGTTGCGATGAGTTCATCTCGGTGCTGCTTGAGACCATAGACGACGGCCACCTCCATCTGAGGAGCGAATTTTGAAAATTCTTGTTTCCAATTGTAGATGAGACTAGATGGAGCTAGAATCAAGATTTTAGTTTCTTTTTTTGCAACACTAGTCAAGAAGGAAATGGTCTGCAGAGTTTTACCAAGCCCCATATCATCCGCTAAAATACCACCAAAACCATAATGATTTAGCATGGAGAACCATTTGACCCCTGTTTCTTGGTAATCCCTTAGGGTCGCTTGGATTGTCATCTGAGGGAGTTGGAAGTCTTCTGGATGAGTCAGATCATGAGCTAAATTTCGAAATTCTTCTGAAAAATGAACATTGTCTTGATCTGCCAACAAATCAGATAGCTGATAAGCGGCAATCCGGCGGGCTTGTAGTTTCCCACCCTTGCTCATTTTCGCCCGCAAATCTGCTAGGGCTCGACTGATCTTCTTGGTTTCTTCATCAAAAACAAGGACCTTCCCTGTATGGCTGACAAAATAATCTGCTTGCCCCACTAGAGCTTTGAGGACCTGGTCCACTTCGGCTGGATCCACACTTTCAAAGTCAAAACCGATCTCCAGTAGACTGCCATTGGTTTTAACATCAATTTTTGGACGCTCCACTTGATAAAGATCTAAAAGGCTATCAGAGAGGGTAACCTCTCCTAAGGCTTCAAAAGTCGGGATCTGTCGATGAAAGAATGGATAGATTTGCTCACTTGATAACGGACTTCTTTGGGAAGAAAAGTCGTCTGTAAAACCTGCTGCTAGCATGGTTGAAAAGACTTCTTGCTCCTTATCGAAATCACTGGAATAAGGAAGATTGAGGAGTTCCTCACGCGTGGTCACCACACGATCCTGGTATTGAAAGACTACATCCAGTAAAACAGTCTGGTCCTGTGCTAGATCAAAATGAAATTCCGGAGTGAAATCGTGGATTAAAAAGCTGGTCGGTGCGGTTATTTGTCCCAGTTTTTTGAACTCTTTTAAACTATAGGAAAGTTTGGTCTGATCCGTTGGATCAAAATGCAGGCGTTTTTTGCGATCCTGATCCATTGGTAAGTCTTGAATGGCCTTCCATAGGGTCCGCTGTTGGGGCGTCAGGTGATAGAACACTCCATTTCGAAACAGGTAATTAGCCGACTCGACAACCTTCACTTGAGGCTCCGTAATGATCAATTCGTAAAAATCACCATGGTCTTCCACCTGAAAATGAAAGAGATCTTCCTCCCCATGGACATCCTGAAAATAGACTTCAGAAAAATCATACAAGCTATATTGCAAGAGGAAGGAATCCAAATTCATCAGTAATTCTACAGCTTCTTCAAAGAGAGTCGGTGGAAAATAAAGATGGCGCCCAGCATTGGGAAAGAAATCTTGCTCTTTCGATCCACTATCTGTGACCAAGCCTTGTAGGAAATTGATCACATCCTGACTAGACCCATCAAATTCTAAGTAAGAAATGGGTTCATAGTAACTTTTGCCAATTGCAAAGTGGCCTTCTTTCTGAAGGGTCTGCAAAAAAGCTAGCACATCTCTGATTACATAAGAGCGCTCGTCTGGCAAGCGACGAATGCGAAGGGTCCACAAGAATTGACCAGAGTATTCATCCTCCTGCCCAACTGCTGATAGGACATAGCGAGTTTCTTTCTTTTCGATTTTTGGAAGGACCTGGTCTAAAAACAAACTTCCAAAAGAGACCTTCTCCTGCGTTTCTTCAGTCGCCGTGGCGTCTTCTTCAAGGCTTGTAAGAGCAGCTTTCCCACTGTCATCATTCTTCAAAAAAGCTTCTACAGCTGCTAGATGCGTACAGAATTTTTTCTTTTGAAAGAAAGCGCAGCTACAAAAAACGACATCGTCATCCAAACTGTACCGCAAGCTTTCTTCTTCCACCCGAAAATACAGGTATTTTTCTTTTACTTCCTGAAGGGAAACTTTCCCAGCTTCATAGAGAAGGCTCCCTTGTGAACGAACCTTCCCAGGAATTAATTTTGCCATGTTTACCACCTTAGATTAATCCCTTTATTATACCATATTTAAGATAAAATTAGAAAAGATAATTTTACTATTAAAAGGATTTTAACTTACTTTTAGAAAAAAACTGAGACAGTCTTGTCCCAGCTTTTCACCTGATTTCGTAACAGAGTTACCTCAATCAGCTATCCATGATTTTTTTCTTTTAACTGTTTGAGCGAACATTAGACAGAATAGGTAAATAGAGAGGAGAAAGATCCCGATAGCCCACAGAAAAAGACAAAAAACAAGACCTATTGTTTAATAAAATCCCCAACAATAGGATCAAGAGCTCCAAGCTTACGATCGAACCGAGAAACAAGAGATACAGATAGATTTTAAATAATAAGTATACAAACCTAAAGCTCTCATGATCTTCATGAGTTTACTCTACTCATCCTTAAAAAAAGCATAAGGAATATAGAATATCCGGACTATGAAACTATGCATCTGACTATCCTCCACTTCATTTTACCAGCTTATTAAAAAAAGCAACGCTTATGCGCTACTTTTAGTTGTTTTCATAGTTGGAAGAATAAGCATTTTATCATTTGAAATATCCTTCTCCACTTTGATCCATTTGTCTCGTATTCCCTACTTCCGTTTCCGCGCAATCAAATGGATTGGAGTTCCTTCAAAAACAAAGGCCTTGCGAATTTGGTTCTCCAAGAAACGGAGGTATGAGAAGTGCATCAGTTCTTCTTCATTAACAAAGACCACAAAAGTTGGCGGCTTGGTTGCCACTTGTGTCGCATAGAAGATCTTGAGACGTTTTCCTTTGTCGGTCGGCGTTGGATTAATGGCAATGGCATCCATAATCACATCGTTCAAGACAGCTGAAGGAATCCGTGTATTTTGACTCTCACTGATCTGTTTGATCATCTCTGGCAACTTGTGCAAGCGTTGTTTGGTCAAGGCAGAGACAAAGACAATCGGCGCATATGAAAGGTATTGGAATTGATCGCGAATGTCATCTTCCCACTGCTTCATGGTATGGTTGTCTTTTTCAATAGTATCCCATTTGTTGACAACAATGATCATCCCTTTACCAGCTTCATGAGCAAAGCCAGCGATCCGCTTATCATACTCCCGAATCCCTTCTTCGGCATTGATAACCATCAAAACCACATCTGAACGGTCGATGGCACGCATGGCACGCATGACAGAATATTTCTCAGTGTTTTCATAGATTTTACCAGATTTGCGCATACCAGCTGTATCGATCATGGTAAATTCTTGGCCATCTGCATCGGTAAAATGGGTATCGATAGCATCCCGTGTGGTTCCAGCAACAGGGCTTGCGATGACCCGGTCTTCTCCAAGGATCGCATTGATCAAGCTTGATTTCCCAACATTTGGACGACCAATCAAGCTAAATTTGATGATATCTGGATTTTCTTCTTCTGTGTCATTCGGAAGATTTTCGATGATGGCATCGAGAACATCCCCAGTTCCGATCCCGTGGACAGAGGATACCGGTAGTGGCTCACCCAGTCCTAAGGCATAAAAGTCATAGATATCATTGCGCATCTCTGGGTTATCCACCTTGTTGACTGCAAGAATCACCGGTTTATGGGTCTTATACAAGATACGAGTGACATATTCATCCGCATCCGTGATCCCTTCTTTTCCAGAAACAACAAAGACGATCACATCTGCTTCGTCCATGGCAATTTCTGCCTGATGCTTGATTTGCTCCATAAATGGGGCATCTACGTCATCAATTCCCCCCGTATCAATGATACTAAATTTTCGATTCAACCACTCAGCTGTTGCATAAATGCGGTCACGAGTGACTCCTTCTACATCCTCAACGATGGAAATCCGCTCACCGGCAATCCGGTTAAAGAGCGTCGATTTTCCGACATTGGGACGGCCTACAATCGCAATAGTTGGTAGGGCCATGATTTCCTCTTTTCTAATGAAAGGCGAGACCTCGGTTCAAGAACGCCTCTCTTCATTTCATAATAGTTTGTGTTTTTCTAGTAGTTTTTTGGTCTCTTCTTGTTCAGGTTGACCAAATTGAGCTGCAAGGCGCTCGCTCCAGCTATCGGTTGCACGCGCTCCAGCATAATCTGCCTGAACCTTGTCATAGGCAGTCACAACTGATAGGTCTTGTTCTTGGTATTCTTCTTCAAAAGCAACCTGCTCCAATGGCAAACGTGGTTTCACCGCATGTTGCTGGTTGGGTACTCCGAGGGCAATCCCAAAAACCGGATAGGTATAGTCTGGCAGACGGAAGAGTTCTGCGACTTCTTCTGAACAGTAGCGCAACATGCCGATAATCACTCCACCATAGCCGAGACTTTCAGCTGCCAATAGTGTATTTTGAGCTGCTAGAGCCGCATCCACTGAGGTGATCAGTAAGTTGTCCACCCCTTCAGGATGGAAATCCTGCTCATGAAGTTTGACAGCTTTTCCAGCACGGTTTAAATCCCCAACAAAGAGGAGAAAGACGGCTGATTGGCGAATCGCTTCTTGAGGAAGCAAGTCGTAGAGGGCTTCTTTCTTTTCCTTGCTTTTGACCACAATCACAGAATAAGACTGAAAATTTTTCCAACTTGATGCCATCTGCCCAGCTGATAAAATTTCCTTGAGGTCAGCTTCTTTGATGGCTTCTTCCTTAAAACGGCGAACAGAAAAATGAGATTTCATTAAACGGATGGTTTCATTCATCGGCGATTGACTCCTTCCAGATGGATTTCCTTGGCTAAAAATTTCACGCGCTCCATGACCCGTTTGGCCTGCCAGGTTTCATCCCCATTGCGCGAAGCTGCAAAATGACGTTCCAACTCTTCAAAATTAAAGTTAGAAGTAAAGAAGGTTGGGAGATTTTCCTGCATTCGGTGCTGCAAAATCACCTGTAAGATTTCATCTCGCACCCAGGCTGACATCTGTTCCGCACCGATATCATCGAGAATTAAAATTTCGGCTTTTTTCACCTGATCGACGGTTTCTTTGACCAAGCCTGAACTGATGGCATTTTTGACATCGATCGCAAAACTTGGGAAATGAAGTAGGGTAGTAGAGGCCTGACGTTTTTCGGATAAATCATGAGCCAAGGCTGCCATCATGTAGCTCTTTCCTACTCCAAAATCACCATAGAGGTAGATCCCCTTTTGATATTCCGGATAGTTGGCTACAAAATTGGCTAATTCTTCAAAGGCCTCAAATCGTCCCTTATCATCGAGCTCTACCTTGGCTAGACTCGCTTCTTTCAAGGTTGAAGGGAGATTGATCAAGTTGAGACGTTGGTTGATCGCAGCTCGTTTTTGGGCTTCGATTAACTCTGGCGTTTCCTCATAAGCGACATCTGCATAGCCTTCATTCATGGTGAGGATGGGCTTATAACCTTTGGCAATATAATCCGGATCTCCCAATAAGAAACGGTTGCGTTCACTAATGTATTGATTAAATTTTGAAATACTCCGTCGAATTTCTTGTTCAGACAAAGACTGGTCCTTGATAAAGGCAGCAACTTCTTGGTCTGCCAAGATCTGTGCGACCAAATCCTCATAGTTAAATTGACGCGCACGGTTCATATGAGACATGGTTTGACCTACACTTTCCATCTACTCACCTCCTTGATTCAGTTTTTCTAACAGGCGTTGTTTCTCTTTAGCAAGATCCACCTTTTCTGCTTGACTGGTTTGATTTTGATAGTTTGGTTGGCTCCACTTGGGAACATTGCTGTGCTTACTCTTGGCTGATGTAGGACTCGTTCCCTTGTTTCCTTGAGCCTTAGCTTGTTCCTGGCGTTCTCGAACTTTTAAAATCGCCAGTTCTGCACTGTTGACCCCTTGATAAGAAAAATCATTTCCTACCTTCAAAGAATACTTTTCATTGAGATTAGCAGACTGGGTCTTATTAAAGGTCAACAATAAGATGATATTGATCACCTCATCTAATAAGCCTAGATCAGCTAACTTGGATAAAGTCTTGCGTTCGCTCTGCGTAATGGTCGCATTGCGCGCCTTCTTAATCTCCGCTAGAAATTGTAGGCTGGATTTTGCCTTCGCTTCCCTCAGAATAGTTTCTTCCTGACGGCTATAGGACATGCGTGGTTGCTCTTGGTTGGCCTGAGCCAACTTTTGCTTCATTCTATTTGGAGAGACAATCCGGTCTACAGCCGTTTCTTTGGCTAGGAGATAGGTTTCATACCAGGTCCATTGCTGCTCTTCTGCGATGGCAAAGAGGGCTAGGGTTGCTTCTCCTTCATCTGCGAAACGAAGCCCATCACGCCCCATCATTCGCTTAAACATCTCCATATCAAACTGCTGTTTCTTACTGGCAACAACAGTCACCTCCCCAGCATCTAGTCCAAAGACTTGCGAGAAGGAAACTTGCCGTTTAGTCCCTAAAGAGCGTGCTGGGAGCAGATCCTCCACGGCCTTTTCCCCAATTTTCTTTTCAAGCAAACGTTTGAAAACAGCATTCGAAAAAAATTGTTCTGAGGCAAGAGGAGCATGTAACTGAATGGTGATCCCAACTTCTTCCTCATAGAGATCGAGCAAACCCATGGCAATTAACCGGTCAAAAGCCAGTAGCAACTGTGGAAATCCTATATTCAAATGATTGAGGATTTGAGCAAGTAAATATTGTTTTTCACCCTGATCATAAGAGGCGAGCAGATAACGATAAACTGCTACCGTTTCCGTCTCTAAAATAGGCAGGTAATACTGCTCCAATGCAGCCCCTGCCGGTGGAAGAAGATTATTTTTTAAAAATGCGAAAGGCGTATTGGGCTTCATCTATTTTTCCTTTTTCTTCTTGGTTCCCTTCGTAATTTGTTTCAAGAGGGTCTCTAACTCACCGACATCCTTGAAACTCCGGTAAACACTAGCAAAACGGACATAGGTGATCTCATCTAGATCTGCTAACTCATCCATGACCAACGAACCAATATACTCACTGTTGATTTCATTATCACTTTGGCTGCGAACCTTTTGTTCAATCCGGTTTACAATTTCTTCGATTTCGTCACTAGAAACAGGCCGTTTTTGAGCTGAGCGGATAATACCATTAAAGATTTTATCACGAGAAAATTGCTCGCGTGTCCCATCCTTTTTGACGACCACTAGAGTCCGCTCTTCCACTCGTTCGTAGGTAGTAAAGCGATAATGGCATTCTTCGCATTCCCTGCGACGACGGATGGTGTTCCCATCTTCAGCTTGTCGACTATCCACCACACTAGACTTACTTCCACCACATTTTGGACAACGCATTTGCTACCTCCTTAAACTGTTTTAACACTTCATTTTACCATAAATTGAATCGTAAAGAAAGCAGAAGAACAGGAGAATCCCCTATGCTTGCTCCTCATTGATCCATAAAAAAGAGTCGAAGGACGATTGACTAAAATCGTTTTCCTTTCGACTCTCCATTTATATTAAAGTGATAATTCAGCTTCTAAGCCATAGTGATCACTGACATGGGGTTTGTTTTGATCATCAAAAATGACATGTAGACGCTGGATGTCCCATTCTGGACTTGCAAAGACGTAATCGATTCGCAATGGAACTTGATTATCCGTCCAGCCATCGATTCCAGGACCTACAGTATAAGTCCCCTTTGTTTCTTTGGCTTCGATAAAACTATCTTGAAGTTTTAGCGAACTGGATAGAATCGTTTCATACCCTTCTTGACCAGCAGGATTATTGAAATCACCAGCTAGAATAAAAGGTTTGCCTACTTGGCTGAAGTAGTTCTCAATGCGTGGCCACTCAAATTGGAAACCTTTGTCCCACCAAGAAAGATGGACGCTGGCAACAGCAATCTCTTTGCCATCTACACTTGTATGGGCAACGGCTACTCGACGAGTATGGTAGTCCGTTGGATCATCCATATTGGATACCAAAATCTCATCTGCCTTCAAGGGTTGACGCGAAAGAACGGCCACACCCTCATTGAGGTGATCATAGCCAATATGGTTGTAGGCCCAAGTCCAATAATAGTGGAGTCCATGAGCAGCTAACTCTTCTACCAATACGCGAACAAAGTGATCCTTGTGAATCGCTACAGATGATGGCAAAGCTTGATAATACTCATCTGTTTCGACTGTTTCTGAGGCCATTTCTTGATTGACCTCTTGGAAACAGATCACATCATATTGTGCTTCTAAAATTTGTTCCTTGAGGGTTTCAAATTTTTGCTGAGCATTCTCTTCCATCCAACTATGGGAATTTAATGTTAAAAATTTCATCCCCTGATTTCTCCTTCTCTCCAAATCAAGAAACGGCAAGAGGCCGGGTGCACTGTCCCAACCTCATTTTCTTTGCCGATGTCTTTTATAATTCTACTGTTGCAACTGGTGCATTTGCTGCCAATTTACCAGTATGTTCGACCTTAACGGATTTAATCGCATCTGCATTTGTGAAGACAACAATTGTTGAAGTTTCACGACCAGCTGCACGGATTGCATCAAGGTCTGCTTCTACCAAGAGGTCTCCAGCAGCCACTGTTTGACCTTCAGAAACTTTAACCTCAAATGGTTTTCCTTCAAGACTAACAGTATCTAGACCGATGTGAACCAAGACTTCCAAACCATTATCTGTTACCAAACCAAGGGCATGTTTGGTTGGGAAGACACTAGTAACTTTACCAGCAACTGGTGAAACGATGTGGCCATTTTCAGGCTCAACTGCAAATCCGTCTCCCATCATTTTTTGTGAGAATACAGGATCTTTCACATCTTCGATGTTGATCACTTCACCATCTGCAACAGAGTTAACTTCATCAGTTACCCCTTTAAAGGTTGCTTCAGCCTTTTGAACTGCTGTCATTTGGCTAGGAAGTGTTTCAGGAATAACTTCACCTGAATCAAGAACGTCTTGGATATCAGATTTCAATACGTCAGCTTTAGGTCCGTAGATCGCTTGGACACCTTGTCCTTTCATGACAAGACCCATAGCGCCTTCAGCTTTCCATTGTTCTTCTGTTCCGACTTTTTCAGCGTCCTTAACGGTTACACGAAGACGAGTCATACATGCGTCCACATCGACGATATTGGCACGTCCACCAAGAAGGTTGATAATGTTAATGACTTGTGAGCTTGCTGAGCTTGTAGCTGCACCTGCTGCTGCACCATCTCCTGAAGGGGCATCATCATTTTGTTCATAGTTACCGTTACGTCCTGGAGTTGCATAATTGAATTTCTTAATCATGAAGTTAGCAATGAAGTACATGATAAAGGCAAAGAGGACTGTTACCCATACAAAGTTAAAGATATCTAATGCCAAACCAGCATTGATGGCCATTGGGGTACGTGTCAAGAATTCGATTGAACCGAATGAGTGAACACGAAGGTTAACCAAGTCAGCCATTGCAAAGGCAGCCCCTTGAACAAGAGCATAGATGATGTACAATGGTGTAGCAATAAACATGAACATGTATTCAATTGGTTCTGTTACACCTGTCAAGAAGGTTGCAAGGGCAGTTGCAAAAAGCATCCCTTTGTATTTTTCTTTTTTATCTGGATCCACATTGCGGTAGATGGCAACCACGATCCCCATCAAGATACCAAATGATCCGATCATTTGACCAACTTTGAAACGAGCTGGTGTGTAGGCATGAAGCAAGTGTTGGTATTGGCTAGGATCAGCTTTCTTCAAGTTAACAAGGTCTGTTACCCAAGCCAACCAAAGTGGATCTTGTCCAAATACAGTTGTTCCTTTAGCTGCACCTGTAAGAACTTGGTAGCTACCACCCAATTGAGTATAGTTGATTGGAATAGTCAACATGTGGTGAAGACCAAATGGCAAGAGAAGACGTTCCAAGGTACCAAACAAGAATGGTGCCAATACTGGAGCTGTTGATTGTGAGTTGGCGATCCAAACACCAAATCCATTAATTCCTGATTGAACTACTGGCCACAATGCTGCCAAAACCAAGGCTGTAGCAGCTGAACGGACGATAACAACGAATGGTACAAAGCGTTTCCCATTGAAGAAAGAAAGGGCTTCTGGGAGTTTACGGTAGTTGTAGTATTTATTGAAGGCTGTTGCTCCAACAAAACCTGAGATAATCCCTACAAATACCCCCATATTCAGAGCTGGTGCTTCAAGAACACTGATAAAGTAGTCCGCAACTTTAATTGATCCACCAAAGATTGTGTGAACCGTTGCAGCTTTGTCAGCTAACATTGCAGATGTCACTCCGAAAACTGCACCGGTAATACGGTTAATCAAGATGAAAGAGAGACCAGCCGCAAATGCGCCCCCAGCACGCTCTTTGGCCCAGCTACCACCGATAGCGAGTGCAAACAGGATGTGAAGGTTACCGATAACCCCCCAACCAATTTGTTCGAGAATCCCACCTGTAATAACAAGTGGAGATAAATTCGGGTTGATCATAGGGATTGATTTCCCGATTGAAATCATCAACCCAGCCGCCGGCATGACAGCGATAACGACCATCAAGGCCTTACCGAACTTTTGCCAGAATTCAAAGCTAAATAAACTTTTGAATGATCCTTTGTTCATCATTCAACCTCCTTATATTGCTTAAGGCTTTGTTTTTGAGAAAACGTTTGCGCTTAATTTGTTTCTAGTATACCATATTTTAAAATTTTGTAAAGCCTTACATTCATTTTTTTCTCCAAATTTTATCTTTTTTTATCTTTTTTAAGCCGAATCCTTTTTAAAAGCTATTCTTTTTACACGCAAACGTTTCCCTTTAGACGTAAAAATATTCGAACCCTCTTAGGGTTCGAATATTTTATTCTAATGCGTCTTGCATGGCATAGCCAATCCCACGAACTGTCTTAATATAGCTTTTTTGACCGGGTAGATCAATTTTCCCACGGAGATAACGGATATAGACGTCAACAATATTAGTCTCACCCGTACTCTCGTACTTCCAGACACTTTCCAACAACTGCTCGCGTGTTACCACTCCCTTGCTCCCCATCAGAGTCGCCAGGAGATCGTATTCTCTACGGGTCAAACTAATCATGTCTTTCCCACGATAGACGGTATGGTGTTCCACATCAATGCGCAGATTGCGGTATGAGGTTGGAATTTTCATCTGGCTACAATGTTGGTCAATATAATCACGGCCTCTAAAAATAGCTGTGATTTTATCGACTAAATCACTGATCACAAAAGGTTTGACCATATAGGAAACAGCAAAGCGCTCAATACTCTTTTCGTGTTCGGCAATTTTTTCGCGACTATCCAAAACAATCAAAACAGAAGCTGGGCGAATCTGACTGATTTCCTCTGCGAATCTTTCACCAGACATATCTGACAAATCGTAATTAAACAAGATCAGATCATATTTAGTCGCAGCAATCAAGGCCAGACCCGCTTTTCCATCCTCGACCACATCAACTTGGTACCCTTCTTTTTGAAGTTCCAAATCAATGAAGCGAGCGATTTGCTTCTCATTTTCTACTAGTAGAACTCGTTTGACCATAGAGCAAGATTATTTTTCGTCGTACCAAGAATAGTGGAAGGTACCTTCTTTGTCTTTACGTTGGTAAGTGTGGGCACCAAAGTAGTCACGTTGCGCTTGGATCAAGTTTGCTGGAAGGTCAGCTGAACGGTAGCTATCAAAGTAAGTGATGGCAGCTGAGAAGGTTGGCACTGGTACACCTGCTTGAACAGCAAGAGCTACGATATCACGAACTGATTGTTGGTACTTAGCAGTGACATCCAAGAAGTACTCATCCAAAAGAAGGTTAGCAAGATCTGCATCACGGTTGTAAGCATCTGTAATCTTTTGCAAGAAACGAGAACGGATGATACAGCCATCGCGCCAGATAGATGCGATATCTGCAAATGGCAAGTTCCAGTTATTTTCTTTAGAAGCGACACGCAATTGGGCAAAACCTTGTGCGTATGAGATGATTTTTGAGAAGTAAAGGGCTTGGCGGATTTTTTCAATCAACTCAGCCTTATCACCTTCAAATTTGAAAGCAGCTGGTTTTGGAAGCACCTTGCTAGCGTGTACACGTTCTTCTTTATATGTAGAGATGTAACGTGCAAATACTGACTCAGTGATGAGTGACAGTGGCACACCAAGGTCAAGAGCTGATTGGCTAGTCCATTTACCAGTTCCTTTGTTTCCTGCAGCATCCAAGATGTAGTCTACGATAGGTCCATCTTGACCTTCGTCGTCTTTGCGTCCAAGGATATCCGCAGTGATTTCGATCAAGTAGCTGTCCAATTCACCCTTGTTCCATTCAGTGAAGATTTCAGCCATGTCTTCTGCAGAAAGTCCAAGCAAGTGTTGCATGAGGTCATAGCTTTCCGCGATTAATTGCATATCGCCATACTCGATCCCGTTGTGGACCATTTTCACATAGTGACCAGCTCCATCAGGACCGATGTATGTCACACATGGTTTGCCATCTTCTGGTGCTTTTGCAGAGATTTCTTCAAGAACATCTGCTACCAATTCATAGGCTTCTTTTTGTCCACCAGGCATGATAGAAGGACCTTCAAGGGCACCTTTTTCACCACCAGAAACCCCTGTACCGATAAAGTTGATACCAGAGTTTGCCAACTCTTCGTTCCGACGGATGGTATCTTTGTAGAAAGTATTTCCTCCGTCAATCAAGATATCGCCTTTATCCAAATGTGGAAGAAGGGCTTGGATGGTTGCATCTGTACCAGGTCCTGCTTGAACCATGAGCATGATACGGCGTGGTTTTTCGATAGAGTTTACGAAGCTTTCGATATCATAGCTTGGCACAAAGTTCTTTTCAGGATGGCAAGCAACAACATCTTCTGTTTTTTCTTTACTACGGTTATAAATGGCAACTGTATAGCCACGAGATTCGATATTAAGGGCAAGGTTACGACCCATTACGGCCATACCAACAACACCAAAGTTTGCTTTAGTCATGTGACACTCCTCTTTATAGTTTGCCTATATTCTACCATTTTTTGACATCAAATGAAAGCAGAAAATAGCTTCCCACTTCTCCAAGAGCGAGAAGATCATGTAAGTCATTTGATCTTAAAAACAAAAGTGCCCGAGAAACAGTTCTCAGACACTTCCTTATGAATGGCATTAATCTTCTTTTGAAGCTAATTCATCCGCTTCAATGACCGGTTGTTCTCCTTCTTTGAGTTTGTTGACCGTCATATTGACCCCAAGAGCTCCTGCTAGCAATTGACGAATATCAAATCCAGCTCCTTGAGAGACTTGGTCGATACTTTGCATAATATCGCCCACCATCTTAGAAGCATTGCCTTCGCCATACATGGTGATTTTATCCACCTTGGTTAATGGTTCAGCGACAGCACGCGCAATTTCAGGCAACTTATCAACAACCATTTCAGTAATGGCTGCTTCTTGCATTTTCTTCATCGCTTCGGCCTTTTGGTCCAAACCTTTGGCTTCAGCTTCCAGTTTCAAGCGAATGGCTTCAGCCTCGGCACGACCTTTAGCCTCAATAGCTTCGGCCTCTTGCAATTGGGCAAATTTCTCAGCTTCGGCTTGGGCTTTTCGAGCTTCGGCTTCTTTTTGTGTTTCGAAGAGTTCTGCTTCTGCCTTGCGTTGGCGTTCGATCAATTCTGCTTCGGCTGCTTGTTGACGCGCATATTTTTCAGCTTCGGCTTGCTTACGGATGTTGGCATCCAATTCTTGCTCACGAACCTTAACTTCGCGTTCTTTGACTTCCGCTTCTTTTTCTTGTTTCATGATATTGGCTTCAGCTGCCACGCGCTCTTGTTCACGACGTTGCACTTCTGCCTCAATCCCTTTAGCTGCATCTGCTTTTGCTTGGGCAATATCTGCTTCTTGCTTGAGGGCTGCTTGTTTGAGTTTTAATTCGTTTTGTTTTTGCGCAATTTCAAGATCGGCTGCAACACGTTTGTCGTTGGCCAATTTATCTTGTTCTGCTTCGACTTCCTTGCGTTCGCGTTCTGCTTTGGCTTTAGCGATCAAGGCATCTTTCTTAATGGTTTCAACATTTTCAATCCCGAGGTTGTCGATGACTCCCCCTTCATCAGAGAAGGATTGAACCGTAAAGGCGATGACTTCAAGACCCATTTTAGCCAAATCTGGCGCTACGTTGTCTTGCACCTTTGAAGCAAACTCTTGACGGTCGTTGACCATCTTACGGAGCTCCATCTGACCGATCACTTCCCGTAAATTCCCTTCCAAGACATCTTGGACAGAATTGGAAATATCCGTTGTATTCCAGTTCAAGAAGTTCTCTGCAGCACGGGCAATCATCTCATCGGTTGTACCGATTTTTAACTTAACAGCCGCATCGGCACGGACGTTAATGAAGTCCAGTGTTGGGACTGCTTCAGATGTCCGAACATCTGTCGAGAATTGCTCAATATCAAGATAAGAGCGTTGTTCGACAAAGGGAATCATAAAACCAGCTTTCCCACGCAAGTGACGTTGTTTCCGAAGACCTGTAATGACCACGACTTCGTTGGGTTTAGCGTTGACATACCCTTTAACAAGCAAAATCAAAATAATAACTGCGACTATTAGGCCGGTAATCAACCAACCTGGAATAAATAAAGTATCCATACTTTTTCTCCTTTTTTAGAGGTCTCCCCTCTGTTATTTATTAATCCTAGTATATCAAAAGAAGGCCTTTCCTCAAAGAAAAGACCTGTATTTATGTCTAAATTTATCAAATGCAATCTCTAGCTTATTCTTCATCAAACAAGCCATTTAGACCAGCGAAAGGACTGTTTTCTTCTTTCTTGATCGCTTGAGCGGCTTGGTATTCTTCTTCGGACAGGATTTTCCAATCATTGCCTTCGATAAAACCTTGTCCAGCCTCTTCTTCTGGAGTGAGAACCTTGAGAGGAATATTGAGCAGAATATTATCCGCTACACTCTCACTCAGGTCAATCTTCCCACCTTCGATTGGAAGGATCAAGTCTTCCTCTAGGGCCTCGATATCTGCGTCAGACTGTACATCCTCCGCAAACACCTCTGTTACAGGATAGTTCTCTTGAAGCTCAACAGGCTCCATGCTTCGGCTAGATGCCAAAACGATGGTGTAGGTCAACTGGTAATCCAAGACATAGAGGCCTGTATCATAGGCTACTCGTCCTGTCGCTGTCACATTCTTTAAATCAAGAATTTCTGAATTACGCTTTTGCAGATCCTTTAACAAATCCAACTCTTGATCAAAAGCTAGTCCTTCAGGATTTTTACGGATTTCTTGTGTATATAAGTTCATTCTTTTGTCCTCAAATCTTCTAGATACTACTAGTATATCATGAAGCTGCCCCTCAACCAAGAAGTCTCCTCAAAAATTTGTTATAATCATGAAAAAAGATACAGTAACTAGGCCAATTGGTGTTGTACACAAGGTCCCACCATCTCTTGGACAACAGAGGGTCACTGGCTAGGGCATTGAGCAATGTTAGATAGAGGAGAATTCATGAAAGAAATCGGAGCAGTTTTTCGGCAAATACGTGAAAGTCGCCACATCTCTTTAGAGGAAGCTACGGGTGGCGAATTTTCGCGCTCTATGCTGTCGCGATTTGAAAGAGGAGAAAATGACCTGACCACGCAACGGTTTTTTCAGGCCCTTCAACAGATCAAAACCAGCCTCAGTGAGTTTTCTCATCTAGCTGGAATCGATCAGCACTCTTTTATTCCCAAATTGTTGAAAGAGCACTATGAAAACATGAGCTTGGAACACGACCAAGCCTTGTACCAAACTTACCAGCTAGCCTATCAGAAACATCACAAAAAAGAAGACCTCTTAGCCAGCATTATTCTCAAGGCCCAAATGCTTGGCTTCTATCCTGAGGTGGAGCTCACCGCTAGCCAAGAGGAACTGGATTTCCTCCATGATTATCTCTTCTCTGTCATGATCTGGGGAAATTTTGAATTGAACCTGTTCTCTCTGACCTCTCCACTTTTCTCTAGTCGCCTCTATCGACAATACACAGAGGAGTTGGTCCAAAGGGAGGATTTCAAGCTTCTCCTAGATTCCTCTCGTCCTGCCCTTAACTCTATTTTTCTTAATGGCTTCTTTCTGGCCATTAGTTCAAATGAATTTGAAGATGCAACCTATTTTGATCAGTTGATCAAGGACCACTTTTACTCCGAAAACGAAGCCTACCTTCGAACAGTTTATCTCTACGCCAAAGGAGAATTTCTCTATCGAAAGGGAGAGAAAGAAATTGGTCTTGAAAAGATGGAGCAGGCCATCCAGGTCCTATCCATTCTGGATTGTAAGGATAGTGCTAGCTACTATAGACAGAGCATGCAGGAACTCATCAAAGAAGATTGAAAACTCACAGATTTATTCTGTGAGTTTTTGTTGAAAATATGCAACATTTATTTTTTCTTGCTTTTTAGGTTTACAATAGGACTATCAAGTAAAGAAAGAAGGTTCTTCCCATGATGACCAAACTAAAAAACCACTTCCTCCGCTTTCTTCTCTCACATACTAGCGTCTATCTGAAGGATCAGAAGCTAGCTCTTTCAGAAGAGGAAAAATTGGAGCTCTTCAAACAGATCTTTCGATCCATCAAACAAGTCCTAGCAACTAATCACGTGAAGGAGGAAGGCTCATGAAACTCTTAGCTCGTAATAAAATTTTTGCCTTACTTAGTCTTTCACGCTTTTTAAATACCCTTGGCGCTGCCATCTACAATCTTGTCTTTGTGGTCTTTGCTGCCAGTATGCCGCAACCGAGCCTAGCAGTTGGCATTGCCAATCTCATTGTATTTATTCCTAGCCTCTTTACCATTTTTGTCGGGATGAAGGCTGACCGCACGAAGAAAAAAGCTAACTGGTTGATCCGCATTGGCTATCTTCAAGCTATCCTCTTTATCCTTATTGCCCTCATGACCAAGATTCCGGGTTACCTAGCCTTTTCGATTGTTTGCTTTTTAAACATCGTTTCAGATTGTTTGAGTGATTATCGCGGAGGCTTGCAACTCCCTATCATGAAAAAGAACATCCCAGACGAGGATTTAATGGAGGCTTATTCCTTCAACCAACTGCTTAGTATGGTCTGTTCGATTTCTGGACAAGCTCTAGGAGTTTGGCTGCTAGCTATCAGCCATCAAAATTTTGCCCTGGTCGCTTCGATCAATGCAGTGACTTTTCTCCTGTCTTCTACCTGTCTCTTGATTAGAAAAAAGCAGCTGACACATGATCCCGTCATTGAGCCCAAAAGTAAGAATTCTTTGGTACACGAATGCCAAGAGATGTACCAGAACGCCAAAAGTATTTTTGCAGATGAGGAGGTCCACCACTTTGGTAAGTTGCTCTTCTCATTGGTTCTCATCAATGCTCTTGGGGGATCCATCTCAGGTATCTACAATTTGCAACTGCTTCACTCCCCCTTCTTTCAGTTGAGCTTTAGCCAATCCCTCTTGATTTTAGAGGCAGTGACTATTTTAAGCATGGTCTGGGCTAGCCTGACACCCCATGACTATTTTTCCAAGCAATCACTCCACCATATCCTCCTGTGGATCGCAGGTGGGCTCACCATACTTGGGCTCACAAATATCCTAATGCACTGGGACATTCTTTCCCTTCTACTCATCACTTTCCTTGGTTATCTTGTAGCAAAAATCAACCCAAAAGTTTCCAGTCTTTTAATGAGCAAATTACCCGCTGAAAAATTAGCTTCTACGTCTAGCTTTTTGGGACTGATGGTCAGCTTTGCCATGCCACTTGGGACAGCTCTCTTTTCTAGTCTAGCTATCTGGAGCCTTCCCCTAGCGTGGGGGATGTTTGCCATTCTCGGTTTCGGCACCGTCCTCTTAACAACCAAATAAAAAATCCACCGTTTGGTGGATTGATCTTGAAGACAAAGTTATCTTAAAAACTTTCCTTAGGTGAGGACGGACGTCAGCGAACTTCTTCGAAGTTCCATGACTTAGTTTTGGACACAAGGTTCCAAAACTCCCGAGTGCTAGAAACAAAAGTGTTTCTAGCACTTTTCTCACAGCGGAAAGTTTCAATAGATGAGTTAATAATTCTAAAGAATAAATTTCTTTTATTTGTATAGAATTTATTAGATTTATAAAGAAAAACAGTTTTCCCACACTCTCAATCCTACTAATGGTGGATTTTTTACATTTTTCTTAGGCGAGCTACCCGTTCAGCAATGGGTGGGTGGGTATAAAAGAGTTTTTGCAAACCGGATTCTTTTTTAGGATCGTTGATAAAAAGAGCACTGCTCGCATCATCGACATGTCGTTGCATTGGTTCGCTATTGTCTAGTTTTAACAAAGCATTGATCATCCCTTGAGGATTCCGCGTCAATTCAACACTTGAAGCGTCTGCTAGGAACTCCCGTTGACGAGAGATGGCTAACTGGACCAGGGTCGCTGCTAATGGTGCTAAAACGATGGCAAGCAAGGAAAGAATCAAAATAACAATCTCCAAACCACCGCTACCTTCTCGATCATCGTCCCGGCTACGGCCACCGCCCCACCACATCATCCGACCACCAATGCTAGAAAGCATGGTGATGGCACTAGCAAGGGCAACTGCAATCGTAGAGATGCGAATATCGTAATTGCGAATATGGCTGACTTCGTGTCCGATGACTCCCTCCAATTCCTCACGGTTCATCACAGCTAGAAGACCTGTCGTTGCTGCAACAGCAGCATTTTGAGGATTAGACCCTGTCGCAAATGCATTCATAGAAGGATCATCTACAATATAGACCCTAGGCATGGGGATCTGGGCTACCATAGCCATATCTTGTACAATATGGTAGAGTTGAGGGGCTTGCTCTTCCGTTACCTCATGCGCCCCATTCATCCGCATGACAACTTCGGTGGATTGAAAAATCATGCTAAAGGCATAGATTCCACCAATAATCAAAGCTAGGATGACGCCACCAAGGGAGGAGCCTAACCAGAGGTAACCAACGGCTGCTCCGATAAGAGCTAAGAGTATGAAAAAAGCAATAAGGAGAATCCAAGTTCTCCTTTTATTGCTTGCAATTTGGTCAAAGAGCATATTAGTCTCCTAATCCGCTAAAGTCCACCTTTGGTACTGCTTTTTCTTCTTCAGGCACTTGAAGAAATTCAGCTTGTCTGAAGCCGAACATTCCAGCAATTACGTTTGTTGGGAAAGTTTCCAACTTGACATTGTAATTGCTTGTGACACTATTGTACAATTGACGAGCATAAGAAATTTTGTTTTCTGTGTTGGTCAATTCTTCTTGCAATTGCATGAAGTTGGTGTTGGCTTTCAAGTCTGGGTAGTTTTCAGCCACCGCAAAGATGCCTGCTACTTGACGGGAAAGAGCATCACTGGCTGCCATTGCTTCTGCAGGTGAAGAAGCTTGCGCTACTTGTTGGCGAAGTTGAGTGACCTTAGCAAGGGTATCCCCTTCGTACTTGGCATAGCCTTTAACGGTTTCGATCAAGTTTGGAATCAAGTCATTTCGACGTTTCAATTGTACATCAATTTGACTCCAAGCTTCGCGAGTTTGCATCCGGCTTTTCACCAAACCGTTGTAAACTCCTACTACAATCAACACAAGGACCACAATGATCCCAAGAATAATCCAAATCATTTTATTGAATTCCTTTCATTTCTTTCTACCAGTATATCAAATTTCCCTTATTTTGTGGTAAAATAATAGCATGAAACCAGAAGAATTTTATGCCCGTTTAGCCGAACTCGGCTTTCCATTAACTGATCGTCAAAAAGAGCAATACGAACGCTATTTTGAGCTCCTCGTGGAATGGAATGAAAAGATTAATCTCACTGCCATCACCGAAAAAGACGAAGTCTATCTCAAGCATTTTTATGATTCGATCGCACCCATTTTACAGGGTTTGATCGAAAACCAACCCATCCGTCTCTTGGATATCGGGGCTGGCGCCGGCTTTCCGAGCCTTCCTATGAAGATTCTTTTCCCTGAACTAGATGTGACCATCATTGATTCCCTTAATAAGCGGATCAATTTTCTCCACTTGCTGGCTGAAGAGTTAGGTTTGAGCGGAGTTCATTTCTACCATGGACGTGCTGAGGACTTTGCACAAGATAAGGCCTTTCGTGCCCAATTTGATATCGTAACCGCCCGCGCGGTTGCCCGCATGCAGGTCCTCTCTGAACTGACAATTCCTTACCTGAAAGTAGGGGGACGTCTTCTTGCTCTTAAGGCCAGCAATGCTCCAGAAGAGTTGGAAGAAGCCAAAAACGCCCTCAACCTGCTCTTTAGCAAGGTTGAAGACAATCTACAGTATGAATTGCCAAATGGCGATCCACGCTATATCACTCTTGTCGAAAAGAAAAAAGAAACCCCCAATAAATACCCAAGAAAAGCAGGCATGCCTAATAAGCGGCCATTGTAGTAAGATACAAAGGGCTAAGAGGATAAAGTCAAATAAGAGGCTGGACAAAAGTCCTGGCCTCTCAATTGTCTTTAGATTGTCGAGCAAGACGCAGTGGTTGAGTGGGCTCTACTACGCTGATTTCATCAGCTTTTACAGCCCTACTCAACTGTGCGGAGGTGGGACGACGAAATCGAATTCTAATGAATTACCGATTTCTGTCCCACTCTCTTTTTTATTTTTGTTTCAATTCTGTTCGCAGGGCTTCTTGCTGCTCTTTTGTCAGATGAACTCCCTTACTTGCTACAATTTGACTAGAGACTTTATTGGCAAAGCTTAAGGCTTGCGCGATATCTAAACCTTCTAAACGAGCGGATATAAAAGCTCCGACATGGCTATCCCCAGCACCTACTGTATCAACGACTTCTGCTGGGAAACCGTCCGCCTCATACCAGTTGCCATCATAGGCAACCGCTCCTTTTTCCCCCAAGGTGACAATGACTAATTGCCCCGTTCTCTGATACAAACGTTCGATGGCTGGCTGGATCTCTCTACACCCAGAAAAAGCCAGTGCTTCAGCCTCATTAACATGGAGAATCGGATGCAGATCATAAATTGCTTCCAGTCGATCTTTGGGAATCATGAGTCCGCGTGGTCCTGGTGCGAAAATCACCTGGCCTTCTAATTGCGAAACAGACTGCACCAATGCAAGACCGGTTGGCTCCTCGACTTCAAGGCCACACAAGTAGATGTAATCAAACGGATCTGTCTCGATCTCTTTTAGCCACTCTGCTTGGAAGCTATACTCCACTCCATGATCCGATAAGAAGGTCCTCTCACCATCAGACTCTACAAAGCAATAACAGCACCCATTGGCCCCCTCTAATGAGATGGAGGAGGAAATTCCCAATTGTTTCAGCTCTTTCCTTATAAAATCACCATACATACCAGAACCGACTGGCGAAACAAATTGGTAGGGCTGCGACAAAAAATGAAGGATATTGACGACATTAAAGGCACAACCTCCTACAGACCATTGCTGGTGATCAATATGAGCATCTCCTTCACGACTCGGCAAACGATCCAAGTAAATCATCACATCACAAACTGTAGAACCAATAATTAACGCAGCTGTCATCTTTTTCTCCTTACTTTGCCTTCTATTATACCAGAGGAAACATAAAAAACAACCAACCCCTTGTGGAGTGGTTGCTTCTCTTTTTAATCACGATAAACAGGTTGAGGCCCAAAGGTTTGGGAAACCGGCATGATTTCAATCCGATTGACATTGACATGCTTGGGCTGTTGGAGCAACCAAGCTACGGTGTTGGCAATGTCTTCCGGCTGAATGGCATGGGCATCTCGATAGAGGGCTTCTACCCGTTTTTCGTCTCCTTTAAAGCGAACAGAAGAGAACTCCGTTCCTTCGCAAAGACCGGGTTCAATATTGCTGACACGAATCTTCTTGCCAGCTAGATCCGCCCGAAGATTGAGGGAGAATTGCTTGACAAAAGCCTTGGATGCCCCGTAAACATTGGCCCCTGGATAAGGCACAGTTCCTGCTGTAGAGCCCAAATTGATAATATAGCCATCATTTCGTTCCACCATCTGGGGCAAGATTTTCCTTGTCAGATAGGTCAAGCCGACAATATTGGTCTGAATCATGGTCAGCCAGTCTGCGACCTCTGCTTCATAAGCTGGGGCGAGGCCTAGGGCCAAACCAGCATTATTGACCAAAACATCCACTCTCTCCCAAGCTTTTGGCAAACTGGCAAGTGCATGATCTACCTGAGAAAGATCCGTCACATCCATTTGCAGGGGATAAAAGGCTTCTCCCAACTCTTCTTGGAGGGCCTGTAATTTTTCGATGCGTCTAGCTGATCCGATCACACGGTATCCATCTGCTACTAAACGACGGCAAATCGCTTGACCAAAGCCAGCTGAAGCTCCTGTTACTAAAATCGTTTCTGACATGACATTACCTCCATGGATTGTAAAAACGTCCCTGATTGACAAAGATCCATCAGGTTCTGTTTCGACTTAGAATCTAGATGAAACAATCCTATCTTGCAAAATTACTTCTTGTATTGGAAGGAAAAATCCTTCAGTTCAATCATTGCTTCTTTCATTTAGTTTGCCTTTTCCCAAAAGAGCGCAAATTGGATGGCTAACTCCGCGATGCGATCCTTGCCATCTAAGTCCTCATGACTAGATAAGGTTCGGATATCCCATTTTTCTTCAGAGAGGTGGTCCGCCGCGTAGAAAAAATGGCAGAGTTCAAAGCCCCGAAAAGCTGCTAATGCCGCCACTGCCGAACATTCCATATCCACACAGATGGCTCCTGCTTCCTTTCGACGTTTCATCTTGTCGATGGTTTCCCGATAGGGAGCATCGGTCGTCCACACTTTTCCTGACTGATAAGAAACCTTGTGACTGTCCAGAAAAGCTTGGAAGAGAGGAAGGCTTTCCTTATTTACTTCCACTTCATCACTAGCCGGAAGATAGTGGTAGCTGGTCCCTTCATCACGAAGAGCTGCTGTTGGAATGATGATGGAGGTCGCTTCAATATCCCTGTCCAAAACCCCACAAGTCCCAAAAAGAACGAGTTTTTCCATCCCAAATTGAATCAAATCCTCAATAATTCCCACACAAGAAGCTGCCCCAACGGGCGCATTAAAGGCAGCGATCTGTTGGTCTCCGATAGTGATCCCATAAACGAAAACTTCAAAGTTGGCCATGGAGGTTCTTGTGATGACCTCATGTTCATAATTTTCAAGGAGGCGCGCAAAAGTTACTCTTGAAAAGCAAGAGATGACTACTTTGGGAAATCCTTCAATTGGTTTGTGTAAGTCTTGTGGATTAATAATAGCCTGTCGGTTGGCGTCAAATTCTTCTAACAGCATTTCGTGCACCTCTTTCATTCTACTTCTAGGTCCCTATTATACCACAATTAGCCTAGTCATTGGTTTTTGATCAAAGGTAAGAGTATAAAAAAGAACTGCTCCCAGACGTTAGATTTTTCGGATCAAACGTCGGAAGGACAGTTCACTTCGATATTGTTACTTGTTTTCCAATTGCGCTAATTCTAGCAAGCGTTCTTTGGACAATTTTTTAATTTCAATTTGACTAGCATCAAGCAGCTGGAATTCATCTGGCTCTAAGGCCTCCAGTAAGTCCTTCAGAGCAAGAGAACCAATTGGATGGTAATTTTCTGGCTTATCCGGATCTCCATCGATCGCAACCAATAGCACCCGCCAATCAATGATACCTGCTAAGCCCACGATTTCTACATATTCTGCAGGAACATGTGGCACCCGTGGCAAGACCGTATCCGTATCTTCTGTCAAGCTATAGCTGGCTAAGAAGGCTCCTGTCTCCTCCTGTTGGTAAAAACGGACTTGACTGAAATAAGCTGCACTATATTGAATCTTCTTGATAAAGGCGGAGTAGGCTTCTAGGGGATGGACATGGTTCAAGACTTCCTGCACTGTATCCCGATCCAAATAGACCGGATGAGCGAAGCCTTGTACTTCAAACTCTTTTAGATCTTTTTCCTTGGTCAAATTCCCCAGCGTTTCTAGGATAACGACTTCATAATCAAAATGGAAAATAGAATCTGGAGTATAGCTCACGCCGTCGCTAGCCACAATCTCCGTTCCCAACACTTCTGCTAAACGACTGATCCAGCGCAGGGCCAACTGCCAATCTTCTTCTATCGCAAAAGAGGGCACCTGAATTTGATAGGACTCTTCCTCATCAAAATAGCATAACTGCAGAGGAAGACCACTCTTTCTATACACGATACAGTTCAAGCCTTCAAAATCATTTAAGGGACGATGAAGAGTAGCAGGATCATAGTTGTAGGTTGTTAACCCCTCCACTAATTTAAGAACTTCCTGTGCTGCGAGTACTTTCTGATAGCCAAATAAGCTCTTTTTATTTTTGATTGAAAACACGATACTCATTTGTTTTCTCCTTTGTGAAATCGCTTACCTAAAGTATAGCACAATTTTCAATCAATTTCCATATAAAAACAGCCTGAGCTTTCAGACTGTTTGTTCCTATTATGCAGGTGCTCCATCCAGCGTCTCACCGATAAGTGCCAAACGCCCAGCAACCTCTGCTTGTGACAAGTTATGTTCTTCTACATAACGATTGCGAGGGTGAACCCGGCACTCATGCGAACATCCGCGAAGATACTTGTCTTCGTTTTCTTCTGAGGTCAAGATGCGACGGTTACAGAAAGGATTTCCACAGTTGACATAGCGTTCACATGGTGTTCCATCAAACCAATCTTTTCCGACAACGCTTGGATCGACATGGTTGACGTCGACTGCAATCCGCTCGTCAAAGACATACATTTTCCCATCCCACAGTTCGCCTTGAACTTCTGGGTCTTTCCCGTAAGTGGCGATTCCACCGTGCAATTGACCGACATCTTTGTAGCCTTCACGGACCATCCAACCTGAGAATTTCTCACAACGGACTCCACCAGTACAGTAGACGACAACACGCTTGTCCATGAATTTTTCCTTGTTATCACGGACCCATTGTGGCAACTCACGGAAGTTGCGGATGTCTGGACGAATAGCCCCACGGAAGTGACCAAGATCGTACTCGTAGTCGTTTCGAGTATCAAGGACAACGGTATCCTCGTCGAGAAGAGCATCTTTAAATTCTTTTGGAGACAAGTAAGCACCTGTCGTTTCAAGAGGATTGATGTCGTTATCGAAGTTATCATCTTCTAAACCAAGGTGGACAATCTCTTTCTTATAACGTACAAACATCTTCTTGAAAGCTTGCTCTTCTTCCTCATCGATCTTGAACCAGAGATCTTCCATCCCTGGAAGGCTGTGAACGTAGTCCATGTATTTTTGCGTTGTTTCGTAGTCACCAGAAACGGTTCCGTTGATCCCTTCATCAGCGACTAGGATACGACCTTTAAGGCCGATTGATTTACAGAAAGCCAAGTGATCAGCCGCAAATTGTTCTGCGTTTTCGATGGGAACATATTTATAGTAAAGTAATACACGAATAGGTTTTGCCATAATATTCTCTTTTCTAAGATTAAATTATCAGAATTTTTCATTCAACTATACCAGTATACTCTCCCAAGAAAACGAATGCAATTTATTTGACTGAAAAATAAAAGCCTGGGAGACCAGACTTTTACACGATGAAACCAAGTTACTCTTCCTTTTCCAACTGATCCAGATATGCATCATAGCGTTTTTTCTCAACTTTTGCAAGAAGCATTACAAGGGTATTCACTCCCCATACAATTGGAAGATTCAGTAAAAAGGTAATAGGAAGTACTAATAAGAATTTTGAATGGAAGGGATTTGACTGATAGACAGCCTGGTTTAATTGAAAATTTTGAGCCCAGATGAACAAGGAGAGAATTGAGGTTACTGCAACAATTCCCGTCACATTTAGATAGCTATAACTGATAAATCTCACACCCAATCGTTGACAACGAACAGAATAATACAATCCTGAGACGATGAGTAAGGCTACCACCATGATTGGACTGAGCCCCACCTTAGATGTAAAAATGGATCCTACACTAAAAACAGTTAAGGCAAGGAAAAGAAAACCAGCCGTCTCAGCTCCAGCCTTATTAGCTAAGCCTTCTTCTCGTTCATCTATGATTGTTTGTTCAGCAATTGTAATCTCATTGCTTTCTCCTTATTCTTCATCCTCTAACTCTGCCTCGATCTTCTCTTGTTTTTTCCGATTGATAAGAGCAAGTGGTTTTTCAAGCAGATCTGTCAGGATGGCAAAAACGATGATTTCTAATAAAATTTTGATCAGATACTTGGGACTCAAGATAAAGCTCGTTGCCTCTCGCTTTCCAATCACATCCATGGCTATCATCAGCACAGCAAAGAATAGACCTGACCCAAGGCGACTTAACCAGCTATCTTTTTCTAACATATCTCGAACATCAATACCTGAACTGATCCTTCTCACAAAGGCATAGGCTCCCATGGCAATCAGAAGGAACATCTCAGGGAGATAAGCGACTAGGTCTAAGTCCAGGATACTGGATTTCACAAAGGCGGATAGGGCAATAAAGCAGGTCATGCCAAGGACAAGTTCTCCTGCGATTTTTCCATCAAGTAGCATGGTCCGTTCATCTTTTACAATTGGTTCTTTCTTTTGTTTCATATGTTTCCTCTTTCTATGTTAAAACTGTTACTCCCAGAACAGTTGATCCAGCGTCTTATCCAAGGTCTTACAGATGGCAAGGCAGAGACTGAGGGTTGGGTTATACTTTCCCGCCTCAATCAGACCGATGGTCTGGCGCGTCACTCCAATGGCATCTGCAAGATCCCCCTGGGTCATATCATGCTCGACCCGGGCCATTTTTAATTTGAGATTTTTCGCCACATGATTTTCCTTTCTTGTTTTTATAGCTTTATTATACACTATATTTTCTATTTTGCAATATATATATTGCATTTTGTAAAAAATATTTTTGATAAAACTAAGAAAGCCTGGTTTCCCAGGCTTTCTTAGTTTCCTCTTCTTTTTGTTAGAAATGACTGTAGGATATATGATAGTCCCCATCCTAATCCAGCACCCAGTATGACCGTGAGGACAAAGCAAGTGATGGTCGCTAGATCTGGTGATACCATCACTCGATTGACATAGTCTATCGATTTACCACGATCCAGTAAAGACATGCGGTAACTGGCTGGATAGAACCACATCATAAGAATGGGCCCTGTTGTCGCAAAGGCAAAAATAACAAAAGACAAGGCGTTTCGTAAATTCAAGCGAAAACGACCACTTGAGGCGACCATCTCCGCAAAACTTCCGGCGATCAAGGCTGGAATAAAGGCACCTGCACCATGACGCGAAAAGAGAAAGAAGGAGCCGATCACGCAGCCAACTATAAAGATAGATCCAACTCCTTTTATTTTTTCTAGATAATAGCGGTAGATCGTCCCGCCAAACAAGGCTGAAAAGGCAGGAGCATAAAACATATTTCCTTGATGATCGACCAGATTTCCAACTAAGACCCCCAGTCCAATCGCAAGAAAATAGAGGAAAGTGAAGGCTCCAACTTGTTTTATTTGATTCACATTTATTCTATTCATTGGATACTGATCCTAACGATGGCTAATTTTCTTCGAAAGGAAGTCCCCGATAAATTGGACCAGAACGATAAGAATCAGGATCAATAAGGTCGCCACAAAGATGACATCATTGTTAAACATGTTTTTCCCGTAGTTGATGGCCAAGGTTCCTAATCCTCCAGCACCAACGGCACCTGCCATGGCGGTTTCTCCAATCAAGGAAATGATGGTCACTGTTGTTACACGGATCAAATCAGGAAGCCCTTCACGAAGGTAGACACCGACAATATCCCAGAAGGTTGCCCCACTGGCTTGTGCTGCTTCAATCACCCCTCCATCCAACTCGGACAAGACCACTTGGACTTGGCGGGCAAAGAATGGAAAGACAGCCAAAGACAGCGGAACAAGGGCTGCTGTAGGACCAATGGTATTTTTCAAGAGCAAGTAGGTCAAGGGATTAATAAAGGCCAACAAGATAATGAAAGGAATGGCGCGGAACAAGGAAGTAATCTTATCCAAAATTTGGAAAACGATTCTATTTTCGATGACACCACCTGGACGGGTCAAGACTAACAAAAGTCCTGTCACCAAACCTAAAAATCCACCAATAATGAAGGAAATAACGGTCATGTAAAGAGTCAAGTAAATAGCGGTTCCCCATCCATACTGGCCAGACCACCCTAATTTATAGACATTTGGTAAATATGTTTGAATTAACTGGATCATGCTTTTCTCCCATCTTTCACAATAGTCACGGAAACTCCTGCATTTTCTAACTCAGCTTTGGCCGTTTCCAGATTTTGATTTTCACCTGATAAGATGACCACCAATTCTCCAACAGGCGTGTGATCAAGGATCTCGATGTTCCCAAATAAAATGTTGGCAGATACTTGGTACTGCTTGTATATATCATTGATGATGGCTGTATCTGTCACAGAACCTGCATACTTGAGATGCGCCAAAATCGAATCATCAGGCAAGTTCTTAACAATCGCTTGTTGATTGATTTTCACCATGGCTTCATCAATTCCTGTTGCAACGGTAATGAAGTCTTGCGTCAAAGCATTTTTCGGATTCGAGAAGATATCTAAAACAGACCCTTCTTCAATCAGTTCGCCATTTTGCATGACAGCTACCCGGTTAGCAATATCTTTAACAATTTGCATCTCATGGGTGATCAAGACAATGGTTAAACCAAGTTTTTTGTTTAACTCTTGCAACAAAGCTAGAATTTGTTTGGTCGTCTTTGGATCCAAGGCTGAAGTTGACTCATCTGAGATCAAAATTTTTGGATCGTTGGCAAGGGCACGCGCAATCGCTACCCGCTGCTTTTGACCACCAGACAATTGTGCTGGGTAATTCTCTGCACGGTCAGCTAGACCAACCAATTCCAACAATTTCGCCACTTTCTCATTCTTTTGTTCTTTGTTTAATTTAGAATGTTTAAGAGCAAATGCTACATTTTCTGCGACAGTCATTTGAGCCATCAAGTTGAAGTGTTGGAAAATCATTCCGATATCCCGACGTTTCTCCCGAAGGGCAGCCGGTTTCAAGGTCACCTGATCTTGATAAATCACATCTCCGTCCACAGTGATGGTTCCGGCGCTGGGCACTTGCAAGAGATTGATCACCCGAACCAAGGTCGATTTCCCCGCTCCGGAATACCCTACAATCCCATAGATATCGCCTTCATTAATATGAATGGTCACATCTTTGACGGCTTGGATCTGACGTTTCTTTTGCTGGAAGGTCACATCAATGTGGTCCAGCTGAATCATTGCTTTACTCATAACTTGCTATTAACTCCTTTATCAATTCAATATGGGTGTAATAATCGGCGATTTTTACATTTTCGTCGCCCCCATGATCACGGCTATTAGCATTGCCGATTCCAAAGGCTGCCATCGGTACCTGCAAAGCCTCAAATACCGTATGCATGGGCCCTGTCCCCGCTGTTGTTGGAAGAACAGAGACTCCTTCTCTATAGAAATCTTTGGCCAGCCGAATGACATTTAAAATCGATGGGGCACTCATATCACTTCGGTAACTCATTTCACCGAGAGTGTAGACCAATTCGACCTGATCATAGCCATTTTTCTTCAATTGCTGATTGATCTTTTCTAAGACATCCTTGGGATCCAGTCCAGGAACCAAACGCACCTCCATCTTAGCACGCGCCTCTGCTGGAAGAATCGTTTTAACACCTTGGCCTTGGTAACCAGAGCCAAAACCTTCAATATTCAGGGCTGGTTCAAAATAGAAACGGCGCAGGAATTCTTTTCGGTCTTCCTTCAAGATTGGGAGGGTTAGACCATAGGTTTCCGCAACATCTTCTGGTCCTTTGTTGGCATATTGCTCGATCAAAGCTAGCTCGCGTTCATTGGGTTCTTGGATCTGATCGTAAATCCCATCCACCAAGATTCGGCCTTCTTTGTCACGAAGACTGGCGATGGCATTTAACAAATACCAAGAAGCAGAGTCCACCACACCACCATAGCTGGAATGAATATCCACTTCTGCACTCTTCACCACCATATCAAAGGTGACGATCCCCTTGCTACCACCAGAAATTTCCAACTGACCCTGATTATTTCGGGTACCTTGTTCCCAGACTAAGAGGTCTGCCCCACGCAAGTGTTTCTTGTGTTTGGCCAAGTATTTATCCAAGTCCGTCGATGCAGACTCCTCTGCCCCTTCGATGATAAAGGTGATATTGACTGGCAAATCGCCACTTTCACGAATGTATTTTCGAAGAGCTGTGAGACGAGCTGTGATATGCCCCTTGTCATCATCAACCCCTCGACCGTACATGGTCCCATAATGAACTGATAAGGTAAAAGGGTCTCCCGTCCAAGGTTGGTCTCCATCAGCTGGTACCGTATCATAGTGGTTATAAAAAATGATGGTTTTAGCTTCAGGATTTGGCGAGAAAAATTTGGCAATCACAAAAGGGGCTGTGTAGCTATCATCAACTTCGACTTTGGCTCCTGCAGCTGTAAAAATTTCCCCCAAATAGTTGGCTACTTCCTTGAGACCAACTTGTTGGGCAAAGATGGATTTTTTTGAAATCAAGGTTCGCAACACTTCAAAATAATGTTGTGCGACCTCATCATTTTCAAATTTACGGATTTGTTCCGCTTCTGTTGCAAAAGGCATGCATTCCTCCTAATACACGATAAGAGGTAGAGAATTGCTTCTCCACCTCCTTCATACACTTGAGATCAAATCTTAGAAGACTGGTTGGTCCATTCCTTCTGAAGATTCTTCGATCACTTTCTTCACATTGTCTTTGTGATAGGCTTTGATGATTTCTTTGATTGCTTTTGCTTTATCAGATTTTTCCCAATCTTTCTTAGCAGCGATCACGTTGTACCATTGTTTTGAGTTGTTGTCTTTCTTTTCAACATAGATAGCTTTTTTGAAATCAACGCCTGCTTCACGAACGAAGGTATTGTTGATGACTGCAGCATCTACTGATGGAAGAGCAGATGGTGTTTGTGAAGCATCCAATTCAGAAATCTTCAAATCTTTTGAATTTTCTTTGATGTTTGACACGTTTGCCAATTGTCCATCTTTGGTATCCAATTTAATCAAACCTGCTGATTGCAAGACATACAAGGCACGGCTTTCATTTGTTGGGTCATTTGGTACAGCGATTGTTCCACCTTTAGGAATTTCTTTAATTGAAGTGTATTTGTTTTTACCGTTTTCTGTACCAGAGTAAAGACGGATTGGAGCGATGTACGTATCTGCTACTGCAACAAGGGCATTGTCGTTTTTAGAGTTCCAGTTATCAAGGAAGTTGTAGTGTTGGAAAGCATTGATATCCACGCTACCATCTTTTACAGCCACGTTTGGTTGTGAGTAGTCTGTAAATTGAGTGAATTCCAATTTGATTCCTGTTTTAGCGTCATCCAAGTTCTTTTGAACTTGATCCCAACGAGCTTTTTCAGTATCGCTCAAAGTCATGACACCTACTTTTACAGTTGTTTCACCATCTTTGCTAGATGATTTTGAAGAACCACATGCTGCAAGAGCAAATGTTGCAATAGCTGCAAGAGCTGTTAAACCAAGAATTTTTTTCAATTTCATTTTGAAGTCTCCTTTAATTATATATTATTCTTTAATATCTTTTGCTTCTGGTAGATAAACTCCACCAAAGTATTTTTTAGACAGTTTTTCAAGGGTTCCATTGTCATAGAGTTCCTTGATACGTTTGTTGACAAATTTTTGAAGGTCTTTATCTTCTTTTGCAATAATTGGATACACATAAGGTTGTTGGTCGCTTGGAAGCTCGATAACCTTCAAGTTGTCATAGCCTTGATCACGAATGATAGTATCTACTGAGATCCGTTCGAAGATCTTGTAATCTGTACGACCATCCGCTAAATTAGCCATGATGGTTTGAATGGTTCCATCTGTGTATTGCAAGTCAGTTGGATTATCTGAATGTTTTTTATTGAAATCTTCTAATTGTTTAGCAGTAGATGTTCCTTGAACAACTTCTGTTTTCTTGCCACCAATGTCATCCAACGATTTAATAGAAGAATCTTTTGGTACGACCAACACTAATGGATTGCGAGCATATGGATTTGGATAGAGGTATTTTTCTTCCCGCTCTTTTGAGTAACTAATGTTGTTGGCACCGATTTGGAAACGGTCACTATCTAAGCCAGCAAAGACGGAAGACCACTCTGTTTTGTTAAAGTTTACTTCATATTTGTCTGAGCCTTTGAAGATTTCACGCAAAACTTCGATTTCATAACCGGTTAGCTTGCCGTCTTTTTCTTCGTAAGAGAATGGTTTGGTTGTTCCAACAGTCCCAACTTCAATGGTTTTCTTACCACTGGCTGATTTACCAGATGAACATGCTACTAAAGCACTGGTTGCAAGGACTGCAACTAATCCTAAAGCAGAATACTTAATCACTTTTTTTAGATTCATAGGATCTCCTTATTCGTTTCAGGCACATAAAACGCCATTTTAAAAGTATTTTTTAATTTTATCAAAAAAGCATTTACTTGCCTAATATATATTTTTTATGGAGGTGATAGTTTTTCTTTATCACACTTCTTTGGCCTTAAAATATCGCAATAAAGCTTGCGCATTTTCAACATAATAGGGAACCGATACCTCAAAGGCTGCATCATCGATGGTCATGTGATCATGATGGAGGTCTGGCGCATCCGGCTCTCCATTCGAACCGATAAAGGCAAAGACTCCAGGAATTCGCTCTTGGTAAAAGGCGAAGTCTTCTCCAGCAGTAGAAGGATTTGCTGGAATCACTTCAGCCAAACCTTGTGAAGCTTCCCAAACCACCTGCGTCAATTCCTCATCATTAAAGGTAACGGGCGGGGTCACACCCCACTCAAAAGCCACATCTACTTCCAGACTTTCTGCAATGTGTCGAATGATAGAAATAAAATGTGCCTTCAAGTCTCTTTGCACACTCGGATTAAAGGAACGAATGGTTCCTTCAAAATAGCCTGATTTTGGAAGCACATTCCAGGTTGAGCCCACATCCAGGTGCGTAATGGACAAAACAGCTGTTTCAAAGGGAGAAACGGTCCGTGAAATTAATAATTGTACATTCTGAACCATGGTTGTGACGGCCGTTACAGTGTCAACTCCTAAATCTGGTCTCGCAGCATGACTACTAACCCCTGTCACAGTAACCTTGAATTTCTCAACCCCTGCCATCATGGCTCCAGCATTCAAGGCAAGTTGCCCTGCTTTTAGCTGGGGAATATTGTGAAAACCAATAATTCCTTGAACATCCTCCAACAGTCCTGTTGCTAAAACATCAGAAGCACCTTCTGAGATTTCTTCTGCTGGTTGAAAGATCAAGCGTACGGTCCCTTCAAGCTGGTCTTCTTTTTCCTTGAGAAGAGCTGCTGCTCCCAGAAGACTGGTTTGATGAAAATCATGGCCACAGGCATGCATGACGCCTGGATTCTGACTTTGGTAGGGCAGATTCGTTTGTTCCAAAATCGGAAGGGCATCGATATCTGCTCGAAGTGCCACCACCGGTTGGCCGGACCCAATTTCTGCAATCAGACCAGTTTTTAATCTACTCTCTAAAATACGAATCCCCAACTCTTCAAGACGCTCTTTTAGAAAGGCGGTTGTCTGGTATTCTTGACCAGACAATTCTGGGTGTTGGTGGATATAGTGGCGAATCTCTGCTAACTCTTCATAAGAAAAAGACACAAGCCTTCATCTCCTTTCGAACTTAAAATTATTTTATCACTAATAGGTGTTTCCGTCTAATTCCTGTTTCTTGGATTTTGATATAGTTTAAAGCTATAGACAAAAACACTCCTAGATTCATGTCCTAGGAGTGCCAACTTCAGCATTAAGAAAGATTTCCCTCGAATTTTTCCATAAAGCTATCACTATTGTAGGCTTTTTCTACTTCCCATTTGCCATCTTTCTTAACAAAGGTCAACTGGTAGTCGTATCGATCCGGCGTCGTCAAGGGGCGATCTGCAAGAGAAGCCATCATTTCCTCTCTATAGGCTTTGTTTTGAGCCTGGTTCGCTTCGATGATCCCTGGATAGTCTTTTCGATGTTCCTGATAGAAGGTCTGCATGTGGTTTAAGATCGTCTTTTCCATGCTGACCGTCTCAGGATTTAGACTAATGACCACCTTGTCCGGGAGATATTGTTTAACCTTATAGGTTAATTTCGCACGCTTAGCATTTTCTTTTTCATAAGCATCGATAAACTGGGTCACTTCTTCTTCAGGGAATTGGTAATCATGCAATTGACGAGTAAAATCAGCCGCAAATTTCGCACGGAAATCACTGCGTTCCTTTTTCAAATCAGTTCCCAAAACAAAAGCGTCATCCTTTTTGACCTTTCGTTGGCCACTGAAGTAAACTTGATTGATGTATTCATCTGCTAGAATAGTGGAAGCTTCCACCTTGTCCTCATACTGAGAAGAATCCACCGCAAATTTTAAAGGCTTGGATTTTTTATCAGAGCTATAGGTTTTTCGTTCATACTGCACTTCATATTTTTTACCTTTTTCGACTGGAAAAACGATATAGCCGGTTAATTTTTTATCCTGGGCCAACTGATCACTCTTGAGCAGTTGGAAGGCTTCACTGTGGTCATAAATTCCTGACTGCAATTTGACCTTGTTATTATTCGCATCGTAAATGGTGATATCTGAATCTGACACGTTGATAGATTCTTTGGCAACATTTTTAAATTCCAATTGAAGGGCTAAATAGCTTCCGTCTTCTGAGTCATTGAGGACAGGTGGTTTGATGTATTGCCCTCCTTTTAAACTCACCTCGACTTGACCGTCAGATGCAGAGCTTTTCGCTGCTTTTTCTGTCTTTGCTTGCAGCGAATTTGTCTTTTGAGCACTGATTCCACAAGCCGCTAAACTCAAGGTCGCTACAGCAAATAGGGTCCATTTAAAAATCTTTTTCATCCTCATCTCCTTAAAAAAGTTTTGTTCTATTTTAACATCTTTTTCTAGCGATGTATACGCTATATAGTGATAACTCTCCCTCAGAGGGCGAGGATTACAAAAAGGCCAAGACCTTCGTCTCAACCTTTTAACTAAAATATGATTGGTTTTGGTTTTACAAGATTCCTTTTTCTTTTTGAATCATGAAATCCTTGAGGGAAATCAAGAGAACTGCAAGGAGGATCATGGCCATCCCAATCACATCAACCATAAAAAAATGCTCCTTCATAATGACAAAGGCAAAGAAAACTGCCGAAACAGGCTCAAAGGACGCCAGCAAGCTTCCTTTAACGGCTCCTACCAAAGAGGTTCCTTTCAGAAAGGCTGTATAGGCAAAAATCGTCCCAATCACCACCAAGCCAAAAAGGGCCATCCAGGTATCGAGTCTGTAGTTTCCAGAAGAAGAGAGAAGACCACTAAAAGGGAGCATTAGGATTCCTGGAATAGTCATCCCAACTCCAATCACCAGCATGCTTCCCCATTTTTGAATTAAGTTCAGAGGTAGAATGATGTAAAGGGCATAGGCAAATGCTGACACCACTCCCCAAGCCAAACCTTTGGGATTGATGGCCAATTGATTGAGTTGACCATGGGTTGCTATTAAGAATGTGCCTCCAATCGCTAGAAGCATCGAAAACACTTCTGCTAGTGTAGGGGCCACCTTATCAATGATACAGGTATAGGCTAAAATTCCCACTGGACAGAGATACTGTAACACCGTAGCAGTCCCAGCATTGGTTTCAGCAATCGCCTCTAAATAGGTCAACTGAGTCAATAACAATCCTAAAAAGGCAAAAATAAGAAGGGGAAGGTAGGAAGATTTATCTTTGGCAAAGGCCAAAAACTTCTCCTTATCTGCAACGTAGGAAAGAAGAATAAGGACAATTCCAGAAAAAAGCAAACGGAGATTTGTTAACTCAATAGCCGAAAATCCATGAACCATTAAATATTGCCCGCTAACTCCGGATAGTCCCCAAGCGATCCCGGCGATCAAGGTCATGAGTGTTCCTTTCATCGTCTTTGACATAGTCCCCTCCTAAATCTGTTCCTTACTTTTATTGTATCATAAAAGGCCGAAACGAAACGTTTCAGCCTCATATATTTCATATAAATTTATTCGCTTATTCAGGTTGAACCAAAATCTTGATTTGAGATTTATCTTGTGTTAATTCAATAAATCCTTCTTCAACGATATTTTCCAATTTAATTTTCTTGGTAACCAATTTTTCAGCAGAGAAGTAGCCTTGTTCCATCAATTCCAATACTTTAGGGAAAATATGACGGTAGGCAATAATTCCTTTGAGAGATTTTTCTTGGATAGCGAATTCATTTGGATTGATGCTAGCTTCACGTTCCCAGATAGATACGACCATACATTCCCCAGCTTTATGAACAGCTGCAAGGGCTTGACCTAAAACAACTGGAACTCCAGTCACTTCATAAGAAACATCTGCTCCACCACCTGTCAAGCGATGGATGGCTTCGACGATTGTTTCTCCTTCTTCTGGGCGAACAACGATTGCTCCCAATTCTTCCGCTTTCGCTTGGCGTTCAGGAGATAATTCAACCGCATAGATTTTTGATGCTCCTGCTGCACGAAGGGCTTCAACAATCAAAAGACCGATTGGACCCAAGCCAAAGATAACGGCTGTATCCCCAGTTTTCAATGCAGATTGACGAACGGCATAAACAGCCACAGCTGCAGGTTCTGTAAGCGCAGCTTGTTCATAGCTCAAGCCATCTGGAATCACATGGACAATGTCACCGTCAAGGACACAATATTTGGCAAAACCACCATCTGCAGCAAGGCCGACAAAGTTCAAGTTTGGATCAAGGTTATAGTCACCGATTAGGTTATGTTTTGCCAAAATTGGTTCAATCGTCACGCGATCCCCAACTTTGACACGAGTCACATCACTTCCGACTTCTACAATTTCACCAGAGAATTCATGTCCCAAAGTAACCGGTGCTTTTTGACCAGAATACACATGTTCTTCAGTTGGGATGAAGATCGGTCCATCCAAATATTCATGCAAGTCCGTACCACAGATCCCTGTGAACTTAACTGCCACTTTTACTTGATGTGGTTGTACTTCAGGTACTTCCACTTCTTCGATACGAACGTCTTTTGCTGCATGCCAGCGAGCTGCTTTCATAGTAGCCATATGATGATCTCCTTGTTTTCACCTTTTTTGTTTTCTTTTCAGGAAACTTTATATTTAAAATTGTAAACGTTTTCCTTTTGTTTGTCAAGGAAAAACTGAAGATGAAAAAGAGCAACCCTTTGACTGCTCCTTCTTATTTCTTTTTAATTCGTGAAGTCTCTATTCTCCAGCCCACCATCCAACCAAGGACGAGGAGATAATTTTCAAGTGCACCGATCCCATTGACCGGCAGATGATTGTGAAAATAACTAAAGAGATGATTGGTACCAATCCCAAGCCCACCGATAATCAAGGCCAATAAAACCGTACGAAGATAAAACCAATCGTATTTGAGATTGACAGCAATCAGGATCACAAGAACTGCCACATTCCAAATCCCAATCTCTCGCTGCCAACCGACAGAAACACCATATCCCGAATGACTTCCCATATAGGATGGAAAGAAGAGCTGAAAAATAATGGCTCCAGACATGGCGATGATAAGTAAAATAAATAAGAATCTTAACAGCCGATTCATCTTCTTCCTCCTTTAAGAAAAAACTGATTAATCTCTTGACACTTATTTTCTGTTAAAACAGGAACACCGCTACTGTTTAAATAAAATGCAATATAGTCTAATTTTTGTGAGAATGATATCATTTCTTCACCTGATATAGTTGGATCAAGCCACACATCAATTAATAGAGATAGTGTTGTAGCTGTCTCTAAAGGATATTTACAAGAAAACTCGCCCTTCTCATTTCCTTGATGAATGATTATTCCTACATATTTGGAAAGAATATTTACCGTATTTTTTAAAGAAAACAACAAGCCGAACGGTATCTTTTGTGCCCAGTCTATACCAGTAAGCTGTTTCATATTCTCATTGCCTATTAAATAATCAACTAATTGTAATAAACGATCTGTTGATGAAACTCCTTCGTTTTTTGACAATTCTTCTAGAAAAGTTGAGAGGGAGTTCGTTTCTTTCTCCATTAAGAGTTGTAGAATCTCTTCTTTACTTTTGAAGTGATGGTAAACAGCCCCTTTTGACAATCCTGTCACTGTTACTAAATCAGCCATCGTTGTTTCTTTATAGCTTTTATTTGAAAATAAGGACAAGGCTGCCTGAATAATTTGATCTTTACTTCTTTTTGATTTCATTTCTTGTTTCAAGTAACTCTCCTCCTTTAAAAAACAGACTATCGGTCTGTTTTTAATTTTATTAAATTCAGAAGACTTTGTCAATGAAATTCCATTTTTCATTCCCTCTGAAAAAGTAAAAACAGACACTAAAAGGTGCCTGTTAGAATGTAAATATATACTGAAACTTTCTGCCGTGAGAAAAGTGAGAGTGGGACAGAAATCGGTAATTCGTTAGAATTCGATTTCTTCGTCCCACCTCCGCACAGTTAAGTAGGGCTGTAAAAGCTGATGAAATCAGCGTAGTAAAGCCCACTCAACCACTGCGTCTTGCTCGACAATCCAAAAATAATTGAGAGGCTAGGACTTTTGTCCCAGCCTCTTCCAATCATTCCCCTTAAATGTTATTTAATGGCTAATCATCATATCCACTTGAAGAATTTCCAGTATCGTTAACTTTTGAATTTGAATCATCATAATTATCATTAGGTTCTACTCTATTTCTATTCTGTCCACCTTCATTTGGTTCATAAACGGTCAATACAATTCGTGTGCGGTTAATATCCACCGTACTCGAAACTTCTGGAGTTTGACTGACAATTTGACCTGCAGAAACGGATACTCCATCAGGAAGATGGTTAGTTTTTCTGATTTTAATATTAGATTCTTTGATTCCATATATTTCAATCAAATTACTTCTAGCAAAATCATAGGTTGATCCAACATAGTTTGGCATTTCAATTGAAGTTGTTTCTTTTGCTACTTTTAAAACAATCTTGGTCTTTGAACTCAAAGAATATTGCTTTCCTGGAGCTGGAGTTTGTTCAAGAACTGTCCCTGCAGCATAATCGAAGGTCTCAACTTCTTCAATCGTGATCATTTTGCTTGATACTTTATAAGTATTTTTCAGATCTTCCTCTGCTTTAGCTCGTGTTTCTCCTACATAGTTTGGCATTTCAAAACTATTTGGACCTTTTGAAACGATCAAATTAATTTTATTTCCTCGTTTTATTTTGCTACCAGTGACTGGATTTGTTTTTATAATATACCCCTCTGCAATCGAATCGCTATATTCCTCTTGTTCTTTTCCTAATTTTAAATTTTGCTTTTCAATGATTGCATTTGCTTCTGCTACTGTTTTCCCTGAGAGATTAGGAACAACTGTAGTATCTGTGCTTTTTTCTAGATCCGATTTTCCTTTATTGTCTTTTTTTGAACTTTCCGACTTTCTTGAAATAGATACTGAATCATTTTGTCTTTGATATCGTCCACTTTTTGGTAAAAAAAGCCATAACATTAGAATTAAAATGACTAATCCAATAACTAGACTTATAATTCTTTTCCTTCGTTGTTTCTTTTTTTCTTCTTCTTGTTTGATTAATTCTTCCTGCCTATAGCGTTCAGCTTGTAAAGCTAGTTTTCTCTCTTTTTCAGCTTCCTCAAACTTATACTTCTCGTATTCCCCCTCAACTTCTGAGAGAAGTATTTGTATTCGATCACGCTCACTATTATCTTTAGCTTGAGCCCATATCTTTTTCAATTCAAATATTTTATCTTTATAAAATTGCTCCTGTTTTTGTTTGAGTTCTTGCTCTCTCCGTCTCTCCTCAGCAATTGCTTGTTGTTGTAATATTTCATTTTGCTTTTCAGTTTGTCGAACTTGATTCTCTAGAAGTCTATTTTTTTCTTCTGAAGCTAATCTTTGCTGAATAGAGTGTCTATCTAACAAATCATTGTGTCTCTTTAATTCTTGATTTCGCTCTTGTTCCCTCTGTGCTGCCTCATAATCTTTTTCCCAGTTACTCATTTTTTCTCCTAATTCGCATTGATATTTTCTTGACTCGATAAAGTCATCTACTAATATTTAATCAATTTCTATAAAAGCCTAAAAATCCTTCTGTTATTTAAAAACTCATATTTCCATAACACTCACATTTTATAACTAATTAGTGTAATATATCTTTATGCAATATTATAACCAATTAAAAAAGTAAATACAAGAACATTAATAAGATATTTTTAAAACAAAAAAATAAACTGCCCCCAAAAGGTAGGCAGTAAAAATCTAACTTTTAGGGTGCAGTTCTCGATTTCTCGATTTCTCTATTACTCTTCCTTCAACTTCGCCAATTCTTGGGCAAGTAACTTGAGGGCTACTTGTGGGTTGGCTTGGCCTTTGGTTGCTTTCATGAGGAAACCTGTGAAGGCCTTGGCCGCATTCCGTTTTCCTGACTTGAAGTCGGCTACGGCTGCTTCATTGTCTGCGAAGACTTGGTGGATGATTGGAATCAAGACTTCAGGGTCTGAAATCTGTACCAATCCGGCTTTTTCGACGTATTCACGCGCACCGCCACCGTTTTTCGCCAAATGAACGAAGACTTTCTTGGCAATCTTAGAAGAGATGGTTCCATCTTCGATGATGGCAATCATTTCTACTAAGTTTTCTGGTGTTAATTGGATTTCTTCCAGTGTTTTGCCTTCTGCATTCATGAATTGCGCCACTTCACCTTGGAGCCAGTTAGACACTTGCTTGGCATCTCCACCAAGGGCTACGGCTGCTTCAAAGAAGTCAGAAGTGACTTTCGTCGCTGTCAATTGGCTGGCATCATAGTCAGACAAGCCAAGCTCTGCCACATAGCGAGCACGGCGGTCTTTTGGAAACTCTGGCAACTCCGTGCGCATTTCCTCAATCCACTCATCTGAGATTTCAAACAATGGAAGGTCTGGTTCTGGGAAGTAACGGTAATCCGCTGCTCCTTCTTTGACCCGCATAAGAATCGTGCTCTTGTTGGCCTCATCATAACGGCGTGTTTCTTGACGAATGACACCACCTGAACGCAAGATTTTCGCTTGGCGCTCCACTTCGTATTCAAGACCTTTACGGACGTTGGAGAAGGAGTTCAAGTTTTTCAACTCCGTCTTGGTACCAAATTCCTCTTGACCGTATGGACGAAGGGAAATATTGGCATCGACCCGCATCGATCCTTCTTCCATCTTGACGTCAGAAATACCTGTGTACTGGATGACTTCTTTGAGGGCTGTCAAATAAGCATAGGCTTCTTCTGGAGAACGCATATCTGCTTCAGATACAATCTCGATCAATGGCACCCCTTGACGGTTGAGGTCTACATAAGAGAAGCCATCTGTTCCGTGCGTGTTCTTACCAGCATCTTCTTCCAAGTGGGCCCGTTCAATCCCGATTTTCTTCGTTGAGCCGTCTTCCAATTGCACTTCAATCCAACCGTTGTAACCGATTGGCTCATCAAATTGTGAGATTTGGTAGGCTTTTGGATTATCAGGATAGAAATAGTTTTTACGGTCAAAGTGCATGTGCTGGTGGATATCCATATTCAGGGCCAAAGCAGCCTTGATACCAGCGTCCACAACACCCTTGTTCAAGACAGGAAGCACCCCTGGGAAAGACCAGTCGATCACATTAGTATTGGCATTTTGCTCATTCCCAAAGTGAGCAGAGGTTGGTGAGAAAATTTTTGAGTTTGTATTCAATTCAACGTGGACTTCAAGTCCGATGACTGTTTCAAAGTTCATTAATTGTCACCTCCGAAAATAAGGGGTTGTTGCTTGTGGTAGTCCGTCGTTGCTTCAAAGGCAGCTGCAGCTTGGTAGATAGTTTCTTCAGAATACTTCGGACCAATCAACTGCAAACCAACTGGAAGACCTTGCGCGAAACCTGCAGGAATCGAAATCCCTGGAAGACCTGCCAAATTGACCGGAATGGTCAAAAGGTCAGCCAAGTACATGGCAACCGGATCATGGTTGAGCGAATCCAAATCAAAGGCCACGCTTGGAGCTGTTGGACCAAGGATAAGGTCGTAATCCGCAAAGACTTTTTCGAAGTCTTGGATAATGAGGGTACGAACTTGACCAGCTTTCTTGTAGTAAGCATCGTAGTAACCAGATGACAAACTAAAGGTACCTAGCATGATCCGACGTTTAACCTCATCACCAAAGCCTTGGCTACGAGTGTTCACATAGATGTCATCCAAGTTCTTGGCATCTTCCGCACGGAAACCATAGCGAATCCCATCGAAACGTTGCAAGTTTGAAGATGCTTCAGATGAAGCGATGATGTAGTAAACGGCAACCCCGTATTTAGAGTGTGGAAGGCTAACTTCTTCGACAGTTGCTCCCAATTTTTCAAAGTGTTTCGCCGCATTAAGGATGGTTTCTTTGACTTCTGGGTCAATACCTTCCCCGAGGTATTCCTTAGGAAGGGCAATCTTCATACCTTTAATGTCTTGACCAATCTTAGAAGTAAAGTCTGCTACACGAACAGGTGCAGATGTTGAATCCTTGGCATCTTCACTGGCAATGACATTGAGCAAGAGCGCATTTTCCTTAACCGTTGGTGCAAACGGCCCAATTTGGTCGAGTGAGCTACCAAAAGCAATGAGACCAAAACGGGAAACTGTTCCATAAGTTGGTTTGAGACCAACAATCCCATTAAAAGCAGCCGGTTGACGGATAGAACCACCTGTATCTGAACCAAGGGACAAACGGACTTGACCTGAAGCGACAGAAGCTGCTGAACCACTAGAAGATCCACCAGGCACCTTGCTGTGGTCCCATGCATTCTTGGTTGGTCCATAGTAAGAAGTTTCACCAGATCCACCCATGGCAAATTCATCCATGTTGGTCTTTCCGATGACAATCATATCTTTGGCTTTGGCATTGGCAACTGCTGTCGCATCAAAGATTGGCTCGTAGTTATAGAGCATTTTTGAAGCCGCAGTTGTCAAGATACCATCTGTTGAGATATTGTCTTTGACAGCGAGTGGAATCCCTGACAGGAGGTTGTCTGCATCGATTCCTTTTTCATCAATGGCCTTGGCTTGTGCAAGAGCTGCTTCTTCGGCCACCGTTACAAAGGCATTGATCGCTTCTTCACGCGCCTTGATATCTTCAAGCGTAGCTTGTGTCAATTCGGTTGCCGAAATTTCCTTAGAGACAAGGAGGTCGTGCAACTCTTCAATGGTTTTATGGTTGAATGACATTAGGCATCTCCTCCATCTTCTAGGATAGCTGGTACCTTGATGTAGTAGTTATCTTTTTCAGGTACATTTTTAAACAAGCGATCTCGGTCAGTCCCTTTTTCAGCAACATCCGGACGCAATACAGTCTTACGATCCGCCATGGTCGTTGTTGGAGCAACGCCTGTTGTGTCCACTTCTTCCAACAATTCCACCATGTCGACAATCTTCGACAAAGTTGTTGCAAACTCAGCTGTCTCTTCTGGAGAGAATTTCAATTTTGAAAGATTGGCAACGTGGGTTACCTCTTCTTGCGTAATTTTCATCTTGCTTCCTTTCGTGAAATGATGATTTTTCAATACCCTCTATTTTACCATAATTTAGCTCAATTTGCTTGCCTTAGAAAAAATCTGTAGGACTTTTTTGTCGCTACAGATTCTTCATTTTATATTGCTTTTTCGCCTAATTGTCCCATCTCTATTAGAGTTTCTTTCCAGACTTCCTGAACATGAGATGCGAGGTAGCAAGAAGCCAAGTCATAAGAAGCCCGATGAAACGGTGCAAGGTCACTTTCAAAGAGCTGGACCAGCTTGTCCGCCAACTCTTTCACCAATTGTTCTTCTGGCACTGTCTCGCTATAAGCTACCAAAAAGCCATTTTCACCCTCTTTTATAAAAGTTGGATTGCCATAACGGGCATCAAAGCCCAGCAAGGCCAAACCTGCTCCAGCCGCCTCCATCAAAGTCAAACCAAAGGTCTCCCACTGAGAAGTGGTGAGGTAGGCTTGGTAGCAAGGATAGATCTGCTTTAGATCCGCATGACCGCGTAGGTGAATATAATCTTGTGCTGCAAGCTCTTGAATCAGGTGGCGCAAGTTGTCCGCTTCTCCACCCTTTCCATAAATATCAAACTGAAGGGTTGGGAGTTGTTCATGAGCTTGGGCCACTACTCGAATGGCCAAATCGATTCGTTTCCTTGGATCCAAGCGGGAAGCTGTGATCACACTAAAGGGAGGTCTGTCTCCTAGTGACTCCGTCAATTCTTCTAGATGCCCTACCGGAATGCTATAGATTGGAATTCCTTGGCATCCTTGTTTAGCGAGTGTCTGCTCCAAGACTTCTTTTTGAAGATCCGTCGCCGTGATGAAGTAATCGAAGCGTTTGGCATACTTGAACACATAATAATATTCATAATTGAGATGGCCATTTTCAAATTCATGCTCCGAATGAAACACCATGGCGAGCTTTGAAGGAGCAACTTTCTCCAACAAAGGACGGGCAAAATCCATGCGCGAAGCCCGATCAAGCAGAATCAGATCTTCTTCTTTTAGCGATAGCTGCGACAAAAAACGTCTCATCACTTCTGTATGGTTGGTCAAAATCTCAGGCCCCAGTTTATAGAGCCAACTTCCACCTGACCTCGATTCTTCAAAAGCGATAGTCCCATCTTGATGGTGATAGATCCGTCTGACAACACTACCATACTGAAAATACTCTGTGACAAGTTTACAAGCTCCATAATACTCTCGCTTGATCCTATTTCCAGCCAAAAGATAGTCTACATAGCGGACACAGTTTGGATGATAGGGATCCAAATGAAAGGTCAAGGCGTTTCCATCCGCAAATTGGTAGCGAATGGCTCTTTCCGTTTTTTCAACAACATCCAGACGAGTCAGTTGAAACTCCATTTGCAAGGCCCCTACCGTCTTTTGAGGGACCGTAGTCTGTTGATCCGTAAAAGCTAAATGGGCAAAAAGCAGTTCCTCATCCCGATGCCCCAATGAGAGGTAGTAGGCTAATTTTTCTGGAGTGGGCCAAGTGGTAAAGACAAACTTCGCTGCCACTCCTAGTCCACGGAGCATCTTTGCCCGAGAGGCTTGTGCAACATCGACCCCATTGGGTTCGAATCCCACTAGTAGATTAAAGGTATAAATGGTCATGCTGTCCCTCCCTCTAATCGCTTAAACAGCTCTTCCAAAGCTTCTTTTTCAGGCAATTTCAAGATTCGTGCCTGCTCTCTTACCAATTCTTTGTAGGCCTCTGGATGCTGGAGCACTATTTCTAGTTGCTGTTCCATTTCTTCGACTGAATCTGTAATCGTGCTCAATTTTTTATAAGCTTCATGGTGCACGGTAGTCTTCAACCCAAACAAGACTTGCCCATTTTCAAGAGCATGAAGACTACTACTCCACACTTCTTCTCCCTGGTTGCAATCCAGATAAATAGAGCAGCTGGATAACAAGTCCTCATATTTGTCCAGCGAAATCCCTGGATAGAGGCGCACATTGGAGCGAGTTGCTAAGTCTGTTAATTTTGGCCCCATAGCCGTCAAAGCAGCAATGTGAAAGGTCACTTGTGGGAATTGATGGACTAGGCGAGATAGGCCTTCGACCTCTTGAGAAGCCGTCATGACCAGAGCTTCTGGTTGAAAACTTTCCTGCTCCACATCTACCAGCCCTGACAAGGCTGTAATTCCGTCTTTTTGCTCCCTCAACAGACCATCTTCTACCAACAAAATCTGACTGACTTGTTCTTTGATCTCGTCTAGATCATGCGCATTACTGGCACAATAGGCGAGTCTTTCCTTTGGTATCTCTTTCACAACATCTAGCAATGCCTTGTCTAGCAAAAGAACGGCTTCATCTTCCGGCAAGACTTGTTCTAAGACAGCTCTTTGCAGCTCTTCCTTACTGGCATACAGGCGATCCCGTCCCTTAGGAGTTTGATGCAAAAAGATTCCTTGTGAGACAAAGTGAAGCAAGACTTCTTCTTGCTGACGGTTCAAATAGATGTCTAAATAGGGTTGACCAGCTTCCGTAAGGAGACTCCGTTTGCTTCTCCAGCCATAGCGGTTGTAGACATCAATCGATATGATCTCCTCTCCCTGACCAAACCACTCCACTCTATCAACCGTTCGGGACAAGATATCCTCTCGCAAAACCACGTTGGCACGACGTTCCTCACCATCAAAAAGATAGGTTGTGATCCCCAGTGTCCAACATTCCCATAATTCTGGAACTGCTAGATCATTGAAAAATAAAGGTTTTCCAATTTTTGATGCTGGGTCTTTTTGGGTAAAAAAGGTCGCAAGACTCTCTGTCTGTTGGTCCAAATCTGTTTCCAAATTGGTCACAAATACCCGATAGGGCTGGCCAAGTTTGTCCAAGTATTTTTGCAAACGATCCAGCTCTCTGGTCTGCTCTGATGCAATAATGAACATGCTGATCCTTTCTCATCAATAAGGGGTTAGTCCATCGTTTCAATAAAACGGAGGTTGGTCACCACGCGCTCATAGGTTTCTGACCCTTGCAAGCCTGCTTCCTCTAATTTTTCAAGGGCCCGTTTCAAGCGCGTTTTATAGATATAACGATGCCAAGTCAAATCATAGCCCAACATCCCCAGTAGAGCCAACTTCTCCTGCTTAGCTTCCATCTCATCGACGACTCGCTTTTCTGTCCAAACCTGGGACAGAGTATCTGCACGCCCCACGCGATACCAATAAATACATTTCTCCGTATGAACTACCCGATGGGCTTTTAAGAAGAGCTTGTACATCAGGAAGTTGTCTTCAACATTTTTTCCGACTGGAAAACGAAGCCCTTCAAATAAGCTACGCTTATAGAGCTTCATCATGGCACAAGCCCAGGCCATATCTCTGGTCTCCTGGATGGCATCCTGGTCCATGATCTCACGTCCCTCATAAAGGGTCTCTGAATAATCGTCGTCCGTTACCTTGATCAAGTATTTGCTACTACTGTCATCATAGAGGTTATAGTTGGCTACGGAGACATCCGCATCATACTTCTTCAGTTGACGATAGAGCACTTCTACATAATCCTCCGTCACCCAGTCATCTGGATCAATAAAGGTGATATAATCACCAGTCGCCAACTCAATCCCTGTATTACGGGCAGCAGATAAGCCCCCATTTTCTTGACGAACGTAGCGGATGCGCGCATCCTTCCTAAAAAATTCTTTACAGATCTCTTCTGACTGGTCTGGCGAACCATCATTGACCAGGATAATTTCAAGGTGAGGGTAAGTCTGATGGACAACCGTTTCCAAACATTGTCTCAAATAAGCTTCTACATTATAGATGGGAATGATGATACTCACTACTTCATTTGTTTCCATGCTTCTTCTCATTTCTCTTTAAATAATCGCGAATCGCTGCCACCATCTCCTGCACCTGATCATCCGCAAACACTTGGTTCACACCATTCTCTACATGATTGGTTCCTTCAAAAGAGAAAATCGGCAAGCCCAATTGATGGATCGTTTGCGTCACCTGATCCACCTCATCGTAAGGATTGATATCCAGATAGAAATCCAATTTTTCTAGGACCTTTCGACTGGTCAAGGGATCAAAAGAGGGATAAAGAAAGAGGTTGGGGTAGCGTTCCAATTGCACCAAGTTAAAACCAAAATGGCTATGGGCAAGGACATGAATCGCTACGTCTGGCAACTCTTTTAACAAAGTCTCCAACTCGTGTATATCTGCTGTATGGGTATAAATGGCAGCATGATAAGGAAATTCTCCCACTAGGTCTTGATAGGTTTGCTTCAAAATCGGTTTTCGAAGCAAAATCTCCTCCCAAGAGAGGGCATAGTAAAACCACCATTGTTCCCGAAAACGATTGAAGCGTTTGGAGGTCCATGGTTTATTATGAGAGGTGTAGTGAATGACCGCCGGAATCCCTTGAAAGGCATCGTACCAGTCTAGATCTCCATAGAGGTATTGATCCTTATCAGAACCTACTTGTAAATTATAGGTCCAAGGTAATGGAAACCACGCATCTTTGAAATACAGATTCAAAATTCCTTGATCTCCGTAAACATGCTGATGGTGTTCACGAGTAAGATCAAAAAGTGCATCTGTTACTTGGTGCTCTTGCCACCAAGTCTTATCAATCACCAAAAGTCCAGCATTAAATCCATCTGTCGTCGTTGGCTTATCGACCACCGCACCCAGTCCATAACCTTTTAGATCGACCTCAAACAAAGGCGATAAATCCTGTGTAAAGATCATGTCACAATCCAGATAGAGGATCCGTTCTTCCTCCACAAACTCTGGAATAGCGTAACGGAAATAGGTCGCATAGTGAATATGGTCACTTGGAAGCGAGAAGGATTGGAATTGCTCGGGAGACATCCGACAATTAATCACTTCTGAATCCAACTGGCGCAAGCGCTGATTCATGATAGCAAACCACTCCGTTGGTAGATCTTCATTTAAGACATAAATTTTCAACTGATCCTGATGGGCGCACAGTGACTTCATAGCGGTTTCCAACTTTTCCATATAAGATAGATCTGCTGAAAACACGACAGCTTTTTTACTCATAACTCCCCCTTATTTTCTTCCATTAGAATACCATTTTCAAGAGAGGAAAACAATTTCTAGGCCCCAAAAAGAGGCCTAGACAACCGTCTATGACCTCTTTTAGAAAATTTTCTTATTTTGTATCGAATACAGCTAGTGTGCCGTCTACCAAGCTTGCCCCTAAGACATGCTTGAAATGGTTCAAGGCAAACTGGTGATTTTCAGGAGTGAGCGATGCCACTGCAGGTTCCACGACTTCGATCTGATAGCCGAGGTTGTATGCATCAACCGCTGTATGGAGGACACAGATATCCGTCAAGACCCCAGTCAAAATAACGGTATCCACATGACGTTCACGAAGGCGGATATCTAGATCCGTCCCTGAAAAAGCAGAATAATGACGTTTGTCCATCCAAAAGACGCGCGGATCCGCTTTGTGGTCCCGATAAAAGTCTGCCAAAGGGCCGTACAAATCACGTCCACTAGTCCCAATGATATTATGGGGTGGGAAGAGCTTGCTTTCAGGATGAAAAGGATCGTCTACATCATGCGCATCAATGGCAAAAAAGACATAGGCTCCTTGATCAAAGGCCAATTGGGTCACCTGAGCAATAGTCTCAGAAATGGCTTGTGCAGGAGCACCTGCCGTAAGCTTACCATCATCCGCCACAAAATCGACAGTATAGTCAATTGAAATTAATGCTTTAGCCATTAGTAGTCTCTTTTCTTAATTTCTTCAAAAATATCTGGTATCAACACTTTGAGATAAGTTCCCTTCATTCCGAGTGAACGACTTTCAATAATACCAGCAGATTCCAATTTCCGAAGTGCATTGACAATCACAGAACGGGTAATGCCAATACGATCTGCGATGATAGAAGCGGTCAACTGACCTTCATTGCCTTTCAATTCACTAAGGATGGCAGATACGGCACGCAACTCAGAGTAAGACAAGGTATTGACAGCCATATTCACCGCTGTGCGACGACGAATATTCTTCTCGTCCTCCTCGCGTTGGTAGTTCAACATTTGAATCCCTACCACGGTACTAGCAATCTCAACCAAGATCAAATCATCATCCGCAAACTGTTTATCATTGCGCCAAATGATTAAGGAACCCAACCGAATCCCAGAAACATGAATAGGCGCAATGGTGGTCAAGCCATCAGGAAATTCAGACTTGGTTTCAACCGGAAAGATACTCAAATCATGGTCCACATCTAAATTAGCTTCTGTATCGTAGACCAAACTAGCCGCCTTGGCATAATCTTCTGGTAGTTTTTTATTTTGGAAGAAAGCTTCTACCCGGTCATTGTTGGTCTTGTAACGCATGAAATAACCAAGAAGGGTTCCCTTGCTATTAATGATACAGGCATTACAGTGGATAATATCCGCCAATTGCTGGGCAATATCATTGTAAGGCATCTCAGCCTGCAACTGTTCATCTGTCCGTTTCAAGATAGATGTAATTTTACGTGTCTTTTCTAATAAGTTTGCCATAATAAACCTCGCATATAGTCAGCTCAAGTATATCATATAAGTGTGGGAATTTCAATCAAATTATCTGAAAATTATTTATTTTTTCTACAATTATGCACAATTCAGAAAAATGGCGATGAGATAACATGGATTTTATAGAATGAAACAAAAAAGATTGAAGACCTTCATCTTCAATCCTTTAACTAATTAGCGTTTGTATTGTTTCAAGAAACGAGTCATTTTTTCTTGAATTTGAGCCAATTCATCCACACGTGGGAGGTAAACGATCCGGAAGTGATCTGGGTCCTTCCAGTTAAAACCACGGCCATGAACCAAAAGAATCTTTTCTTGCTTCAAGAATTCTAAAACAAATTGTTCATCGTCATCCACTCGGTACATATCCCGATCAATCTTAGGGAAGATATACAATCCAGCCTTTGGCTTAACAGCTGAGAGGCCCGGAATCTCATTGATGGCTTTGTAAATAAAGTTCCGTTGTTCGTAGATTCGACCACCTGGAAGCAAGAGTTCATCCACAGATTGGTAACCTCCAAGAGAGGTTTGCACAACATGTTGAGATAAAACATTTGAACAAAGACGCATATTGGACAACATGTTCAAGCCTTCGATATAGCCCTTCACATGATGTTTCGGTCCGGATAGAACCATCCAACCAACACGGAAACCGGCAATCCGGTGAGATTTTGACAAGCCATTCATACTCACACAGAAGAGATCAGGCGCTAAACTTGCAATAGCCGTGTGTTTTTCCCCATCCATGACCAAGCGATCGTAAATTTCATCCGCAAAGATGATCAAGTTATTTTGACGAGCGATCTCTACAATCTCAAGTAGGATCTCATCTGGATAGAGGGCACCTGTTGGGTTATTCGGGTTGATGACAACGATAGCCTTAGTGTTTGAGGTGATTTTCGACTTGATATCCTCGATATCTGGGTACCAGTTTGCTTCTTCATCACAAAGATAGTGAACAGCATTCCCACCAGCTAGGCTGACGGCTGCTGTCCAAAGAGGATAGTCCGGCATGGGAACCAAGACCTCATCCCCATTGTCCAAAAGTCCTTGCATGGACATGACGATCAGCTCACTCACTCCATTCCCGAGGTAAATATCATCAATATCCACATTTGGAATTTTTTTCAACTGGCAGTACTGCATGATGGCCTTGCGGGCTGAAAAAATCCCTTTTGAATCTGAATAACCTTCACTATCACGCGCATTCATGATCAAATCATGGATAACTTCATCTGGAGCTGTAAAGCCAAATTCAGCAGGATTCCCTGTATTCAAACGTAGAATTTTTTCTCCATTTGCTCGCATGCGCATCGCTTCTTCCAAGACTGGACCACGAATATCGTAAGCGACATGTTCGAGTTTGCTTGATTTATTATATTCCTTCATATTCTGCCTCGATTCACGAAATTATCTCTATTATACCACTAGTTGAAATAGAGTACAAACCGAGGACTTTAAAAATTCAGCAAAAATATACTAGAAAAAGCGAGACTTTACCTTTACATTCTAGCCTAAAAGGGATAAAATATAAGTGTATAAGGAATAGGATTCCCTTCTATTCTATCCATGTTTTCAAGCTATAAGGAGGTAGGATTATGTCTCAAAAATACGAAAACATTATGGTCGCTGTCGACGGTTCTCATGAAGCAGAATTAGCCTTTGAAAAAGGGGTTAATGTTTCTCTTCGCAACGGCTCTAAATTGACTATTGTCCACGTCATCGATACCCGTGCCCTTCAAAGTGTCTCAACCTTTGATGCTGAAGTCTACGAAGAATTGCAAGAAGAAGCCAATGAATTGCTCAAAGGCTACAAGGAACGTGCTGAAAAAGTCGGGGTTCAAAATATTGCGACTGTTGTAGAAATGGGAAATCCAAAAGTCCTCTTGGCCAATGATATCCCAAGCAAAGAAGGGGTTGACCTTATTTTGGTCGGTGCTACTGGACTCAATGCATTCGAACGCTTAATGGTCGGATCCTCCTCAGAATACATCCTTCGCCACGCCAAAGTAGACTTACTAGTGGTGCGCGATAAGGATAAAACCATGTAAGAAAGAAAAAGTTTGGAACCTTTGTTCCAAACTTTTTTAGTTGTCTTTTTTTGCTTCTTTTTGTTTTGCATGTTTTTCGTAGGCCTTGAGCTGGCGATCGAGTTCTTTTTTGATGGCTGGTTCTGGGGCGTATTTTTCTTCCCAATCATCTGGCTTCAAAATCTTGTGAGTCACTGGATCAAAGTGCGCTCTTCCATCTGGGAAAATCTTACCCATATTTGCCCGATGAACAATCTCAAAGACCTCTTCAGGATCCACTCCCATTAGAACAAAGCTACCATAAGTCAGATAGAGGGTATCGATCAAGGCATCGACCTGTCCCACCATGGAAATTTCAGCTGGATGCTTGCTACGCACCTTATCTGCAGCCTTATCCAAAGCTTCGTGAAGGGCCGCTACCGAGCGATCGAATTCTTCCTCACTTGAGCTAGCTGCTCGAACAAATTCCACCAGTTCCTCTTGCTTGAACATGGTCCGATAAAGGGCATCTTGAGGTTGCCAGACCACTGGTTTCTCCTGCGTTTCCCCATCCATTACACCATGGAAGGTTTTGACCTTATTGAAGTGATCATCCTTAGAAAGAAAGAGTTCTTTCTCTGAGAGAATACCAAAGTGTTGCAGGGCTTTTTGAATGCCATCCTTGCCATTACTAGTCGTGGTATGCTTGGCAATTGCCTTAACACTAGTGGTTCCATTTCCCATCGCAATGGACAAGCCAACTCCCGAAAGCATTTCTAAATCATTATCCGAATCCCCAAAAGCCATCACCTCATCGATGTCAAAGCCAAATTCCTGGCCAACGATGCGGATGCCTTCTAGCTTAGAAATGCCTGGGTTGAGGACGTCTGCTGCAAAAGGACTGGAACGTGTAAATTTCAAATGTGGAAACTCTTTTTCAATTTTTGCAGTCTCTTCCGGACTCGATAAGATCAGTACTTGGTAGATTGGTTCTTGCGCTAGTGCATAGAGGGTGTCCTGATCCTGTGGGACGACCTTGCTGACCACTTTGTTAAATCCTCGACTGACTGTTCGGGCCATTTTGCGAGGCACAAAGCGACTGGACCAGGTTGAAATAGGACTCATCCCAAAACTCATGATCCGAGAACCAAATACTCCATCCTTTGTCCCAAGAGCAATTTCCTTACGGTGTTCTCGAGCATAGTCGATCAGCTGGTGCAGGCTCTTTTTGTCGATTGGGCTGGTAAACAGTACGCGGTCCTTGGTCAAAATATATTGACCATTATAGGTTACTGCAAAATCAAAGCCGTAGCGTTCCATAAAGGGTTTGACAAAGGCAGGTCCCCGCCCTGTCGCAAGTCCTACATAGATTCCTTCTTCCTTCAAAGATTGAATAGCTTTTTCTGTTGATTTTAAGACCGCTCGACTATCATTGACCAGGGTCCCATCGATATCAAAAAAGACTGCTTTTATTTCCATGTCTACTGTTTCTTTCTTTTTATGATAAAATAAATTATATCACATATTCCAAGGAGCTTCACATGTTTAAGAAAATTTTAGCACTACATACCGGAGGGACCATCTCGATGGCTGCAGATGACTCTGGAGCAGTGATTACAAATGAAGTCAATCCCATGACCCAAGTTACTTCACCAATTGAAGGAATTGAAGTCACTTCTGAGGATATCTTCAATCTACCAAGTCCACAAATGACACCGCATCACATGTTAGCTCTATATCAAAGAATCAAAGAGGCAGCCAGCCACTTCGATGGGATCGTCATTACACACGGGACCGATACGCTGGAAGAAACAGCTTATTTCTTAGATACCATGGAGTTACCTGAAATCTCCGTGGTGATTACAGGAGCCATGCGAAGTTCCAACGAACTTGGAAGTGACGGTGTCTATAATTTCTTAACAGCCCTCCGAGTGGCAGCCGATCCAAAAGCACGTGATAAGGGTGTCTTAGTCGTCATGAACGACGAAATTCATGCAGCTAAGTACGTCACCAAAACCCACACCACCAATGTCAGTACCTTTCAGACACCAACCCACGGCCCTCTGGGGTTGGTCATGAAAAAGGAAATCCTCTTCTTTAAAACAGCTGAGCCACGAGTGCGCTTCGATCTCGATAAAATTGAAGGTTTCGTTCCCATTATCGCTACTTATGCTGGTATGAAAACTGATCTGCTAGATCTACTGGATCACTCAAAAATTGATGGCCTCATTATTGAAGCCTTTGGAGCTGGAAATATCCCTAAAGAAACTGCCCATAAACTCCAAGAATTCATAGATGCTGGACTTCCAATCGCTTTAGTATCCCGCTGCTTCAACGGGATCGCAGAACCAGTTTACGCGTATGAAGGCGGTGGCGTCCAACTCCATCAAGCCGGTGTCTTTTTCATCAAAGAATTAAATGCCCCCAAAGCTCGCATCAAACTTCTCATCGCCCTCAATGCCGGCCTAAAAGGACAAGAACTCAAAGAATATATCGAAGGGTAGCATAAGATACAAAGGGCGTAGCGGATACAGTCAAAATAGGGAATTCGACGCAGAATCATCAGATTCTAGGAGGATTCATCTTTTTGACACAATCCGCAGCCCATGTTCAATTTGTGTAACGGCAAGCACTAGGGTAACTCACTAACTCCTCAGGTGGATGGTATCGATCCACCTTCGTCCTGTCGCAATTCAACAAGATACAAAGGGCGTAAAATCCCATCTTAAAAGTGAGTAGAGTAGAAACATCACATTTCCACTCTACTCACTTTTTATGATCTAATCTAAATGTTCTTGCTTCTCCAGATAAAGAGAGAGCAAATGCCAGTCTGGGTGTTCTCGCCAATCTGGAGTGGCTACGATCTGGCTAGCGACTTTCCGCGCTTCTTCAAGAATAGGATAATCTTCTACTAAATCGGCTACCTGAAATTCTGGAATTCCTGATTGACGGGTTCCAAAAATTTCACCTGAACCCCGCATTTTCAAATCTTCCTCTGCCAGCACAAACCCATTAGTCGTCTCTGTCATGATTTTCATGCGCTGTTTGCCACTATCTGTTTTAGGATTGGCCACTAGAATAGCATAGGATTGCTTATTTCCCCGACCAACCCGGCCTCGAAGCTGATGCAGTTGACTAAGGCCAAACCGATCTGCATCCATGATGACCATGACAGTCGCATTGGGCACATTGACTCCTACTTCAATAACGGTTGTGGATACCAAAACATCGACTTGGTGCTCTTTAAAGGCCTGCATGATGGTCTCTTTTTCTTCACTTTTCATCTTCCCGTGAAGAAGAGAAACACGCGCCCGCTGACCAAAGAAGGCTTCTAACTCCTCCTGGAGGGCAAGGGCATTTTTCAAATCTAGCGCCTCTGACTCCTCAATCAAGGGAGAGATAAAGTAGGCTTGAGAACCTTTTGCGAGCTCTTTTACCAACCAGTCTAGGACCACTTCTAACTGCTCATGCTTGACCCAGCGCGTCATGATTTCCTTGCGTCCCGCAGGCATCTGGTCAATGATGGACACATCCATATCCCCGAAGGCTGTAATCGCCAAGGTCCGAGGAATAGGAGTGGCCGTCATCATCAGGACGTCTGGATTTTGTCCCTTTTCTCGAAGGATGCGACGCTGGGAAACCCCAAAACGGTGCTGCTCATCAATAATGACCAAACCTAGATCTTGATAGTGAACCCCTTCTTGAATCAAGGCATGTGTCCCCACAATCAGTTGAGTTTGTCCTGAGGCGATCTCCTCTAAGACTTCTCGTTTCTCAGCCACCTTCAATCCTCCCGTCAGAAGAGCAATTGGCAAGTCCGGAAAAAGATTTTGCAAGCTTTCCTTGTGCTGCTCTGCCAAAATCTCCGTCGGAACCATTAAGGCAGCTTGCTTACCAGCGCTTAAGGCTGCATACATGGCAAGACCGGCCACGACTGTCTTCCCGCTTCCCACATCCCCTTGAAGCAAGCGGTTCATATGATAAGGAGAGGCCATATCTGTCAAGATTTCATTCAAGCTGTTTTCTTGAGCTTTCGTTAGCTCAAAAGGAAGCTGTTTTTTTCGTTCTGCTAATTTTTCTGGATCCCAGGCCAGGGAAATTCCTTGGCTGGCATCGTGATTTTCTTCTTTTAGCACTTGGAGCTGTAGCTGGAAAAAGAGGAGTTCTTCAAATTTCACCCGGCGAAGGGCTTGCTTGTACTCTGCTAGATCCTTAGGAAAATGCATAGCCTGCACTGCTTGAGAGCGTGACAAGAGTTGATAACGCTCCCGCAAAACTTGGGGCAAATTCTCTTCTAAAAGCTGATCCAAGCCCTGATCGAATGCTATTTTGATCAATTTCACCAGGCTGTTTTGGCTGACTCCTTGCGTCACCCGATAGACTGGCTGCAAATCATCTTCCACTTGAGCCAGGAGCTTCATTCCTGTCAAACTGCCTTTTGCCTTGTCCCATTTCCCAAAAATCGCTACTGTTTGCTGAACCTCGATTTTGTCTGCTAGATAGGGTTGATTGAAAAAATTAACCGCAATCACTTGGTCTCCCTGTTTGATCGAAAAACGCAAGCGATTTCGTTTGTAACCATAATATTGGACATTGGCTGGTGTTGCTACCACCCCAGAGATGACTGCTTTTTCCCCATCTTCTAACTCTAAAACATTGCGGGTTTTGAAGTCTTCATACCGAAAGGGGAAATACAAGAGTAGATCTTCTAAGGTTTCAATCCCTAATTTTTTAAATTTTTCCGCCGATTTTGGACCGACGCCAGGCAGTACGGATAAGGGTTGGTGTAAATTCATTGTTCCTCCTTTCTTTTATAAAAAAGCAGGTCCTTCAGGGAAAACCCACCTACTTTTTTTATTCTTCACCTGCATAGTCACGAGGAATCCGATCACTCAAGAGACAGACTACTTCATAATTAATGGTACCACGGTAGTCCGCAATCTCTGTTGCCGTAATTTCTTTCTCGCCGTCTCGGCCAATCAGGGTAACCTTGGTTCCCAGAGGTAATTCTTCTGGAAGGCGAACAGTAATCTGGTCCATCGAAACTCGCCCAACAATGGGACAATACTCACCCTTAATTAGCACATGGAAATTTTGCATTTCTCGGATCCAACCATCCGCATAGCCAATGGGAATCGTTCCAATCCATTGGGCATCTTCCGTCGTATAGGTTGCCCCGTAGCCAATATCTTGTCCGGCTTCTAACTGTTTGACATGAACCAATTCGCTCACCAAACTCAAGGCTGGCTTGATTTCATAAGGCAAGGCTAGCACCGAACCACTTGGATTCAAGCCATACATGACATCTCCCAGACGAACAGCTGTGAAAATCGTATCTGCATGCCACAAAGAGGTGGCTGAATTACTCGCATGAACAATCGGAGGAAGGATTTCAAGAGCAGCCAATACTTCTTTGAAAAAATGATATTGCGCTTGAAATTTTCTATCATCTGCTTCATCTGCTGTCGCAAAATGAGTAAAGATTCCCTCAATTTCAGCACCGGCTGCTAAGAGGAGGCGTTCAGCCTCTTTGATCTCTTCGATTCTTCGAAATCCAATCCGCCCCATTCCTGAGTCCACCTTGATATGGACCTTCAATCCTGATAAATCTTCTTCTCCAAGCAATTGATTCAACCAAGCAAGACTAGCCACCGTTAAGCGGATGTCATGCTCTTTGGCCAGACTCACTGTTTCGCTTGGTACCACTCCCAAAATCAAAATAGGGTGTTGCAAGCCTTCTTCACGGATTTCGAGGGCTTCATCCATATTGGATACACAAAAGCCATCAACCTGAGGTGCCAATTTTTTGGTTACTGCAGCGACCCCATGACCATAGGCGTTGGCCTTGACGACTGCATATTTCAAGGCTTGACTCGGAATATGCTCACTGACTTGTTGCACATTAAAGGCAATGGCATCCAAATCGACTCTTGCAACCGTTGGTCTATGTTTACTTGCTTTCATTTTCTTCCTCCAAAATGACACTGGTCGACACTAGATCTCCCTTATGACTGATCGAAATCCATACCTTCCCAGAAAAAGGAGACTTGGAAAAATAGGGAGCTCCATGGGCATCATTTAAAATCTCTAAATCTTGAAAACCAACCGGTCCAATCCCTGTTCCCATTGCCTTCGAAAAGGCTTCTTTGGCGGACCATCGGCCCGTTAAATATTCCATCTTCCGTTTTCCAGACAATTCCTCAAAGCGCTCTCGCTCAGCCTCGGTTAAGACTTTTTCAGCGAATCGGGTATTCTTCTGATAGGCTTTTTCAATCGCAGCGATCGATTCGATATCGATGCCATGTCCTTTGATCATCTTGTTTTATCCTTATTTATCGTTTCAATATCGTTTTACTGACAAAAGAGAAGGGGCTAAAGAATCACTCCTTCCGCCCCTGCCTGTTACTTATTCATCGTTGCAATTTCTTTGACCAAGGCCTGTGTTTTTTCCCAACCCAGGCAAGGGTCTGTGATGGATTGACCATAAACCACTGGTTCATTTTGACGGCCATCTTCTAGATAGGATTCAATCATGAAACCACGAACTAAAGTTGCCAAATCCTTGTTCCAAACACGGTTCATCATGGTTTCTCTCACGATTCGTACTTGCTCTTCGAATTGTTTGCCAGAGTTGTCATGGTTGGTATCCACCAGGATGAAGGGATGTTGCAAGCCCATTTCGCTATAGCGTTTTGCTGCCGCTAGCAAATCTTCATAATGGTAGTTTGGAATATTCTTACCACTTGCATCCAAGCCCCCACGAAGGATCGCATGAGCTAAAGGATTTCCTGATGTTTCCACTGCTTGGGCATTGAACAAAAAGTTTTGGGGATGTTGGGCTGCATAAATCGCATTGAACATGACAGAAAGATTTCCAGATGTTGGATTCTTCATGCCTGTCGGAGCAGAGATCCCACTAGATACAAAGCGATGCTCCTGGTCTTCAACCGAACGCGCTCCAATGGCATGATAGGAAATCAAATCTTCAACATACGGAAGACTTGCTGGATAAAGCAACTCATCCGCAGTTGTCAAACCAGTTTCTGTAATCACACGGTAGTGGAGATGTCGGACCGCTTTCAAACCATCCACAAAGCTTGGTGCTGCCTGTGTATCTGGTTGGTGCATCAAGCCTTTATAGCCATCCCCGTTGGTCCGAGGTTTAGCCGTATAGACCCGCATCACAATGAAAATCTGATCTTTGACTTGCTCTTGCAAGTCTGCCAAACGACGGGCATAGTCCATCACAGCTTCTTCATTATCAGAAGAGCAAGGCCCGATCACAAGAAGGATCCGTTGGTCTTCTCCTTTGATAATAGCTTCCAATTCTCGATCACGCGTTTCTTTGCGCTCCAAGGCTGGACCTTCCAAGCGGTAAAGCGAAGTGATCTCTTGCTCATCAATCTTATTGCTCTTCGTAATGAATACCATACGGCCTCCTTATGCTACCTAGACCCATCCTCTTTCTATTTCAGAGGAGCTCTTAAAATTTACGTCCGTGACAGTTTTTGAATTTCTTACCTGAACCACAAGGACACAAATCGTTGCGTTTCACTTGTGACAAGTCAATATCTGCTGGAATATCTTGTTGTTGCGCTGCAATGTTGCGAGTCGCAGTTGTTGAAATGCTGTGTTCTGTACGTGGACGTTCTTGTTCGTGAATTTGGGCTTTCATCATAAGACGAGTCACATCAAATTCAATCGATCCGATCATATCGTTAAACATACGGAAACTTTCTGATTGGTATTCTACCACTGGGTTATTTTGCGCATACCCACGGAGTCCAACCGCATTTCGCAATTGATCCAAAGCATCGATATGGTCTGTCCACTTGCTGTCCACCACACGAAGGATCAAGACTTTTTGGAATTCTTGCACAGACTCTTCGTCACGCAATTTCGCTACTTGGCTAGCATAGATTTCTTCTGCACGTGCATACAAGTAATCGATAACTTCCTTGTCAGATTTTCCTTCAATATCGCTTGCAGAAATCGTATCTTCCGGAACCAAATTGTATTTGGCAAAGTTCAGAATCGCTTCAACGCGTTCTTCCTTACTTGAGTGGCTGGCTCCTTCAACAATCCGTTTGATGGTCCGTTTGATCATGGCCTTGATTTCAGGTGCCAAGTCACGGTTAGCTGTGATAACATCATAGCGTTCAGCGTAGATAATTTCCCGTTGTTCCCGCATCACGTCATCGTATTGAAGGACTTGTTTACGGGTATCGTAGTTGTTTCCTTCAACCCGTTTTTGTGCACCCTCTACCTGACGTGTGAACATGTTTGAACGGATGACCGATTCTTCTTCGCTCAACTTGAAGCGATCAAGCACTGCTTTGATCCGTTCAGAACCGAAACGACGCATCAATTCATCTTCAAGGGACAAGTAGAATTGAGATTCACCTGGATCCCCTTGACGTCCTGAACGTCCACGAAGCTGGTTATCGATCCGACGACTTTCGTGACGTTCTGTCCCGATAACACATAGTCCACCGAGTTCGCGAACACCTTCACCAAGCTTGATATCGGTACCACGTCCGGCCATGTTGGTCGCGATAGTAACAGCACCACGTTGACCAGCGTTCATGATGATTTGCGCTTCTTTGTAGTGGTTTTTCGCATTCAAAACTTCGTGAGGGACACCTGCTTGAACCAACAATTGAGAAAGGTAATCACTGGTTTCAACGGCTACGGTACCAACTAGGACTGGTTGACCTTTTTCATGACGAGACTTGACATCTTCCACAACAGCCTTGAATTTTGATTTCAAGCTTGGGTAGAGAAGGTCTGGATGGTCAATACGGGCAATCGGACGGTTGGTTGGAATTGGAATCACGCGAATGTTATAAATTTCACGGAATTCTTCTTCTTCAGTTTTCCCTGTCCCTGTCATCCCTGACAACTTCTTGTACATACGGAAGAGGTTTTGGTAAGTAATCGACGCAGATGTTTTGGTTTCTTCTTGAACTGGAACACCTTCTTTGGCTTCGATCGCTTGGTGGAGACCATCAGAATAGCGACGTCCTTCCATGGTACGACCTGTAAATTGGTCGACGATCAAGATTTCTTGATCTTCGCTGACCACATAGTCGATATCCAAAATCATGATGTAGTTGGCACGAAGGGCGTTGTCGATAAAGTGAGTCAAAGCTACGTTTTCAATATCGTACAAGTTTTCAAGATTAAAGTAGCTTTCCGCCTTATCAATCCCTGAATCTGACAAACCAATGGTTTTAGATGGTACATCGATAATGTAATCATCCTCTGTCAAGCTCTTCACATAAGCATCTGCCATGTGATAGAGTTGGTTTGTATCAGAAGCTGTCTGCCCAGAAACGATCAGCGGTGTACGAGCTTCGTCGATCAAGATCGAATCTACCTCATCGACCAAGGCATAGTTCAATGGACGTTGAACCATGTTTTCAGCACGAACAACCATGTTATCACGAAGATAGTCAAACCCGATCTCTGAGTTAGTCGAGTAGGTAATATCACAGAGGTAAGCTTCTTTTTTCTCAGCTGGAGATTTTGCTGCCAGGTTGATCCCTACTGAAAGGCCAAGCCATGAGTAAAGTTCTCCCATCTCTGTTGCATCCCGCTCTGTCAGGTATTCATTGACGGTAACAACGTGTACCCCTTTACCAGACAAGGCATTCAAGTATACAGGCATGGTTGCTGTCAGGGTTTTTCCTTCCCCTGTACGCATCTCTGGAACGTCACCATGGTGAAGGACGATCCCCCCCATGACCTGAACCTTGTATGGGAACAAACCAAGAACCCGTTTTGCAGCTTCACGAACAACTGCAAAAGCCTCGTACAAGAGATCATCCAAAGACTCACCATCTTGGTAGCGTTGCTTAAACTCAACTGTTTTCGCTTTTAATTCGTCATCCGTCAAAGCTGCCATTTGGTTTTCGTAAGAAAAGACCTTGTCAGCCATTTTTTCAAGGCGTTTGATTTCGCCTCGATCATTTTCAATAATTGTTTTTACTAAATTTGCCATTTTTTTCCTTACTTTGATTTTTTCAAAATCTAAAATGTTCTTTTTATTCTAGCATTTTTTTAACATTTTTTCAAGATCAAGGCTGTATCTTACAAGACTTTCGAGTGGTTTTTTTCGTGTGAGAAAATCCAAAAAGATGCCTGCTCAAGCAGACATCTTTTCTATATGCGATAGTTATTCAGACAAATGGTAAGAATAGCTTGCCACAACCACTTCTTCATGCCAACGAAGTGCGTACTTCAATTTCAAACTCATTTGGTTATGGAGAATATTTTGCCAATGTTTTTTAGGGATGAATTGAGGGACTAATACTGTGACGGTATTGCCTTTTTCCTTAGCTTCCTCAGCTACTTTGGAGACAAATTCAACTGTTGGTTGAATAATATCCCGGTAGCTCGTCATGACATTTTCAAAGCGAATATGAGGGAAATAGTGCTTAAATTCTTCTGCCACCTCTGCATCTTTAACCTTGGTTTCTTCTGTTGAGACGTGCATGGCTATGACGTCATTTCCGAGGCTATTGGCATAACTCATCGCTCCCACACTTACCTGAGTGACATTTCCGACAAGGACGATCACGGTATTGCCCGCATAACTTGTCTTTTCGATCTTACCTCCCAAGCGCAATTGAGCCGCAACTTTATCATAGTGATTACGGATACTCAAGAACATCCAAAGCAAAAGACCGATAATAGGGAAGAAGGGCCAGATCTCACGCAGACGGAACAGCAAGAGGATCAAGACAATCCCATAACAGATGGCTGCCCCGAGGATATTGGCAAGTGAATACTTGAGAAATCCTTTTTGATATTGGCGTTTCCAGTGGATAACCATCCCTGTTTGAGAAAGGGCAAAAGGAATGAAGACCCCAATGGTATAAAGCGGAATCAAGCTTTCTGTTTGCCCATCAAAGATCAAGAGCAAGACGATGGCACCAATCGCCAAGGTCAAAATCCCATTGGAATAGCCCAGACGATCCCCTTTTTCCATATACATGTGTGGCATGTATTTGTTTTTAGCCATGTTAAAGGCCAACATTGGAAAGGCTGAGAACCCAGTATTCGCCGCAACTGCCAGGATCAAGGCTGTTGATAATTGGAAAACGTAGAAGAAGGCTTGTCCGACCGGAGAATTTCCTAAGATAGCTTGGGCCATTTGAGCTAGAGTTGTTACCCCTTTTGCTGGTACAACACCCACCCAGTAATTGAGGAAGGTAATCCCTGCAAACATGATCCCTAAAATCAAAGCCATGATGGTCAAGGTAGAGGCTGCATTCTTTGCTTTTGGTTTCTTAAAGAAAGGAACCGAATTGGAGATAGCTTCAACCCCTGTTAGGGAAGCTGATCCACTCGTAAAGGCCCGCAACAAGAGAATGACACTAACCCCTGAAATGGTTTGACCCACATGAGCAGTCGCGTTATAGGCCAATTGACCAGTCAAAATTTGGATCACACCATAGCCGATCAAGGCAATGGTACTGACAATGAAAAGGTAGACCGGAATCATCAACGATGTCGCCGATTCGCGCAATCCCCTCAGGTTCATCAGCATCAAGATCAAGACCAACAAAATGGAAATGTGAAGATTATAAGGATGAAGAGAGGGAATCGCTGACGTGATGGCATCTGCACCGGAAGAAACAGATACTGCTACCGTCAGCATGTAGTCGACCAAGAGACTACCACCAGCGATCAAACCTGCTTTGGGAGACAAGTTCTCCGTAGTCACCATGTAGGCTCCTCCTCCTTGGGGATAGGCATGAATGACCTGGCGATAAGAAATCGTTAAACTGGCTAGGAGAACTAGAACCACAATCCCAATTGGAATGGACCACCAAATGGCTCCTGCTGATACGGTCATCAAGACCAAGATAACTTGCTCTGGACCATAGGCGATAGAAGAAAGCGCGTCACTAGAGAGCATGGCCAAGGCCTGCATCTTCCCTAGCAACCCTCCTTCACCTTCTGCACCAGATTTCAACGGACGGCCAATAAACCATTTTTTCAATGTTGAAAACATAAAAAACTCCTTGAAAAAAAGATCATGAGGCCGGGAATTCCCTGCCTCTTTTTCATAAAACAGGGGTTATTCTACTCCTTTTTTTCAAGACTGTCAACCGAAATTGTGTAATTTTCATAAAGTTTTCATTCTTTCCTTCCACCTCCCATAGATAGAACCGTTTCTTTTTAATTTTTTCTAAGCAAAAAACAAGGCTGGGACAAAAATCCTAGCCTCTCAATTATTTTTGGATGTCGAGCAAGACGCAGTGGTTGAGTGGGCTCTACTACGCTGATTTCATCAGCTTTTACAGCCCTACTCAACTGTGCGGAGGTGGGACGACGAAATCGAATTCTAACGAATTACCGATTTCTGTCCCACTCTCACTTTTTTATTTCGCCTGATTTTCGACATAAAAGGCAATGACATTCGAAGTGTACTGGGCTGTACCAACTCCAAACTTGTCGATGTTTTCCTTGAATTCTGGATTATAGACATAGCCTTTGCCGATATGGCCAAAAACCTCTATAGAGCAGTCAAATCCATACGTTCGAATCGCATCTAAAAGTTTGGCTGCTTGATCTTGGTTTTCATTTGCTGATACGGGTAGACCATCTTTGAGATTTTGCGACAAAGTTTGAAAAACTTGGTTAAAGGCTCTTGTTGCCTCATCTTCTCGACCTTTTTGGTGTTCAAGCGCTTGGTTCATGACTTCTTGACCATACTTGTCTACCGCCTCTTGCTGGTATTTTTGAGTATCTTGGTAGCTAAATCCAGTAAATTTTTCCTCAATTGTCATTTGTCTTTCTCCTTTTTGTTCTTGAATGGTTTTTTGCAAGGTGGAAATCAAGGTATCCAAACGTTTTCTTTCTTGAGTCAAATAATCTAACTGTTTGGTCAAATGGGGCAATAAGTTAGACTTTTCTTCGGCTAAGAGTTCTGCTATTTGGTCCAAGGAAAAACCTAGATACTTGTAATAGAGAATTACCTGTAAGCGTTCTAAATCTTCTTGGCTGTATGTTCGATAGCCATTTTCAGATTTCACAGGGACTAGAAGCCCTATCTTATCATAGTGGTGCAAGGTCTTGATAGAGACACCCGACAGCTCTGCAGCTTTTTTGATATGGTACATGATTTCCTCCTTGTACTCAATAAAAATCAAAGAGCAAACTAGGAAGCTAGCCGCAGGTTGCTCAAAGCACTGCTTTGAGGTTGTAGATAGAACTGACGAAGTAAGTAACATATATACGGTAAGGCGACGCTGACGTGGTTTGAATTTGATTTTCGAAGAGTATTACAAGGATAGTATAACCCCTCCCCTTAGGTCAGAGTCAAGACTTAACATAAAAATAGTTTTATTTCAGAAAAAAAGCTTGAGTAGTTCCATTGCGTTTTACTCAAACCCTTTGTTTTTATGGGTGACTTACAATCAATTCTAAACCTTGCCCTTCCAAAGTCCAAGATTCAACATCGCTTGGCAAGATAAAGTGACTTCCTTTTTGAATAGGATAATCCTTTCCATCTACAGTCAATTTTCCTTCTCCAGTTAAGACGCTCAATAAGCTGTAATCGGCAGTCTTTTCAAAATTAGCTTTTCCAGTAAGTTCCCACTTATAAACCGTAAAGAAATCACTTGCAACCAAGGTCGTCATCCGAAGATCATCGATCACAACTGTATCTGGATGGCTATTAGCTGGCTCCCCAATATTCAACACATCAATTGATTTTTCTAGATGAAGCTCTCGCAAATTTCCTTGAGCATCCTTGCGGTCAAAATCATAAACCCGGTAGGTGGTATCACTCGACTGTTGGGTTTCAAGAATCAAGATTCCAGATCCAATTGCGTGCATGGTTCCACTTGGCACATAGAAGAAATCTCCAGCCTTGACTGGAACTTTTGTCAGCAAGGCATCCCAGTTTTTATCTTCGATTTGCTGGCGGAGTTCTTCTTTTGACTCGGCATTGTGTCCATAGATAATCTCTGATCCTTCGTCAGCCGCAATCACATACCAACACTCGGTTTTTCCAAGTTCTCCCTCATGCTCCATGGCATAGGTATCATCCGGGTGCACCTGTACACTAAGCCAGTCGTTAGCATCCAAAATCTTTGTTAATAAAGGAAAGACAGGCTCTTTACGATTGCCGAATAATTCTCGGTGCTCTTGATAGAGCTGATCCAATCCCATTCCTTCGTATGGACCATTGGCCACTTTAGAAACGCCATGCGGATGGGCCGAAATCGCCCAAAATTCACCGACATGGTCACTCGGAATGTCGTAACCAAATTCCTCTTTTAGACGTGTTCCTCCCCAAATTTTTTCCTGCATCACTGAATGTAAAAATAATGGTTGTACCATAATATCCTCCTCACATTTCATGTTTCTATTATACAAAAAAAAGAAAGCTTTTGAAAGCCCTTCCTGATCGTTTCCTTTCTCGCCAGAATCTTCATTTTTGTGTATAATGGAAAAGATGACACTAAAAGAAAATATTATCCAACTGGCACATTCTATTGGGATTTCAAAAATTGGATTTACAACTGCTGATGACTTTGCTTATTTGGAAAAATCGCTCCGCTTGGCCGTTGAGGAAGGACGGAATTCTGGATTCGAGCATAAGAATATTGAAGAGCGCATCCACCCCAAATTAAGTCTCTCCTCCGCAAAGACGATCATCTCAATCGCTGTCGCCTACCCCCACAAACTCAAGCAACAACCTCAAAAAACAGCCTATAAAAGAGGAAAATTCACGCCCAACAGCTGGGGATTAGACTACCATTATGTCCTTCAAGACAAGCTCAACCGCTTAGCTGCTGGAATTGAAGAAATGACGCAAGATTTTGAATACAAGGGCATGGTCGATACTGGAGCACTGGTTGATACGGCTGTCGCCCAACGAGCTGGAATTGGCTTTATCGGAAAAAATGGCTTAGTCATTTCAAAAGAATACGGTTCTTACATGTTTTTGGGGGAATTGATTACCAATCTCGAAATTGAACCAGATCATCCTGTCGACTATGGTTGTGGAGACTGTCGACGTTGTTTAGATGCATGCCCAACCTCCTGCCTAATCGGAGATGGCTCTATGAATGCAAAACGCTGTTTGTCCTTCCAAACTCAGGACAAGGGCATGATGGACCTAGAATTTCGCAAGAAAATTAAAACGGTCATCTATGGATGTGACATCTGTCAGATTAGCTGCCCTTATAACAAAGGGCTGGATAATCCCTTGGCAACAGAAATCGATCCTGATCTGGCTCATCCAGAGTTGATTCCTTTTATCGAACTGTCTAACGGACAATTTAAGGAAAAATTTGGAAACGTTGCCGGAAGCTGGCGAGGCAAGAATATCCTCCAGCGCAATGCCATTATCGCACTAGCAAATGCTAATGACCGCTCAGCCATCCCTAAACTCCTGAACATCATCGAGACCTCGCAAAATCAGATCCATATTGCAACGGCTATCTGGTCTTTAGGGCAACTGCTCCGTGAAGTCACTCCAGACCTTGTTGAGCTCTTACGGAATATCAAACATCCGACTAATGCTATCATAGAAGAACGAACTGCTTTCTTTGAAAAATTCGGCATTCAAGCAGTTTCACAACTACAATGAAAAAACACTAAGGTTACAACCTTAGTGTTTTTTTAGTTCCTTCAAGAAATACCAACTACCCATCTCTACTTGGTTAAAGCTAATCTCACTTGAATAGACTTCCTTGTAACCATTTTTCGTGTAAAAATAGACATTTCCTTTGGTATTGGTATAAAAGGCTAGTTTTTTTCCTTGGTTCTCTTCCAAGAAAGGCTCAATTCCTTCTGTCATAAAGCGACTGCCATAGCCCTGCCGTTGGTGTTTAGGGGCGACTGCGAGAAGCATCAAATACCAATCAAAGTCTACATTTTGCTCCAATTCCTTATCCGTGTCCTCCATAAATTTAAAGTAGGCCAACATATTCTTCAAGGAAATAAACTTGAGCAAGCCAAATCCCCCATTTAAGAGATAGACTCGAAAAGGAATCGGTCCCTTTTGTAACAAGGCAACTGCATAAATTTCATCATTTTTTTCTGCCACAAGGCAAATATGGTGCTTAAGAAAAACCTTTACCAGGATGCGCATCATTGCCTCAACAAAGGCTGGGTATTGCTTGGGATCACGCACCAAATCCTTGATAACTTTTAAAAATAGATAGTCCTCAAAGGCTGCACTGGCTACTCGAACCACCTGATCCAGATCTGCTTTTTCTGCTTTTCTGTACTTCATCTTCTCTCCTATTCTAAGTCTACTTTCCAGTATACACTATCCCTCGCTCTTAGACAAAGGTCAATTTTCAGCAATTTGTTCATTCAAACCAGCAAAAAGAGTCCTCCCCAAACGAGTCCCAGCCCCCAAGCGACGAGAACATCCTTGGGATAATGAACCCCTCCAATAACTCGGACAAGGGCTAATAGAAGAGATAGGAGCATGGAGCACATTCCTAGCGGAAGCGACAACTGGCAGACACACATCGAGATAATGGTGGCCGAAAAAACATGTCGGCTAGGAAAGGAATGTCCGGATGAATTCTTTTCTAATAAGGGTTGAATCTCCCATTTCTCATAAGGTCTCGGAACATTGACCCAATGACGAAAGAGGCTAAACAAGACAAAACCCGAAGCAGGGATCCAGATAAAAGGCCAGATTTCTCCCATTGAAGTTTTCTTAAAAAACAGCCAACAAAAGACCAGGCCGTAGATACCTGGCATCACGAACGTCAAGATTCGACTCATCCTTTGAAGAACCTGCACACGATGTGGCTTTCTCGTAAAAGGCAGGGTTAGCCAACGATAAAATTTCGGATAATCTTGAAGATTGGGCTTCATGTTGGCACTCCTGTCTATCATCTCATTTTTGTACTACTAGTATACGCGATCCTAAGAAAGCCTGTCAAGCCAAGCTTCTTTTTTATCCTTTCTTTCTTCTTTTTCACATGATTTAGCACTAAAATCTGATGATTTATCATTTTTCTGTCTCCAAGAAACGTCTTTTCCATTACTATTATCGATAAAAAAATGAGGCTGGGACAAAAGTCCTAGCCTCTTAATTGTTTTTGGATTGTCGATCAAGACGCAGTGCTTGAGTGGGCTCTACTACGCTGATTTCATCAGCTTTTACAGCCCTACTCAACTGTGCGGAGGTGGGACGACGAAATCGAATTCTAACGAATTACCGATTTCTGTCCCACTCTCATTTTTTCACTTTGTATGTTACGCCCTTTGTATCTTGATGAAATGCGACAGGACCAAGGTGGATCGATACCATCCACTTGAGGAGTTCGAGTCGTCCATCGTGCTTGCCGTTACACGAATTGAACACGCCCTAAATGCTGTGTGAAAAAGATAAATTCTCTTGTGAGCATGGCTCACTGCAAGAATTTCCTATTTTCACTGGCATTTTACGGGCTTTGTATCTTGTTCTTACGCTACTTCTTCTGTGAATTGACTATTGTAGAGATCAGCATAGAATCCATTTTGGCTCATGAGTTCTTGGTGGTTACCCTGCTCGATAATATTTCCATCTTTCATCACGAGAATCAGATCCGCATTACGGATAGTGGACAAGCGATGGGCAATGACAAAGGAGGTCCGGCCTTCCATGAGTTTGTCCATGGCTTTTTGAATCAACTCTTCTGTACGGGTATCGACAGATGAGGTTGCTTCATCCAAGATGAGGAGCGGGGCATCCTTCAAGAGGGCACGCGCAATGGTCAAGAGTTGCTTTTGACCGACGGACAAGGTGACAGAATCATCTAGCACGGTGTCATAACCATTCGGCAAGGTCCGAATAAAGTGATGGACCCCAACAGCTCGTGTTGCTGCTTCCACCGCTTCGTCTGAAATATCCGTTTGATTGAAGACCAGGTTTTCTCGAATGGTCCCCTCAAATAGCCAGGTATCTTGCAAGACCATCGAAAAGGCATCATGAACTTCTTCTCGGCTCATGGCCTTAGTATCCACACCATCGATGGTAATTTTACCAGCTTGAATGTCGTAAAAACGCATCAAGAGATTGACCATGGTCGTCTTACCTGCACCTGTCGGACCAACAATGGCCACTTTTTGCCCCGGTTTGGCTTCAGCTGTAAAGTCATGGATAATAGTCTTGTCTGGTGAATAGCCAAAGCGAACATGCTCAAAGGTGACATGACCTTTTGGTGTTTCCAATTGACGTGTTTTTTGGGATTCGTCTTCCATTTCTTCTTCGTCTAAGAATTCAAAGACACGCCCCATAGCAGCACTGGCTGATTGCAATTGGGTAATTCCTTGGGCCATTTGACCAATTGGTTGGGTAAAGATGCGGACATAGGTCATAAAGGCCACAATGGTCCCGATGGTAATGTCTCCATTAATGGTGAGGACAGCCCCAACGATACAGACCATGACATAGCCGAAATTCCCTACAAACTGCATCAAGGGCATCATGATCCCAGAGAAGAATTGGGATTTCCACATGCTATGGTACAAATCTTGGTTGATGGCATCAAAATGATCTTTGGCTTGATGGCGGCCATTATAGGAAATAACAACATTGTGGCCACTATAGATTTCTTCAACATAGCCTGAAACTTTGGCAAGATTATCTTGTTGCTGTTTAAACAAAGGCTGACTCTTGACCATAATGATGCTAGAAAGAGCAAAGCCAGCAAAGACGGATACAATCGCTGTGACAGCTAAGTGCCAGTCCGTCTTAAACATCATGAAGATGGAGCCGATCAATAAGACGATAGAGGAGACCATTTGAACCAAGCTTTGGTTAAAGGATTGGGTCATCAAATCCACGTCATTGGTCACACGAGACAAGGTATCTCCTTGTTCGTGACTATCAAAATATTGGAGGGGTACACGATTGATCTTTTCAGCGATGGCATTGCGCAAGCGTTCTGCGAAGCGCTGAATCATCGTTGAGATAATGAAGCTACTGCTGTAGGACACTAGTGCTCCAACTCCATAAAGGATGGCTAAGGTCAGAGCAATCGAAGTGATCTTGTCAATATCAATGACTCCTCCCATCCCTTTTGTGATAGTATCCGTGATTTCTTTTAATTTATCCGGTCCAATAACCGTGATAATACTCGATACGACCGAAAAGAGGATAGCAACTAGGAAAAATAGGTGGAAGCCCTTCAAATAGGGAGAAAGTTGTCTCCAAAGGGACGATTCTTGTTTTGTTTTATGCATGTTCCAACTCCTCCTTAGACAATTGTGAATAGGCAATTTCTTGATAGACTTCATTGGTCGCAAGCAATTCCTTGTGGGTACCTTGACCGACGACCTTCCCTTGATCCAAGACCAAAATCAAATCCGCATCCATAATGGTCGAAATCCGTTGCGCAACGATCAATTTGGTCGTATCTGCCAACTTTTCTTTTAGGGCTTGTCGCAAGATCCGATCTGTTTTATAATCCAGGGCTGAGAAGGAATCATCAAAGATGAGGATCTCGGGCTTGCGTGCAAGGGCACGCGCAATCGCCAAACGTTGACGTTGTCCTCCAGAGAAGTTGCTTCCTCCTTGCGCTACTTCTGTATCCAAGCCCTTCTCTTTTGCGGCAACAAACTCTTTGGCTTGGGCCAATTCAAGAGCTTTCCAGATGGCTTCATCCTCTAATTTTCCTTGGCTACTTTCCCCAAATTCCATATTGGAGCGAATCGTGCCACTAAAGAGCACTGCTTTTTGTGGAATGTAGCCGACTTTATTGTTCAATTCTTGGTGGCTATAGTCCTTGACATTCACCACATCCACTAAGATCTTTCCTTCTGTCGCATCGTAAAAACGCGGGATTAAATTGACCAAAGTGGATTTACCAGAACCAGTTGATCCGATGAAGGCAACGGTTTGTCCTTTCTGAGCTGAGAAGGTCACGTGCTCAATCACAGCACGGGAAGTCCGTCCATATCGGAAGGAAACGTCTTGAAATTCTACTGTACCTGCTTGGCCTGTTGTTTCTTTTGACTCACTTGGGAAGGCTACAGACGGTTCAAGAGCCAAGACCTGATTAATCCGTTTTGCGGATACCAAGGCACGAGGAAGGATAATCAAGATGGCCACCATCATCATAAAGCCAATGACAACCTGCATGGCGTAAGAGGAGAAGGTGATCATATCTGAGAAGACCTTGGTCCGATCCGCTAATGCAGGACTGGCGAGGATCTTTGTAGGATCTTTTGGCATGGCGATATCATTGATCAAGTGCGCCCCAATCCAGTAGATAGCCAGGGTCAACCCACTTGATACCACTGTCATAACCGGGTTCATTAAAGACATCAAACGATAAACAAAGAGATTTAGACGGGTTAAGCCCTTGTTTTCAGCCTGGAATTTTTCATTTTGATAAGCTTCTGCATTGTAGGCGCGAACCACTCGCACCCCAGTCAAACTCTCTCGTGTCGTCGCATTCAAAGCATCGGTCAAACCTTGAACCTTTTGCTGGCGTGGAAAGGCAATAAGAACCAGAACAGATAGCAGAATCAAGACCATCAAGACCGCAATCCCAACAGAAGTTGTCCAAGCATCGCTCTTGCCCCAAATCTTGGTCAAAGCCCAAATTGCCATAATGGGACCACGCGTCACGACTTGCATCCCCATGACAATCATGATTTGCAATTGAGTCAAATCGTTGGTCGTCCGGGTCAAGAGAGAGGGAACAGAGAATTTCTTGATCTCGGCATCAGAGTAATCCATCACTTGATGGAAAATCTCTCCTCGAAGCCGCGTCGTAAAGCTGGCAGCGACTCTTGAAGCTAAAAAGCCCACAAAAACTGCCATCAAAAAGCTTCCAAAAGAGAAGAGCAACATCTTGCTTCCCGGATCCATAATATCAGAAACCTTGGTCCCATCCTTAGCTAAGAGGGTCGTGATATCAGATAAGTATTCAGGAGTCTTTAAATCCATCCAAACAGCCAGACAGATAAAGACCGTACTAAGGGCAATCATGCCCCATTCTTTGGCGGTTAACCGCCGAAACATATTGATCATTCCTCACTCCTTTTTTTCATATTCTCATAAAATTGATGCATGACCTTGAAAAAGATGGCCAATTCTTCATCTGATACACCCACCATCATCTTCTGGTCCACTTCCTCAAAGAATTGTTTCATGTCATTCAACTTGTTTTTCACACTGTCTGTTAGGTAGACATACTTGGCCCGTTTATCGGTCGGACTAGCCTCTAAATAAATAAAGCCATTTTTCTCCATCCGCTTGATCAGGTTACTGGTCACTGATTTTGCGATATGAAGTTCCTGCTCAACATCCCGAATCAAGGTCACTTTTCCCTCCTTTTCACGATGAGATAAGAAGCTCAATACCTGACCTTGGGGTCCTGCGCTAAATTCAAGCCCCTGCTTCTTGGCCTCTCTTTCTACCATGAGGTGAATGAGATGGCCGATTTTTTTAAATTCTTGTAACGGTTTGTCCATCATTCCTCCAAATAGTTCTCATAAGAACTTTAAAGTTACTATGAGAACTATTTTAGCACAAAAAAGATCCCTGTCAAGAAAAAAGTTTCTATAAGAACTAAAAAATGGAGCCGAATCGACTCCATCCTTCATCTTTAGATAATAATGCCTTCTAGATGATCCATTTCATGCTGACAGATCTGGGCTGGAAAACCTGACAAACGAATCGTTTTTGCTTTCCAATTCACATCTCGATAGGCCACTGAAATCTCCTCATAACGAGTGGTTGGCCGAATCCCTACCAAGGATAAGCATCCTTCCTCTGTTTGGTAAGGCTTTTTCTTTTCAAGGAGAACAGGATTAAACAGGACCAGATTTTCACTTCCCATTCGGATGATAATCGCCCGTTTTTTCACCCCGATCATATTAGCCGCTAAACCCACACACTCAAGGAGATGAGCATTTAAGGTGTCCTGCAAATCCAAAGCCAAGGTGCGATCCTCAGGTGTCGCTTCTTCTGACTTTTGACCCAAAAATAAGACATCTTTTACAATATTCTTTTTCATTTCTTCCTCACTTCTTGATAGATAGATGAAAGAAGAGAGTGGGACAGAAATCAGTAATTCGTTAGAATTCGATTTCGTCGTCCCACCTCCGCACAGTTGAGTAGGGCTGTAAAAGCTGATGAAATCAGCGTAGTAGAGCCCACTCAAGCACTGCGTCTTGATCGACAATCCAAAAATAATTGAGAGGCTAGGACTTTTGTCCCAGCCTCCTCGCTCTTGTTTCTAACCTCTAAGAGACAATTGCTTCTTATTTTTTAAGCTTCTCGCTCACTTCTTTTGCAAGGACAAAGTTCCCCAAGGTCGCTGAACCATTGCCAGCAACTGCAGGTGTCACAATATAATCTCTCACATCTGGTACAGGGAGGTAACCGTTCAAAAGAGCAGTAAATTTCGTGCGAACACGATCTAACATATGTTGTTGAGCCATGACTCCTCCTCCAAAGACAATGACGTCTGGGCGGAAGGTAACTGTCGCATTCACTGCTGCTTGTGCGATGTAGTAGGCTTGAATATCCCATACATTGCTGTTGAGTTCAATGTTTTCCCCACGAATACCTGTACGAGCTTCGAGACTAGGACCAGCCGCAAAGCCTTCCAAACAGCCATTGTGGAAAGGACAAACACCCTTGAATTCTTTTTCCACATCCATTGGGTGTTGAGCCACATAGTAGTGTCCCATTTCTGGGTGTCCAGCTCCCCCGATAAACTCACCACGTTGGATGACACCAGCTCCGATTCCTGTTCCGATTGTATAGTAAACCAAGTTTTCGATATGACCACCCGCGTTATTGCGTGCTACCACTTCGCCATAGGCAGAGCTATTCACATCTGTCGTGAAATAGATAGGTACATTCAAGGCACGACGGAAGGCCCCAACGATATCTACATTGGCCCAATTCGGTTTTGGAGTCGTTGTGATGAAACCATAAGTGTTTGAATTTGGATCGATATCAATTGGTCCAAATGAACCAATCGCAAGCCCAACTAGATCCTCAAATTTTGAGAAAAATTCAATACACTTATCAATCGTCTCAATTGGCTTGGTTGTTGGAAATTGTACTTTTTCCACAACATTATAGTTTTCATCACCAACTGCACAAACAAATTTTGTACCGCCAGCTTCCAAACTTCCATATAATTTTGTCATGTTGGCTCCTTTTTTATTATGAAAAATATCCTGTATTTATTATAGCATATTTTGTAGTCAATCTTTTTCTCTTCTCTAAAGAAAAAACACACCTTTTTTGAGAAATAAAATTCAAGGACTGGAGATGATAGACCAGTCCTTGAGAACTTATTTTTCGATTAAGCTTTAACTTCGATGATTGCATCACCCTTCGCAACAGATCCAGTTGCAACAGGTGTGACAGAAGCAAAGTCAGCTGTGTTAGTGACGATCACCATAGTTGTGTCTTCAAGACCAGCTGTGGCAATTTTCGCTGCATCAAATGTACCAAGGACATCACCAGCTTTAACTTTATCGCCTTGAGCTACTTTTTGATCAAATCCTTCACCGTTCATTGATACTGTATCAATCCCAACGTGGATCAAGATTTCAGCACCATTAGCTGTTTTCAAACCGTAAGCGTGACCCGTTGCAAAAGCAATGGTTACTTCAGCATCCGCTGGTGCATAGACAACGCCTTCAGTTGGTTTGATGGCAATTCCTTGTCCCATCGCACCACTTGAGAAGACAGGATCATTCACATCAGACAAAGCAACAGCTTGACCAACGATCGGAGAGATAATGGTTTCGTCTTGAAGAGATGCTGGAATAACTCCAGTTGTTTCTTCTTCAATAATTGCACCAGCTTCTTTGTCCTCTGCAGGAACTGATGAAGCTTCATCTTCATAACCAAACATATAAGTCAAACCGAAACTTAGTGCAGTTGTAAATACAACCATAAATACATATTTCAATAATTGACCATTTAGATAGAGAAGTGTACCTGGAATAATTGTAATACCAAATCCTGTACCAGCCAGATTTAACATAGATGCAATCCAACCACCTACAGCACCTGCTCCCAAAGCAATAACGAATGGTTTCACATAACGCAAGTTCACCCCGAAGATTGCAGGCTCAGTAATACCTAGCAAAGCAGAAATAGTTGCTGGGAATGCTAAAGCTTTCACTTTTTGAGATTTAGATTTTACTGCCACTGCTAAAGTAGCACCAGCTTGCGCAGTCATAGCAGCTGTAATAATTGCATTAAATGGATCTTTTTTATCTGCAGTAATTAATTGTGATTCAAGAAGATTAAAGATATGATGGACGCCGGTAACGACAATCAACTGATGAACGCCACCAATAAGAAGACCTGCAAGACCAAATGGTAAATTCAAAATAAACTTAGTTACATTTAGTACATATTCTTCGATACTGTGGAAGAATGGACCAATAATAAACAAAGCGAGGAATGACATGATTGTCAATGTGAATAATGGAACCAATAACAAATCTAAGACATCTGGAATTTTCTTATGGAGCCATTTTTCAAGTTTCGCACCAATTAGACCAACGAAGAAAGCGGGAAGAACTGAGTTCTGGAATCCAACCACATGATGGAAGATACCAAAATATGTTGCTGCTTTAGAAGGATCTTCCGCAACAACCCACGCATTTGGAAGTGTCGGACTAACCATCATCAAACCAATTACAATCCCAAGAACAGGATTTCCTCCAAATACTCGGAACGCAGACCATGAAATCAAGGCTGGGAAGAAGGCAAACGCGGTATCAGTTAAAATTGTTGAATAGGTATAAAAATCAGTAGATTTAAATGCGTCTGCTGTTGTACCAAACAAAGCCAAAACCTGGTCTTGAGCAATAGCACCGCGAATCCCCATAAACAATCCAGTTGCAACGATCGCTGGTAAAATTGGCACAAAAACGTCTCCAAAGGTACGGATCGCACGTTGGAACCAGTTTCCTTGTTTAGCAGCTTCAGCTTTCATTTCATCTTTTGATGATGTTGGTAAGCCAAGAGCTACCACTTCATCATAGATCTTGTTTACAGTACCAGTACCAAAGATGATTTGGTATTGACCTGAGTTAAAGAAAGCACCTTGTACTTTTTCAATGTTCTCAACAACATCTTTGTTGATTTTTGATTCATCTTTTACCATCACGCGAAGACGAGTCGCACAGTGAGCAACACTGCTAACGTTCTCAACCCCACCGATTGCATCGATGACTTTTTTTGCAATTTCTGTATTTGACATTTGCAAAAATCTCCTTATTTTTTATTGTTTTGAAAACGGTTCACCCGCCTCTACGTTTTTAATTGTACCACGTATTGAAAATATGTCAACCGTTTTGCAGGATTTTTTTGAAACTTTTTTGGACTTTTTGACACCTTTTGATAGCATGAAACTATTTTCATTTTGAGACAAGCCTATACTACGCTTTTTAGCACTTTAAACCAGTCTTTTATTTTCATTTTCTTTCATTTTTTCATAGATTTCCAACTTCTCCTCTTTTCTTCAAGCTACAAAATAGATGTCAATCGTTTGACATTTTTTGCCATTTTTTTCATTTATCGCTTGCATTTTTAATAGGAAATCGGTACTATGGAAGTAAGAAAAAATTCGGAGGAATAAAATGGAATGGACAACTGAACGTCGTTACAGACGTTACGAAGACTGGACAGAAGATGAAAAGCAAGCCATCCAAGAAAACATGGCGAAATCTCCTTGGCATACACACTACCATGTAGAGCCAAAAGCTGGTCTCTTAAATGATCCTAACGGTTTTTCCTACTTTGATGGAAAATGGATCTTGTTTTACCAAAATTTCCCATTTGGTGCAGCCCATGGGTTAAAATCATGGGTACAAACAGAAAGTGAAGACTTGGTTCATTTCAAAGAAACTGGGGTAACGCTTCTTCCAGACACAGATCTGGATAGCCATGGAGCTTATTCCGGATCAGCTATGCAGTTTGGTGACAAACTATTCCTATTCTACACCGGAAATGTCCGTGATGCAGAATGGGTTCGTCATCCTTACCAAGTCGGTGCTTTGATGGACAAGGACGGAAAGATTGAAAAAATTGACAAAATCTTGATTGATCAACCGGCTGACTCTACGGATCACTTCCGTGACCCACAGATTTTTAATTTCAAGGGTCAATTCTACGCTATCGTTGGCGGTCAAGACCTTGAGAAGAAAGGATTCATCCGTCTCTATAAGGCTGTAGATAACGACTATACCAACTGGATTGCAGTCGGTGACTTGGATTTTGCAAACGATCGGACAGCTTATATGATGGAATGTCCCAACCTAGTCTTTGTTGGAGACCAACCCGTTCTTCTCTACTGCCCTCAAGGCTTAGATAAATCCGTTCTCGATTATGACAATATCTATCCAAATATGTACAAGATCGGGGCAAGCTTTGACCCAGAAAAGGCCAAAATGGTTGATGTATCTGAATTGCATAATCTCGACTATGGTTTTGAAGCCTATGCCACTCAAGGATTTAATGCACCTGATGGACGTGCCTATGCTGTTAGCTGGCTAGGTCTTCCAGACGTTTCTTATCCAACAGATTCCTATGACTACCAAGGAGCTCTCTCACTGGTCAAAGAATTAACCATCAAAGATGGCAAGCTCTACCAATACCCAGTTGAAGCGATCAAGGACTTGCGCGCTGAGAGTGAGGCATTTGCCAACAAGGCTCAAACCAAGAACTGCTATGAATTGGAATTGCAGTTTGAAAAAGATAGCCAGAATGAAATCGTCCTCTTTGCAGATGCAGAAGGAAAGGGCTTAGTTCTCACATTTGATCTGGCTAAAGGATTGGTCACAGTGGATCGTAGCCAGGCTGGTGAGCAATATGCCCAAGAATTCGGTACGAGCCGTAGCTGCACAATCGCTAACCAAGCGACGACTGCTAATATTTTCATTGACAATTCAATTTTTGAAATCTTTATTAATAAAGGAGAAAAAGTATTTTCTGGTCGGGTCTACCCACATGCGGATCAAAATGGAATCTTGATCAAGTCTGGAACCCCTACTGGAACTTACTACGAACTTGATTATGGTCGCAAAGCTAACTGATGTCGCCAAACTCGCCGGTGTCAGCCCTACTACTGTCTCACGGGTCATCAATAAAAAAGGATACCTGTCTGAAAAAACGATCCAAAAAGTCCAAGAAGCCATGCGAGAATTGGGCTATAAACCTAACAATGTTGCTCGTAGTCTCCAAGGAAAATCAGCCAAGTTAGTCGGCTTGATCTTTCCCAACATCAGCAATGTTTTCTATGCTGAATTAATCGACAAACTAGAGCACCAACTCTTCAAACACGGCTATAAAACCATCATCTGCAATAGTGAACACGACTCCGAAAAAGAGCGCGAATACATTGAGATGTTGGAGGCCAACCAGGTAGATGGCATCATTTCAGGAAGTCATAATTTAGGCATTGAAGATTACAACCGGGTAACTGCTCCTATCATTGCTTTTGACCGCAACCTCTCCCCAGAAATTCCGGTTGTCTCTTCAGACAACTACGCTGGAGGGGTGCTTGCAGCAGAAACTTTAGTAAAAACCGGAGCCCGAAATATCATCATGATCACAGGTAATGACAACTCCAACTCCCCAACAGGCTTGCGTCACGCAGGCTTTGCATCGGTTTTACCTGAGTCCATGATCATTAATGTTTCCAGTGATTTCTCCCCTATTCGCAAAGAAATGGAAATCAAACAGATCTTAACCCAGCAAAAACCAGATGCTATCTTTGCCTCCGATGATTTGACGGCGATCTTGATCATGAAAGTCGCTAGAGAATTAGATATTCAGATTCCTCAGGATTTGAAAGTGATTGGTTATGATGGAACCCAATTCATCGAGACCTATACACCTGAACTGACAACCATCCAACAACCCCTCGAAGACATTGCTATCCTCATGGTGGATCTTTTACTCCAAAAGATCGAAGGAAAAAAAGTAGCGACTACCGGTTATTTCTTGCCCGTTAGTCTCCACTCTGGAAAAAGTGTCTAAAACAACCCCTACAGTTCTATACTGTAGGGGTTGTTATTCGTCAAAAAAAGGCTGGGCAAAAACTGTCTAGCCTTTTATATATAATAGAAATAACTGTATGACGCAGTGGTTGATTGGCATCTTTGTTCGCCTTTTAAGCTCCAAAGATGACCTAATCAACTGTGCGGGGGTGGGAAAACGAACTCTTTTAACTAGTTGGAGTTCTTTCCCACTCCCTTTTTACTTATTCTTCTGTCACAAATTGACTGAGGACACCGTTGACAAATCGTGAAGAGGTTTCATCTGAAAAGGCCTTGGCCAATTCCACCGCTTCATTGACTGCGACGATCTGTGGTGTATCAAACTCTGTCATTTCATAAATTCCCAGACGAAGGATGTTTTTCTCTACCAAGGTCAAGCGCTCAACAGTCCAGCCGGTTTTCAAATGTTGACCGATTTGTTGGTCTAGTTGATCTTTTGACTGATAGACACCCGTCACGAGATTCATGAGAAAGGCAGGAAGATCGACTTCTTTGTCTTCTGCTAGGTCCTTGTCATGTAGATAAGCAAAGCGACAAGCTTCAACAATGTCTCCATCGTATTCCAAGGCCATCAAGGCTTGGAAGGCGCGCTCACGCAAATCTCGACGTGATTCTAATAAAATTTCATCAGTCATTGAGGAAGTCCTCATTAAACAAGTCTTTCAAGTCTGGTTTTGGAGATTTTTCCGTTGCGATACCGACAACGTGAATGTTGACAGCATCCAAGGTTACATCTGCCATATCATAAACTGCTGACTTGACTGCTTTTTGAATGGCTACAGCGACAGATGGTACAGCCACTCCATATTCTAAATAGAGATAGATGTCTACTGAAACTTGACCATCTTCCTCGGTATGAAGGTAGACGCCACGTCCAAGTGAGCGTTTGGATAAGCTATCTGAAACACTCTTATTTTCAAGCGAATAGACACCCTCTACTTTTGCTGTCGCAATCGCAATAATTTTTTCTAATACACGTGGTGCAATAACGATGTCACCAAATTGTTCAGTTGCCATAGAAGTTCCTTTCTATTTGACACCCTGAGATGTCTCTTATGCACGAGAAACGTAAGTTCCTTCAGTAGTGTTAATGACCAATTTTTGTCCAGCTTCGATGAAATCAGGAACGTTTACGACCAAACCAGTTTCCATTGTAGCAGGTTTACCAGAACCAGTCACTGTAGCACCTTTGATAGATGGTTGAGTTTCTGCAACAGTCAATTCAACAGTTGTAGGAACTGTTACACCGATGACTTCGCTTCCGTAGAATTGAATTTTTACTTCTGAGTTTTCAAGGATGTAAAGCAATTCTTGTTCTACATTCACAACTGGAATTTCATATTGGTCATATGTTTCAGTGTTCATGAAGTAGGCTGTATCATCCATTTTGTACAAGTATTGAGCTGGAACAGTTTCGATAATCGCTTGTTCAAATTTTTCTTCTGGACGGTAGCTTGTATCAAATGTTGAACCAGTACGGACATCACGCAATTTCATACGCATGATAGTGTTTCCTTTACCTGGTTTGTGGTGGCTAGCTTCCAAAACGCGGATCAATTTTCCGTCAGCTGTTTCAAAAGTCATACCAGCTTTCAATTTACTTGCTTCGATCATGTTTTATTACCTCTTTTTTAAAAATAGATTACTCTTTATTGTAACACACTATTTGATTTTTCTCAAACAGCAATTTTCTCTTTTTAGGAAGGCTAGAAGGTGGAGAGAGATTGCAAGAACGAGTCCTTAGAATCTCTATACCTCCAACTCCAGCTTCACTATTCCTTATTGGTCCACAGGCACAATGTTGCCATCAGCATCTTTGGTGACATGGACATATTTTCCATCTACTTCAATGTAGAAGGTATGAGGCTTGTCTTGAGCTGGAGAGGCTTGCTTTTGAAGGTCATTGCCAAGTGCTTGACCCAAGTTCATCCCCATAATCATGTTCATGCCATTGCCACCTTCATTTTTAGCAGCAGCGACCAAGGCCTCATTGCGAGCACGACGTTCTTCGATTTCAATGGTATTGTACTTCATCGCTGCCAATTCACTGTCCAGTTTATTGACCTTGGCCATACTGTCTGCATCGTAGCTCAAATCTTCGATGAGGACGTTGGTTAATTCGATACCATATAATTCTGTCCAAGTTTTGTTGACTTCGCGTTTTGCAACTTCATTGAAGACGTCTTGGTCAACATTGATATTGTAAATGTCCGCCTTATTTTCAGCCGTATATTTTGAAATAGCCACTGCAATTTTTGGTGCTAGATTTTGGCGCAAGGTGCCCTGAGCCACATCTTCCAAGGTAAATGGCTTATCTGCAGTGATTTGACGACTGACTGCACTGATGTAAAAGAGTACAGGATCTGCCACTTTAACATCATAAAGACCATAAAAACGAATACTAAGAAGTTGTTGGTAACGGTCGCTAAAGTACTCGACTGGATTTTGAGTGCCAAATTTATTTCCTGTAAAAGGTTGCATCCGCACAAAAATAATTTCTTGTTGGGTGACCACTTGGCCTCCAAATGAGAAACGATTCTTGAACTGATCCCACGTTCCTTTCACACCACCTTTTTCAAACAACCAGGCATTTTCACCGGCTTGCCATTCGTGGCTCCCTGCTTCTAGAAGGTCTCCTAGAAAAGTTCCATTATTGACCAAGAGAGCAACATAGCCTTGGGGAACGATGACGACAGAACCATCTGTCAATAGACCCGTATTTTGGTTACTCTGACGAGAGCGCCCATCTGGATCTTTGGTTAAGAGCTGTCCCTTAATGGCCAAAGCAGTTGCTGGAACAGCTTCTGGCAAGGTAATGGCTTCCTTAAATTTACTATCTTGAAAACTTGAAATGCCCGCTGAAAGGGCTGCTTTAATAAATCCCATACATTCTCCTATCTGTAGAATTCAATTTCATCCACAACTTCGTAGACATCCAAGACCCAATCTTTTGGATTGTGCTTCAAGGATGCTTGGCAATATTCACACTTGTCGATTGAATCGATGGTCAGTGGCGCACCACAGTTCGGACAGTGATCACTAACGACTTCTGAATTCTTAATGATCTCTGTCTGGGCTCCATGTTCACGGAGGAAGACCATGCGGTAAACGGTAAAGAGATCTTTGGTTGGATCCCCTTCGATCACACGGCCCGTTTCATCACTTCGGATGTAATCTCTCATCGTCGATGACAGAATGACTTCGATGCGGTCATTGCCTTCTGGATTTTCGATAAAGTCTTTGATCTTGGAATCTTCCACACATACGCGCTCTAGAACATTGGTTGTTTTGGCGCGAATATGCTCTTGCAACTGTGTCAAGTGTTGCTCATAAAGACTCGTACTTTCTAGATTCCGCACGGAATTCCAATCTTTTTCTGTCCAGGCAGACTGCAATTGAAGATAAACCAGCTTGACTTGCGATAAGAAGCGGTCTTCATCAAACATTGGATCCAGTTTACGGATACGGCGAATCGCTTCATAGTTGTTCTCAATTGGTCGACCAGCCCGTTCTTCGGTTGTCCGTTTTGGACCACTGTTTGAAGAAAATGATTCATCACTTTCATTAGCTTCTTTTGCAATATTATAGACAAATCCAATCAATCCAACGATAGCAAAAATTGCTACTACACCATCAGAGTCTGTTCCAGAACCAGAACTGTAGCTACTGGATCCACTAGACCAGCTACTGCCACCTCCAGACCAGCTACTGCCACCTCCAGACCAGCTACTACCACCACCACCGCCAGAATGAATAGTGCTACTACCACCACTATGCGTATTGCCGACACCAGCATGAGCCCGAGGAGCAAATACAAACAGCAGGACTAGTAGAAAAATTCCAACTATTACACTTCGTTTTTTCATAGGCCTCTTTTCTTATCTTTGTATGTTACACAGGGGTTAAGAAAATACTGTCTATTTTATAGGACAATCAATTCTTTAGGAGCAAGAGTCAAGACTTCACAGCCTTTTTCTGTGATCAAGAGGTCATCTTCGATCCGCACACCAGAGAGACCTTCGATATAAATACCTGGCTCATCTGTTAAGACCATCCCTGCTTGAATCACTTCTTTAGACGTTTGGCTGAAGTATGGTTCTTCGTGGATATCTAGCCCAATTCCATGACCGATTCCATGAGTGAAGTATTGACCATAGCCGGCTGCTTCGATCACATCGCGTGGGATTTTATCAAAATCACGGAAGCCAAGTCCATCTTTAGCCGCAGCAATCAAGGCTTGATTGGCTTTCAAAACAGTTTCGTAAATTTCTCTTTCCTTGTCGCTGACATGACCCGCATAGATAGTCCGTGTCATATCGCTGACATAGTGGTCATACAAGCAACCAAAATCAAGGGTCAAGGCATCTCCTGCTGAAATGACCCGATCACTTGGAGTCGCGTGAGGCATGGCAGAGCGTTCACCAGCTGCTGAAATAATATCAAAAGATACACCAGAAGCTCCCAACTCCCGCATTCTAAAATCGAGGAAAGTCGCTGCTTCCAACTCTGTCGTTTGCCCTACCTTGATATAATCCAAAATATCATGGAAGGCTTGGTCAGAGATGCTACAAGCTTTTTTAATGGCCGCAATCTCCGTTTCATCCTTAATCAAGCGCAATTCCATGACAAAATTCGCTAGGGATTGAAGGGTAATGCCACTGAAAACAGAAGCCATACGGGCATGGTAGGCCACCGTCACTTCGTCCTCAAAACCAAGTTCTTTGATGCCAAGGTCCTTAACGATCTCTGCAGCTGCAGTCAACTCATCGCGGGTTTCAACAATCTCTACAAAGGGGAAACAAGTCGCATGGGCATGGATGGTGTAGCGCGAATCTGTAAAGAGTACCACGCGTTCTTCTGTCACCAAAGCGGTCCCGTTTGAACCCCAGAAATTAGTCAAATAATAAACATTTTTCAAATTGTTAATCAATACCGCTTTGAGGTTTTGGGCTTTCATTTTGTTTCTTAAGTTGCTGATCCGTTGATTCATTGTAATTTTCCTTTCAAATATTGTCCTGTGTAGCTAGCAGGATTTGCTGCTACTTCTTCTGGCGTTCCAGTCGCAATAATGGTTCCGCCACCGACACCGCCTTCTGGTCCTAAATCGATGATATGGTCTGCTGTCTTAATGACATCCAAATTGTGCTCAATCACAAGGACTGTATTGCCATCATCCACAAACCGCTCTAAGACTTTGATCAAGCGCGAGATATCCTCCGTATGAAGTCCTGTCGTTGGTTCATCCAAGATATAGAAGGATTTTCCTGTAGAGCGCTTGTGCAGTTCAGAAGCCAACTTCATCCGTTGCGCTTCCCCTCCTGATAGAGTCGTTGCAGGTTGCCCCAGCGTTACATAGCCCAAGCCCACATCTTGGATGGTCTTGAGTTTGCGTTCAATTTTTGGAATGTGCTTGAAGAATTCAACTGCCTTGTTGACCGTCATATCCAGCACTTCTGCAATATTTTTTTCCTTGTAGTGGACTTCAAGGGTCTCACTATTGTAACGACGTCCATGGCAGACCTCACAAGGAACGAAGACATCTGGCAAGAAGTGCATTTCAATCTTGATGATCCCATCTCCTGAGCAGGCTTCACAACGCCCGCCCTTGACATTGAAACTAAAGCGGCCTTTTTTATAGCCCCGAATTTTGGCTTCATTGGTCTGAGCAAAGAGATCGCGAATGTCATCGAAGACGCCTGTATAGGTCGCTGGATTGGAACGAGGAGTCCGACCAATCGGGCTTTGATCAATGTCGATCAAGCGATCGATATGCTCAATCCCCTGAATCGTCTTGTATTTCCCTGGTTTTTCCGAATTGCGGTTGAGCTTTTGAGCGATGGCTTTTTTCAAGATGCCATTGATCAAGGTCGATTTTCCAGAACCGGAAACTCCAGTGACTGCGATAAATTTGCCCAGAGGAAAGCGTGCAGTGATGTCTTGTAAGTTGTTCTCACTTGCTCCATTAATTTCAATATAGCGACCATTTCCTGAACGGCGCTCTGTCGGAACCGGAATCTTGCGCTTGCCGGACAAGTACTGACCCGTGATGGATTTGCTGTTGCGAGCCACCTGCTTAGGAGTTCCAGCCGCAACGATCTCTCCCCCAAAAACACCGGCACCTGGGCCGACATCGATCAGGTAGTCTGCTTCTCTCATGGTATCTTCGTCGTGTTCGACGACGATCAAGGTATTGCCTAAATCACGCATCTTTTTGAGACTGGCAATCAGGCGGTCGTTGTCCCTTTGATGGAGGCCGATTGACGGCTCATCCAAGATATAAAGGACTCCAGAGAGGTTGGAACCGATCTGGGTTGCCAAGCGAATGCGCTGACTCTCTCCACCTGATAGTGTTCCTGCTGAGCGTGACAAGGTCAAGTAATTAAGGCCTACATTGTTTAAGAAGGTCAAACGATCTTTGATCTCTTTTAGGATCGGTCTTGCAATCGTAGCTTCATTGTCTGTTAAGACCAACTGATCCACAGCTTTTAAGTGGTCCGCAATCGATAGATCTGACACTTCCCCGATATGCATCCCTTTCTCCCCACCAACACGAACAGAAAGTGCCTGGTCATTGAGACGGTAGCCATGGCAGGTCGCACAGGTCAATTCGTTCATATAAGAGCGCATTTGGTTGCGGGTGAAGTCACTATTGGTCTCACGGAAACGACGGTGAATGTTGTTTACGACCCCTTCAAAAGGAATCTCGATATCCCGAACCCCACCAAACTCATTTTCATAGTGGAAGTGGAATTCCTTGCCGTTTGAACCATAGAGGACCAAGTCTTTTTCTTCTTGAGAAAGATCGGAAAAAGGTCGGTCCATATCAACGCCAAAATGGATCATGGCCTGCTCCAACATTTGTGGATAGTAGTTGGAAGAGATCGGATTCCAAGGAGAAAGTGCTCCTTCGCGAAGGGTTAAGCGATCATCTGGCACCACCAAATCCAAGTCTACCTCTAGCTTAATACCCAGCCCATCACAGTCTGGACAAGAGCCGAAAGGCGCATTGAAAGAAAAGAGGCGGGGCTCTAATTCAGGAACGGTAAAGCCACAGACTGGACAAGCATAATGCTCAGAAAAGAGTAGTTCCTTGCCATCCATGGTATCAATCACCACATAACCATCCGCAATCCGAAGGGCTGCTTCAATCGAATCAAAGAGCCGCGAGCGGATGCCCTCTTTGATCACGATTCGGTCCACAACTACTTCAATCGTGTGCTGCTTGCTTTTAGATAGTTCTGGAACCTCTGTCACATCATAGATCTCACCATCGACCCGCACCCGGACATAGCCGTCTTTTTGCACCTTTTCAATGATATTCTTGTGCTGGCCTTTTTTCTTGCGAATAATAGGAGCTAGAATTTGCAGGCGTTGGCGCTCTGGTAATTCTAAGACTTGATCGACAATTTGCTCAACAGAAGAAGCCGTAATCGCTCCATGCCCATTGATACAATAAGGCGTCCCTACACGCGCATAGAGCAAGCGCAGGTAGTCATTGATCTCTGTTGCCGTCCCCACTGTAGAACGGGGGTTTTTACTGGTCGTTTTTTGGTCGATGGAAATGGCTGGACTCAAGCCGTCAATGGAGTCCACATCTGGTTTTTCCATATTTCCCAAGAACTGCCGGGCATAGGCTGATAAGCTCTCCACGTAGCGGCGCTGGCCTTCTGCATAGAGGGTATCAAAGGCCAGACTGGACTTTCCAGAACCAGACAAACCCGTCACCACGACTAATTTGTCCCGGGGAATTTCCACATCTATATTTTTTAAATTATGGGCGCGTGCCCCATGAATGACAATTTTATCTTGCATGTTCTTACTCTAATCACCTTTTTGTTAACCTCCATTATAACAAATTTTTTAGTATTCTTTTATCCAAAACCGTCCTTTTTCTGATATAATGTTAAGGTGTAAAAAAACAAGGGGAGGCACCATGAAACAGGTCTTTTTATCGACAACGACTGAATTTAAGGAAATAGAGACGCTGGAACCCGGTAGCTGGATCAACCTTGTTAACCCTTCTCAAAGTGAATCGATGGAAATCGCCTCTGCTTTTAATATCGATATTGCAGACTTACGGGCACCACTCGATGCGGAAGAAATGTCCCGTATGACCATCGAAGATGAGTATACCTTGATCATCGTCGACGTCCCCATCAAGGAAGAGCGGAACAATCAGACCTACTACGTGACGATTCCGCTAGGGATTATCCTGACAGAAGAGGCTATTATCACGACTTGCTTAGAGAAATTGCCGCTTCTCGATATCTTTATCAACCGACGCTTGCGGAATTTCTATACCTTTATGCGGTCACGCTTTATCTTTCAGATCCTCTATCGCAACGCTGAACTCTACTTGTCTGCGCTTCGTACCCTGGATCGCAAAAGCGAGCAGATTGAAAGTCAACTGCACAAATCAACGCGTAATGAAGAGCTGATTGAGTTGATGGAGTTAGAAAAAACCATCGTCTACTTTAAGGCCTCACTGAAAACCAATGAGCGCGTGATCAAGAAATTGACCAGCGCCACTAGTAACATCAAGAAATACTTAGAAGACGAAGATCTACTGGAAGATACCTTGATCGAAACCCAGCAGGCCATTGAGATGGCGGATATTTATGGAAACATCCTCCACTCCATGACCGATACCTTCGCATCAATCATCTCCAACAACCAGAATAACATCATGAAGACCTTGGCCATGGTGACCATCGTCATGTCCATTCCAACTATGATTTTCTCGGCCTACGGAATGAACTTCAAGGACAATGAATTACCGCTCAATGGAGAACCAAACGCCTTCTGGCTCATCATTTTCATCGCCTTTGCCCTGACCGGTTCTCTCGTCGTCTACCTCATCCATAAAAAATGGTTCTAACACCTACTAATAACACTAAGGAGTATTTATGTCTCAATTTGATTTGAATCAACTCAGCAAGAAAAACCAAGAATTTATCCGTATTGCCAAACACCAATTGCTTGAAAACGGTAAATCAGAGGAAGAAGCAGAAAGCCTCATCCAAGAAATCCTTCCAGCTATCTATGAAAACCAAGGAAAAGGGATTCCGGCACGGACTCTTTTTGGAGCTCCAACTGTTTGGGCGAATTCTTTCAGCGAGAAAGAACGCTATGAAAAAGAGCATCCGAAATTAAACGATGCTCCCTCTCTTATGATTTTGGATTCCTTCCTCTTTATCTTTGGTGTCTTTGCTGCGATTAGCGCCTTTATGAACTTGGTTGCACCGCGTCGTACTGGCTATGGGTTGATCACCTTGATCCTTGGAAGTTTGACAGGGGCTCTGCTCTTGTATCTCATGTACTACTTCTTCTATCAGTATATGGATGGCACAAAAGATCGCAGTGAGCGTCCTTCTCTTTGGAAATCCATGCCGATTCTTGTTGGAGTCATGTTCCTTTGGGTCATTGTCTTGTCCTTTACTTCCTTACTCCCACAAGTCCTCAACCCAACTATTCCAGATGTCCTTGCCATCGTTTTAGGAGCTCTAGCACTTGTCCTTCGCTTCTACCTCAAGAAACGCTTTAATATTAAAAGTTCGAGCACAGCACCTGCAACTCGACGTTAAGAAAACGGATGAAGTTTAAACTGCACCCCAAAAGTTAGACAGAAAAAATCTAATTTTTGGGGTGTTTTTATTATGAAATCGTCTTATGAGAATAATGTTTAGCTCTATGAACCTATAAAACCAGGATATGTAAAACAACTCTCAAAAAATTTTGGATAAACATTTCCAATCTAAGCCACATAATAAAGAAAAGAAACATCACTATTTTCCTGATTATGGGGGATAAAAAACTCACCACTGTTTATCCAGCAGTGAGCCATTCATCCTATCTAACCACAAGATATTCTAAAAATCTAGAGTATAAGAATGCTGATCTCACCATGGGTTAACAGCTCCCCACGGAGAGTATATTCCTACACCGATTAAGACAGATCCGTTGACTCCTCGATCATAAGGAACATGCAACTTCCATGGCAAACGATTACTTATAGCCTTTGGTCACTATGACCAATCAATTTATCTATTCTTACGAATGGCATCAACAATAGGCTGCTTCCCTGTCATATAGATAGGAATGAGCCCACTAGTCATTAATACAGCAAACGTAAGTAAAATTAATGAAACTATAGAAGTTAGATAGAAATGAATGATATCAACTATTTCTAATTGAAGCATTTGAATAGCTAATATAGTTAGTATTAAAAGCAGTATACTTGATAAAGTAATTATTTTCTTTCCATAATTTAATAACTCAAGAATAAATAATCTAAAAACATGTTTTGTACTGTATCCCATAGCCTTTAATACGCCAACTTCGTATTTTCTCGTTCGATTTATTAAAAAGAAGACAAAAGATAAGATTGCAACTACGAGCAAAAGCATGACAATCGAAATAATTATCAAAAAGTTTTTTATGTATTTTAAACCTTTATTAAATTCTTTATAATTCTCGAAAGACGAAACAATTGAAAATTTATCCGAAATTTTTTTAATACGATTGATTTCTTGAGGGACATCTTTGCTATCCTTCACAGTAACATGTACTGCACTTGGTGCCCATTCTTTTACAGAAAGATCATCAATTGTTTCTCTCTGTTTGCTTTCTGAACCTATATATTTGCTCTGTATTTTTAACATCTCATCACTCATCATGAATAAGGTGTTATCATTTACAGAATAGTTAAACGGATACTCCTCTCTTACGATGCCAAGTATTTTAAACGTTTGTTCCTCTTTCACATATAGGTCTCCATCGGATTTAGAATAACTTCCTTCTTTATCTATGTGAGATTCATAAATATTAATGGGGACATAATATGTAAGTGTTATCTCCGACCCAGCTACAATATCTTCTAGTTTTTGTTCTTTGATAAATGATTCCGAAACAAATATCCCCCTATTCGTAGTCCTATCGAAGTATTTAATTTGTCTCTGAGTCGTATTCGTATTGAATAGTGGTTGCACACTGTAATTCTTGGATAAATGAATATTCTTTCCATTAATAGATAGATTCGGTGAAAAATCTCGACTAATTTTTAAATAGTTTTCAGCATTTTCAAAAGTCATTCCCATACTAGGAAATTCAATATATGGTTCTAGTTTGTATACATTCCTACTATCAGAAATTTGATGTATTTCCTTATTCGAGAGCGATTGGAAATCATCAATCACCTTGCTCGTTCCAAGTCCTATGGAATCATTAATAACCAAGAAACCATTTTCTAATGAATCACTGATGAATCTTTGATACTTAGAAGAAAATAATGATTGAATATTCATAGAACCAACTGCAAGCGAAACTGTGAAAGAAATTAGTATTAATAAAAGTACAGGTAAAGGAGGTACCTTCCTTTTCTTTTGGATCTTCAATCTAATATTTTTCTTTAACTTACTAGCATGCCACTCTTCTTGAAAATTACACTCTATGTCTTCTTTCATTCCAATTAATTTTTTGTCTTCGAAATGTAGCTTTATATCTCCTTTGTTAATAACATATTCATCGTGTGAAATTACAATAACGATTTTATTATATTTATTTGCTAGTTTTAACAGTAAAGATGAGACAATTTCTCTATTTTCAGAATCCAAAGAATTTGTAGGTTCATCTGCTAAAATAATATTCTTATCTGTTATCATCCCTCTAGCAATGGCAACACGTTGTTCTTCTCCCCCAGATAAATCCTCAGGATATACATCCTTCAATTCTAAAATTCCTAACTCACTTAGAATATTATCTATTTTATTTTCTATTTCCTTAGTTGATAATTTGAAAAAGTTTAGCGAAATTTTCAAATTATCATACACAGTCAAGTCTTTTATTAGATTATGATTTTGAAATATAAAAGCAATATTTTGTGCAATAAAGGATGAAACAATCTTCTTGTCACTCGTATCAATTTTGGAGCCGTCGTAAATATAAGTTACTTTAGGGTCATACTCTGAAATCAGCCCAATTTTATTCAGCAACGAAGTTTTTCCAACTCCTGATTTTCCATAAATTGTATATAATTTTCCCTTTTCGAACTTTAGAGATGTTGGTAGCAATAGTGTTTTCTTGCCATACTTAATGGACAAGTTATGAATTTCAAACATAAACAGCCACCTCCTTTTGAGAACGCTTACCCTCAAGGATATTATAGCTCTTTTTTCAAGCTATATCAATTTAAATGAGTAAAATACTTTTATATCAAATAAACTTCCACCTCTAGTTGATATCTCTATCTAGAAAATTGACTTTCACATCAACTATAGTTAAAAGACAAACAAAAAACCTACCCAAAGGCAGGTCTGACAAATTAATCTTGTTTTATAATTTCTGTGGTTGGTAAAAGCACTGCAATAATTATGGAGCATTATTTTACTGCATATCATTGTTCAATCTTTTTGAAAAATAGAGGACTAAGTCATCATTGTTTTCACAAGAACTGTATGGGTCCAAGGGCTGATCCCTAAACCAAATTCCAGATCCATCTGGGATATAGCCTCGTTTAACATACAGTCTTTGAGCTGGGCCATAACCCGAGTGTAAACCAACCCCTAAAGTAACAATCTCTGATAGTAGCCGGACTCTTTTTTCCGCCTCTTCTAAGAGTTGATTCCCAATTCCTCGATTTCTAAATGGCTCAAAAACATTAAAATCAGATAGTTCAGGATAGACTCCCACGAAAGGGCCGTGCTTGGCAGCAGGCAATATAGTGATATAACCTGCCACAAATCCATCCGACTCAGCTACTAATACGTCCCTTTCTCCGTTCTCCTGATCCTGAAAATAGCTGGTCAAGATATCCTTTCTACCCGGCCACCCTTGGTGGATAAAGGCTTGAGAGATGTGCTCAATATCTGCCTTTATCATCCTCCTGATGATTACACCTTCCTTCATAGTTCCCTCCTTGATACATTTCTTCCCACATTATAACACGATTAGAGCTAGGGAAAGGTCAAAGAGGTCCACCTGGACCTGAAAAAAAGACCCGTAAGGGTCTTAATTCGCTCTCTTATTTTCAAACTCATGAAAAAGAGGTCCACCGGACCTGAAAAAAAGACCCGTAAGGGTCTTAATTCGCTCTCTTGTCTTCAAGCTCATGAAAAAGAGGTCCACCGGACCTCTTTTTTAATCTTCGTTTACGAAAGGCATCAAAGCCATTACGCGAGCGCGTTTGATAGCTGTTGTTACTTTACGTTGGTTCTTCGCTGAAGTTCCAGTTACACGACGAGGAAGGATTTTCCCACGTTCTGAAACGAAACGGCTAAGAAGCTCAGTATCTTTGTAATCGACATATTCGATTTTGTTTGCTGCGATGTAATCAACTTTTTTACGGCGTTTGAATCCGCCACGACGTTGTTGAGCCATGTTTAATTCTCCTTTATAGTTTTAATTCGTTAAACCCATTCTTAGAATGGAAGATCGTCGTCTGAGATATCCATTGGATTCGCTCCAAATGGATTTTCTTCACGACCAAAGTTTGGCGCTGCATTGCTTGGTTCAGATCCACCAAAGCTTGGGGTTGCATTTCCAGCAAAACCACCGTTGCCTGATGAATAGCCACCACCTGCATGCCCTTCGCGTGCTGCACGGCTTTCCAATAGTTGGAAGCTGTCTGCTACGACTTCAGTGACATAAACACGTTGACCTTGCTGGTTCTCGTAATTACGTGTTTGAATGCGACCGGTAATCCCAATCAAAGCACCCTTCTTAGCCCAGTTGGCTAAGTTTTCTGCTTGCTGACGCCAGATCACACAGTTGATGAAATCGGCTTCGCGCTCTCCATTTTGACTCTTGAAGTTGCGGTTGACAGCTAGGCTGAAAGTAGCAACTGCTTGATTACTTGGAGTGTAGCGAAGTTCAGCATCACGGGTCATACGACCGACAAGTACAACATTATTAATCATAAGTCACCTCTGATGATTTCTTACGCGTCAACTTTTACGATCATGTGACGAAGAATGTCACCGTTGATTTTTGAAAGACGGTCGAACTCGTTAAGAGCTACAGCGTCGTTCGCTTCAACGTTTACGATGTGGTAAAGTCCTTCACGGAAATCTTGGATTTCGTATGCAAGACGACGTTTTTCCCAATCTTTTGATTCAACAACAGTTGCACCGTTGTCAGTCAAGATAGAATCGAAACGTGCTACCAAAGCGTTTTTAGCTTCTTCTTCAATGTTTGGACGAATAATATAAAGAATTTCGTATTTAGCCATTGATAATGTTCCTCCTTTTGGACTAATGACCCCAAGTCTTTGCAAGGGGTAAGTGAGGTTTACTCACAAGAAACTATTATACCAGACTTTTGGAACAAAGGCAAGAATTATCTTTAGGATTTAAAAAATGATTTTTGACGTTCCCTTCGAGAAAAAAGAAAGAAATGTCCTAAAAAATGACATTTTATAGAAGAAACCCCTCCCCTTCTTTCTCCTCTTTCCTTAAAGAAAACTGATATCAGTTAGCTTTAAGCTTGAGTCTATATACTAGCTTCAACAAATCTCAAGAAACGAGGAACGATTATGAATTATCTTATCATCCCCGCCTATCAACCGGATCTGAATCTTGTCAAACTGGTTCGCTTGGTCCACGCTAAGAGCGATCTCCACATCATCGTTGTCGACGATGGGAGTGACGCTGACAAGAAAGTGATTTTTGACAAATTGGACGGTCTTGCGACAGTTCTGACTCATGAGCACAATCAAGGAAAAGGGCAAGCTCTCAAAACTGCTTATGCCTACATCCTAGAAAGAGGCACCTATGGAAGCATTGTTACAGCTGATGCAGACGGTCAGCACAAAATTTGGGATATTTTCAGGGTTGTTAACCAATCTCAAGAACATCCTGGAGCACTTATTTTAGGAGCACGCGCCTTTTCTGGCCAAGTTCCTTTGCGTTCTGCATTTGGAAACAAATTGACCCGTTTCCTCTTCAAACAACAAACCGGAGTGGCAATCAGCGATACCCAAACAGGTTTACGGGCTTTTACTACGAATCTCTTGCCTTTCATGCTTGAGGTTGACGGACGGCGTTATGAATATGAGATGAATGTTCTCCTTGCAGCAAGCAAGTCCTTCCCCATCCTAGAAGTTCCGATTGAAACAGTCTACATCAATGACAATGAAGGTTCCCACTTCCGTCCTATCCGAGATGGCCTCATGATCTACAAGGACATGTTTAAGTTTGCCCTCTCCTCTCTAAGTAGTTTTATCGTAGACTACTTGGTCTACGCTTTCTTCCTTTTCGTGATGATGGCCGTGCCCATTAGTCTTCGCATTCTCCTAGCGAACGGGATCGCTCGTGTGACGAGTTCCATTTTTAACTACTCGACTAACAAGCACCTGGTCTTTAAGAATAAAGACAGCGTCGCTAAAACAGGAAGTGGCTACTTTGGTCTAGCCCTCGGCCTCTTTATTCTCGATACGCTCTTGATTCGACTCTTCTATACTGCTTTCGGGCTCAATCTCCTGATCAGTAAAATTGTCGTTGGCTTCCTCCTCTTTCTGGTCTCATGGGTGATCCAGAAAAAAGTAATCTTCAAAGAAAGGACAGCTCCCCACCATGAAATTCTTTAAAAAATCCTACACCTATGCTGCCTGCTTTGGCCTTCTTTTAACCAGCAGTTTTAGCTACTCGATGCTCAAGACTTTTGTCTTATCCGATGCCATCCAAACCGTAAAAGCTACGACTACGGACACCAAGGCAGCAAAAAAAGCAGCTGCATCGGCAACAACGACCGATACTAGCTATTCAGATGACAATATCCAGGTGAGCCTAACAGAAAAAACGATTGAAAATACCCAGGTTTACATTGCAGATATTACAGTCAGCTCATCTGACTACCTCAAAACAGCCTTTGCACAAAACACATACGGAACCAACGTGACAGCCAAGACCTCTGTCACAGCTGCCAACAACAGTGCCATTCTAGCAGTGAATGGTGACTATTACGGGGCTAACAGTACAGGATACGTCATCCGAAATGGAGTGGTCTACCGCGATACCGTTCGGGAAGATTCAAGCAATGGTGACTTAGCCATTTACAAGGATGGATCCTTCAAAATTATCTACGAAGATGAGATCTCTGCGGATCAATTGGTCAAAGACGGGGTCGTCAATCTCCTCGCTTTCGGTCCTTCCTTAGTTGAAAATGGAGAAATTACCGTCGATACCAACTCAGAGGTCGGGCAATCTATGGCGTCAAATCCACGGACAGCGATTGGGATCATCGATGAAAACCACTACATTATCGTCGTGTCAGACGGACGGACTTCAGAAAGCCAAGGCCTGTCTCTCTACCAATTAGCAGAAGTGATGAACTCTTATGGTGTTAAAACAGCCTACAACCTGGATGGGGGTGGATCTTCTACCCTTTACTTCAATGGCCAAGTTATTAACAAACCAACAACAAATGGTACTATCTCAGAAAGGGCGGTGAGTGACATTGTCTACATCGGTTACTAATCCTATCAAACAACGGTTGAAAAAAACGATTCTCTGGTATTCTCTAATTTCAGCTTTCTTCTTCGTTGGAAGTCGCATCTATGAACACTTTAGTTTTGGCGAAACCTCTGCCTTCATGCACTATCTCTTCTTAATACCTTTGATCGGTGGTGCCCTACTAGTGGCTCTACAGTTCATGGTGAAAGGCCTCTCTCGCCTGAGTCTCAATCTTTGGAATTCAGGAGTGGCTACGCTCACAGCCGGGGCCCTCTACAGAGGGATTGTCAACCTCTCTGGTCGATCTACTACAATGGATCAACCCTATTATTACCTTGGAGTCGCCTTTCTAGCACTAGCTCTGATCAGCCTCTTCTTTGTCCGCAGTGTCTGGGTGGAGAAAACAGCCTAAGACATCAAAAACGTCCGTTTCTTTATAGAACGGACGTTTTTTAGGGTAAGTTAACGGATGAAGAACTTAGCCTTCACGTTTTTTGCTGGCTACAAAGCCTGCTAAAGCTAGTGAGGTCATACCAAAGAGGCTAAGGACGGTTGAAGCCAATTCATCTTGACCTGTTTTTGGAAGACCGGTTGCCGGTGTAGCAACTACTTCCGCTTGACCACCTGTATGATAAGTGACAGCGACTGGTTTGTTTGTTGCCACTTCTTTTGTTTCGCTTGCAGCTGGTTGAGCTGGAGTTACTGGAGTTTCAGGTTGAGGAGTTGGGGTAACAGGAGACACTGGAGCCACAGGATGGACTGGATTTACAGGACTTACTGGATCAACTGGCGCTGGCTGTGGTTGTGGTTCTGGAGTTGGTTGTGGGGTTGGTTGTGGTTCTGGAGTAGGTGTTTCTTCTTCCACTTTTTCCACAAAGGTCTTGTTGCCCAAGATTGAAGCAGACAATTTCTTCCCTGCCTTATTCACATCTTCGATGTATTGGATAAAGACTTCAGTATCTGGATTAATCGCACCGATCAATTTTGTATCGCGGAAGACTGAGAATCCATCACCACCACCATACAAGAAGTCATTGATAATCGCCTTGTAGGTCTTGTTGCGATCAATTTCGGTTCCATCTGCCTTGTAAGCTTTCACAACCTTATATGGATTTTCTTCTGTTGCATCGGCTGGTTTTGTATAGGTGTACTTGATCCCTGCCATTTGCAAGAAGTAAAGCTCTTTCTCATCATATTGTTGGTCCAAAGCTTTATAAATTTGGTCTCCGGTAATTTCGACTACTTGGAGGATATTTCCAAATGGTTGCACCGCTTGAGCTGCACCCCAAGTGACTGTTCCGTCTGGTTTCACCACGAGGTCTGCACGGATTCCTCCATTATTGGTGAAGGCAAAGTCAACATCTGGATAACCTGATTTTTTGGCAATATCTAGTTGCGCTGCTGTGACCAAATCTCCAACAGCACTTTCTTTTTGCGCATTCAACTCACGTGTAATATTTTCAGCTTTTTCTGCTGTACCGATTTTTGCTTCTGTTACTTTTTTAACCGTCGCATTGGCATCATCGATGATCGCTTGAACCTTGGCATCTTTTGCTTTGCCTTTCGATGGATCCACCGCAATAATTTTAGCAGTTGGAGCTTTGACAAAGTCAGCTGTATCTGTATCTAGGACACCACGGACATCCGAGTAAGCTTTCCCTTGAGACGTACCTTGAACGATCAAGGTATTTCCAACCATCCCGTTTGTATATTGGTGGTTATGACCTGCAAAGACGATATCCACTGAGTTTTCAGGATAGATTTGGTTTAATTTTTTGATCATGTCTGCAGCCGGACCTTCTGCTACACCATTCTTACTAGTGGCAGCAACGTGGGCCAAGACAGCAATCGCATGAACTCCTTGGTCATTTAATTCACGCGCATATTTGGCAATCGATTCTGCTTCATCCAAAACACGGTATTGTTCATGATTTTTACGCAAGACAAGATTTGGGAATTCTGTCGTAACAACCCCGATAAATCCGACCTTAACGGTCTTATCGTTGACTGGGATTTCTTTGATGGTATAAGGTTTCCAGTCAAATGGGATTTTGTTGGTATCCTTGTCAACCAAGTTGGCAATTACAACTTCTTGTTTGGAAGCTTCATGAGGATACTCATCGACGATCTTGTTGAATTGACCAGGTGTTGGGGCTTCTCCCTTCATGATCCGGTTGAATTCACCAAGTCCTTCGTCAAACTCGTGATTTCCAAGGGTTCCGTATTCAAAGTTCATTTCATTGAAGACTTTTACAGTTGGTTCATCTTGAAGGAGGGCAGAGTTGGCTGGACTTGCGCCGACCATATCTCCAGCTTGCACACGGATACTGGCATTTGGCGTTCCGGCATTCTCCGTTTCAAAGTCTTTTTGCGAATCGTTCAAATAGGTTGCCAAAAGTGGGGCTGTTCCTGCGTTTTTCACAGTTTCGCCTTCTAAACGAGCTGTCCCTGTTTGTTCCAAGGCACCGTGGAAGTCATTAACGCCCATGAACTGCACGGGCAATTCGTCTGCAAAAACGCTATTGATCGCAAAAACACTAAGACCCGCAGCGACCGCTAGGATACTGCTTTTCAAGATAATTTTTTTCTTCATAGAATACTCCATTTTCTAATGTAAAACACTTCTCCAAAAAGGAGAACGCAGAACAGTTGATTTGCTGCAATCAGCTCTTCCATTTTACTATTTTTTCGGTTTTACTTCAATATTTTCCTGGAAACTCTTACAATTTTATCAGAAAACGCTTGATTTCCGAACATCTATTCTCATCCTCTTCCTTTTGTTACTTGCTGTTCATCACAAAAGAGGCTGGGACAAAAGTCCTAGCCTCTCAATTATTTTTGGATTGTCGAGCAAGACGCAGTGGTTGAGTGGGCT
>NZ_JACLQU010000010.1 GCF_016648855.1 Streptococcus parasanguinis
CACATTGGTTCGTCTTGTTCAGTTTTCAAAGGTCTTTGTCGCTCTCGCGCGACAACTATATTAGTATATCATGACCTACCCTTACTGTCAATACTTTTTTCCAAAAAAATTTATTTTTTTGAAAGTTCATTTATACACTGTCAACTTTCAGTTCTTAAATTGAATTTTTAAAATCCTTTAGATAGTTCTCTAATTTCTTTTTCATTTTTGTTTTTCCTAGACATCTTCTGTTTGCTAGTAATGCTTCATATTGTTCTTTTTCTTTTACTGTTAATTTTTCTTTAAAACGTTTTAATGCATCTCTCAGAACAACCAGCTCATCTAAATATATTTTTCTTGATGAAATTCTGTGACTAATTTCTCCAATTTCAATATATGGAAGTCTATTAATTTTTCTCTTATCACTTTCCTGTTGTCTTATTTTATCTTTAATATGATTTCTAAATTTTGTTTTGAAATATGTATAAAGTAATTCTTCATTTGTTTCAATTTCAGGATTTTTTTGATAAAGTTCAAACAGAGTTAGCTGACCTTCTTGTTCCCAATCATCCTTTTCCCATAATTGAATATAATACTCTTTTTCACATTTTCTTACGATATATTTTACTTTTTGATACATTTTATTAAATTCCATAAGCTCTCCTTTACTTTTATCTGTATTTTATAAAAATAAAGAAGCTCATTGGACTTTTTTTCTATTCTGCACGTTTTTTTAACTATTTGGTTATTATTTTTGACTATTTTGTTCAAATACACAAAAAAAACTGCCACTTGGTGACAGTTTATCGATAGTCCGTACGGGATTCGAACCCGTGTTACCGCCGTGAAAAGGCGGTGTCTTAACCCCTTGACCAACGGACCATTTTTACAACATATTCTATTATACAGAATATTTTTACTCTGTCAACACTTTTTTAATAAAAAAGAAGGAAATATTTTCCTTCTTTTGAATTAGTTGTTTTCTTCTAATTTTGACTTAATTTCATCATATGATAGAGGTTTTGCTTCTTCTTCTAATTCATGCTCTGAATTTTCAGGCATTTTTCCTGTTTCATATAATGATTTAATTTGAACACTATCCAAGGTTTCATATTTTAATAGAGCTTCCGCAATTAGTTTATGCGTTTCTCTATTTCCTTGAATAATTTCTGCTGCTTTATTACGGGCTTCATTCAACAAACCACGAACTTCTTCATCAATTTCGTAAGCTGTTTGTTCTGAAATCATTTTTTGTGGGCTTTGAGCACCAAACATCGCATGATTTCCTTCATATTGGACTGGTCCAAGTTTTTCACTCATACCATATTCTGTTACCATTGCACGCGCCATTTGGGTAGCTTGTTCAAAGTCATTTGAAGCACCCGTTGTTTGCGAATTGAAAATAATTTCTTCGGCAACACGTCCTCCCATGAGCCCAGCTAATTGTTCTTTCATATCTTCTTTAGAAAGTAACATTTGATCTTCTTTAGGAAGGGCAATCATATAACCGCCTGCACGACCACGTGGAACAATGGTAACTTTATGAACCACACGAGCATTTGATAAGACCAAACCAACGATTGTATGACCAGCTTCGTGATAAGCAACCATTTCACGTTCTTTTTGTGAAATCGTCCGATCTTTCTTAGATGGACCTGCAATAACACGATCTTCTGCTTCATCGATATCAGCAGCATCAATTACTTTTTTATTTCGACGAGCTGCAACCAAGGCTGCTTCATTCAAAACATTTTCGAGATCAGCACCGACAAATCCTGGTGTTTGTTGAGCAACCAATTTCAAGTCCACATCCTGAGCAAGTGGTTTATTCTTAGCATGAACACGAAGAATTGCCTCACGACCCTTCACATCTGGACGTCCAACTAATACTTTACGGTCAAAACGGCCAGGACGAAGAAGGGCAGGGTCAAGGACATCAGAACGGTTAGTTGCTGCGATAACAATGATTCCTTCGTTACCTTCAAAACCATCCATCTCAATCAAGAGCTGGTTGAGGGTTTGTTCACGTTCATCATTTCCACCACCAAGACCTACACCACGTTGGCGCCCAACAGCATCAATTTCATCGATAAAGATAATAGCTGGAGCTGCTTTTTTAGCATCTTCAAAAAGTGAACGAACCCGGCTAGCGCCGACTCCGACAAACATTTCAACGAAGTCAGAACCAGAGATACTGAAGAATGGCACTCCAGCTTCACCAGCTACTGCTTTTGCTAAAAGGGTTTTACCAGTTCCGGGAGGGCCTTCAAGAAGCACACCTGCTGGGATTCTTGCACCCAATTTAGTAAAGCGTTTTGGATCTTTTAAAAATTCAACAACTTCAACAAGTTCTTGTTTTTCTTCTTCAGCTCCTGCTACATCTGAAAAACGAACTTTAATATCTTCTTTATTAGCAGCGCGGGCTTTATTGCGACCAAAATTCATCGCACCTCTGGCACCTCCGCCACCACCTTGGTTCATCATAGAGAAGAAGAAGAACATGACGATAACAAATGGAACAATTGAAGTGAGAATGGTTATCCACATGCCACTTGAGCTCTCACGCTTGATGGTGATTTCTGCTTTGTGATCAGCTGCTAATTTTTGTAATTCATTGACGGTGATATCAGATGGAAGGATGACACTAGTAAAGCGAGATACTTTTTGAACACTTGGGGTAAAAAATTGAATTCCAGTATCATCTTTTGATTCTTTAGCTTTATTATAGGTCCCTGCAATTTCAATCACACTACCATTTGGTTGGTAACTGATCGTTTTTACATTGTCATTTTTAATTTCTTTGACCAATTCTGTGTAGTTGATTTGCTGACTTTGACCAACTCCATTACCCGCAAAAAAGTACTGGAATCCTGTCACAGCCGCTACAATAATCAACAAATACAGAAATGGATTTCGAACAAAACCGTTATTTTTTCTGTTATTCATCTAGTCTCCTCTATTTTGAGTACACTTCCTCTTTTAATACACCAACATAGGGTAGGTTACGATAATTTTCATCATAGTCTAAACCATATCCTACAACAAACTCATTTGGAATCGTAAAGCAGGTGTAATCTGCTTCGATCTCAACCAAACGTCCTTCAGGTTTATCCAGTAAGGTAGCAATCTTCACAGATGCTGCATTTCGTTCTTCAAAGAGTTCTTTTAGATTTTTGAGGGTTTTACCTGTATCGATAATATCTTCTACAAATAAAATATCTCTACCAGTAATATCTTGGTCGATATCCTTGATAATATTAATGATACCTGAGCTTGCTGTACCACCATGATAACTTGAAACCAGCATAAAATCCAATTCAATATGTGTATCCACGTGGTTGATCAACTCTGCCATAAATGGAACAGAGCCTTTCAAAATTCCAACAAAAATTGGATTTTTTCCTTGGTACTCTTTTGTGAGAGTTTCACCCAATTTCTTTGCTGCTTCTACAATTTCATCATGTGAAACCAATACTTTTTTTATATCTTTTTCTAACATGTTTTTACCTATCTATTTTTTGAATATAAAGACTATCTTTCATTATACCACTTTTTGAGGGCTTACTCAAATCACTCGTTACCAATCCCACTACAGAAAGAATATTATGATTTTGTTCTATAATGAGAGCCTTTTGCCGAAGAGAAATTGGAATTTTATGGTTGATAAACCACCGTCTTAATTTTTGATGGTGGCCATTAACAAGTAGCTGATCTCCTTCCTTTCTCCTTCTAATTAAGATGGGAGTTTCGCGTGAAACAGAAAGAATTTCTACATTTTCCCCTACTAATGGTTGTCCAAAAGATAGTTTATAATTTGCAATTTCAAAGATATTCCCAAATTCTAACAAAAATGGGAGAGGGTGGTCATCCGACTTTTGACTGATTTTTTGTATTTCAAAGAAATCATATTCTTGATGTAGTTCATAATTCGACTTTAAAAAATGAACGCAATTTCTTTTTTTTCGCAGTAAATTTAATAATTCTTGAAACTGTACCCTACCAAGTTGCAAATCTGGAAATTGTGCCAGATACTCTTCTAATAAGAATGATTGTACAGAATCAGAATACGTTCTAAAAGAAGCTAAATCTTGAATGGTTAACTCGCTAGTCAATTCTTTCAGTGCTTGGTGCCAATGAGTCACTTCCTCTGCTAAATAACGAAGACTTGCTTGCATTTGAGGATTTTCTTTTTCAAATTCTGGAAGGTATTGATGGCGTACACGATTTCGAAAATAGTCCTGTGAGTCATTACTACTGTCTTCAAAGTGAGGAATTTCCATCAACTCATCTTTGGTAAAAGTTAACAAAGGACGGATTAGCTCACCCTTGCCAAATGGTTGGCGTACAGGAATACCACTTAAATGGCGTAATTTTGTTCCTCGTATTAAGCGCATGAAAGTTGTTTCGGCTTGATCGTTTGCATGATGACCTGTTACTAAAGCGGTGCAATCCTCTTTTTCCATAATCTGTTTAAAAAAATCATAACGAAAGGTACGAGCTTTTGCTTCCGTAAAATCACCCGAATAGTGAGCCACATGAATACGTGTCTCTCGCCTATCAGCTAGCGTTCGAAGTTCACTTTCTTCTAAATCTGATTCTGGTCTTTGTCCATGATTGACATGAGCGAGTACCAGATGGATTTTCAATCGTTCTTTATTCTTATATAAAAGTTCATACAGATTCATTGAATCCAATCCACCAGATAAGGCAACCAAAACACGGCGATGGGGAGTAAATAGATCTTGTTTTTCACAAAACTCTAAAAATCGCTTTTCCATTATTTCAATACCTCATAGATATCCTTTGAAATGTTGGAAATCGTATCATAATTCGAATGATCTGTAAAAATGGCTAGTACATAGGGTGAATTTGTGTAGACAATCGCAACATCATGTCTAAAATCATAGGCATCTCCAATTTTATGAGCAACCTTTACTGGAATGTCACGCGCAATCCGTTGATCATCGAATTTTGTAGAGGAGAGCGCATCAATAATTGAGCCATTCTGTTGATAGACAGCCTCCATGACATTACCAGCCATTTCAGCGGATGCTTCTCTTTTTTCAACATCCCAATGTTTTTTTGCAATTTTATCCAAAGTTTTTTGGAAATCTTGATCTGATTGATGAGTGACATAATAATTCAAGATATTATGGCCAACATTATCGGATTCTTTTGCAATCTTATCTACTAATTCTTGGACACTATAATCCTTACCATCTGCTGTTTTTGAAATACTACCACTTCCTTCTGGTTCATAACCACCTTTAAAGTCATTGACTTCTGGAATATACTTGTAGGTTGTAGATGGAGAAATGGCTTTTTTATTGAGCTGCTCTTGGACATAGTACAAGTATGGTAATTTCGTTACACTGGCAGAATACATTTCTTTTTGCGGATTGATTCCAGCAGTATTTCCAGTCGCTAATTGTTTTACGTAGATTCCATACGAAGGAGAATTGTATTTACTATTTAACAATTCCTGGACTTTTTCCATTCGATTATCTTTTTCAGTGACGAATTCTTTGTTCACCCAGCCCTGACCTTCAATCTCTACAAACTCATCTCGTAAAGTCTTAGCTGTACGTAAGACTGTCACTTTTGTATAAGGAGAAAGAGGTGTATTTTTTTCTTTTGCACCATTTATTAAGGGGCGGTCGTACACTTTAAAACCAGGTTTTAGCCACATGTCTTGTTTTTTTTCTTGTGTTTCTTGTACAACATCAGAAAAAATGACAGAAGAATCTGCTAATACATATCCTTTCTCTGCTATTTTAAATACAGCTTTCCCTTCATCATTTACAAAGAGTTGTTCGATTGTAAATGGTGAATTTGGGAGAATTTCTCCTTTTGTTTTTTTCAACTGAGGATCAGAGAAAATAGAAATTTTGCGATAGACATTAGGGTTTGCTGGAATTGAAGAAAAATAAAGTTCTGATGGATGAGCCATTGTCTGAGAAGACTCAGACTGCTCAACACTCGCTGCTTGAGACCCAATAAATAAAATTGGAACTAACAATAGGAGCAGAAATCGTTTAGACACCTGTATTCCTTTCCTTTTCATCCTTTTGAAGTTTGATCATTTGGTTTTTCTTTTTTAATTCCTCTAATTTTTCATCCGAAAATTCAAGAAATTGTTTAACTGTTTGTAAAATATTTTCCATCGGTTATTGGGGGAGTAAATCTGGGATGGTATAAACATATTCACCATCTTTTGAAAAAGAATACTTGGCGCGTGCATATTTTGTTGCGTAATCATCGTCTTTTAATTTTTTAGCGATGTCTTGTTGATATTCTTTTTGTTCACTTGTCTCTTTATACTCTTTTTCCAACTGTTTGTATTGTTCTTTTTTATCTTGTAGCGATTGATAGCTCTGGGCTAAATTATAAGTTGGAAGAATAAACAGTAACATGACCAATATCAAGACGAGTCCCATAAAACGATTGCGTTTTTTTCTTTCTTCTTCTAAAAAACGTTTTCGCTGACTTTCGTCTTTGATATATTTATTGTTCATTTGAACGATATTTTTAGGCATCTTCTTCTATCCTTGTTTCACTAATGATTTCGTACATTTTGGATGCATCTTCTTTTTTGGTACTATCCAACATTTCCAAGACTTTAACCGTCAATACTTTATTTCCAAAACGAACTTCAATTTGATCATTCACTTTCAAATCCGTTGAACTTTTGGCTAATACTCCATTGACTTTGATCCGCCCTTTATCTGCAACTTCCTTTGCAACAGGGCGACGCTTAATAATGCGAGAAACTTTCAAATATTTATCTAATCTCATACTGTCACCTCTAACATAGTATTGTATCATTTTTTATACATAAAATGCGAAAAATGAGCTAAGAACTGCTAGTTCTCTTCTTTTTCCTGTTTAATTTCCAATAAGGTTTGACCAAATTGCTTCAGAGCTTCTAAAATTTCAAAATCTTTCTTGTTTCGAATATCAAAGATCACTTCAATCAATCCCTTTTCTTCTGCAATCTGTGCCTTTAACTGTGTCATTGACAGAGCTTTGAAATAATCCTGTGTTAAAAACAGTTGTTTGGCAATAGGTTCAAATTTCACTGTCACTTTTTGTTGTTTTCTCTCAACAAGACGGACAAAGACTTGATCCAAGTAAGCTTTCACTAAACCAATTTCAAGTAGGTAGGCGACAACATCTGGGTATTCTCCAAAACGATCGATCAATTCATCTTGCAAGTACTCATAGTCTGTCGCAGAATTCATTTCACGAATTTGTTTGTAAATTTCAATTTTTTGACGTTGATCTGAAATATATTCATTAGGTAAATACGCATCTATTTGAAGGTTCAACTCTGCATTGCTCTTTTGCCTACGATGCTCTTGGCCTTGTTTCTTAGCAATAGCTTCTTCTAACAATTGAGAATACATTTCAAAACCAACTGAATCGATGAAACCAGATTGAGAAGCTCCAAGGATATTCCCTGCTCCACGGATCGATAAATCTCGCATAGCAATTTTAAAGCCAGACCCCAACTCAGTAAAACCCTTAATAGCTTCTAAGCGTTTTTCAGACACTTCTGTAAGAGATTTGTCTGGACGATACATCAAATAAGCATAAGCAATTCGATTGCTTCGTCCCACACGACCTCTTAGTTGATAAAGAGTTGAAAGTCCCATATGATCCGCATTTTCAATAAAGAGTGTATTAGCATTTGGAATATCCACACCTGTCTCAATAATGGTTGTCGTCACTAAGACATCGTATTCGCCATTAATGAAGTCCAACAGGGTATTTTCTAAGCGAACCTCACTCATCTGACCATGAACAAAGCCAATCGAAGCCTCTGGAATCAACTCTTTTAATTCAGACACCTTTTGTTCAATTGTATCTACCTTGTTGTAAAGATAGTACACTTGTCCTCCACGATCCATCTCCCGCAACACAGCGTCTCGAATAATGGTTGGATTGGTCTCTAATACAAAAGTTTGCACAGGATACCGATTGGTCGGAGGTGTTTCGATGACTGACAAATCTCGAATTCCTAGCATAGACATATGAAGAGTTCGAGGTATAGGGGTAGCTGTCAAGGTAAGCACATCCACCTTTTTTTTCAATTCTTTCAAGGTTTCTTTGTGCTTCACTCCAAAACGTTGTTCTTCATCAATCACGATTAAGCCTAAGTCTGAAAAAACAACATCTTTGGACAAGAGCCGGTGAGTTCCAATAATAATATCCACTCGTCCTTTTTTCAACTTTTCAAGCGTTTCTTTCTGCTCTGCCTTACTCTGGAAACGACTTAAAACAGCAACCTCTACTGCAAAAGATTCAAAACGCTCCTTAAAATTGGCATAATGTTGTTGGGCAAGAACAGTGGTAGGAACCAACACTGCTACTTGTTTATGATCATTTACTGCCTTAAAGGCTGCTCGCATAGCGACCTCTGTTTTCCCAAAACCGACGTCTCCAACCAGCAATCGGTCCATCGGACGATTCGATTCCATATCTTTTTTAATTTCTTCAATGGAACGTAATTGGTCATCTGTTTCAATATATGGAAAATCTTGTTCAAAAGCCTCTTGGTTTTCATCATCTTTGGAATAGGCAAAGCCTTCTAATTGACTACGCTCCGCATAAAGTTTTATCAAATCATCCGCAATGTCCTCCACCTGGGTCTGAACCTTTTGCTTCGTTTTTTGGAAACGCCCATCATTTAACTTATTAATTTTTGGCGTTTTTCCATCACTTGCAACGTATTTGGACAACATCTGAATCTGATCGACAGGAATCGAGATGCGATCTCCATTTTGATATTGAATTGAAACATAATCACGATGGACACCCGAAATTTCAATCGTTTCAATTCCCAAATATTGACCAATACCATGAACTTGGTGAACAACATAGTCCCCTTTTTCCAGTTCATTATAATTTTTTAGGCGTTCTGCATTGGAAATATTTTGCCTGCGAATCTTTCGTTTGATCTTTTTCTGATAAATCTCTGATTCTGTAATATAGACAATTTTTTCATCAACAAATTGAAAACCGTGAGCTAATCCTCCAACGACTAATTGACTAGCTTGAGGAATGATCGTATCCCCATCAATATAATCTAATCGAATCCCATACTCTTCTAAATTTTTATGGAGCTGTTGAAGATTGTGATGAGAAGTTGCTTGGACAATAACAGTATAGTTTGATTTTCGATACCGTTCAATTTCCTCTTTTAGTAAATCAAATTGTCCAAAAAACTCCTGCATGGGATATTGATTGAATTGATACAAATGATCAAACTTCAGATTTCCCAATCCTTTTTGAAAGTTTGAAAAATAAGTTGCAGGCGTATATTTTCGTAATGTTGTACTGGTGTCTGCAAAATACACTTGGCGAGAAGAAGCTCTATTTTTATGTAAATCTTCCGTCAAGAGATTAGCTGTATCTAGTTCAAATCTCGCTATTTGATCGGCTATTTTTTGATAATCATCCAGAAAGACTGGAGTGTGTTTAGGGAGATAATCGAATAGGGTATATTGCTTCTCGTAAAAGAAACTAATAAATTTTCTAAGATCCGGATGGAGTTTCCTTTGAGAAATATCTCCCAGAATTTCTGCTAGATAAGATTTAAATTCTTCATTTGCACTCTGTTCTTGCAATTGTTCTATTTGCTGCTGACCACGTATAAAATCTTCCTCTTGCAACAATAGATCACTCACTGCCTTCAGTTGAACTTCTTCAACATTTTCAACAGAACGCTGACTTTCTGGGTCAAAGATTCGGATTCCATCAATCTCATCTCCGAAAAATTCAATCCGATAGGGTTGGAGTTGGTCGATCTCAAAGATATCTAAAATATCTCCTCGTAGACTAAACTCTCCCTGTTGCAAAACTTGGCTCACCTTTTGGTAGCCAATCTTCTGTAATGTTTCACTCAGAGTAGTTAAGTCTATTTCTTGACCAACCTTCAATTGAAAAATGCTAGATGCAAAAACTTTAGGAGAAGGTAATAGTAGTTTTATACCACTCACATTGGTCACAAGGATGCCTTGACGATCCTCTTGACATAAAAAGTGCAAAGCCTCTAATCGTGAAAATTGCCTTTCTTGTGAAGCAAAAACAAATTCTGCTAAAGGGTTATCATCTCCCAAAAATGTATGGACTTTCTCTTCTCCAAGTAAAGCAATAAAATCACTGGCCAATCGTTCTGCTTCGTTATAACTGGAAGTAATGAGGACTGCTTTTTCAATAGAATCAAAGGCTGAAGCCATTACAATAGCCTTTGTGGTCGCAGACAATCCTAAGATCAATTCCCTATTATTTTTTTGCAAACCTTGTTGCCAGGATAGAAGGTTGGAGTTTTGACTCACTAAATCAATTACATTCATCTACTTACCCGTTGTATTTCTGCATGCTTCTTTCAAAATTTTCTTCTACCAAGTAATCGTTAACCGCTTCTTCTACTCGATCAATTGTTTGTAGAATAGTGATGTAATCGTCTTTATCAAATTTCCCTAAGACATGATGAACAACTGACATGCCCTGCTTAGGTCTTCCAATTCCAATCTTAATTCGATAAAAAGTCTGAGTTCCAATATGATTGATAATCGATTTGATTCCGTTATGACCTCCAGCTGATCCTTTAGCTCGAAGACGAATCTTGCCAACTTCCATATCTAAATCATCGTAAATAACTAAAAGATCTTCAATCTCCAGACCATAATAAGTCAGAAGGGCATGGACTGCTTTTCCACTCTCATTCATGAAAGTGGTCGGCTTTACAAAATAGACCTTTTCGCCATTCAAAAATGTTGAGGCGATATCAGCTTGAAAAATCTTATCATGGGAGAAAGTAAGATTTAAAGACTTTGCCATTTGATCAACTAACATAAAGCCTACATTGTGTTTCGTTTCAACATACTTATCACCTGGATTTCCCAATCCAACAATTAATTTCGTCATCTCTTTCCTTTCAAAACACTAAAAGGGTTGGAAATATTTTTTCCAACCTTTACATTTTTTTAACTCTCTTATACATTAAAACGGAATTCCATGATGTCCCCATCTTGGACAACATATTCTTTTCCTTCTTCGCGCAAGCGTCCCGCTTCTTTTACAGCCTTTTCAGAACCGTATTTGACCAAATCATCATAGGACATGGTCACGGCACGAATAAATCCTTTTTCAAAATCAGAGTGGATGATTCCAGCTGCTTGAGGAGCTTTCATGCCACGTTTGAAGGTCCAAGCACGCACTTCTTTTTCACCAGCTGTGAAATAAGTGCCAAGTCCCAACAAGTGGTAAGCTGCACGCGTGAGTTTATCAACTCCAGACTCTGTTAGGCCAATCGCCTCTAAAAATTCTTGTTTATCTGCATCATCTAGCTCAGAAATTTCTTCCTCAGCACGCGCAGAAATCACCACGACTTCCGCATTCTCTGTTGCCGCAAAGTCACGAATTTGCTTCACATAGTCAATAGAATCTGGATCTGCAACAACATCTTCATCCACATTGGCTACATAAAGAACTGGTTTGGTAGTCAAAAGGAAAAGTCCTTTCACCACTTTTTGTTCTTCCTCCGTGAATTCAATGGTCCGAGCTGACTTCCCATCTTCCAGAACTGGCTTAATCTTTTGAAGGACGTTAAATTCCGCAACAGAATCCTTATCTTTTTGTGTACGAGCGATTTTTTCTACACGCGCATAGCGTTTATTGACAGACTCTAAGTCGGCTAAAATTAATTCTAAATTGATGGTATCAATATCTGCCAGTGGATCAACAAAGGCATCTTCACGACCTTGCTCCCGCATGACATTTTCATCATCAAAAGCACGCACTACATGGACAATGGCATCTACTTCACGGATGTTGGCCAAGAATTTATTACCAAGTCCTTCCCCTTTAGAAGCTCCTTTCACAATCCCAGCAATATCTGTAAATTCAAAAGTAGTCGGAACTGTCTTCTTAGGAGTAATCATTTCCGTCAATTTTTGGAGGCGTTCATCTGGAACTTCTACCATCCCGACGTTTGGATCAATTGTCGCAAAGGGATAGTTTGCGGCCTCTGCTCCTGCTTTTGTAATTGCGTTAAATAGGGTTGATTTACCAACGTTTGGTAAGCCAACGATACCTGCTGTTAATGCCATTTTTCTTTTTCTCCGTTCAAATTTCAATCTCTTTTATTATAACATAATTCAAAAGACAAATGATGAAAAATTAAATATTTCATGACCTTTGAAACTAGATTTTTTCATCAAACTGTAACGTTCTAAAAAGATAAATATGGTATACTCTATTTAACAATGAATAAAGGAGTTTTTCAGATGAAAAAACAAATATGGAAATCTATTTTTCTTTCTTTAATCGCTATCTTTACTCTCTTTCTTCTTGGAGCTTGTGGACAACAATCTGTTCAAAAATCCTATCTTCAGGCAATCAACCAAGAAAAGAAAACAGATGTTCGTATTACACTAGAACATAAAGGTGATAAAGCGATCAGTAACCAAACCACCACTACTATTTATTACAAAGAGTCGGGAGTTACGAAAGATCAATTAAAGGAAATGATCGATAAATATGATGAAGAATACAAAGATGTCAAAGGATTCACACATTCTGCTGAATATAAAGATGATTATATGGTTGAAAAAACAACACTAAATTATGAAAAGGCAGACTTAGATCAGCTAATTGAAAAGAAATTAGTAACGACACAAAAAGATAAAAAAGTCGACTATATCAGCTTCAAATCAACTTTTGATATGATGAAACAGGGTGGTTTCAAAGAAGTTAAAAATGGAAAATTTGAAGAATTAAAATAATCGAAAAGGTTCGGTCACATAAGTGACTGAACCTTTTATAGTACTTTCTTCATTTTCTGTTCAAAATCATGGCGACTCATCATGACCACATGATCACAATTGCTACACTTGATTTTTATGTCTGCACCAAGTCGCGTAATTTCCCAACGATTTGCCTTCTTGCCTGTTTCTTTAATCACACAAGCGTGAGGCTTTTTCATTTCTACAAAATCACCTAACGTATACATGATTCACCTTTGTTAATTTGTGCGAACTGGCGTAATCAATTGAATGAACCCTTGTTCATTTCCTTCTGGAACCAATGTAAACGGTCTAACAGAAGAAATAAAACGAATAACAACTTGTTCACTATCAATAGCTTTGAGCGCTTCGATCAAATAAGTTGGATTAAAGCTAATAGACAAATCCTCTCCTGAAACGGCGCTCGTATCGATCTCTTCATTTACTCGCCCAACTTCTGGTGAATGAACGTGGGAAGAAACCACTCCATTTTTGAACTCTAATTTAACCGTACCGTTTTGAGTCGCATTTGAAAGAAGACGAGCACGCTCCATTGCAAATCGAAGGTTAGCCACATTGAAGGTTGCCTCTGTATTGAATTCTGTTGGAATGAGACGGTCTGTATCAGGATAATTTCCTTCTAGCAAACGGGTATAGAAACTAATGTGTTCACTTCTAAAGAGAATTTGATTGTTAGCAAAGAAAACCTCAACTGTTTCAATATCATCAGAAAAAACAGAGGTGAATTCACGAAGAGAGCGACTTGGGATGACAACATCAAAGTTGTCTCCATTTTTCTCCAGTATAATCACTTTTTGACTCATACGGTGAGAGTCTGTTGCTACTGTTTTTAGCTCTTTATTATCCGATAAAACAAAGTGAACACCTGTCAAAATTGGACGACTTTCTTGTACACTTGCTGCAAATGCTGTTTCATTAATTAATTGTTTTAATAATTTTGTTTCCAAAACTAATGGATTACTTGCAGCAATTTCTTGAATACGTGGATATTGATCTGCATCTTTTCCTTTAAGTGTAATTTCTGATTTTCCACTTGTTAAAAGAACCTGTTTTTGTTCAATCTCTTTAAAATCTAAAGTAACATCTGGTAAACTTGAAACCACATTAATAAAGAAAGTTGCTTCCAATAAAATAGAACCTGGAGAGGTCACCAATAAACCAGCATTTTCATCTTTGATAGAAATAAAGTTTTCAATTGAAATTTGGCCATTCGATCCAGATAAGGCAACTCCTTCTGGAGTTACATCAATTTTAATCGTGGAAAGGATTGGAATAGCATTTTTTGAACTGATCGCTCTTTTGGTAGTATTTAGTGCTTGTAAAAATAAAGTTTTGTTAATAGAAAAATTTATCATGGTCATTCCTTTTATTTATTTTATGATTAGTAAGATAATAGTAATAGTAGATTGTGTGGAAGTTGTGGAAAACTCTCAGAATCCTATCTATGACTTAAAAAGTTACTTGTTTAAAAATTGTGCATAACCCCTAGAAGTTTAGAGGAAGTTATCCACAGATTAATTTAGCTTTTTCTTGATACTTTGAATTTCGAGTCGTAGATTATCATCTGTGTCGACCATACTTTTAATTTTTTCATAAGCATGAATGACAGTCGTGTGGTCTTTTCCACCGAATTCTTTTCCGATTCGAGGAAGTGAGTTGTCCGTCATCTCTCTTGAAAGATACATGGCCACTTGTCGTGCTAGGACAATATTCTGAACTCTTCGAGAACCTTTGATTTCTTTTACACTGACTCCATAAAAGGCTCCAACTGCTTCCTGAATTTTTTCAATGGGGATGACAAGCGTCTTGCTATTATCGTTTTTACGAGCTCGAATAGCTTCAGCAGCAACATCGATCGTAATTTCTTTTAGTTTTTTCACCTTCGCCATTAAAGAAATATCATTTAAGGCACCTTCTAAGTCTCGGACATTTGAATCAAACTGACCTGCTAGATATTCCAGTGTGTCATTAGGAAAAATATAGTCTAGATCTTCAATTTTATTCCGTAAGATGGCAATCCGAGTTTCAAAATCAGGTGGTGTTATATTTTGCGTTAGTCCCCATTTGAAACGAGTAACCAGCCGCTCTTCAAGACTATCTAAATGATCCGGACTTCGATCGCTTGTTAGAACAATCTGTTTGTTGTCGCTATGGAGGGCATTAAAGGTATTAAAGAATTCCTCTTGAGTCGTGACTTTTTTCCCGCCAAGTGACTGGATATCATCGATTAGTAAAAGATCAAGACTTCGATAGGTATTCTTGAACGTCTTCATTTCTCCTAATCGAAGGTGTTCTAAAAATTCATTAATAAAGGTTTCTGCTGGGACATACTTAACCCGTGCATTTGGAATATTTTCTAGGATTTGATTTCCAATTGCGTTCAATAGGTGAGTCTTTCCAAGCCCTGGTCCACCATAGATAAAGAGAGGGTTGTATGTTGTTGCAAGATTTTCAGAAACTGCAAGCGCTGCTGCTTTCGCCCAAATATTTCCATCCCCTTGCACAAAATTATCAAAGGTGTACTTTGATTTCAGACCTGTATCAATTTTAGGCAACGGTTCGGTTGTTAAGCTACCTGAAGATAATCTCCTATTCTCACTGATATGACTACTAGGAATTTCTTCGGTATCTTCAAAAACGAAATGGAACTTCAAATCTGTATTGTAGACTTCAAAGCTGGCTGTGATCAAAGCATTTTTTAGATTTGTTTCCCAAAATAATTCTTTATAATTTCCATCAAGATAAATGGTAGCCGTCTCTCCATCGATTTTTACTAATTTTGAATCGGCGACAAAAAAATCATAGGCACTATCTTTTAGTTGTAATTGGGCTAATTCTAAAAAACGAGACCAAAATTGCTCTTCTTGTGACACTATCAGACTTCCCTCCTTTTCTTGAATTGTATCAAATCATACGTACTCCTATTCTACCACAAACAAAAATAGTTTTCCACAGGCTAAATTTCATGAAATTAAATTATAGTTTTAAACTTTTTCCACAAGTTGTGGATTTAAATTCACATTGTTTTTAAAAGTTATCCACAAAGTGGGGATAACTAGTGAATATCCTTATTTTTCTGCTATTTACAAAAGATTTTTATGGTGGAAAAGCTTGTCAATACAAAAAATAAAAATAACAGCCTTATTTAAGGCTGTTGATAATTCGTTGGTATTCATCAAGACTAGAAAAAGAAATTTGGATAGTTCCTTTATTTTGAGAAGAGGAGTGTATCGTCACATCTGTTCCTAATATTTTTTTCAATCGTTGTTCCTCTTCTAGTAGGAAGCTCTCTTTTGCTTTTTTATTTTTCTGTTTTCTTTTTGAACTGATCTTATTTTCTAATGTTCGAACATTTAAATGATCCTGTTTGATTCGCTCCAACCAAAAGCGCTGCTCTTCTTCATCAAGAGGAACAAGAACACGCGCGTGAGCCGAAGAAATATCATTTTGAATGACTGCTTCTTGAACAGAGGGAGCTAGATGTAACAAGCGAAGCATATTGCTGATATAGGGTCTAGATTTCCCCATAAATTGAGCGATTTGGTCGTGCTTATAGCCATGATCAACTAGCTTCTGGTAGGAGATAGCTTCTTCAATTGGATTGAGATCTTCTCGTTGAAGATTTTCAATAATGGCTTGTCGCATCATTTCTTGATCTGTTAACTCTTTAATAATCGCAGGAACAAGCTCTAATCCAGCAATTTTTGAAGCTCTAAAACGTCTTTCACCTGCAAGCAATTCAAAACCAATTATTGGAGATTTTCTGACAATAATGGGTTGAATTAAGCCATTTTCTTTGATTGACTGAGCCAGTTCTTCTAATTTTTCTTGATCAAATACTTTTCTTGGTTGGAAAGGATTGGTTCGAATGTCCTTTACCGCTATTTTTTCTAATTTTTCCATCTTATGAATAGAATAACACACCTTTACAAATTCGTAAAGGTGTGTTTACAAGTATGTCAAGAAAGTGAAAGTTAATCGCTCAGATCCTCAGTTGATTTTGTCAACTTGATAGAAGTTGTTTGTTGTTTTCCATCACGATAGAATGTGACCTTGATTGTATCATTGATTTGGTGAGAATAGAGGGCGGATTGTAAATCTGCAGTTGACTCGATATCTGTATCATCGATCTTTGTGATGACATCATAACGTTGCAATTTATCTGAAGCAGGCATTTTTTCAAGTGTTGAACGAACTAGTACTCCTCCAGAGATTTTTTCAGGAAGTTTTAATTGGCTTAAATCAGAAGTTGAAAGGTTGGATAAATCCATCATTTGGATTCCAAGAGCTGGTCGAACTACTTTTCCTTTTTCTTCTAGCTGTTTGATAATATTGACAACATCATTTGCAGGAATAGCAAATCCCATTCCTTCTACTGAAGTTTGTCCATTATTTGAAATTTTACTTGAGGTAATCCCAATGACTTGTCCTTGAATATTGATTAATGGCCCTCCAGAGTTCCCTGGGTTGATGGCTGCGTCTGTTTGTAAGGCGCGTGTAGAGATATTTTGTCCATTATCAGCTTTCAAATTCACATTGCGACCTTGGCTAGAAATGATCCCTTGAGTAACAGAATTCGCATAATCAGTTCCAAGAGGGCTACCGATTGCAATTGCAGTCTCACCGACTGTTAATTGGTTTGAATCTCCGAATTCAGCTACTGCCTTTGCTTTATCCGCACTAATGCGAACGACTGCAATATCAGAATAGACATCTGATCCAACTACTTCTCCAGGCACTTTATTCCCATCTGCTAAAAGAATGTCTACTTTTTTAGCACCATTGATGACATGGGTGTTGGTAACAAGGTAGGCATATTTTCCTTCTTTTTTATAAATGACCCCAGAACCTTCACTAGAAATTTGTGAGTCAGAGTTTTCTTCTTTTTCAAATAACCCTTGATTCGAAGAATCAGAATAAGTAATCACAGAAACTACAGCATTTTTCACCTTGTCTACGGCCTCACTAGTTGAGGTTGTATTTTTATAAGCTGTTTTAACAGTGGTTGAGTGTACTTGCTTACTTTCAGTATTTGAAGTAGAAGAATGAGAGGTTTGTAAGGTTAAAAAGGTTCCAAGAATACCACCTAGAAAACCTACAACAAAAATGAGGGCTACGTTTCCAATTTTTTTCAGTAAATTAGATGAAGATTTCATATTTTCCTCCTAAGGATATCAAATTGTCTAGAGTATAGAAAAACTTTCTTAATTATATCTTAAATAACTAAAGTTATCCACAATTTGTGGATAACTTGTAGAATTTAGTTGAGAAATGGCTTTAAAAAGGACTTTATAGAATAGATTTCCTTTCTATAGCTGTGGATTATTTGTGGAATTGAAGAATTATGCTACAATAGGGGAATGAAAATTAAATTGATAACCGTTGGAAAATTAAAAGAAAAATACTTAAAAGATGGGATCGCGGAGTATATTAAAAGGCTTGGTCGATTTGCAAAAGTAGAACAGGTTGAGTTAGTTGATGAAAAAACTCCAGATCGTGCTAGTCAACTCGAAAATCAACAAATCCTTGAAAAAGAGGGGGAACGAATTCTCTCTAAGATTTCAGATAAGGAATATGTGATTGTATTAGCCATCGAAGGAAAACAATTTCCTTCAGAGAAATTTAGTCAAACGATTGACCAGATTATGACATCTGGTTATTCAAACCTTACTTTTGTTATTGGAGGCAGTCTTGGTCTGTCTCCTGAAGTGAAAAAAAGAGGAAATTTATTAATGAGCTTTGGTCAATTAACTCTTCCTCATCAGTTGATGAAATTAGTGTTGGTGGAACAAATCTATCGTGCTTTCATGATTCAACAGGGGAGTCCTTACCATAAATAACCTTGACGCTCCTTCCTTTTTCTGCTAAAATGAAGTAAGTTCGGTCTCATAGCTCAGCTGGATAGAGCATTCGCCTTCTAAGCGAACGGTCGCAGGTTCGAATCCTGCTGGGATCAAATGAAAGATGCAGCTTTTGCTGCATCTTTTCTTTTATGTTAAAATGTATAAATTTTCATTATCTATTAATTTTTGTATACTTTGCTATAGATTAATAGTAATGAAATGATTTATTAGGAATATTTTAAAAAAGAACTAACAATCCCTATATAGTGCAAAGTGTAGATTATATAAATTGTGTAAAATAGTTTTCATTCATGTAACAAAAACATTAAAAACATTACAATTTTACCTATTCCCTTTAATTTTAGGCTATTTTATATTATAATTTTTTGTATATAAAATTTTATTTTTTTATAATAATACTAGAGTATAATAAAATAGAAAAAACAAAGTGGGAGAGTTTGTGTGATTCAGTCATTAATCTTGTCTTTTCTCTTGGGAGGGATCATTGTTCTGACGTTTGCATTAGTGGACGAAAAAATCTATCAGGAACATCAATTTGCATTTATCTTTCTGCTGAGCACCTTTGTTCTTCTTTTTGAAAGTCTCTTAGTATTTTTAGATGTGACTTTATTTTCAAATATTCGACTCTCTGATTTAAATATGCTTTTATGGCCGGTTTATTTATATCCTTATTATCATTATGCCAATCGGACGAATCGCTTGTGCGCCATTTTTTATTCTTTTTTTACTTATTTAGCGGTTGAAGGAACAGCAACTTTTCTGACGATAATTGTCTCTTCAGTGTTGGGAGATGCTTTAGTAGCAGCTTACTCGATTGTCTACAATATGTGTATTCGTTTGCTTTCTTTAGGAATCATTTTGAAGTTAATTGACCTATTTGAATTTGATTTCACTCCTTTTTATGAGAAAGAATTTGAAAAATATTTAAAGAGACTCATCTGTGTCTATTTTGCTATATTTGTAGTGATTAATTTTGCTTTATGGATTAGTGAACAAGCGCAATTTAAAAATTTTGGGAGTATGTTGGCAACGATTTGTTTTTTCTCTTTTGTAGTCAGCTTATTCCATATGAAAATCGAGCGAGATCAGTATCGTAAAAATTTAGAACTGGAGTATAAAGAATTTTCTGAGCAACAAATGAGTCGGTATATGGCTGAAATTCAAAGTCTCTATTCTATTGTTAGGGGATTTCGTCATGATTTGGGAAATTTAGTTATTTCTATGTCATTAGCTATTGAGGAAGAAAATATTCCAGAAATACAGAGAATTCATAGAGAAGTATTGGAAAAAGGTTATAAAGAGATCAATACAGAAGCATTATCAGGATTCAACTTGGTCAATATCAAAGATTCTGCTTTACGAAGTATTTTGATTCGAGGCTGGTTGGATGCAAGAGATGCTGGGGTGGAAATGACTTTTGAAACGAGTGAACCAATCGAGCAACTACCAGTTGATTTATTAGATATCGTGAGAATCGTTGGGATTCTGGTGACAAACGCTTTGGAAGCTTCAAAAGAAGCAGAAGAAAAGAGAGTTCATATTGCTATTTTCTCTATTTCAAAAATTGTTTACTTAGTGATTCATAATACAACAAATGAAATCACTTTTGATATTAGAAAAATATATGAAGAAGGCTATTCGACAAAAGGAGAAAATAGAGGACTAGGATTAAATAATGTGAGAAAAATCTTAGCAAATTATGGAACGATGTTTTTAGAAACGGAATTGCAAGGAAATCGTTTTTTACAAGTTTTGAAGATTGGAGGATACGAACAAGAATGAAGATTTTTTTATTAGAAGATGAGCTCTCTCAACAGATACGGGTAGAAAAACACATTGCAGAAATTGCTAAGGAATTAGAAATTAAACTTGAAGTGATTTCTACCGGTAAAATTTCGGAATTTGAAAATTATATCCAACATTCGGATATCCACCAATTATATTTTCTAGATATTCATATCCAAGACAATGAGTATTGTGGGCTGGAAATTGCTCAAAAAATACGAGAAGCAAATCCTTATGCCATTATTGTTTTTATTACTACAAAATCAGAATTCGCTTCGATTACCTATCGTTATAAAGTATCTGCCTTAGATTTTATTGATAAAAATTTGAATGAAGATTTATTTAGATTAAAAATCAAGGAGTGTATTGAGTACCTGACAACTATTCAAATTGGAAATGATGATTTGACAGATTATTTTGAGTATGACTTTAAGGATAAAAAGATAAAAATTCCATTTAAGGATATTCTTTATATTGAAACTGTTGGTTCGGCTTATAAATTGAACTTAGTTGGGAAAAATTTTCAAAAAGAAATTGCGGGAAGTTTATCAGATGTCTTGGAGAAAGATGTGGAGGAGAGATATTTCAGTCCCCATCAATCTTTTATCGTGAATAGAAGTATGATCATTGGAATGGATAAGAAAAAGAAACAGCTACTGTTGAAAGAAGGCTATTCTTGTCCAATCTCAAGAAGCAATATCAAACGTGCCAAAAAATTAATTGAAGAGCAAAATTTAGAATTTAGTGCTTGACAATTAGTTAAATTTTGATATAATGGGATATGTTCTGTTAATGAATATATGGTCCGTTGGTCAAGGGGTTAAGACACCGCCTTTTCACGGCGGTAACACGGGTTCGAATCCCGTACGGACTATATCTCATTCCGCCATAGCTCAGTTGGTAGTAGCGCATGACTGTTAATCATGATGTCGTAGGTTCGAGTCCTACTGGCGGAGCTAGTATAGCACCCATTTGGGTGTTTTTTTGTTTTGAAAAAGGCTAGGATAATGACTATCCTAGCCTTTTATTTATAAGTGAACGATGGTTAGATTCCTTAGCTTTTTCGTCTTTTTATTTGTCTCCATTCGTAGAGGAAAAAGAGAATGATTCCAACGAAAAAGGCAATGAGTCCTTCAATGAAGCCTTTGGGAACAAATGTTAAGGTGACTGTTCCGGATCCTTTTGAAACACGAACTCCCATCAATCCTTTCTGGATGCGATGAATTTGGATAGGCTTTCCATTTTGTTTAGCTGACCAGCCTTTATCATAAGGGAGTGTAAAAATAAGGGTAGTGTCTCTATTTGCGTTATAGGCTGCTACCAATTTGTTTTTCTTTTTGTGAATAGCAACTTCTTGCTGACGAATGCTAGCGATAGCTTGTGTGTATTGGTCAAGATCCAGAGCAAAAAATTCTGGTGTATCAAAAGAGACTGTCGAATTTTCTGGAAAACTCATACGAATAGTAACTGTTTCCTCTGTGTCAAAATGGCCAATCGAAAAGAATGGAAAGGCATTATCAATGGTATAGCGTTGGGTCTGTCCATTGTAGCTGATTTCAATATCTTTTCGATCATCGTTTGAAAATTGTAAATTTGGAACATTGACATATAGTTGGCTATGGGCAGGAACCGTTACTTCATATTGAATACTTGCGTAGGAAAGATGACTATCTTCTTCAATTTTTGCAGTTTGCAACGAAGATGTAGTATTTTGTGAAGTAGGCGAGAGAATATTTAATTTCTTATAAAATTTATATTTTTCATCTGTGATTTGATGGATGAATCGTGTCTGATTATCCAGTGTCAAATTCGTAAAGGAAGTATTTTTATAAGGTTTTGCTGACAGAAAGGCGATTGGTAAGGCATATTCGTTTTCTGAAAGTGAGACTCCATTTTTGGTTGCAATCTCTTTAAATCCAAATTTTTGAACAGGTTGTTGGCTTAAATTATAGCGAACACCAAATAGACTATCCATTAAAATAGAATTGTTTTGGTATCTAAGATTGAGGTTGGTTCCTTCAGATTTAAATCCAAGTTTGTCTAATGTCGAACTAGCATCCGTATTTCGTACAGATGAAAATTGAGAAATTCCATTATAACCATACTTCATGCTATCATTGCCCGTTTGTGGCTGTAAAATCTCAGTCCGATAATTAGAGTCTGTCTTCTCTCTTACTAAGGATTGGATGGCTTTTAAGTCTCGTTCGTAGGATGACCGAGAAGCAAAGACCCATTCATTCGCAATTCCTTCCATTTGATAATAACTATTCACCGATAATTCAAAGATGGAGAAAAACAGGATTGAAAGATAGAAAAGTCTAGGCGGTATCTTTTTTAGGATAAATCCTAAACAGACCAAATAGAAAGCAATTAAAAATTCAAAAGTAACAATGAAATTGACTGCATCTAAAAATTTATAGTGACTGCTGTAAAGGACAGTTGCTCCAAATCCTAGAATAAGGAGGAAATTAGCAAGACTAAAACGAATCCAAGTGATCTCCTCTATTCTATTTAGTACTTCTCCTGCCATCAGAATAATCGTCAAAGAAAAGATCCAAGAGTATCGATGAAGAAACATATTTGGCGCGTGCATACCTTGCCAAAGGAGATCTAATAATTGAAAACGAAAACTCAAAATAAGAATGGTCAAAAGTATAAAGTAAGAAAGTTTCACGTGAAACTTGATCGACTTTACAAAGAAAAAGGTAATCGCTAAAAGAAGTGGAAATAATCCCACGTAGATCATTGGAATTGATCCATATTTAGTAGTGTCAAAACTTCCAATGAAATTTTTTGCAAATACGTCAAGATACCAACTTTTTTCTGTAAAGATACTGTCAACCTTTGAAAAACTTTCTCCATGAGTGCGTAAATCCAAGAAGGTTGGATATAACATCACAAGGCTTGTTATAACTGATAAAAGAGATACAATCACAAAATGAAAGAAGCGTTTTCCAATTCCTTTGATGTCCCATGATAGTTGTGTCAAGTACCATAAAATGAGAAAAATAGACATCATAAACCCAAAATAATAATTTTGGATAAACAAGCTGGTTAAGCTGATAAAGTAGAGAATCTCTCCCTCATTGTAAATGAGTTTTTTGAATCCATAAAGAATTAATGGTGCTAGGATAAAAACATCTAGCCAAGTTTTGATTTCAATTTGGCTGATAGCAAAGCTCATAAGAGCAAATGATGTTGAAAGGGTAAGAACCAGGGATCTAGGAATTTTAGAAAACATTCCATGTAAACTAATATAAGTGCTTAACCCAATAGCTCCAAATTTAAGAAGAGTGATGAGGTAAACAGCATCCGGCATGGATTGTGCATTAAAAAAGTAGACAAGAGGAGAAAAGAAACTTCCTAGATAATAGCTACTGAGTGCATAGAAATTAATACCTAATCCACTTTGAAAACTGTAAAATAGGCTATCTGTCCCATGTAAAATATTTCGAAGTGTGGTATCAAAAATGACATACTGATGATAACCATCTCCTAATAAGGGGGATGTATCACTGTTCCAGTAAATTCCTTGTGAGAGGTAAATAAAGAACATCATGATAGCTGGAATCAGGAAAGAAGATACTATAAAAAGGGATGTTTTTAGCTTTGTTTTATTCATATATTTCTACTGAAAGAGCCTGAAATAATGATTTCAGGGCTCTTTATTTTTATGATTGACTCCAAAGTTCTTTCACTTTTGCTTGAACTTCTTCATTTTCAAGAAACTCATCATAGGTTTCATCAATACGATCGATTACGCCGTTTTTTGAAAGAACGATAATATGGTTGGCGAGTGTTTGAATGAATTCGTGGTCATGGCTAGCAAAGATAATCGATTCTTTAAAATTCTTCAATCCATCATTCAAACTTGAAATAGACTCCAAATCCAAGTGATTGGTTGGATCATCTAGTACAAGAACATTTGACTTGAGGAGCATCAATTTAGACAACATGACACGAACTTTTTCTCCCCCTGACAAGACGTTGACAGACTTGTTAACTTCGTCACCCGAAAAGAGCATACGTCCTAAGAAACCACGAAGGAAAGTATTGTCATCTTCTTCTTTACTTGCAAATTGACGAAGCCAATCAAGAATACTTTCACCACCTGCAAAATCACGATTGTTGTCTTTTGGTAGATATGATCGACTAGTTGTAACTCCCCACTTGACAGTTCCTTCATATTCAATATCATCCATCAATGCACGGATCAAAGCGGTTGTTTGAATATCGTTCTGTCCGATAAGGGCGGTTTTGTCACCAGGACGTAAGATAAAGCTGATATTGTCAAGGATTTTTTCTCCATCAATCTTGACAGAAAGATTTTCAACTGTCAAGAGATCGTTACCAATTTCTCGTTCTGCCTTAAAGTTGATAAATGGGTACTTCCGACTAGAGGGAACAATTTCTTCAAGTTCAATCTTGTCAAGCATTTTTTTACGCGAAGTTGCTTGTTTTGATTTTGAAGCGTTGGCTGAGAAACGCGCGACAAACTCTTGTAATTGTTTAATTTTTTCTTCAGCTTTTGCATTTCTATCTGCTTGTAATTTTGCTGCAAGTTCAGAAGATTCTTTCCAGAAATCATAGTTTCCGACGTAAAGTTTAATTTTTCCAAAGTCAAGATCCGCCATATGGGTGCAGACTTTATTCAAAAAGTGGCGGTCATGGGATACAACGATAACCGTATTTTCAAAATCAATCAAAAAATCTTCTAACCAGGTAATGGATTGAATATCCAATCCATTGGTCGGCTCGTCCAAAAGAAGGACATCTGGTTTACCAAAAAGGGCTTTAGCTAAGAGAACTTTCACTTTATCCCCATTGGCTAACTCGCTCATAGTTTGGTAATGAAGGTCTTCTGAAATATTTAGATTTTGAAGCAATTGAGATGCTTCACTTTCTGCTTCCCATCCACCAAGTTCGGCAAATTCACCTTCAAGTTCAGCTGCACGGACACCATCTTCATCAGAGAAATCTTCTTTCATGTAGATAGCATCTTTCTCTTTCATAATGTTGTAGAGCTTTTCATTTCCCATAATGACAACATCGATGACCCGCTCGTCTTCGTAGTCAAAGTGATTTTGACGCAAAACAGACAAACGTTCATCAGGGCCAAGAGAAATATGACCAGTTGTTGGTTCAATATCTCCAGCTAAAATTTTTAAAAAGGTTGACTTTCCAGCACCGTTGGCACCGATGAGACCGTACGTATTTCCTTCTGTAAAGTTGATATTGACATCGTCAAACAATTTTCGATCACTAAAACGTAGTGAGACGTCTGATACTGTAAGCAATGATTTTCTCCTCTTTCTATAATGTCTTCATTTTACTAGAAAATAGGGGAAAATTCAACTTTTTTACTGTCAATTTGTTTTTACAACTATGTAAACTAAATTGACAGTTTAGTAAAGTGTTAATTCCTTACAAACATAGAGGATAGACTAACATTTTCAACTAGAAAGTGCTATAATGATAGGGATAACGATTAAGGAGAAGAGTATGACAAAACCCATCATTCTGACAGGAGATAGACCAACAGGAAAACTCCATATTGGCCACTATGTAGGTTCTTTAAAAAATCGCGTCTTGTTACAAAATAAAGACGAGTATAATATGTTTGTTTTCCTAGCAGACCAGCAAGCTTTGACAGACCATGCAAAAGATCCAAAAACGATTGTAGAATCTATTGGTAATGTTGCCTTGGATTATCTTGCAGCTGGACTAGATCCTGAAAAAGTTACGATTTTCATTCAAAGTCAGATTCCTGAATTAGCGGAATTGACCATGTATTACATGAATCTTGTATCTTTGGCGCGACTTGAAAGAAACCCAACTGTAAAAACCGAGATTTCTCAAAAGGGTTTTGGTGAGAGTATACCTACAGGATTTTTGGTATACCCTATTTCGCAAGCAGCCGATATCACAGCCTTTAAAGCGAATTTTGTTCCTGTAGGAAATGACCAAAAGCCAATGATTGAACAAACTCGTGAGATTGTTCGTTCCTTTAATCATGCATACAACACAGATACTTTGGTGGAACCGGAAGGGATTTATCCTGAAAATGAAGCAGCAGGGCGCTTACCTGGTTTAGACGGAAATGCTAAGATGTCTAAATCGTTGAATAATGGCATTTACCTAGCTGATGATGCAGATACTTTAAAGAAAAAAGTGATGAGTATGTATACTGATCCTGATCATATTAAAGTAGAGGATCCAGGAAAAATTGAAGGAAATATGGTATTTCATTACCTGGATGTATTTGGCCGTCCAGAAGATGCAGCTGAAATTGCAGAAATGAAAGAACATTATCAACGTGGTGGACTTGGTGATGTAAAGACCAAACGATATCTTTTAGAAATTTTAGATCGTGAATTAAGACCAATTCGTGAAAGACGCCTTGAGTTTGCAAAGGATATGGGGGAAGTTTACTCTGTTCTTGAAAAAGGAAGTGAGCGCGCTCGAAATGTAGCAGCTCAAACACTGGATGAAGTAAAATCTGCGATGGGAATTACCTATTTTAAAAAATAAAACGACTTCAGTAATAGCGAACATTTCTTTACTGTTCATTGATAATTTACCAATAAATGATTGACAAATTACGATAGAATGGTATGATATTAACAATAAAAATTCGAGCCTTGCTCAAATAAAAAGAAAAGAGGATCCAGCTAATGTCTAATTGGGACACAAAGTTTTTAAAAAAAGGGTTTACATTCGATGACGTGCTTTTGATTCCAGCAGAAAGTCACGTATTGCCTAATGATGCAGATTTAAGTACACAATTAGCAAGTAATTTACGCTTGAACATCCCAATCATTACTGCCGCAATGGATACAGTGACAGAAAGTCAAATGGCAATTGCAATGGCACGTGCTGGTGGACTTGGTGTGATCCATAAAAACATGTCAATTGAGCAACAGGCAGATGAAGTACGCAAAGTAAAACGTTCTGAAAATGGGGTTATTATTGATCCATTCTATTTGACACCTTCTCATACAATTGCAGAAGCAAATGAGTTGATGGGACGATACCGCATCAGTGGTGTTCCAGTTGTTGAAACACTTGAACATCGTAAATTAGTTGGTATTCTTACCAATCGTGACTTGCGCTTTATTTCTGATTACAATCAACCCATTTCAAATCATATGACAAGTGAAAACTTGGTGACTGCACCGGTTGGAACCGATTTAGAAACAGCTGAACGTATTCTACAAGAGCACCGTATTGAAAAATTACCATTGGTAGATGAAAATGGTCGTCTTTCTGGCTTGATTACAATTAAAGATATTGAAAAAGTTATTGAGTTTCCAAATGCGGCTAAGGATGAATTTGGTCGTTTGCTTGTAGCTGGTGCTGTAGGGGTTACTTCAGATACCTTTGAACGTGCAGAAGCACTTTTTGAAGCAGGTGCAGATGCTATTGTCATTGATACTGCACATGGACATTCTGCAGGTGTTCTTCGTAAGATCGCAGAAATTCGTGCTCACTTCCCAGATCGTACCTTGATTGCAGGAAATATTGCAACAGCTGAAGGTGCGCGTGCTTTATTTGATGCAGGGGTAGACGTAGTTAAGGTTGGAATTGGTCCAGGATCAATCTGTACAACTCGTGTTGTTGCAGGGGTTGGTGTCCCTCAAGTTACTGCTATTTATGATGCAGCCGCTGTAGCTCGTGAATATGGAAAAACGATCATTGCTGATGGTGGTATCAAGTATTCAGGAGATATTGTCAAAGCACTCGCAGCTGGTGGAAATGCGGTTATGCTTGGCTCAATGCTTGCAGGTACAGATGAAGCACCAGGTGAAACAGAAATCTTCCAAGGTCGTAAATTTAAAACATACCGTGGTATGGGATCTATTGCAGCAATGAAGAAAGGTTCTAGCGACCGTTACTTCCAAGGATCTGTCAATGAAGCCAATAAATTGGTTCCTGAAGGAATTGAAGGACGCGTTGCTTATAAAGGTTCTGTAGCAGATATGGTCTTCCAAATGATCGGTGGTATTCGTTCAGGTATGGGGTATGTTGGTGCAGCAACCATTCAAGATTTACATGATCATGCACAATTTGTTGAAATGAGTGGTGCAGGATTGAAAGAAAGCCATCCTCATGATGTGCAAATCACAAACGAGGCTCCTAACTACTCAGCACAATAAATTTACACATTTGTAAACAAAAATAACAGCATCTTGACAATTCTGTCAAGATGCTGTTTTGATATGACCGGCTTGAACAGTGAAAATTTTCAACTCTTCAGGCAGGTCTTTTAAATGATCGAGAGTGGTCGTTGTAATAAATGTTTGAATATTATTAGAGATGGTTTCAAGTAGTTGAAGTTGACGATAATTGTCAAGTTCGCTCATGACATCGTCAAGTAATAAAATAGGCTTTTCTCTTGTGATTTCTTCCATCAATTCGATTTCTGCTAATTTTAGAGAGAGAACAACACTTCGATGCTGGCCTTGACTACCAAAGGTAGCATTCATATTATTGATAAAAAATGCCAAATCATCCCTGTGAGGCCCAATACTTGTTGTTTTCCTAAAAATATCCTTCTGACGGTTTTTTTCCAACATAGAGAGAAACTGCTCTTCTATATCATTTCCTTCTTCAGAAAAAACAGTTGGCTGATATTGAATCGATAGGTCTTCTTTGTTGTCAGAAAGTCGAGTGTGTTTTTCTTTTGCTTTAGCTTCTAATTTCTTAATAAACTCAAGCCGATGATGGATGACGCGACTTCCAAAACTAGCTAGTTGTGAATCTAAGACCTCCAAAAATGTAGCATCAATTTTTTCCGAATTTTTTAGATAACTGTTTCTTTGTTTCAGTACATGGTTGTATTGAGATAAGTCGGATAAATAGAGAGGTTTCATCTGACCTAATTCAATGTCAATAAACTTTCGACGCCCTGCAGGTGATCCTTTGATCAGTTGCAAATCTTCGGGTGCGAAAAGGACAACATTCATATGGCCAATATAGTTTGATAATTTGGCTTGTTTCAAATGATTTACCTTAGTTATCCGACCTTTTGGTGTCAAGGAAATTTCTAATGGAAGGGGCCCAGTTTCTCTTTGTAATTGACCAGAAACTTTAAAATCGGTGGATTCAAAATAGATGAGATCTCTATCATTTCGTGTTCGATGACTTCTGGTTAAAGCTAGAAAATAAATTGATTCGAGAATATTGGTCTTTCCTTGAGCATTTTGACCTAGGAAAATATTTAATCCAGGATGAAACTCGACTTCAAGTTCTTGATAATTACGAAAATGTTGAATGGATAACTGTTTTAACCACATTACGAGATACCAGGAAAGCGAATTGCTTTTTCTTTTTTGTTAGTCTTTGTCGGTTGTTTCTTTTGTTGTTGATTGAGTTGCTTGACAAGTTTAGCAACACGTTCCTTTTCTTCCTTCTCTTTAAGATGCTCTTCTATTTCTTCTTGAGAAGGTTCAAGAATGGTGATAGTAATGCTCAGTTCAGGAATGTCAATTTGATCATTGACACGAAGTTTACGGCCTCTCCGTTGTTCTAATTCACCATTAACAAAGACTTCTTTTTCTTGAAGAAAGGCTTTGATTGCACCACCACTCTGTATAATACCGAGTTCTTTTAAGATTGCTTGTAATGTAATAAAGTCATCAAATAATTTGTAATTCATAGTTCACCTCTTTGCGTGTTATTATACCATATTTTTAGTTTTTCTAGGGTAGAGAATGTTGAGTGATTTGAGGAGCTTTTTCACAGTTTGAATTAGGATTTTAGTGTGATTTCATGTTATAATGAAAGTTACTATTGAGTAGAACGAGGATGAAAATGGAATTAGTAAAGGGCGTGAATCTTCACTTTCTTCAATCAAAAAAATTTAAAACCAATAAAATTAAGGTCCGTTTTTCATCGCCATTAGATGAAAATACCGTGGCTGCGCGTGTTTTAGTAGCCTGTATGATGGAAACTGCAAATCAAAAATATCCAACTTCACAATTATTCCGTGAAAAATTAGCGAGTCTATACGGGGTAGAATTGTCCACCTCAGTCTCTAAGAGGGGGCGTGTTCATTATGTTGATTTGAATATTTCCTTTGTGCGCGATGACTTTTTGAGCAAGAAAAATGTGCTTACTGATGAGGTTTTGGACATTATAGAAACTATCTTCTTTTCACCTTTGGTAGTAGAAGATCATTTTGGCAGTGATACATTTGACGTTGAAAAGAAAAATACGATTTCCGATTTGGAGTCAGAAATTGAAGAGCCTTATTATTATGCACATGGGCAATTGAATCAACTATTTTTTGAAGACGAAACAATCGGGATGTCAAGATTGGGGAAAGTTGATTTAGCGAGACAAGAGACAGCTCAAAGTTCTCTTGAACAGTTTCATCAGATGCTCCAATTAGATAACATTGACTTCTTTTTCATAGGCGATTTTAATGAGGTCGCTATTGTGGATCGAGTGAACCAGTTTGAATTCAAGCCACGTGATAACAATTTGTCTGTCAACTATCAACAACCTTTTACAAATGTTGTTAGAGAAAAGTTAGAGCAAAAACAAAACCAACAATCTATTTTAGAATTAGGTTATCATTTTTCTACCCAGTATGGAGAATCTCTCCATATCCCCCTAGTTGTATTAAATGGGATGCTGGGAGCTTTCTCGCATTCGAGACTTTTTCAAATAATTCGTGAGAAAGAAGGACTTGCTTATACCATCTCTAGCCATTTTGATATTTTTACAGGCTTTATGAGAGTTTTTGCAGGCATTGATAAGGAATCTCGTACGAAAGTAATGACCTTGATTATGAGACAGTTGAATGATTTAAAACGAGGCAAGTTTACAGAGTCAGAGCTTCAATTGACAAAAGAAATGTTGGTGAATACGACCTTATTAGCACAGGATCGGCAAAATACCTTGATTGAAAGGGAATATCTGAAAACGATCCTAGGAACGAAAGTCCTTTCTTTAGAAGAGTGGTTAGAATCCATCGATAAGGTTAGTAGAGAAGAAATTATTGAAGTGGCAAAAACAATTAATTTACAGTCTGTTTATTTTATGGAAGGAAAGTAGTGTAAAGATTGAAAATTAAAGAAAAATATTATGAATCAGTTGGTGAGCAAGTTTACTTTACACGCTTGTCAAATGGGTTGACTATTCATTTAATTCCCAAAGAAGATTATTATGAAACCTATGGAATAATCACAACTAAGTTTGGCTCAGTGGATACACGAATTCTAGTGAATGGTCATGAAAGGCAATATCCTGCAGGAATTGCTCATTTTCTAGAACACAAAGTATTTGAAGATGAAAATGGTCAAGATTATTTAAAAAAATTCGTTCATTTAGGATCGGAAAGTAATGCCTTTACAAGCTTTACAAAGACAAGTTATCTTTTCTCAACAACTTCAAAGGTCCCTGAAAATATTCAATTGTTATTGGAGATGGTTTCAAAGGTTTCCTTTACAGAAAAATCTGTATCTAAGGAAAGAGAAATCATTCAACAAGAAATTGGAATGTACCAAGATAGTCCAGACTATCGATTATTTTTTGGTGCTTTAGAAAATTTATATCCTGGAACACCGTTAGCAGATGATATTGCTGGGACTAGGGAGTCTATTTCTGACATTACAATAGATAATCTCCGTGAAAACTTTGATCTATTCTATCATCCCTCTCAAATGCACTTATTAGTGATCGGAAACTTTGATGTTGATGAAGTATTGCAAGTAGTAAAGAAATATGATCTAGTTCCTCCTCATCCATCTGTGGAGTTAGAACGTTTTCCTGTAGAAAAAAATGAAGTAAAATTGAATCAATCTTGTAGAATGGAAGTTGTTACTCCTAAGTTGGCAATTGGAATTCGAGGAAATGATATCATTAAGGAAGAGGAAAAATTTCGTTATAAATTGATGTTGAAATTACTATTTTCGATGATGTTTGGTTGGACTTCGCAACGGTTTCAAAGTTTATATGAAGCTGGGAAAATTGACAACTCATTGACACTTGAAGTCGAGGTTGAGGAATTATTTCATTTCGTTATTTTGACAATGGATACTCAAGAACCGGTGTCCTTATCTCATCAATTTAGGTCAGCGATCAAACAATTTGAGAAGGATCCAGATGTGAATCAAGAACATTTGGATACGATTAAAAGCGAAATGTTTGGTGATTTCTTACAAGGTTTAAATTCGCTTGAGTATAGTGCCACTCAGTTTGAATATTTTTCAGACGGTAGCACTTCTTATGATCTTCCAAAGATTTTACAAGGTATTAGTTTACAAGATATCATCAAATTAGGGCGTCAGTTCATCGACCAGGCTGAGATGGTTGATTATATGATTTTTCAAAAGTAGTAAACAATGTATCAAGAAGGGAAAACATGAAGAAGAGAACGATTGGTCAAGTGTTAAAACTGTCAAGAGTAAATTTACACTTAAGTTTACAGGATGTGTCAAATAAGACAGCCATTGAAATTCCTTATATAGAAGCGTTGGAAAACGATGAGTTTGATCTATTACCGAGTCCCTTTTACGCTCAGATCTATCTTAAAAAGTTAGCATGGGCTTTGGGATTAGATGAGTCCATCCTATTGACAGCTTTTCGCGAAGGAAAAGAATTGTTATTTGATGAAGAAATACTTGTAGATGACGAAGAGCTTCATTCAAGAAAAGTAAGACAGAAAGCGAGCTGGTTACCAATCCTGTATTATCTACTAGTTAGTTTTGCCATTCTTGGCTTTGTGATTTATATCGTATATTTTTATGAGTTTACAGCATCTGTAAAATAGATGTAAAGATAGTTTATTTTTTGGAGGAAGTATGAAAAAAGAAAATATTCCTAATGCATTGACATTATTTCGGGTTGTGATGATTCCTATTTTTATTGCCATTTTAAGTTTAAGTCACTCTTACTTAGGACATATTGTAGCGGCAGTTATTTTTGCAATTGCTAGTATTACAGATTATTTAGATGGCTTTCTTGCACGAAAATGGAATGTAGTTAGTAATTTTGGTAAATTTGCCGATCCAATGGCAGATAAATTATTGGTCATGTCAGCCTTTATCATGATGATTGAATTAAAAATGGTTCCTGCTTGGATTGCAGCCGTTATCATTTGTCGTGAGTTAGCTGTTACTGGTTTGCGTCTTCTACTTGTTGAGACAGGTGGTACAGTTCTTGCTGCAGCCATGCCAGGAAAAATTAAAACCTTTAGCCAAATGTTTGCCATTATCTTTTTGCTTTGCCATTGGACACTTCCGGGGCAAGTGTTGCTTTATATTGCATTGATTTTCACAATTTATTCTGGTTACGACTACTTTAAGGGAAGTAGCTATCTCTTTAAAGACACATTTAAATAAATGAAACAGATGATTGAGCTAAAAAATGTATCCTTTCGATACGATAAAACAGTAGAAGAGTATCAAATTGACACGGTTTCGTTTCACGTGAAACAAGGAGAGTGGCTTTCGATTGTTGGACACAATGGTAGTGGGAAATCTACAGTTGTACGCCTGATTGATGGCCTTTTGGAAGCTGAGTCTGGTGAGATTTACGTTGATGGAAAACAACTGACTCGTGAAACCATATGGGAAATCCGTAGTAAAATTGGGATTGTATTTCAGAATCCTGACAACCAATTTGTTGGTGCGACAGTAGAAGATGATGTTGCCTTTGGTTTAGAAAATCAAGGAATTCCACGGGAAGAAATGCTTCAACGTGTGGAGAAGGCTATTGAGCAAGTCGGTATGCTGGAGTTTAAAGATCGCGAACCATCTCGTTTGTCAGGTGGTCAAAAGCAACGGGTGGCCATAGCAGGTATTATCGCCTTGAGACCAACTATTATTATCCTTGATGAAGCAACTAGTATGTTAGATCCAGAAGGTAGAGAGGATCTAATGGCGGTAATGAGAGAACTTCAGAAAAAGTTTCAATTAACAATTATTTCTATTACCCATGATTTAACCGAAATTGCCTTAAGTGATCGAACACTCGTCTTTCAAAAAGGAAAACTAGAGTCTTCTATGACACCGCGGGAATTGTTTTCAAGAAATGATCTGAATGAGATTGGATTAGATAAGCCTTTTAGTAAGCAGGTTCAAGAATCTCTCAGCTCACATTTTCCGCTAAAACAGGATTATCTAACAGAAAGTGAGTTATTAGACCAACTATGGGAATCTCTTTAAAGAATGTCTATTATACTTATCAAGAGGGAAGTCCTTTTGAAGGGCAGGCGCTTTCTGATATTAGTTTGGAAATAAAAAATGGATCTTATACAGCCATCATCGGGCATACTGGTAGTGGCAAGTCTACTTTGTTGCAATTACTAAATGGTTTACTGCGTCCGACTACAGGAACGATTCAATTTGAAGATTTTGTTTTAGATAATCATTCTGAGCCAAAAGAAATGAAGTACCTGAGAAAAAAAGTCGGTTTGGTTTTTCAATTTCCAGAAAGTCAGCTATTTGCGGAAACCGTTCTAGCTGATGTAGCCTTTGGACCACAGAATTTTGGGGTACCTAAGGACAAAGCGGAGGAAATAGCCAAAGAAAAATTAGCGATCGTTGGTTTAGAAGAGTCTATCTATGATAAAAGTCCATTTGAACTATCTGGTGGACAAATGAGGCGAGTTGCGATCGCGGGTATTTTAGCTATCGAACCAGAGATTTTAGTATTGGACGAGCCGACAGCAGGGCTAGATCCTGCTGGAAGAAAGGAATTGATGGCACTGTTTGAGACATTACATAAAAATGGGATGACCCTAGTTCTGGTAACTCATACGATGGATGATGTAGCAAATTTTGCTGATACTGTATTTGCTTTAGAAGCGGGAAAACTTGTCCTAAACGGATCCCCAAGGGAAGTGTTTCAACAGGTTGAGTATTTACAAAAACTTCAATTAGGAGTCCCACAAATTACGAATTTTGCTCTTCAATTGAAACGAAGAGGACTTCCTCTGGACAGACTACCAATCAAAATTGAGGAACTAAAGGAGCTGTTACTTCATGAATAATATGATTTTGGGAAGGTATATTCCTGGAAACTCCATTATCCACCAACTAGATCCTCGTGGGAAGTTGCTCTCAATGTTTTTATTCATATTTCTTCTGTTTTGGGCAAATAATATCCAGACAAATGTTCTTCTCTTTGGTTTTATTTTTGTTTTAATGTATCTAACGAGGATTTCGGTTAGTTTTTATATTAAAGGCTTAAAATCAATGATTTTTATCATTGCTTTTACAACTATTTTTCAATTATTTGCGACCTCTCAAGGAACTATTTTGTATCAATGGTGGTTTTTTAAATTAACCGACCAAGGATTGATGCAAGCCGCCATCATATTTTGTAGATTTATTTTAATTATTTTTTATTCGACGATTTTAACAGTGACGACGACACCATTGAGTTTAGCAGATGCTGTTGAAAAGATCCTTACACCACTAAAAATTATTAAGGTTCCGGCTCATGAGATTGGGTTAATGCTATCTATGAGTTTGCGCTTTGTTCCAACCTTAGTAGATGATACGAATCGAATCATGAATGCGCAAAGGGCGCGTGGTGTTGATTTTGGTGAAGGAAATCTATTAAAAAGGATCCGTTCCTTTATTCCGATCCTCATTCCTCTATTTGCTTCTAGTTTTAAACGCGCAGATGCATTAGCAATTGCGATGGAAGCGAGAGGGTACAAAGGCGGTGAGGGACGAACACGCTATCGGACTCTGCAGTGGGGAGTAAAAGATACCCTAGCATTGCTCGTTATTCTGTGTCTCATGTTGATAGTTTTTTATCTAAAAAATGGATAGAGCTAGTTGTATTGGTTCAAAAATAAGGAAAAAGCGCTATACAAAGCGCTTTTTACATTAAATTCACATATTCTTGTAACATTTGTAATATATTCTACAATAAACTGTAACATTTTGTGTGTATGATAGAATTATGTTCGAAAGGAGAATAGAATTCATGAACAGTAAAAAGTTCCAATGGACAGTCACTTCCCTACTTTCAGCAGCATCACTTTTCATTTCTGGTATTGCTACAGTGAATGCTGAAACTTACGAAGTGAAGTCTGGAGATACTCTATCAAAAATTGCACTAGAAAATAACACTTCAGTAGAAAATATTATTGCATCTAACAATCTGACCAATGAAGATTTGATCTATGCAGGACAAATTATTGAGTTAGGTGAGCGTTCAAAATCTATGATTGATAAAGTTGCTCCACAAGAGCAAGCAAAACCTGCTGAAAGTGCACCTACAGCAACTGCAACAGCACAAACTGCTCAAAAACAAACAACTTATGCAGCAAATGCTGCAGTGACTTCTGCACAATCAACAAATGGTGGAATTGTTCTATCAAATGGGAATACTGCTGGAGAACAAGGATCTTATGCAGCTGCTCGTATGGCTGAAATGACTGGCGTACCTGCTTCTACTTGGGAAGCAATTATTGCCCGTGAATCAAATGGTCAAGTAAATGCAGCAAATGCTTCTGGTGCTAGTGGGTTGTTCCAAACAATGCCAGGTTGGGGTTCAACTGCAACAGTTGATGATCAAATCCAGTCTGCATACAATGCATATAGCTCACAAGGTTTATCAGCTTGGGGTTATTAAAAAATAGGTTTACAATTTGTAAACCTATTTTTTTAATGTCTCAAGAATATCAAGTGGAGAGTGACAAATAAAATCTGGTGAGTAAAGAAGTAGCTCTTCAAGATCTCCAAATCCCCAAGTGACTGCCATGGTTTTTATACCAACTGCTTGACCTCCAATGAGGTCAAATTTTGTGTCCCCAATAATCACTGTCTCCTCTTTTGGAAGGTCATTGCTTGACAAGGCGTATCGAATGACATCGGCTTTGTGGATACGATCTGAATTTGATCCATAAATTCCTTTAAAGTATTTAGCGATACCTAAATCTTGACACATCTGTAAAGCAACTGGTTCATGTTTTGAAGTGGTTACATAAAGAGGAATGTTTTCGTCTTGTAATGCTTTCAAAGCTTCTACTATCTGAGGAAACAGAGTTGATTTGTATTGACCTTTTTCATGATAATACTGGCGATAGATCGTCACTGCTTGATCTACCAAAGCTTCAGGAAGAGTAGCTTCAAAACTAGAAATCAAAGGTGGTCCCATAAAACTACGGATGGTTTTGAGATCGGGTTGAGGAACCTTCAAAGTATCGAATGTATGTTGAAAGCTCTCTGTAATTCCCTTGGAACTGTCAACTAATGTTCCATCTAAATCAAAAAATAAGGCTTGCATGTTATTCTCCAAATATCTCTTTTTGTAATCTACGTCCGGTCGGTGTTGCTGCCAATCCTCCTTCAGCTGTTTCTCTAAAGGCAGTCGGAAGACTAGAACCAACTTGGTACATGGCGTCAATAACTTCATCCACAGGTATTTTTGATTCAATACCTGCTAAGGCCATATCAGCAGCAATGAAGGCATAGCTGGCTCCCATTGCGTTTCGTTTGACACATGGAACTTCTACGAGTCCTGCTACTGGATCACAAATGAGGCCAAGCATGTTTTTGATAACAAAACAGACTGCCTGACTCGCTTGATAAGGAGTTCCTCCAGCAGCTAGTGTCAATGCTGCCGCACTCATAGCTGAAGCAGAACCAACTTCTGCTTGACAACCACCTTCTGCACCTGAAATAGAAGCATTATTTGCGATCACTAAACCAAAAGCCCCAGCTGTCAGTAGAAAATCTAATTGTTGCTGACGGTTTAACCCTAATTTTTGAGTTGCAGCAGTGAGAACTGCGGGAAGGCAGCCAGCAGATCCTGCAGTGGGTGTTGCACAGACCAGTCCCATTTTAGCATTGTGTTCGTTGACAGCAATAGCATTCTTCGCTGCGGTTAGGACGGTCAAGTCAGATAACGTTTTCCCTGATTTGATATAGCGATCTAATTTTGCGGCATCCCCACCAGTTAACCCACTACGAGAGTGGTTTTCATTTAACCCTAACTTTACAGAATCAATCATCACTTCTAAATTACGGGTCATTAATCGTAGGACTTCTTCTCGTTCACGACCAGTTAGTTCAAATTCAGTTGCAATCATTAACTCTGCGACGTTTCCTTGGTATTGCGTGCTTGCTTGTTCTACGAGGTCTACAATTGAATAAAACATATGAACTCCTTATTTGAAAAAGTTGACATTATGAAGATGAGGAATTTTACGGATATCTTCGATCGCTGCTTCACAACTCCTTGAGTCAACTTCTATAATCATAATCGCTTTTTCTCCAGCTTTTTCCCGCGTCACATTCATTTGTGCAATGTTAATATCATAGCGAGAAAGAGCTTCTGTCACATGGGCGATCATTCCAGGGACGTCCTGGTGAACAATGATAATGGTTGGAGTATTCATATTTAGCGAGATAGCAAAGCCATTTAACTCAGTAACTTGTATGTTCCCACCACCAATTGAGATTCCGGTGACAGAAATCGTTTTATGATCATTTTTAACAGTAATAGTCGTTGTGTTTGGGTGAGGAGCATTGCTTTCTTTTTGAATAGACCAAACAATCCGAATGCCTCGTTCATGTGCAATTTTTAGACTATCTGGGATTCTAGGATCATCTGTGTCCATTCCTAAGATGCCCGCTACTAAGGCTAAATCTGTTCCATGACCACGATAGGTTTTGGCGAAGGAATTAAATAATTGGAACTCAACTTCTTTTGGCTCCTCTCCAAAGATAGAAGAAACAATTTTACCAATTCGAACAGCACCTGCAGTGTGACTACTGGATGGGCCGATCATTACAGGTCCAATAATATCAAAAACTGATTGGAATTTTAAAGAGTTCATGCTCTGCTCCTTTGTGATCACTTTACTTCATTATATCAGATATGGCTGATGATTTCTTATATTTTTCCCGAAATATCTGAGAAATCTTAAAGGGGGCTTAAAGCATTTATATTATCCTGGATTTTTAGTATTTCTAACATCTGACTGAAATATTTGACACATTATTTCAATAAATATGAAATATTTCTTGTGTAGTATAGAGGTATACCAATAAAGGAGTACATAATAATGAATAAAAAACAAATGATGAAACGAATGATTGGACTTAGTTTACTTGCAGGACTTTTCCTTCCAATTGTAGCGAATGCAGATTCTTATACTGTAAAATCAGGTGATACTTTATCAGCTATTGCTAAAGAGAAGAACACAACGGTTGATGCAATTGCTAAGAAAAATAAGATTAGTAACGTGAATCTCATCTCAGTTGGTCAAGTTCTTGAGATTGAAGATGCAAATACAACGCAGAAAACCACGGAGCAAGCTCCTGCTAGTAAAACTGATACTACACAAGCAACAACTACTGTCTCTGCTTCAGATGGCTTGAGTGCGGAGGATGCAGCTGCTAAGGAATGGATTGCCCAAAAAGAGTCAAGTGGTAGTTATACAGCACAAAATGGCCAATATTATGGCCGTTACCAATTGACTATCACTTATTTGAATGGTGATTTATCACCTGCAAACCAAGAAAAAGTGGCCAATCAATATGTTGTCAGCCGTTATGGATCATGGTCAGCAGCTAAAAATTTCTGGTTGGCAAATGGCTGGTATTAAATTCGTATGAAAAGAGTTCTTGAATAGGACTCTTTTTATATTTACAGGCCTGTAAACCCATCGATCCTGATCAACAAAAGAATAGTAAGATGCTTGTTTTCTAATATAAAGCGTGTTAAAATGGTAACTGCTCAAAACGACCTTCAATCGTTGAAGCAAACCACGACCTTCAATCGTGAGAAACGAAAAGATGGGAGAAATCTATGAGTGATAACTCGAAAACACGTGTTGTTGTTGGTATGAGTGGTGGTGTGGATTCATCTGTAACAGCTTTATTATTAAAACAACAGGGTTACGATGTCATCGGCATCTTCATGAAAAACTGGGACGACACAGACGAAAATGGCGTCTGTACAGCTACAGAAGATTACAAAGATGTAGCAGCGGTTGCAGACCAAATTGGCATTCCTTACTATTCTGTCAACTTTGAGAAAGAATACTGGGATCGTGTCTTTGAATATTTCCTTGCTGAATACCGAGCTGGTCGAACACCAAATCCGGATGTCATGTGTAATAAGGAAATCAAATTTAAGGCCTTTTTAGATTATGCTATGACACTCGGTGCAGATTATGTTGCGACAGGGCACTATGCGCGCGTGGCGCGTGATGAGGATGGCATTGTCCATATGTTACGTGGCGTTGACAACGGGAAGGATCAAACTTATTTCTTAAGCCAACTGTCACAAGAACAACTTCAAAAAACCATGTTCCCATTGGGACATTTGGAAAAGCCTGAGGTTCGCCGTCTAGCTGAAGAAGCTGGATTGGCAACAGCTAAAAAGAAAGACTCAACTGGAATTTGCTTTATCGGAGAAAAGAATTTCAAAGAGTTTCTAGGGAACTACCTTCCTGCCCAACCAGGTCGAATGATGACCATCGATGGACGAGATATGGGTGAACATGCTGGTTTGATGTATTACACAATCGGTCAACGGGGTGGACTTGGAATTGGTGGCCAACAAGGTGGAGACAATGCTCCATGGTTTGTAGTTGGGAAAGACCTCAGTCAAAATATTCTTTATGTCGGTCAAGGCTTCTATCATGAAGCATTGATGTCAACAAGTTTACAGGCTAGTCAAGTTCACTTTACACGAGATATGCCAGAAGAGTTTACATTAGAGTGTACAGCTAAGTTCCGCTATCGTCAGCCTGACTCTAAGGTGACTGTACACGTTAAAGGTGACAAGGCAGAAGTGATTTTCGCAGAACCTCAACGAGCCATTACACCAGGACAAGCTGTTGTCTTTTACGACGGTGAAGAATGTCTAGGCGGTGGCTTGATTGACAATGCTTATCGGGATGGAAAAGTTTGTCAGTATATTTAGAATTTTCTAGGAGGAACGAAAGTGTTTCAGTTCTTTAAGAAAAAAATAGAGAATACAAAGACTATCTCTGATTATAAGAAACAATATTTGAGGGAAAAAACGACGGAGTCAATTGAAGCTTTGTTCAAGGAATTGAAGCAATCTAAAGTTTGGGTTCCCTTTAATGCTTCTTTAATGGATGGGAGTGATGAACAAGAAGGTGTTCGTCTAAAACCGGATATTCTACGAAAGGGAGACGACTACTTTTATCCTTGTTTCTTGACGGAACAGGATATTCCTAAAGATTATTACGATCGTTTTTCTTGGCTGCAAATACCTTTTACGGACTGTTTATTTACTGCAGAAAGGATAGGAAAGTTTCCAGTGAGAGGGATTGTTCTAGATGCATTCTCTGATCCAGTTGAGATTGACAAAGGAGTTTTTGAAGCAATCCGTCAGTGTTAGTATATTTAAATTGACAAATTTTCTCAATTTGCTACAATAATAAAAGCAATAGAAATGATGGTCAAAGCTCATGGATGTTGCAGGCTTTTTTGTCCTGCACTTCTCAGAGTTTTGACTATTTTTGTGTGATTTCGAAAGGAAGTAAAATGAGGCAACAGGATTTTCGAACGAAAATAGGTTCTACTGTTTTTGGTGTGAGGGCGACTGCTTTGATTGTAAAAGATAATCGCTTGTTCGTCATAGAAGATGAGGACGGCTGTTATACAATCGGAGGTGCTATTCAAGTCAATGAAACTACAGAGGATGCTGTAGTTCGGGAAGTCAAAGAGGAACTTGGTGTCACATCTACAGCAGGTCCGTTAGCTTTCGTGGTTGAAAATCACTTTGAACAAGCTGGAATCCACTACCATAACATTGAATTTCATTATTTGGTGGACTTGCTAGAAGATGCACCTTTGGTCATGCAGGAAGATACCAAGCAATTACCTTGCCGTTGGATTGCTTTCGATGATTTACACACTGTTGACCTGAAACCGGCCTTTTTAAAATCAGCCCTACCAGAATGGGACGGAAAATTACGACACATCCATCTTGAGAAATAGGAGAAAAAATGACTTATAATTTTATTGAAGAATACGATATCATTGTAATCGGTGCGGGACATGCGGGGGTAGAAGCCTCCCTAGCTGCTAGCCGTATGGGTTGTAAGGTCTTACTTGCGACTATTAACATTGAAATGCTGGCTTTTATGCCTTGTAATCCCTCTATTGGTGGTTCCGCTAAGGGGATTGTCGTGCGTGAAGTCGATGCCCTCGGTGGAGAAATGGCGAAGAATATCGACAAGACCTACATCCAAATGAAAATGCTCAATACTGGTAAAGGTCCTGCGGTTCGTGCACTTCGGGCTCAAGCAGACAAAGAACTTTACTCAAAAGAAATGCGGAAAACGGTTGAAAATCAAGAAAATTTAACTCTTCGCCAAACTATGATTGATGAGATTTTGGTGGAGAATGGTAAGGTTGTTGGTGTAAGGACTGCAACTCACCAAGAATATGGAGCAAAGGCTGTTATTGTCACTACTGGGACAGCTTTACGCGGAGAAATTATCATTGGAGATCTCAAGTATTCGTCAGGACCTAATCATAGTCTAGCTTCTATCAATTTGGCCGATAATCTCAAACAGCTAGGATTAGAAATTGGACGTTTCAAAACAGGGACGCCACCTCGTGTAAAGGCGTCGTCAATTAATTATGACGAAACGGAAATTCAACCCGGAGATAAAGCTCCAAATCATTTTTCTTATACATCGCGTGATGAAGATTATGTAAAGGATCAGGTTCCTTGTTGGTTAACTTATACGAATGGGCATAGCCATGAGATTATCCAAAATAATTTACACCGGGCACCTATGTTTACAGGGGTTGTAAAGGGAGTAGGTCCTCGCTATTGTCCGTCCATTGAGGATAAAATTGTCCGTTTTGCTGACAAAGAGCGTCATCAACTATTTTTAGAACCTGAGGGACGAAATACAGAAGAAGTCTATGTTCAAGGGCTGTCAACGAGTTTACCAGAGGATGTTCAACGGGATCTCGTCCATTCTATTAAGGGACTTGAGAAGGCAGAAATGATGCGAACGGGTTATGCAATTGAGTATGATATGGTTTTGCCTCATCAATTGCGCTCAACTTTGGAAACTAAGAAAATTTCAGGTCTCTTTACAGCTGGCCAAACCAATGGAACGTCTGGCTATGAGGAGGCTGCTGGTCAAGGGATTATTGCAGGGATCAATGCGGCTCTAAAAATCCAAGGAAAACCAGAACTCATTTTGAAACGCAGTGATGGTTATATTGGGGTCATGATCGATGACTTGGTAACAAAGGGAACGATCGAACCGTATCGTTTGTTAACAAGCCGTGCAGAATACCGTCTGATTTTGCGTCATGATAATGCCGATATGCGCTTGACAGAAATGGGACGAGCAATTGGATTGGTAGATGATGAACGTTGGCAACGTTTCGAAACCAAGAAGTATCAGTTTGAAAACGAGATGAAGCGTTTGGATAGCATTAAGTTAAAGCCTGTAAAGGAAACCAATGAGAAGGTTGCTGCAATGGGCTTTAAACCATTGACAGATGCTGTCACTGCTAAAGAATTCTTGCGAAGACCAGAAGTCTCTTACCAAGATGTGGTAGAATTTATCGGTCCTGCAGCTGAAGAACTGGATGATAAAATCATTGAATTGATTGAAACTGAAATTAAATACGAAGGCTATATCTCAAAAGCAATGGACCAAGTCGAAAAAATGAAGCGTATGGAAGAAAAACGAATTCCTGCGAATATTGACTGGGATGATATTGACTCTATTGCAACCGAAGCGCGTCAAAAATTTAAATTAATTAATCCAGAAACGATTGGTCAAGCAAGTCGTATCTCAGGTGTCAATCCAGCGGATATCTCTATTTTAATGGTTTACTTGGAAGGTAAATCTCGGAGTATCTCCAAAAACAAAGCAAACCACTAATCAAATGGGGCTGAGATGATGTTTCAGCCTCAATTTTATGGATTGAAATCTGTTGTTGCTGTTTACACAGTTGTAAACCTTGTTTACAAAGTAGTGAAGTGGAGGAAGAGCTTTTTGCTGGTCGATTTTCTCTGTAATATAGAGAGAAACCTCGCTTTTTACCTCTATTTATGGTATAATTCCGAGAAGAGGTTTATGATGAAAAAATTTCGTTTATCGTTCATCCATTATGTGTTAATTGGTTTTATTTCATTTGCAATTTTAGCAATTTTTTTAAGAATCTTTGGCAAAGGCTATGTAACTCTCATTGCAATTTTTTTAGTCTTAGCTGGATTGATTGCTTTATTTGAATACCAGTTACAAATTTCAGAGTTAGATGAATTAGAACAAATACAATATGTTAACCATCAGGCAGAAAGCGGATTAGCATCCCTCCTTGATAAAATGCCTGTTGGAGTTATCAAGATTAATGAAGAATCAAATGAAGTAGAGTGGTTCAACCCTTATGCTGAATTGATTTTTTCAACAGATGATGGGGACTTTGATGTTGAATCATTGAAAAAATTACTCAATACTTTGTTTGAGGATAAAGGTCATTATGTCACGGTAGCCGATAAGAAATATTCTGTTTACTTTGATCAGACAGCTAGTGTTGTTTACTTTTTTGATGTATCTAGTGAGTATGAGGCAACAGTTGGCTTGGTGACAACTCGTCCTGTTATCGGTATTATCTCTGTTGATAATTATGATGATCTGGAAGATGTCATTTCAGACTCTGATATTAGCAATATCAATAGTTTTATTGCCAACTTTGTAGAAGAGTTTACAGCTCGCTACCATATGTTTTACAGACGTGTGGGAATGGACCGTTTCTATTTGTTTACAGATTACACGGTCTTGGAACAATTGATGGAATCGAAGTTTTCAGTCATCGATAAATTCCGAGAAGAGGCAAAAAATCGTGAACTTCCAATTACCCTAAGTATGGGATTCTCGTATGGTGATGGAGAGCATGATGAAATAGGTAAAGTAGCTCTCTTGAACCTGAACCTTGCGGAAGTTCGTGGTGGGGATCAAGCAGTAGTCAAAGAAAATGATGAACAGAAAAACCCTATTTTCTTTGGTGGTGGAACAGCTTCAGCTGTGAAGCGGACTCGGACTCGCACACGCGCTATGATGACAGCTATTTCGGATAAAATTAAATCCGTTGATCAAGTCTTCATTGTTGGACATAGAAACTTGGATATGGATGCTTTAGGAGCGTCTGTGGGAATGCAGTTTTTCTCTAGCAATATTTTGGCCTCCTCTTATGTGGTCTATGACCCGCATGCAATGGCTAGTGATATTTCAAGAGCGATTGCGAAACTAGAAGAAGAGCAGGTGACGAAAATCCTTCCCCTAGAGGAAGCCATGCAAATGGTGACGGATCGCTCTTTGTTAATTATGGTTGACCATTCTAAGACGGCCTTGACTCTTTCAAAAGAGTTTTATCAGGAATTTCAACAGATTATTGTCATTGACCATCACCGTCGGGATGATGATTTCCCTGAAAATGTTCTGATCACCTATATTGAAAGTGGAGCAAGTAGTGCGAGCGAATTGGTTAGTGAACTTATTCAGTTCCAGAAGTCGAAGAAAAATCGGTTAACGAAGATTCAAGCTAGTGTCTTGATGGCTGGGATTATGCTGGATACTAAGAACTTCTCCGCACGTGTTACGAGTCGGACCTTTGATGTGGCGAGTTACCTTCGTTCAAGAGGTAGTGATAGTGTAACCATCCAGGAGATCTCTGCGATTCAGTTTGATGAGTACCGCGAAGTGAACGAACTGATCTTGACTGGTGAAAAGATTTTGCCGCATATCATCGTAGCTTGTGCCAATACGACTAAAGCCTATGATTCAGTAACTATTAGTAAAGCAGCTGATAGTATGCTGGCCATGTCTGAGGTGGAAGCAACCTTTGTCATTGCTTGTAATCAAAGTGGGACTGTCTCGATTTCTGCACGAAGTCGAAGCAAAGTCAATGTACAGCGTATCATGGAACAGCTTGGCGGAGGAGGTCATTTCAACTCGGCAGCCTCTCAAATTGAGGGTCAAGATTTGATGAGTATTCGTCAACAACTGATTGAGACTATTGAAAACGAAGTAACTATTGAAAAGGAGAATGTAGAATGAAAGTTATTTTCTTAGCGGATGTAAAAGGTAAAGGTAAAAAAGGCGAAATTAAAGAAGTACCTACTGGTTATGCACAAAACTTTTTGATCAAGAAAAATCTTGCGAAAGAAGCCAATGCCCAAGCAATCGGTGAACTTCGTGGAAAGCAAAAGTCAGAAGAAAAAGCGCATGCTGAATTGTTAGCGGAAGCGCAAAAGATTAAAGCAAAATTAGAAGAAGAAGCAACTGTTGTTCAATTCACTGAAAAAATTGGGCCAGATGGCCGTACTTTCGGCTCTATTACCAATAAAAAGATTGCAGAAGAACTTGAGAAACAATTTGGCATTAAGATTGATAAACGTCATATCCAAGTTTCCACTCCAATTCGTTCAACAGGTTTGATTGACGTCCCTGTAAAAATTTATCAAGATGTTACAGGTGTGATTAATATTCGTGTAAACGAAGGGTAAACACGATCGATAGAAAGGTTTTTTTATGGCTGAGATAGAGGAATTACGAACACAACCTCAAGATATCCAAGCTGAACAATCAGTGTTGGGAGCCATTTTTATTGATGAGGGGAAATTGGTCTTTGTTCGTGAATATATCGAGCCTGGCGATTTCTTTAAGTACTCGCACCGTTTGATTTTTAAAGCCATGATCGATCTAGCTGACCGCGGGGATGCGATTGATGCGACGACTGTTCGAAATATTTTAGATAGTCAGGGGGATCTCCAAAATATTGGCGGTCTCTCCTATTTGGTAGAAGTCATTAATTCGGTACCAACTTCAGCTAACGCAGAGTATTACGCGAAAATTGTTGCCGAAAAAGCTGTTTTACGTCGATTGATCTCTCGATTAACGGAAAGTATTAATCAAGCTTATGATGGTGCAAGTCCTTCAGATGAAATCATTGCGGGTGCTGAAAAAGCTCTGATTGATGTTAGTGAAAACGCAAATCGTAGTGGATTTAAAAATATTCGAGACATCTTGAATATAAATTTTGGTAGCTTGGAAGCCCGCTCGCTTCAAACCTCTGATGTTACGGGTATTGCGACAGGCTATCGCGATTTGGACCATATGACGACAGGGCTACATGAGGAAGAATTGATTATTTTAGCGGCTCGTCCTGCAGTAGGGAAAACAGCCTTTGCTCTAAATATTGCTCAAAATATCGGGACAAAGTTGGATAAGACAGTGGCTATTTTCTCATTAGAAATGGGTGCTGAAAGTTTGGTTGACCGGATGTTAGCAGCTGAAGGCTTGATTGAATCCCATTCGATTCGTACAGGTCAATTGACGGATGAAGAGTGGCGGAAATATGCCATTGCTCAAGGAAATTTGGCCAATGCGAGTATTTACATCGATGATACCCCAGGAATTCGGATCACTGAGATTCGTTCGAGAGCAAGAAAATTAGCGCAGGAAACAGGCAATCTCGGTCTTATTCTGATTGACTACCTGCAGCTGATTACAGGAACTGGAAGAGAAAACCGTCAACAGGAAGTTTCAGAAATTTCTCGTCAGTTAAAGATTTTGGCGAAGGAACTAAAAGTTCCCGTTATTGCTTTGAGTCAGCTATCACGTGGTGTGGAACAGCGCCAAGACAAACGTCCTGTTCTTTCTGATATTCGTGAATCTGGATCGATTGAGCAGGATGCGGATATTGTTGCTTTCTTGTACCGTGATGATTATTATGATCGAGCTGGTGAAGAGGAAGAAGATGGAATGCCCAATAATACGGTTGAAGTGATTATTGAGAAAAACCGTTCAGGTGCGCGTGGGACAGTCGAATTAATATTCCAAAAGGAATACAATAAATTCTCAAGTATTTCAAAGAGAGAGGATCAATAAGATGAGTGATGCATTTACAGATGTTGCAAAAATGAAAAAAATTAAGGAAGAGATCAAGGCTCATGAAGGACAAGTGGTTGAAATGACACTTGAAAATGGACGGAAACGTCAAAAAAATAAATTTGGACGCTTGATTGAGGTCTATCCTTCTTTATTTATTATCGAGTATACGAACGACAATAGTTTACCAGGTGAACCAGCTAATACCTACGTGGAGTCTTACACCTATTCAGATATTTTGACAGAGAAGAATTTAATTCGTTATTTGGATTAATTCCTTGCTTTTATCGTCTAAATCAGTTATTATAATAAATACATATGGGAGTCTGTGTACAGTCTGAGAGGAAGTGTAAGCTTCGACCGCACCTGATCTGGGTAATGCCAGCGTAGGAAACAAATGAAATGTATTTTTCGTTATGAGTGACCTTGTGCAATCCGTCTCCTATTTTGGAGGCGTTTTTTATTTGTGAGAAAGGAGGTTACGATGTCTCTTGTAAAAAGATATTCAAAACAATTGATAGGATTTGCAGGTTTTAGCAGTCTTCTTGTCTTATGGCAGTTAGCAGGATTTTTAAATATCCTCCCCAAATTTGTATTACCAACGCCACTTGAAATTGGGAATGCCTTTGTACGAGATCGAGTTCTCCTGATTCATCACAGTTTGTCTACCCTTCAAGTGGCCTTGATTGGACTTGTTATAGGGGTTCTTCTTGCTGCTGGCTTTGCGATTCTCATGGATAGTTTTCAATGGGTGAATGATCTGGTATATCCTTTTATGGTTGTTATTCAAACCATTCCGACGATTGCCTTGGCCCCTATCCTGGTTCTTTGGTTTGGTTATGGTATGCTTCCAAAACTGGTTTTGATCATTATTACGGTGGTATTTCCCATCGTAGTCAGTCTGTTAGATGGTTTTCGGCATTGCGATCAAGATATTCTGAGATTGTTTCAGATTATGCAAGCCAATCGCTTTCAGACTTTAGTCCATTATAAAATTCCTGCAGCGCTTCCTTATTTTTTTGCAGGTTTACGTGTGAGCGTTTCCTATGCTTTTATCAGTACGGTAGTTTCAGAATGGTTAGGAGGTTTTGATGGATTGGGGGTCTATATGATCCAGTCGAAGAAGTTATTTCAGTATGATACGATGTTTGCGATCATTGTATTGATTTCTGCTATTAGTTTACTCGGTATGTTTCTCGTTGACCAATTAGAACGAACCATTCTGAAATGGAAAAAGGATTGACAAACTTGTAAATGGTGTAAAAATTAAATTGACAAAAATGTAAAAGAGGTATAGCTAATGAAAAAGTCAATAGGTTTATTTTTATCAATAATATTGGGATTTGTTTTCTTGAGTGCTTGTCAAAATTCTGTCAAGCAATCGTCAAGTAGTTTGAAAAAGATTGATTTTATTCTAGATTGGACCCCGAATACCAATCATACGGGTCTCTATGTAGCAAAGGAAAAAGGGTATTTTAAAGATGCAGGACTGGATGTAGATATAAAACTTCCGCCGGAAGACAGTAGTTCTGATTTGATTATTAATGGGAAAGCTCCATTTGGTATTTATTTCCAAGATTCTATGGCCAAGAAATTGGATAAAGGTGCGGGGATTACCGCTGTTGCAGCTATCGTCGAACACAATACGTCAGGGATTATTTCAAGAAAAGATGCAGCGATCACAAGTCCAAAAGATTTGGTTGGTAAGAAGTATGGTACCTGGAATGATCCGATTGAGTTGGAAATGATCAAATCGATGATGAAAAAAGAGGGGGCTGATTTTAATCAAGTAAAATTGGTTCCAAATAGTGATTCAAATTCCATTACTCCGATTGAAAATAAGGTCTTTGATGCTGCTTGGATTTATCACGGTTGGGATGGAATTTTAGCTGAGCAAAAGGGAATGAAGACCAATTTCTTCTATATGAAAGATTTTGTTCCTGCATTTGACTACTATTCGCCTGTTATTATTGCTAACAATGACTATTTGAAGTCTCATAAAGAGGAAGCAAAAAAATTCATTCAAGCGGTGAAAAAAGGCTACCAATATGCTATAGAGCATCCAGAAGAAGCTGCGGATATCTTGATCAAACAGGCCCCTGCCTTAGCTAACCAGCGTGATTTTGTACTCGCTTCCCAAAAATATCTTTCTAATCAATATGCTTCAGACAAGGACAAGTGGGGGCAGTTTGATCCTAAGCGGTGGAATGCTTTTTATGCTTGGGCAAAAGAGCAAGGATTGGTTTCAAATGACTTAGAAGACAAAGGTTTCACAAACGAATTGGTAGGTGACTGATATTTTAACCGTAAAAGATGTAAGTTTCTCTTTTGGAGATAAAGCAGTTTTAAATAATGTATCACTAGAAGTGCAAAAAGGAGAAATCGTCTCTATTCTAGGTCCGAGTGGGGTAGGGAAATCAACCTTGTTTAATTTAATTGCTGGGATCCTTCCCTTACAAAAGGGTACCATAGAAGTAGATAATGCTCCGATCTCCTTTGGGAAAGTCAGCTATATGCTACAAAAGGATCTTTTGTTGGAACATAAGACAGTATTGGGAAATATTATTCTTCCCCTTCAATTGAAAAAGATTCCTAAGGAAGAGGCGACATCTACAGCTCTAAAATTGTTAGATGAATTTAAATTGGGAAGTATCGCCAACCTTTATCCCAATGCCCTGAGTGGGGGGATGCGGCAACGGGTGGCGCTATTGAGAACCTATCTTCTGGGTCATTCTGTCTTCCTATTAGATGAAGCTTTTAGTGCCTTAGATGAATTGACAAGGCAGGATCTTTATCACTGGTATCTAGACAGTAAGGAACGTCTTGGTCTCACCACTCTAGTGATCACTCATAGTATCGAAGAAGCTTTGACATTGAGTGACCGGATCTATATCTTAAATCATAATCCCGGTGAAATTATTGCAGATCTTCCTTTAAAATGGGATCCAGCAACGGATAGAGACTGGCAACAATTGCAATATAAAAAACGAATCATAGAATTATTGTCTGAATTTCATTGAAATTGTTTTGAAGGACTTTACAAAGTTTCTATTCCGTGATAGAATAGAATTTGTGCGAAATGACAGCAGGACAAAATGAAGCTCGTCAACAGGAAGTCAGCTAGAAAAGTAACCTTTGCTGTTTGGGCGAAGGCTTTCTGAACGAATCAGGTTTGTCTAAAACGTTATTTCCTACAAAAATTATTTTTATAGGAGGACATTTTAAATGTCACGTTATACAGGACCATCTTGGAAACAATCTCGCCGTCTTGGCTTGTCACTTACAGGTACAGGTAAAGAATTGGCACGTCGTAACTACGTACCAGGTCAACACGGACCAAACAACCGTTCAAAATTGTCAGAATACGGTTTGCAATTAGCTGAGAAACAAAAACTTCGTTTCTCTTACGGACTTGGTGAAAAACAATTCCGTAACTTGTTCGTACAAGCTACTAAAGTTAAAGAAGGAACTGTCGGTTTCAACTTCATGCTTCTTTTGGAACGTCGTTTGGATAACGTTGTTTACCGTCTTGGACTTGCGACTACTCGTCGTCAAGCTCGTCAATTCGTTAACCACGGTCACATCCTTGTTGACGGAAAACGCGTTGATATCCCTTCATACCGTGTAACTCCAGGTCAAGTGATCTCAGTTCGCGAAAAATCAGCTAAAGTTCCAGCTATCCTTGAAGCTGTTGAAGCTACAGTTGGACGTCCAGCATTTGTATCATTCGATGCTGACAAACTTGAAGGTTCATTGACTCGCCTTCCAGAACGCGATGAAATCAACCCAGAAATCAACGAAGCACTTGTCGTTGAATTCTACAACAAAATGCTTTAATTTTAAGATATACCTTACAGAAAGCCTACAACAGTGGGCTTTTTGTTTTGTCTTAAAGGGTTGATTTCTGGGTTTGTTCAGTTACAAATTTTCTAAAGCTGTTTCATTAAATGAGACAGTTTTTTGTTTTCTTAAAACCTAAACCTGCTAATAAAAAAACTCCTGATCTAGATCGATCAGGAGAGACTGTTACCGTAACATTTTCATTAAAAATTCAGCCATTTGTTGAGGGCTTTCTTTTTTTCCGCGAGAAACCCACATTTGACAGACTCCGAAGAAGGCATTGGTCAGATAGACAGAACTGTAGACTCTTTCAATATCTGTTAATGATTTATGACTATAGCGCTCTTGCAAACTATCAACCAGAAGAATCTGTAATTTATGTCGTAAGAAGGTCTGTATCTCCTTGGTTCCATTCTCTGTCAGAAGAACCGCGAAGAGTGGCTCCTTGGTTAGAAATTCGAACACTTCTGTAATCGCTTGGCGCTTGTCATCTTGGTGTTTATCAAAGATATATTCAAGCTTGTGAAAGAGTGCTTGTTGGTAGCGCTCGATCATGTCATACTTGTCTCGATAGTGGGTATAAAAGCTAGAGCGACTAATGCCGGATTCTTGTGCTAACTCAACCGTCGTGATTTGGTCGAATGATTCCTTTTCGAGTAGTCGAACCATCGCCTCCTCGATATTTCGTTTTGTTTTTAATCGTTTATTGCTCTCAGTCATCTGTTAATCCTTTTTGCACAAAATTATACACAGTGTCTAAAAATAAAGATTTCCTACTTGTGAAAATTTCTAGAAACTGTATAATCTATTATATCAGAAATTTAGACAATGTGTATAAAAAGGAGACAAAAAATATGATGAAAGAATGGAAGGCTATTCTTAAAAAGCCAACATTTATCATTGTCATGATTGGAGTTGCTTTGATTCCAGCTCTTTATAATATTATTTTTCTATCTTCCATGTGGGATCCATATGGCCAAGTTTCGGATCTTCCTGTAGCGGTTGTCAATAAGGATCAATCTGCTACATATAATGGACAAAAAATGGAAATCGGAAAAGACATGGTGTCCAATTTGAAGGACAATGACTCACTTGATTTTCATTTTGTAGATGAGAAAGCTGCGAAAGATGGTCTCAAAAATGGCGATTATTATATGATTGTAACCCTGCCTGAGGATCTTTCAAAAAAAGCTAGCTCCATCTTAACCAATCATCCGGAACAGATGACCATTGATTACCAAACGTCCAGTGGTCATAGTTTTATCGCAGGGAAAATGAGCGACACTGCGATGACAAAAATGAAGCAGTCAGTGGCTGAAAAAGTGACCAATACGTATACAACAGCTTTATTTTCCAAAATGGGATCGCTTAAAACTGGTATGGGGACAGCGGCAGATGGAAGTGCTAAATTAGCAGATGGTGCAAGTAAATTGGAAGATGGTGGTCAAACACTATCTACTAATTTGAATACATTGGCTCGTTCAAGCTTAGCATTTTCAGATGGTGCAACTACTCTTCGTACAGGTCTAGCGGCTTATACAGATGGTGTTGGTCAATTAGGAAATGGTCTCAATCAAATGGCTGGTCAACTTCCAAACTTGGTATCTGGCGTCAATCAATTAAATAATGGGTTTGGTACTTTTAATACAGGCTTGATGGCTTATGCTACCGGAGTGGATCGATTAGGAAATGGTCTCAATCAAATGGCGAGTCAAACCCCTCAGTTGGCTTCAGGAGTTGGTCAATTAACCAGCGGTATGGGGACCCTCAATGATGGTCTTGGGAATTATACCAATGGCGTGCGTCAATTGAATTCAGGCCTATCTAACTTTTCAAATGGTTTAGCAACCTATACAAATGGAGTCGCTACTTTATCAGAGGGAGCGGGTCAATTAAGTAGTCAATCTGCTACCCTTCGAAATGGGGTTTCACAATTAGAATCAGGTATTCAAACATTATCAAGCCAGCTACAAGCTTCTACAAGTCAATCCGCTCAGATTGATCAATTGGCAGCAGGTTTAAACCAATTAAATGCAGCGATTCAAAATGCTACGGTAGATACCAGTCAACTTTCGTCTGGATTGACGAGTATTGCGAATTCAGCTCAATCAATCCTTGCTTCAGCCCAAGCGGATCGTGCAAATGCCCTTGCAAGTGTGCAAGGGACAGCAGCCTATCAAGCAATGACAGCTGACCAACAAGCGGAAATCAATGCGGCAATCTCATCGAGCCCAAGCTCGAGTGAAACGGCGGCTCAAGGGATCTTGACAACGATTCAAACGATCCAAGGTAGTTTGAATACAGGAAATAGCTTGACACAACTGCAAACGGCAGCCAATCAAGTTTTACCGACAGCTTCTTCTACCTTGACAGACTTGTCAAGTGGCTTGTCTAAGATCCAATCCGCAGTTAGTGGACAATTGTTGCCAGCTAGTCAAACCATCAGTCAAGGGATCAGCGCTTATACAGCTGGTGTCGATAAAATCGCTAATGGAGCAACCCAACTTCAGACGAATAGCAGTACTTTAACAAATGGGGCTAGTCAGTTAGCAGCAGGTGTTGGTCAACTAGATAGTAAATCATCAGAATTACTTGCAGGAAGCAATCAATTGGCTTCTGGTCTAGGTGAGTTAAATGGGAAGATGCCTGCCTTGACATCAGGCATGAATCAACTGGCTTCAGGAGCGACCCAATTAACAGGTAAGTCGGGTGAATTGGTTGCTGGTGCTGGAAAATTAGCTGACGGTGTAGGACAATTGAACAGCAAGACTCCAGAGTTGGCAGGTGGTGTCAATAAACTTGTCACTGGTGTCAATCAGTTGACAGAAAAATCAGGTCAACTAGTTACCGGAGCTGATAAACTAGCCGACGGTGCAAATCAAATCTCAGATGGGTCCAGCAAATTAGCAGCAGGTGGCCAAACATTGACAAATGGTTTAGGTGAATTAGCAACAGGAAGCCAAACCTTGAGTCAAGGATTAAACGATGCTAAGGGACAATTGAATGTGGCTACAACTGAAAAAGAAAACGCTAAAACCTTAGCAGATCCTGTCACTTTGTCTAAAACAGACCGTGACAATGTCCCGGTGAATGGTGTCGGAATGGCTCCTTATATGATCTCTGTAGCACTCTTTGTTTGTGCCTTGTCAACCAACATGATCTTTGCAAAATTACCATCCGGTCGTCATCCTGAAAGTCGCTGGGCATGGTTTAAATCTCGCTTTGAGGTCAACGGAACGATTGCGGTGATTGCAGGAGTCTTGGTCTATGGTGCCGTTCACTTGATTGGTTTATCAGCTAATCATGAGATGGCTACTCTCTTCCTTTGTGTGATTGGTAGTGTATCTTTCATGTCTATCGTAACAGCTTTAACGACATGGCAAAGAAAAGTCGGTGCTTTCCTTTCCTTGATCCTCTTGCTCTTGCAATTGGCTTCTAGTGCAGGAACTTATCCTCTTGCTTTGACAAATGGATTTTTCCAAGCTATTCATCCATTCTTGCCAATGAGTTATACCGTTTCTGGTCTTCGTCAAACGATTTCGATGACAGGAGAAATTGGAAATCAAGTGGCCTTCCTTCTGATGACTATTGTTCTTTTTGCAGGCCTCGGAATGTGGTTCTATAATCCAAAAAAATATGAAGAGGACTAATCTTCGGGAACTCCCAACAGAATGTGTTGGGAGTTTTTTGTTTCATGTGAAACAAAAGGCTGGGACAAAAGTCCTAGCCTCTCAATTGTTTTTGGGTTGTCTAGCAAGACGCAGTGGTTGAGTGGGCTCTACTACGCTGATTTCATCAGCTTTTACAGCCCTACTCAACTGTGCGGAGGTGGGACGACGAAATCGAATTCTAACGAATTACCGATTTCTGTCCCACTCTCTTATTATTTAAAGAAGACAACATCAGGATTTGGTGTAATATAGAGAAGTTGGTCGTTTTCAAAGACCAGTTGGATAGTGTTGTTTTTATAGGTGTAAATGGTGTAGTTTACTCCGAATTTAGAAGCTTGTTTGAGATCAACAGCTCCCATCAAAAAGGCGTGAGCTTGTTCCCCTGTGATTTTTCCCTCGTGGTAGAGCCCTTTAATATTTTCTAATTCGGTATTTTCAAAAGATTCGGCAATATAAGCAGGGTCTGTTATTTGTTTCTCTGGATTTCCAAGAATTGTTTGGACAAGAGCGGTGGTATATCCTTCATAATCCGGCGTCTGTGCAAAAATTTTATCGTCATTTCTAGAGTAGGCTACTTTTAAGTTCCCTGTCGCATAAATTTTATCTTTGGGTGCTTCTTGAGCATTTCTAGGGAGTCCTTCGGTTGTGACGATGTCCGAAGAGGGCTGTGTAGTGGTTGAAGGAGAGCTAGAGGAGTTGCTTGAGCTATTTGAACTAGTTGAACGAATCGGGTGGCTAGAACGACTCGAGCTACTTTTTTTAAAGGTTTTCTTTTTTGAGCTGGTAGTAGTGGGTACTTTTTTAAAGTTGATCTTAAGGTCCGGCACACAGGCTGATAGAAAAAGAAGAGACAGCAACAGTGTGAAGAAAAGAGGGAGTGTTTGTTTTTTCATCATGTTCCTTTCGATAAGCTGATTGATTTTCTATTCTATCATAAAAAGGGTAACAAAAAAAGGTCAGGAAGAAATCCTGCCTTTATTTGTTATTATGGATGCCCACCTCCAGGTCCACCGCCTTGAGGTCCGCCACCGCCTGGGGCCCCACCGCCTCCAGGCATGGAGTTGACAATTTCCGTTTGTTTTTCACCGTTGATATAGATGTCTCCGCCAGTGTAGGTAGCAGTACCATCAAAGTCGAATCCAGATTGACCCGTTAATTTAATGGTTCCTCCGGTAACAGTGATATTTCCATTCGAATCAATTGGATCGGTATCACCTTGGCCAACTTCAACGTTGAGGGTTCCACCATTCATAGTGAAGAAAATTTCATCTTGGTTAGCATTGGCATTGGCCGCATTGACACCGTCATCGGTTGCATAGATGGTGATATCTCCACCGTTGATGGTGATCGATTTTCCTTCTAGACCTTCGACAGAATCGGTTACCTTGTAGGTTCCGCTATCGATGATCAGATCACCAGAAGCATGGATTCCGTCGTCTCCTGCAGTGATGGTCATTTTGTTATCTGAAAGGTACATGGTTCCGACCGAAGTATCTTCATCATTATCCACCTTGACGGCATCTTCATCTGCATCGATGGTCATGGTCGTACCAGTGATATTGAGTTCGTCATTGACGTTGAAGGCATCTCCTACAGCCGTTATCTTATAGGTTCCACCTGTGATATGGAGAGTGTCATTGGCTTTGATACCGTTGTTCTTCTTAGCGTCAATGTTGAGCGTACCTGAACCATTGATGGTGAGGTCGCCTTTAGAGAAGATCACCGCATCGGCATCTTCATCATTGTTTGAACTTGAATCAGACAAGGTATTGGTCGTGCCATCTGCTAGAGTCAGGTAGACATGACCTGCTTTCGTAGCAGAAATTGGCGCGTTGGTGTTGGTCATGGTAACGCCTTTCAAGACGATGTGAACATCATCTGAGTCACCTGCTTCGACCTTGATTTGAACTCCATCGGATTCACCAGAGATGACATAGGTTCCAGCCTTTGAGATGGTCACAGTTGATCCAGATACAGCTACGCCGTCACCTGATACACTTGCAGAAGATCCAGATAGTTTTACAGTAGAGGCTTTGCTTTCATCATAAGAGCTGTCCTTGTCCTTATCTGTAAAATAGTTGGAATTGTTTGTTTTATTTTTTGAAGTAGAAGTAGTGGTTGTTTGTGCAGTATTGCTTTTTGTAGCTGATTGTGATGACGCCTGGGTGCAAGCTGTCAGTAAGGTGAGGGTTGCGGCCCCCGTTAATAAAAATTTCCATTTGTTTGATTTCATGAGCTTTTCCTCTCGTTCAATTGATATGCTCCTAGTCTAAAGTTGCTAGCTGAAAGTTTCCTAAAGTTTTTCTGAAAGGAACCTTAACTTTAGTTTTCTTTAAGTTTGGCTTAATGACCAGTTAAGAAAGTCCCATTAAACTAGAAAGCACGTAAGTCGTATTCATACTGACTGAAGTTTAGAAACAATAGCCCCCTTAAAGGAGAAGAAACATGAAAAAAACAATTGAGACAAGTTTCAAACGAATCGAAACAAAATATATCGTCGCAAAAGATGACGTGAAGGACTTGATCAAAGACTTAAAAGAATACGTCGTAGAAGATGATTACCCAACCTCAACCATTTCAAACATTTATTTTGATACAGAAAATTTTGATGTCATTCAAGATGCTCTTGCCAAACAACACCGCCGTGAAAAAATTCGGATGCGGACTTATATAGAAAAACCTCAAGCAGACAGTCCAGTGTTTCTAGAGGTGAAGTCAAAAGATGAAGAAGGAATTGGCCATAAATTCCGCCTAGTCGCCACTTCACAAGCCATTATCAACTTGATGACAGATGGGAAAGTAGATCATCAGATACAAGATCCAGACTTAGTGCAAGAGATTCAGAGATTGCGCAAACGTTATGGTCATCGATTGGAACCACGGATGTTCATTTATTATGATCGTTTGTCTCTCAAAGAAAAGAAATCCATTCAGGGTTATCCTTATCAGAAGATTCGCGTGACAATCGATCAAAACTTAGTCTTTCGAGACCAGGCTGTTAGCCTTTTTGATGGGAAGAAAGGAGAACCTCTACTAGAGGATGACTTCGTGATCATGGAAATTAAGGCTCCTGGGCAAGAACCTCAATGGCTAAAGGATATTTTAGAGAAGTATGGTTTGGTGAAGCAGAAATTTTCAAAATATAGCTGTGCTTATCATAAATCACAAGGCTTGGATTATGCCCCAAGACCAGTTCAAGAAACGGTAGGTGCTGCCTATGTCTAATCTATTTGATTCTATTTTTAATAATGCCACAGCAACGGTGGATCCCTTGCGCTTACTGCTGGCCCTTTTGGTCAGCCTCTTTCTAGGGCTGGCCCTATCTTGGACCTATAAATACCGAACACTTTACACTCGAGAGTTTGTCATTAGTTTGACCTTGCTTCCTTGTATGATGACCTTAGTGATCTTTTTGGTCAATGGAAGTTTGGGAACCTCGATTGCAGTGGCAGGGACCTTTAGTTTGATCCGTTTTCGTTCGGCTACGAGTGGTTCTCGAGAGTTGATTGCCATTTTCTTAGCTATGATTATAGGACTGGCAGCTGGATCTGGCTATCTTTTATTGGCCATTTTAACAACCCTCTCTTTACTAGGGGTGTGGCTGGTATTAGAGAACAAACAGAGTAAGGCAGACCATCAACGGCGCCGTCATTTGACCATAACTGTCTCAAAACAAGATTCTGTTGCAGAACAAATCAGCCAGTTGTTGGACCAAAGTTGTTCAGAAATTGACTTTATTTCTGTCACAACGGCCCAAGCTGGAGAACAACTGACCTTGAACTATGAGGTAAATATGAAATCGAACATCGATGATTTTGCTCTTGCCAATCTATTGATTAGCGAGATTGAAAATTGTGATGTCGCTCTGACAAAGAAAGCGAAGAAAAGAAAGAATCTATAACGGCTATCCTACTTTAGGATAGTTTTTTAGGGTTTTAAGAACTTTTTAAGAAAAAGTGGTATACTGTTTCTAAAAAATGGAAGGAATCCTTTATGAAAAAGACTGCTATTTTTGAAGATGTCGTCTCTATTATGACCCATGATTCATCTACCATCAAGGATCGAAAAGGATGCGATCCAGAGCCTTTTCGAGAAAACATTACAGATGATATGACAGATGATGCCTTTCTCTATCAAGTTAAGACTTACCTAGCTAGTTTTGGGGTGATCGGGCATATTTCCTTTCGAGATAAAAAGGCCAGTCAAAAAGGGTTCCTTTTGAGAATAAATGGACAGAAATTGTATGTTGAGGAAGCTAATGAAGATACGGGTCTTCAAGTAGGAGATCAGATCCTAGCTCTGGATGGAAGTGACTTGGATCAGATAGCTTCTCTTCATAAAGACTATTTTATCAGCAAGACCTCTGAAAGACACTACCGAGAATGGGCAGATTTGGTCTCTCAGTCAACGAGTGTCACCCTGCTTCGAGAAGGGATAGAAAAGACCATTGAAGTAGTCCCTAGTCGAGAACCGATCCAGGATCATATTTTTTGGAAACGATTAGACGATGAGATTCTTTATCTTCGTCTGGATAATTTTATGGATGAAGGAGCCATTAGTCGGGTATATCAAGAGTGTTTGCCGATGATGACGGAGGTCAAGTTTCTTCTCATTGATGTCCGACAGAACGGCGGAGGGACGGATTCTCTATATCTTCCTCTGTTACATCTAGGCTTAGAGAAGGATCAGGGCTATGATTCGCTTGACTGGGACGATGATGGTATGGAAATTCTCTACACGGAACGTAATGTTGATCTGCGCTTGAAAGACTTTGAGGACTGGATGCAACAGGAAGAAATTAGTCCTGAAACAGTCAAGCTGCTTGGAGATATGAAAGAGGAGTTGCTCCGCCATCGAGGCAAAGGTTATGTACTGTATCAGCAAGAAAGCGAGGAATTCTTCCCAGAGGTTAAAGGTGGCCACTATCCTGAACGGATCTTTGTCTTATCAGATATCTATTGCGGTTCTTCTGGCGACAACTTTGTTCAGATGATGAAGCAGTTTAAGAAGGTAACGGTGGTAGGTAGACCGACTCTCGGAATTTTAGACTATTCCAATTGTTGTACCGTTGATTATGGCGATTATCAATTGATGTTTCCTACTTCTCGTTGTCTATGCGTAGATCAAGGTAAAGGAATGACGGATCAAGGTGTTCTACCCGATATAGAGATTCCTTGGACACCTAGCCATTTCGCGAGAGATGTGGATCTGGACAAGTGTCTGGAGTTGATTCATCAGGGGACTGTGAAATAGAATAGGATTTCAACCAGAAAACTGATTAAAGAAAAATGCTTTCGTTAAACGGCTTGAATGATCTGAAATGATAACGTTTTCTACCACATTCTCACTATGTTTAAAATTGCTTACTTGGTATAAAAAATGGTAAAATAGTGAGTAACAATCAAAATGAAGAGTGAAACTTATGAAACATAAAACACTTTATAAATTTATCGGGCAGACGATCTTGTATTTCGCCATTTTCCTAGCCCTACTTTATTTCTTTAGTTACCTTGGTCAAGGTCAGGGTGGCTTTATCTATAACGAATTTTAGAAAAGGAGACTCCTAGCCGTGTCAAACCAACCAATTACTGATATGATCGAGACAATTGAACGTTATGCGCAACTACAACCAGACTATCCGGTTTACAATGTCCTTGGTGAGGAACATACCTATGGCCAATTGAAGGCTGACTCAGATAGCTTGGCTGCCTACATTGACCAAATGGGACTTCCTGAAAAGTCACCTGTAGTGGTCTTTGGTGGTCAAGAATATGAAATGTTAGCAACCTTTGTGGCCTTGACAAAATCTGGCCATGCCTATATCCCAATTGATAGCCACTCTGCCTTGGAGCGCGTGTCTGCCATTGTTGAAGTAGCAGAGCCAAGCTTGATTATTGCCATCAATGAGTTTCCATTGGAAAACCCAGCTGCTCCAATCATGTCCTTGGATCAAGTGCGTGAAGCTTATGCGGCTCAGCATGCCTATGACTTGCAACATCCGGTCAAAGGGGATGATAACTACTACATCATCTTTACCTCAGGGACAACTGGGAAACCAAAAGGGGTACAAATTTCGCACGATAACTTGCTCAGCTTTACCAACTGGATGATTACGGACAAGGAATTTGCAACGCCAGAGCGTCCGCAAATGTTGGCGCAACCGCCCTATTCTTTTGACTTGTCTGTCATGTACTGGGCACCGACCTTAGCTCTTGGAGGAACCCTTTTTGCCCTTCCATCAGCTATCACTCAAGACTTCAAACAACTCTTTGCGACGATCTTTTCTCTTCCGATTGCTATCTGGACTTCAACACCATCTTTTGCAGATATGGCCATGTTGTCTGAGGATTTCAATGCTGAAAAAATGCCAGGGATCACCCATTTCTACTTTGATGGGGAAGAGTTGACAGTCAAGACTGCTCAGAAATTGCGCGAGCGTTTCCCAAATGCACGCATCATCAATGCCTACGGCCCAACGGAAGCAACTGTAGCTCTTTCGGCTGTAGCCGTAACAGATGAGATGTTAGCTACTTTGAAACGTCTGCCAATTGGTTACACCAAAGAAGATTCTCCAACCTTCATCATTGATGAGGCAGGTAACAAATTGCCGAATGGTGAGCAAGGTGAGATCATCGTATCAGGCCCAGCTGTTTCAAAAGGTTATATGAATAATCCAGAGAAAACAGCAGAAGCCTTCTTCGAATTTGAAGGTCTTCCAGCCTACCATACGGGAGATGTCGGAACCATGACGGATGAAGGCCTTCTTCTCTATGGTGGTCGGATGGACTTCCAAATCAAGTTTAACGGTTATCGTATCGAGCTAGAGGATGTCTCTCAAAACTTGAACAAATCGAAGTATATTGACTCAGCAGTCGCAGTACCGCGTTATAATAAGGATCACAAGGTCCAAAATCTCTTGGCCTATGTCATCTTAAAAGAGGGCGTCAAAGAACAATTTGAGCGCGAAATTGATATCACAAAAGCCATCAAGGAAGATTTAGAAAACATCATGATGTCTTATATGATGCCTTCAAAATTCCTCTATCGTGATAGCCTGCCATTAACACCAAACGGGAAAATCGACATCAAAGGGTTGATTAGCGAGGTTAATAACCGATGATCGAGTTTTTGAAACAGCTCCCTCATTTAGAACACTATGGAACACCGATCTATTTTGTCTACCTCATTCTAGCTTTTTTGCCGATCTTTGTGGGCCTCTTTTTCAAAAAGAGATTTCCGGTCTATGAAGGACTGGTGAGTCTGATCTTTATCATTTTGATGCTGACAGGTTCGAATCTCAAGCAAATTTATGCCCTGCTCTTTTACGTAGTCTGGCAAATCTTGATTGTGTATTCCTACAAAATCTATCGTCAGAAAGCGGACAACAAGTGGATTTTCTATCTTCATTCCTTCTTGTCTGTCTTGCCCCTGATCTTTGTTAAGGTGGAGCCAGCGATCAAGAATGGACACCAATCCTTGTTTGGATTTTTAGGGATTTCTTATTTGACCTTCCGAGCTGTCGGAATGATCATCGAAATGCGAGATGGTGTCTTGAAAGAATTCACGCTCTGGGAATTCTTACGTTTTATGCTCTTTATGCCAACCTTCTCAAGTGGGCCGATTGATCGTTTCAAGCGTTTTAATGAGGATTATAAAGCCATTCCTGAGCGCGAAGAATTATTGGATATGTTGGAGCAAGCTGTTAAGTACATCATGTATGGCTTCCTTTATAAATTTATTCTAGCTCATATTTTTGGCCACTTATTGTTAGGTCATGTGCAGACCTATGCCTTGTCTCAAGGTGGATTCTTCAACATCGGAACGCTGGGAGTCATGTATGTTTATGGTTTTGACCTTTTCTTTGACTTTGCAGGGTATTCCATGTTTGCTTTAGCGGCTTCCAATTTGATGGGGATTAAAAGTCCCATCAACTTTGACCGTCCTTTTAAATCACGTGATTTAAAGGAATTCTGGAATCGCTGGCATATGAGTTTATCTTTCTGGTTCCGTGATTTTGTCTTTATGCGTCTCGTAATGGTACTGATGCGCAATAAAGTCTTCAAGAGCCGGATTACTACCTCAAATGTTGCCTACATTATCAATATGTTGGTCATGGGCTTCTGGCACGGGGTGACCTGGTACTATATTGCTTATGGGCTCTTCCATGGGCTTGGAATGGTTATCAATGATGCTTGGATTCGCAAGAAAAAGACCATCAATAAAGAAAGAAAAGCAAAAGGATTGGATCCGATACCGGACAATCGTTGGACCAAGGCTTTGGGGATCTTTATCACCTTTAATACAGTGATGCTGTCCTTCCTGATCTTCTCAGGATTCTTGGATCAGCAATGGTTCCCAAAAGTGAAATAAAAGGAGAATAAAAAATGGATGTAAAATCACAAGTAATTGAAATTATTGACGAATTGTTTATGGAAGATGTCTCAGACATGATGGATGAGGATCTCTTTGATGCGGGTGTTCTTGATAGTATGGGAACAGTCGAATTGATTGTGGAATTGGAAAGTCGCTTTGGCATCCGTGTTCCTGTATCAGAATTTGGACGCGATGATTGGAACACTGCCAACAAGATCGTAGAAGGTGTAACGGAGCTTCAGAATGCTTAAGCGTTTATGGCTGATTTTAGGGCCCGTATTTTGCGCGCTCCTCATGGTAGCAGCTTTATTATTCTTTTATCCAATCAATCATAAGCACAACTATACTGAAGAGAAAAAAGCTGCGGTTAGTCTGAATGCAGAAGGCTTCAAGAGTCGTACAAAGAAGCAAGAAGCACTTTCGGATCCACAGCATCGCTTTGTTCCTTATTTCGGCTCAAGTGAATGGTTGCGTTTTGATGTGGTGCATCCAGCAGTTTTGGCTGAAAAATATGACCGCAATTACAGACCCTACTTTTTAGGAGAACGTGGTGCGGCTTCTTTGAACCAGTATTTTGGAATGCAACAGATTTTGCCAGAACTCAAGGACAATACAGCTGTTTATGTGGTTTCTCCGCAATGGTTTACCAAAAAGGGATACGATTCCTCTGCCTTTCAACAATTCTTTAATAGCGATCAGTTGAATAGCTTTATTGCCAATCACCAACAGGATGCTGCATCCCAGTATGCTGCAAAGCGTCTGTTACAACAGTATCCAAATGTCGCCTTTCAAAGTGTTGTAACAAAAATTTCTCAAGGAAAGAAAATTTCCAGATTTGATCAGTCTTTGAACCAGTTTGTTTCCCACCTTGTCCAGCGCGAAGATGCTTTGTTTAGTAATCTTGCAACGCGTACAAACGGGAATTACGATAAGAAGGTCAAAAAACGTCTACAAGATTTACCAGATCAATTCTCATATGAGAAATTGGAAGAAATTGCAACGGCTGAAGCAAAAGTCAAAACCAATAACAACGACCTTGGAATCAGCAATCATTTTTACAATACTCGTTTAAAAATGAAGTTGAAGAAACTAAAAGGTTTCCAAAAGAACGAATCCTATGTTCAATCTCCTGAGTACAATGACTTGCAGTTGGTTCTAGACCAGTTTGCTAAATCTCGGACCAATGTCATCTTTGTGATTCCTCCAGTCAATGCCAAATGGATGAAATACACAGGCTTGAGCCAAGAAAAGTATGAACAGGCTGTTCAAAAGATTCGTTACCAATTGGAAAGCCAAGGATTCACCAATATTGCAGACTTTTCTAAAGATGGTGATCAGCCCTACTTTATGGAAGATACGATTCATATGGGATGGAATGGTTGGCTAGCCTTTGATAAAGCGGTCAATCCCTTTGTCACAAAGGCTGAAAAAGCACCAACTTACCATCTAAATGACCGCTTCTTCAGCAAAGACTGGGCCCAATATAAAGGGACACCAGACGAATTTAAATAATGCTTGATCAAAGGGGGCAGGATCAAATCCTGGCTCCTTGATTTGTGAGGAAAGTGACGAGAAAGTCACAAATAAGCAAGAGAGTTATCCACAGGCTGTGGGAAACTTGCTTGTAAATGGATGAAAGCAAGTCCTGATGCTGACGACGCTTCCTCTTTTGAGGGGGCAAAAGGTGAAAGTTATCCACATTTTTGTGGATAAGTGATAAAAAACAGTGGATAAGTCAGCTGGTTTGTGAAAAGGAGAATAGTGTGAAAAAAATTTGGTTTTACGCAATCGTTCAGGGAATTGTGATCTTTTTTATTGTGGGTGGCATGACCTATGTGCTTAGGGGAGATTTCTTTTTCCGCTACCTATCCCCTATTTTTGGACTAGCAGCAGCTGTCTTGCGATTTGGGACGGCGACTTTAATGAAGGTGCTAGCACCCACTCTCTATGATGATCCCAAAAAGAAAGAAGAGAGCCACGATAACTAAAGAAGTTGCTGACTGAAAAAGTTGAGCTAAAGGCCACTTTCTGCTGGTCTTTATGGTAAAATAGAAGGAAGAATATTAGTTTGGAGATTAATTAGAAATGAAACGTTCAATGTATGCTGGACGTGTTCGTGAAGAACACATTGGAACTCGTATTACCTTGAAAGGATGGGTTAGCCGTCGTCGTGACTTGGGTGGTTTGATCTTTATCGATCTACGCGATCGCGAAGGAATCATGCAATTGGTGATCAATCCAGAAACAGTTAGTGCAGAAGTGATGGCTACAGCTGAAAGCATCCGTAGTGAATATGTTGTAGAAGTGACAGGCCTTGTAGAAGCTCGTGAACAAGCCAATCCAAACTTGCCTACAGGAGCAGTAGAACTCAAGGTAGAAGCTATTACGGTTCTCAATACTGCCAAAACAACACCATTTGAAATCAAGGACGGAATTGAAGCCAATGATGATACCCGTCTTCGTTACCGTTACTTAGACCTTCGTCGTCCTGAGATGTTGGAAAACCTCAAACTCCGTGCAAAAGTAACCCATTCAATTCGCAATTACTTAGATGAATTAGAATTTATTGATGTGGAAACACCGTTTCTTTCTAAGTCAACTCCAGAAGGAGCACGTGACTACTTGGTTCCTTCCCGTGTCAATAAGGGTCATTTCTATGCCCTTCCACAAAGTCCTCAGATTACAAAACAATTGTTAATGAATGCTGGATTTGATCGCTATTATCAAATCGTGAAGTGTTTCCGTGATGAGGATTTACGGGGAGACCGTCAACCTGAGTTTACACAGGTCGACTTGGAAACTTCTTTCTTGAGTGATCAAGAAATCCAGGATATCACAGAAGGCTTGATTGCACGTGTCATGAAAGAAACCAAGGGAATTGAAGTAACACTCCCATTCCCACGGATGAATTATGATGATGCTATGGCCTTGTATGGTTCAGATAAACCAGATACACGTTTTGAAATGTTGCTACAAGACTTGACAGAGCTTGTCAAGGGTGTAGACTTCAAAGTCTTCTCAGAAGCTCCAGCAGTTAAGGCGATTGTTGTCAAAGGTGCAGCGGATCATTACTCTCGTAAAGACATCGATAAATTGACAGAAGTTGCGAAGCAATACGGTGCAAAAGGTCTTGCTTGGGTGAAATATGCTGAAGGTGCTTTGAACGGTCCTGTTGCGAAGTTCTTGACAGACTTGACAAGTGACTTGACAGCTGCTTTACAATTAGAAGACAAAGATCTAGTCCTCTTTGTAGCAGATACTCTTGAAGTAGCCAATGCAACGCTTGGTGCTTTGCGTGTTCGTCTTGCGAAAGAGCTTGACTTGATTGACAACAATCAATACAACTTCCTTTGGGTAGTGGATTGGCCAATGTTTGAGTGGTCTGAAGAAGAAGGCCGTTATATGTCTGCTCACCATCCATTTACACTCCCACAAGCTGAAACAGAGCATGAATTGGAAGGCGATCTTTCAAAAGTTCGAGCGATTGCCTATGATATCGTCTTAAATGGCTATGAATTAGGTGGAGGAAGCCTACGGATTAATCATAAAGATTTACAAGAACGGATGTTTAAGGCGCTTGGATTTACAAAAGAAGCTGCTAATGAACAATTTGGTTTCTTGTTAGAAGCAATGGATTATGGTTTCCCACCACATGGAGGATTGGCGATTGGATTAGACCGCTTCGTGATGCTTCTTGCAGGGGAAGATAATATTCGGGAAGTCATTGCCTTTCCTAAGAATAACAAGGCGACAGATCCAATGACACAAGCTCCTTCTGTCGTTTCTGAAAAGCAATTGGATGAGTTAAATCTTCAAGTAGAAGTAGCAGAGCAAGAATAGGACAAGAGAGAAAAGGGAAAGTCTAGGAATCAGTTGCTCTAAAATTTTCCTTTTCTTCTAATCGATGGATTGAAAATGAAAAAAACTCGCTTTCATAAGCTATTTCGCTATCATGTGCGACGACTAGCTTATAACATTAAATTATTGCGCGTGCTGAAGAGCATCTCCCGTGAGAAATACGATGAAAAAGTGTCAGCTTCCTTGCTGTATGGTTTTCTATCAGCGATTGCCGTCAACTTCTTCTTTCAACCAGGACATGTATACTCCAGCGGTGCAACAGGGCTAGCTCAGATTTTATCTGTTCTGAGCCAACGCTTTATTGGCTTTACGATTCCCGTTTCCTTGACCTTTTATGCCATCAATATCCCTTTGATGATTGTGGCTTGGTATCAAATTGGCCATAAATTTACCATCTTTACCTTTATTACGGTTTCGATGAGTTCCCTCTTTATTCAGTTCGTGCCAGTGATTACGTTGACCAACGATCCGATCATGAATGCCCTATTTGGTGGGGTTGTCATGGGAACAGGGATTGGTTTTGCTCTTCGGAACAACATTTCCAGTGGGGGAACGGATATTGTCAGTTTGACGATTCGAAAACGGACAGGAAAGAATGTCGGCAGTATCTCCTTTTTGGTCAATGGGACCATTATGTTGATCGCTGGTCTGACCTTTGGTTGGAAGTATGCTCTTTACTCTATGATTACCATCTTCGTATCGAGTCGAGTAACGGATGCTGTCTTTACCAAGCAAAAACGGATGCAGGCAATGATCGTAACGAGCCAGCCGGATGCCATTATTGAAAAGATTCATAAAAAATTGCATCGTGGAGCAACCATTATCCACAATGCAGAGGGAACCTATAACCATCAGGAAAAAGCGGTTCTGCTGACAGTTATTACGCGTGCAGAGTTTAATGAATTCAAATATATTATGAAAAAAGCTGATCCTCAGGCTTTTATCACCATTTCAGAAAACGTTCATATCATTGGACGCTTTGTGGAAACAGAAGAATAAAAATAAAGGTCACCACATTGTGGTGACCTTTATTTTGTTGATTCAGTTTCGTGGAGAAGGAGCCAACTATGGGCAGGAATAGAAAGTTCCTTTCCTTTAGGAATAGGCGCTTGGAGGTTGGCATGAGGATAGGCAAATAACAGCTGGCTATCGCTCGGATGTTGATAGGTCTTTTCTTGATCACCGATATTGACGAGAATCGTTATTTTTTCACGATCTTTCTCAATCGTGTAGATCAAATGATGATCAGACAACCATTTGACATCACAGTAGTCGCGAATCTCTTGCCCTTTTTTCAAACGAAGGAGTGGCTGTGATTTCCGATAAGCAATCAATTCTTCAAGAAAAGCAATTTCTTCTTGGCATTTTGAAAGGGATGTCCAGTCCAATTGGTTGAGACTATCTGGCAAGTTATAGGTGTTGTCTTCGAGCCCTTTTGTGCGGTAAAATTCTTGACCAGCATGGATAAAAGGTACACCTTGGGATAATAATACCAAATGAAGAGCGAGGCGTGAGAGAGCTTTTCGCTCCTCTAGACGAATCTCTTCTTTTTCAAGTTGGAAATAATCAAAAACAGTTGCATTGTCATGGCATTCGACGTACTGAATGGCTTGTTGAGGTTGGATGAAATGAGCAGGTCCTACTTTCCCGACATTTGCTGTTAGGATATTAGAAAAATCATTGGCTGGATGTTGACTATCACGACGGTGATCGGCTAAGAGTGTTCTCTTGACCGTATCCCGGAAATTATCACTGAAAAAGCCAAAATCTGGTAATCGTTTTGAGTTGTACTGGTGAGCGAGCTGGTCTTCAGAGAGGCCTGTATCCATCTTCCACCCTTCGCCATAGAGATAGACTTTAGGATAGATTTCACGGAGCTCCTCTGCAATCTCTGTCATGGTTTGAATGTCTAAGATTCCCATCAAGTCAAAGCGAAAACCATCAAAGCCGTAGAGGGAAACCCATTGTTTGAGAGATTGTTTGATATAGTGTCTCACCATGGAGCGTTCACTTGCTACGTCATTTCCACAGAAGGTTCCATTGGTCCGCTCTCCTTCTGCATTATAGCGGTAGAAATAACCGGGTACGATTTGTTCAAATGCATACTCATCGGCCTGGTAGACGTGATTGTAGACTACATCCATGATAACACTAAGATTAGATTGGTGATAGGTTGCAATAGCATCTTGGAGTTCCCAAATCCGTGCATAAGGATCGTTGGGGTCACTGGCATAGCTGCCTTCTGGAACATTGTATTGAACAGGATCATAGCCCCAGTTGTAGGCTTTCCATTGATCCTCTTCATCGACACTACCGAAATCGTAAACTGGAAGTAACTGTACATGGGTAATGCCCAGTTTTTGAAGGTAATCAAATCCAAGGATCTGGCCATTTAGTTGGGGCGATTCTGTCAAGCCTTTAAACTTACCAGGATGCTTAAAGCCAGCCTCTTTTTGGACAGAGAAATCACGAACGCTCATCTCGTAAATGATTGCTTCTGTTGGGTCTAATTGACGAGTGGCACGCGTGATAGGACGTGTGATCTTCTTCCGGTCGATGACCAAGCTATCTCCAGAGTTGGCCAAAGAGGATAGAGCATAGGGATCGTGAATCCGACGTTCTAGGCCATTGACACGAAACTCATAGTGGTAGGCAACTCCTTCCCAATCCCCTTTGAGCACGAGTTCCCAGACACCGTTTTCTGTACGATTCATCGGATAGACCTGATCTTCGATATGGAGACTCACATCTTGCGAAATCGGTGCCCAGAATTTAAATTGCGTCTGACGTGGTGTGTAGAAACTTCCTAGATCTTCTCCAGTATAGGTGAAGGTTTGATCGAAAATGGGTTTGCGAACGATGTTTCGATAGTGGAGTATAGAAGAATTTCCAGTAGCATCGTAGATGGTGTACTCTTCTCCGAGTTCAAGTGGAATAGGGCTTAAGAAATAGTCTCCTGTGTCAGTCGCTGCACTTGACGTTTTGACAGGGATTAAGGCAAGATGACCTTGGTTCGTTTTCAAATAAAAAGGAAGGATATGCTCCTCTCCCTTTTGGATACGAATGAGGTCTTGGTCATCTAAATAAGCAGTAAATGTAGACATAAAGACTCCTAAAGTTTCGTAATGGTATGGTCAATCAATTGACGGTAGCAGACGGTTTTTCCTTCTTTGTGATCTTTGATGATTTGAAGGATGGTCCGGACAGATTCACGCCCGAGTTCCACCGCATTGATGTCAATATAGGCTTCAATATCGAGTCGTGGCTTGATCGAATCAAAGGAAATAATCGGGATTGTCAGCTGATGTTCTAATAGGTATTGGCGCACCCCTTCAGCAACGAGAATATCGGTTGTCATGATGGCATCTAACTCTGCTAGGGGAAGGCTCTCCATCATTTGATAAGAATTGTCTTCCAACATAAAACCAAATGAGAAATGAACCAGTTTTTCATCGAGAGGAATCCCTGCTTTTTGGAGGGCTTCTTTATAACCTTCGTAGCGGTCTTGAGATACGAACAGTTCTTTGTTTCCCCCGATAAAAGCAATTTTTCGGTAGTTTTGTTGAATGAAATAATCCGTCGCATCAAATGCAGCCTTGATATTATCATTATCCACTAGCGATACAAAAGGTGAAGCTGCCTTTCCGAGAATGAGGAAGGGGAACTTGTCTTTGATCGCAAATTCAACGAGGGGATCATTCGGGTTGGAATAAAGGAAAATCAAACCATCTACACGATTTCCGTAGATGAGTTGTTTGAGGTTGTCGAGCCGCCGTTCTTCATTTTGCCCCGTACAGATTTGGATGGCATAATCATTGTCTGACGCGATCTGGGTAATCCCTCTTAAAACAGTTGGGAAGAAAGGATTCTGGTAGAAGACGTCACTGTCGATTGGTAGGACCAAAGCAATGACTTGACTAGATTGGCTGACAAGGCTGCGAGCATTAAGATTGGGATGGTAGTCCAATTCGACCATGGCCTCACGGACACGTTTTTTTGTTTCATCACTAATCGTGGATTTGTTTTGGATGACGCGCGTGACAGTTGAAGGCGCGACGCCAGCGAGTTTCGCCACATCTTTGATGGTAACACGCATGAGAAAACCTCCTAGCGGTGATAGTCTGGATCACGGAAGTGGGTCTTATAAAATACCATAGCAAGATAGAGTACAAATAAGACATTTTGGATCATGATCGTCGTAGTAAATACTTGATGGAATAGTAAACTGATGAAGACACTCAGTAAAATAGGGAGTCCCAAGCAATTCAGAATACAATTGAAACATTCCTTGAAAGTTTGTAGTGAAAAGAGTCGAGATTTTCGTGTCAAGTAGAGGAAGAAAGATGCCCCTACGATGAGAATCAAATAATTGACTGTCGATAAGAAGCCAGAGAAAATCACGAGAAAGAGACTGACAGGGAGTCGATTGTCGCGAAACCAATCGCTAGAGATAGCTTGAGTGAAGCTTTTTTTATCCCGAAGGCTCTCTTGATTAATAGCCTGGTATGAGACTGTAGCGAGTTCTTTATTCTCTTTTGAGATAATCAATTGTTTGCGATCAAAATGGAGTGTTAACTCCTTGCCTTCACTAGCCTTTGCCTCTTGGCCTAAGATAACCTGTCCTTTTGAAGTCTTGTGTACAGGGTTAGTCCCTGTATAGGTGAGCTCTTGGTCTTTGATCACGACGTGTTCTTGGATATCTTTCATAACGTCTGTTGATAAAGGATCAAACACATCGCTGACAAAGGTTGTCAAAGGATAGGTTTTGAGTTGAGCATTTTGCAGAGCCACAGGTAATAGTGTGATAGAGATTAGAAAGAAAGAAGTAAAAATCATTTGGAACCAGCTCAGTTTTTTGCGGTTTGCAAAAGAAGAGCGGAAATTGAAGATACTTGCGAAATAATTAAAAGGATAGGGCATAAGATGACCTTTCTAAATATAAGAGTATCAGAAATGCAAAGAGAAATCTCTTTGCATTGATTTTATTCTTAACGAAGGGTAGTAAAGCATCCACCATACTACCCTCAACTTAAAAATAAAATGTGCTTGAAATAAGATTCTATTTTATCCTTTATCTCCACCAGCTGTCAAGCCTGAAACAAAGTTCTTTTGTAGGAAGAAGAATAAGATACAGATTGGAACCGCGATCAAAATAGCACCGGCTGCAAAGAAGGCGATTTTTTGATTTTTTTGGTCACTGATAAAGGTTTGAAGACCAACGGCTACCGTATAGTTCACTTCGTCACGAAGCAAGAATTTAGACAAGATATAGTCTCCGAAAGGCCCCATGAAAGCCCAAAGTGCTTGAACGGCAATCATTGGACGAACAAGAGGAAGGACGATTTGCCAGAAGCGACGGAAGTGTCCAGCTCCATCCAATTTCGCAGATTCATCGAGGGAAATTGGAACAGTATCAAAGTATCCCTTCATCAACCAGGCATTCATTGGAATACCACCACCAACATAAAGGAAGATCAAGAACCAAGGTTGGTTCAAGGCATTCAGCATCAAAGCCATAACGAAGAAGGCTGTGAGGGCTGCCATGGTTGGGACCATTTGAATAATCAAGAAGAAGACCAAACTTTGTTTACGCGCCAAGAAATTGTAACGGCTGTATGCGTAACCTGCGAAGGTAACGATACTTGTTTGTACAATCATGGTGATAATGGCGATAACCAAGGTGTTCATATACCAAGTGCCATAATGGGTTTCAGAGAAAAGTTTTGAGAAGTTATCAAAACTAAGATTGCCACTAAAATCAAGTGTAAAGGCACTGACATTCCCTGATTTGAAGGCTGATAGAACCGTAATCAACAATGGATAAATGATAACGATTGAAAGAACCACCATGTACAGGTAAGTCAAGAAATGATTGAGGCGGCGTTTAAATTGAACTGAATTTTTCATTTTATACATCCTCCATATCAAATGCATGTAGTTTCTTGAAGGCAACCATAGAGATTGAGATCACAATCACAGAGATAATCAAGGTTACCGCTGCAGCCATTGAATATTGAGGAGAAGAATTGGTTGTCAACTTGTAGATCCATGAGATCAAGATATCTGTAGATCCGGCGTTTCCTCCGACAGAACCAGGTCCCCCATCGTTAAACAAGTAAATGATGGAGAAGTTATTAAAGTTGAAGGTATATTGACTGATCAAAGTTGGAGCTGCAACAGCCATAATCATTGGGAAAGTGATGCTGCGGAATTTTTGCCAACCGTTGGCACCATCAATATAAGCAGCTTCGTAAAGATCGTTTGGAATCGATTGAAGAATCCCTAAAGTCAAGACGTAGATGTAAGGGAAGCCGAGCCAACCTTGCATCATAATCAAAGCAATTTTTGTCCAGGTAGGATCTGTTTTCCAAGGAATCAAAACGCCATCTAAGAATGGGAAGATCTTCGCAAACAATGGGATAACTTGTGCATTGATAGCACCGACACTATCGTTAAACATATTTGAGAAAGTTAGGATAGTGATGAAGGCTGGAACAGCCCAAGGAAGCAAGAAGATAACCCCAAAGATTCGTTTTCCTTTTACGAATGGTTGGTTTGCAACAATAGCGGTCAAGATACCGAGTACGATTTGAAGAGTAGAAGCTGCGAGGGCCCAAATCAAGGTCCAGCCAAGAACCGATGTAAAGGCTGAGCGGAAGGTACTCAAGGTCCACATATTAGTGAAGTTTTGGAACCCGATCCAATCAAGCAAGGTTGTTGGAGCGGTATGTTTGAAGTCGTAGTTGGTAAAGGCGATCATCAAAGTTACTAAAACTGGGAAGATAATCGCAAATGTCATAGCAATGTATGAAGGAATAATCAATAAATATGGGAAGCCATTTTCATAGATGGCTTGAACCATTTCTTTCAAGGTTTTTGGAACGGCAATCCCGTTGTTGATGCGTTTAGCAACTGTTCCAGCATCCTTAATATTTAAGGCATAAAATAGGAAGTAAACAACAGTGATGATCAAGTGGAAGGCGCCACGAATCAAGATAAAGAGAGAATTATCTTGTCCACGGACGGTTCCAAGTGTAACCAATTTCGCTAATTCTCCAGCTCCAATTCCTAGGAAATAGGCGAGAAAGAGAATGGTTACGGCAAGAAAAATATAGCCTTTGGTTTTTTGTTTGTTATAAATTTGCCCAAGACCCGGGATCAAAGAGAGCCACATAGCCTTTTTAGGGTTTTGTTCTGTAGTCATTCAAATCTCCTTATAATGTCCTTGCTAGAGAGCAAGAAGACAAGTCAGACAGTAAGTTGTGCTTGAAAATTGAACATAAGAGGTTGGGACTTTGTCTCCAACCTCTTACTCACACCTAAAAACTGTCTTATTTGCTACCGAATTTTTGTTCGATGGTTTCTTTAATCAATTTCACTGCATCGTCAGCAGATGCTTTTGCAGATTTTTTACCACTTACAGCATCGAAAAGCATAGTAGCAGCTGGATCCCAAACAGCACTCATTTCTGAGATATTTGGCATTGGTTGAGCATTCTTGAATTGATCAACAACGGCAGTTGTCAATTCATCGTTTTTGCTAACCGCATATTTACGAGCTTCTGTGTTGGCAGGAACTTCATTGGTCTTGTCAAACAAAGCTTTTTGTTGGTCAGTACTTGTCAAGAAGTCAATGAATTTTTGAGCGCCATCAAGGTTTTTCGCACCTGCAGGGATAACCCAAGCTTTACCACCACCAAAGGCAGAGTATTGTTTTCCGTTTGGAAGAGTTGGAATCGTTGCGACACCGTAGTTTACTTTAGCTTCTTTCAATGAAGCAGCTTTCCAAGGACCATCGATGATAGCAGCTGTTTTACCTTCTTGGAATTGTGTTTGGATGAAGTTAGCAGCAGCTTTTGTATCTTGCAAACCTTTTGGCCATTTAGCATACCAAGTTTTTGCATATTCGATACCATCGATAGAACCTTGGTTGTTCAATCCAATATCTTTAGGATCTGTACCGTCTTTACCAAACACATAACCGCCGTTACCTGAAAGTAAACCGTAAGTGTAGTAGAAGTTTGTCCAGTCAGCTAAGAAGGCAGTTGTTTTACCAGGTTCGCTAGCGAAGTCGTACTTGCTATCTTTTGCAAGATTTTCAAGATCACCAAATGTTTTTGGAGCTTCGCTTACAAGATCTTTGTTATAGTAGAGAACCAATGTTTCGATGACAGCAGGTGCACCGTAAACTTTACCACCGTTTGTTACAAGAGCTTCAGTTGTTTTATCTGTATGGCTATCTTTGTTTAATGTCACTTCAGCCAATTGACCATCGCTACCAAGACCACCTACACGGTCGTATGGTGCCATCATAACGTCTGGAGCTTTTTTAGATTGGTTATCAAGAGAAAGGTTATCCAATCCACCAAGAGCATCACCAGTCTTGATGTTAATTTTTACGCCATTTTCTTTTTCAAAAGCTTTTGCAGCTTCTTCAACATAAGATTTGTAGCCTTTGTCTACATAGACGTTGATTTCTTTACTTGCCTCAGAAGAACCTGATGAGTTATTGCTACAAGCAGCAAGTAAGAAGCCGGCAAAACCAACTGTACCAAGTACAGCAGCACTACGTAAAATTGTACGTTTCATGATTTATTCCTCCTAAAGAATAAAAAAAGATAATAATTAGAAACCGTTTTAGACAAACGTTTTCCTAAAACGACTTAAGTATATCACAAGGCGAAAACGTTTGCAAGTGATTTTGAGAAAATTTTTTAAAAATATTTTAATTCTAAACTTTCTTCTATAAAAACCGCTAATTCATTGACAATGCTAATAATAAATACTAAACTAGTGATAAGGGGCTTTTTTAAAAAAGATATAAAGTTTTTTAAGAAACCCCTTGCAGAAAATATGGAAAAAGTTTATAATGACATGGTACGCAAACGTTTTCGCAAAAATTGCGTAAACTGAGTTGCGCCTGTTCGATTTTAACAAAGAGTAGAGCCGCTTGAGAGCTGGATACGACTCTGCAACGATACCCATACCGTGCACCGAATCGCAGGCTTCAAAGAAATAAAAAGAGGTGGTAACCCATGAAAAAACGTCAAAGTGGTGTTTTGATGCACATTTCTTCCCTTCCTGGACAATACGGAATCGGATCATTCGGACAATCAGCATATGATTTTGTTGATTTCCTCGTTCGGACCAAGCAACGTTACTGGCAAATCTTGCCGCTTGGTACAACTAGTTATGGAGATTCTCCATACCAATCTTTCTCAGCTTTTGCTGGGAACACTCATTTTATTGATTTCGATCTTTTGATCGAGCAAGGTTTGTTAACAGAAGCAGACCTTAAAGGAGTGGACTTTGGTCAAGATCCTACTCAAGTGGATTATGCAAAGGTTTTCGAACAACGTCGTCCCTTGCTTGAAAAAGCAGTTGCGAATTTCTTAAAATCAAGTGATCAAAAAGAATTCCAAGAATTTTGTGAAGCCAATGCTTCTTGGTTGGAGCTCTTCGCAGAATACATGGCTATTAAAGAACACTTTGATTTGAAAGCTTGGACAGAGTGGCCAGATGCAGCTATTCGTGCGCGTGAGCCAAAAGCTTTGGCTAAATACCGTGAAGAATTGGCTGATAAATTGACTTACCATCGTGTAACTCAATTCTTCTTCTTCCAACAATGGTTGGCCTTGAAAGCTTATGCCAACGACCACCACATTGAAATTGTGGGAGATATGCCAATCTATGTAGCGGAAGATTCAAGCGACATGTGGGCTAATCCTCATCTCTTCAAAACAGATGAAAACGGAAAAGCAACTTGCATTGCAGGATGCCCGCCAGATGAGTTCTCCGCAACTGGTCAACTTTGGGGGAACCCAATCTATGACTGGGAAGCAATGGACAAAGATGGCTACCAATGGTGGATTGAACGCTTGCGTGAAAGCTTCAAGATCTATGACATCGTTCGGATCGACCACTTCCGTGGTTTCGAATCATACTGGGAAATCCCTGCTGGTTCTGAAACTGCAGCACCAGGTAAATGGGTCAAAGGTCCTGGCTACAAACTCTTTGCAGCCGTGAAGGAAGAGCTCGGTGATTTGAACATCATCGCTGAGGACCTTGGTTTCATGACAGACGGAGTCATCGAACTTCGTGAACGCACTGGCTTCCCAGGAATGAAGATTCTTCAATTCGCCTTCAATCCTGACGATGAAAGTATCGATAGCCCTCACTTGGCACCAAACAACTCTGTGATGTACACTGGAACACATGATAACAACACAGTTCTTGGATGGTACCGCAATGAAATCGACGATCCAACTCGTGAGTATCTTGCTCGTTATACCAACCGGAAAGAGTACGAATCTGTACCGCATGCTATGCTTCGCACCGTCTTTGCTTCCGTCAGCTTCATGGCGATTGCTACGATGCAAGACTTGCTTGAGTTAGATGGCTCAGCTCGGATGAACTTCCCATCTACTCTCGGTGGTAACTGGTCATGGCGAATGACAGCGGATCAATTGACTCCAGCTGTCGAGCAAGAATTGCTTGATTTCACTACGATCTATCGTCGTGAAAACAAAGACTTGAAAAAAGAAGTTAAGAAAGCAAAAAAATAATCTTTCCCCCTATTAAAATTGTTGAAACAAAGGAGACTCCCAACATGGAATCATTACAAAAATATGTGATTGATCATCATCAAAAAACAATTGCTGAATGTTCAAATGAAGAATTGTACATTGCCTTGCTAAATTACACCAAGCAAGCAAGCGCTCAAAAGAAAATCAATACTGGTAAGAAAAAAGTTTACTACATCTCAGCTGAGTTCTTGATCGGTAAACTCTTGTCTAACAACTTGATCAACTTGGGTCTTTACGACGATGTTAAAAAAGAATTGTCAGATGCTGGTAAAGACTTGATCGAAGTCGAAGAAGTGGAATTGGAACCATCACTTGGTAACGGTGGTTTGGGACGTTTGGCAGCCTGCTTTATCGACTCTATCTCAAGCCTTGGTTTGACAGGGGATGGGGTTGGTTTGAACTACCACTTTGGTTTGTTCCAACAAGTCCTTAAAAACAACCAACAAGAAACGATTCCAAACGCATGGTTGACTGACCAAAGCTGGCTCGTTCGTTCAAGCCGTAGCTACCAAGTGCCATTTGCACACTTCACATTGACTTCTACCCTTTATGATATCGATGTCCCTGGTTACAAGATTGATACCAAGAACCGTTTGCGTTTGTTCGACTTGGATTCAGTTGATTCATCTATTATTGAAGATGGTATTAACTTTGACAAGACAGATATCGCTCGCAACTTGACCCTCTTCTTGTACCCCGATGATAGTAACCGTCAAGGGGAATTGCTCCGTATCTTCCAACAATACTTCATGGTATCAAACGGTGCACAATTGATCATCGACGAAGCCATCGAAAAAGGAAGCAACTTGCATGACCTTGCTGACTATGCTGTTGTCCAAATCAACGATACTCACCCATCAATGGTCATCCCTGAATTGATCCGTCTTTTGACAGAACGTGGTATTGGAATGGATGAAGCCATCTCTATCGTTCGTAGCATGACGGCTTACACTAACCACACAATCCTTGCAGAAGCCCTTGAAAAATGGCCACTTGAATTCTTGCAAGAAGTGGTTCCTCACTTGGTTCCAATCATTGAAGAATTGGACCGCCGTGTTCGCGCTGAATACAAAGATCCAGCTGTTCAAATCATCGATGAGAATGATCGCGTACACATGGCGCACATGGATATCCACTATGGATTTAGCGTAAACGGGGTAGCAGCACTTCACACAGAAATCTTGAAGAATTCTGAGTTGAAAGCCTTCTACGACATTTACCCTGAAAAATTCAACAACAAAACAAACGGTATCACATTCCGTCGTTGGCTCATGCATGCCAACCCAACCTTGTCACACTACTTGGATGATATCCTCGGACGTGACTGGCACCATGACGCATCTAAATTGGAAGACCTTCTTTCTTATGAAGATAAAGATGCAGTCAAAGCAAAATTGGAAAACATCAAGTCTCACAACAAACGGAAATTGGCTCGTTTCTTGAAAGACCATCAAGGTGTGGAAATCAATCCTAACTCTATCTTTGATACCCAAATCAAACGTCTCCACGAATACAAACGTCAACAAATGAACGCTTTGTATGTGATCCACAAATACTTGGACATCAAAGCTGGAAATATCCCTGCTCGCCCAATCACTGTTCTCTTTGGTGGTAAAGCAGCTCCTGCCTACACCATTGCACAAGATATCATCCACTTGATCCTTTGCTTGTCTGAAGTGATTGCAAACGATCCAGCAGTAGCTCCACACTTGCAAGTGGTGATGGTTGAAAACTACAACGTAACTGCTGCAAGCTACTTGATCCCAGCTAGCGATATTTCTGAGCAAATCTCTCTTGCTTCGAAAGAAGCTTCAGGTACTGGTAACATGAAATTCATGTTGAATGGTGCATTGACACTTGGTACGATGGATGGAGCCAACGTGGAAATCGCTGAATTGGTTGGACGTGACAACATCTACATCTTCGGTGAAGATTCAGAAACTGTAATCGATCTATATGAGAAATCAGCATACAAATCAGCGGACTTCTATGAACGTGAAGCTATCAAACCATTGGTAGACTTCATTATCAGCGATGCCGTTCTTGCAGTTGGTAACAAGGAACGCTTGACTCGTCTTCACAAGGAATTGATCAACAAAGACTGGTTCATGACTCTTCTTGACTTGGAAGACTACATTGTCACCAAAGAACGTATGTTGGCTGACTACGAAGACCGTGATGCATGGTTGGATCAAGTGATCGTAAACATTGCTAAAGCAGGATTCTTCTCATCTGACCGTACGATCGCTCAGTACAATGAAGATATCTGGCACTTAAACTAATCATTAGTTGTTAGACCAAGGTCCATAAGACCTTGGTCTTTTTCATTACTTCTTATTTTGGAAAAGAAATGGAGCTAGTTTAGGGAATGGACAGTCTGCAAAAAGTGTTGTTTTTTTGAATTTTGCGACCCCTAAAGGGAAAAAATTACATAATTTTTATTTCAGTCTTCAAATCTAATTTATTGGTATAAAAAAATACTTCCCTTTAAAAAGCCTTTCGGTGAAATTTATAAAAAGAGAAAGTGTCTTGAAAACCCTTGAGAATAAAGGATTTTTTCACAGGCGTTTGCATATATTTTCAACTAAAGATGGGGAAGGCAAGGAAAGTTTGGGGATTCAAGTTGTTATATATTTAAAGTAAAATAAAAAATTAAATTGACAAATATATAAAAATGGTTGATTGTGATACAATGAAGTTAACTGGAAGTAGCATATTTTTGCCTCTACAGTGAGATTTTTTTAAACAAAAAAGGAGAGTTTTGAAAATGAAAAGCTATCGTGAACATGTTTCGAAGCAGGAAAAATTTTCAATTCGTAAGTTATCAGTCGGTGTTGTTTCATTGGCCATCGCTGGATTGGCTACTGTTAATACCTACGGAGCAGAAGTGAAAGCAGATGAAGCAACAGCGCCTGCAACTGAAGCGACTACTACGGATACAGCAACAAGCGATGCAGCTGTTTCAACAAGTTCTAAGTTGACATCTACAACTGTGACAGAAGGAAATAAAACAGTTACGACGACTTATGTAGAATCACCAGAACTTGAAAAAGCAAAAGCTGATGCGGCTACAGAAGGTGTGACCGTTACAGAAGAAGCTGAAAAAGTCCAACCATCTATCGCAGCAGCAGAAGCAGATAATAAAGCTCAAACAGCTGAAATCAACACAGTAGTTGATAACTACAAAAAGGCAAAAGCGGAGTATGAAGCAAAATCTCAAGAAATCACATTGATTGAAAAGAGAAATGCAGAAGCAGAAGCGGCTTACAAGAAACAAGTAGAAGACTACAAAACCCAACAAGCAGCTTATGATAAAGCTTTAGAAGAGTACAATGCTAAAAAGGCAGCCTACGATGCTAAAGTAGCAGAAAAAGCAGCAGCAGATAAGGCCAATGCAGAAGCAAAAGCTAAGTATGAAGCAGAAATGGCTGTTTACAATACAGCGAAAGCGCAATACGATAAAGATTTACAAGAATACCAAACTAAGAAAGCGCAATACGATAAAGATAAAGCAGCTTATGATCAATTGGTAGCGAAGAAGGCAGAAGAAGATGCTGCTAAGGCTCAATACGAAGCTGATCTTGCAAAATACAATGTAGAAAAAGTACAGTACGAAAATGATTATATTGCTTATCAAAAGAAATTAGCTGAATACGAAATTGCCAAAAAACAATATACGGACGCGAAACAAGCATACGACAAATATATGACAGACAATGCGTATGCTGACCTTAAAAATGTTTCAACTGTTCAAGATTTGACCTTCCAACGTGAAGGTGGTGCAACTCACACCATTGACGGCATCAGCACTTATCTAACTCGTGATGCTCAAGCTCGTTTAAATACAAGCAATGTCCATCAATATGATTCCAATAAATTGGAAGCTTCAGATATTGTAGCGGCTAGTCCTTGGGCCAATAATGAAACTGAGTACATTCAAGTGAAGGAAGGCGATAAATTTGTCGTTACTTATGATAACTTGAATCAGTCTAGCATGCGTGAAAATACGGATATGCATCCAATCAAACGTGTGATTTACCGCTATGAGATTTTAAGTCTTCCATCAAATGATGGCAAAGGGATTGCAGCAGTCAACGCAGATCCAACGGTAACCATGACAGTGGGTGCTTCAACAGACCAAGACAAACCTGTTAAGGTTGCTGTCGATGTTGAATTCTATGATGGTGATGGCAATAAATTTGATTTGACTCAACGCAATGCCATTGTCGCTTTGAACTCGCTCAACCACTGGACAGGTGCGTCCTATGTCGATAGTGGAGATAAACCTCGTGCCCTTACAGTAGAAGCCAAAGATAAAGATGGTAACACTGTTCGTGGAACTTGGGATCCATATGCAGATGGTTCATCCATGAGCATTGAAAACAATGAAGTGAAGGTTAAAACAGGAAAAGCAGACTTTGGTACTGCAACTGTTTCCATTTCAGCAGACAACCCTCTCAAAATTTTGACTCAGAAATATGATTATGTTAAAGATGACACAGGTAAATGGGTTCCTGGTACGACACCTGAGAAGGAAGAAGTAACGGATGCGTTAACTGTAAATGCTTCGGGTTCAGGAAGTGTTCATTCTATTGGTACAGAAGAATTTACCTTTGAAGGTAAGGATGATGTTATCGGATCATACAAAGTAGATGCAACTACAGGTCAAATTACGTTCACACCTAAGAAGAAATTTGAAAACGTGGAACACCAAGAGTCTGTAAATGTTGGAAATAATAAATTTATTCCAATTCCAAACTCAAGTGTTTCTTATGATGCTGCTACTAAAGAAGTAACTTCCTTTAAAGATAACCAATATATTGAACATGGATCTGTCTTTAACGGTGAATCTTCAACAACTCTTGAAGGTTGGGATAATCCATCTTCTCCATACCTCTATTATGGTGGAGCAGGCTTGAAGATGTCAGATGGACACTTAGTCTTTACGGCTAATGGTGCCAATGCGGCTGGTCAACCAACGGTTTATTGGTTTGCCATCAACTCAAATGTAGGTCTTCCTAAAGAGCCGGGAGAAGAACCGAAAGAGCCAACAAAACCAACAGAACCAAAGGCTCCAACGCCACCAACGATTACAGTGGAAAATCTACCTGCAGAGCCAACGAAACCAGAAGAACCAAAATCACCAACTCCGCCAACAGCACCTAACTACACTGTGATTACGGTCGATGTGGAGGAACCAAAATCACCAACTCCACCAACAGAGCCAACCCCACCGACTCCTGAAGTTGTTCCAAATACGAATCCGGTGAAACCGGAAGCTGAAGTGAAATGGCATAAGAATAAAGTGGTAACGGAAACAGATATTCCAACCCCACCAACTCCAGTTCCTCCAACTCCACCAACTCCATATAACCCACCTACACCAATCGTTCCACCAACTCCAGAGGTTCCAACCGAACCAACTCCTGAAGTTCCAGAACAACCTGTACAACCTGCGCAACCACAAACACCTGCGCTTCCAAATACAGGTACAGAAAGCTCAACTGTAGCTGTTCTTGCAGGTGCGATGGCTGGATTGCTTGGATTGGGTCTTGCACGCAAGAAAAAAGAAGATTAATTCTTAGTTCTTTCGTTCATTCATCTAAATAAAGAAAGTCAGAAGGCAAGTTCTTCTGGCTTTTTTGATGGAGTGATGACCAAATAGTTGAGAAATAGAACAGAATAGTTTTTGGATGAGGAGAGGAAATGGCTTTTATAGACCAAATCGTGTCGAAATAAAGCAGAATAGAAATGGATGACACAAGAAGAAGAGAATGAGGTATACTGGTGGTGTTCGAATGAAAGTTTATAGGACTCCGTTATATCTCTAATCATTCCAATGATACAGTTGCGATGGCTTTTCATCTTTTGCACCCATTATTTTCCAAATGAATTTCATTTGAACGTATCAGTGATCAGGCAAGTGCTTCCACGGTTTTGAGGCGCTTGCCTTTCTATCTGTATCGCGATATAATAGGGTGTAAGAAATGAAAAGGAGTTTGTATGAAAAAGAAACCTATCTATCTTTACATCCTGTTATTTTTCTCTACGGTTGGAACCCTAACTTCAGCTGTTTCAACCTTTGGAGCTTCAAAGAGTTTTGAGCTGACAGATGATTTTGCGAAACAACTTGGTTTAACAACGGCTCAAGACAAGGCTGACTATGTGACATATTATGAGAAATCAGCCCAACTCAATCAGTCTCCACTAACCTTTTTATTTGTTTCCCTGATTCTGATTGCTTTGCTGGCAACTTTCTATTTCCTCTTTATGAAGCAGGATCTGTTAACAGCACATTATACTTATATGGGGCAGATTTTGTTAAGTCAAGCCTTCTCTTGCTATAATTATTTTGCAGGGCGTCCACTATTAGCTAGTTTTTCAACCCCGTCCCTTCGCCAACGATATCTGGCATCTTCGTCCATTGCTTTGTTACTCTTGACTGCTTTATCTCTTCTCTTCCTTGGAATTGTTTTGTATAAAACCTTGCGTTTGAGAAAAGCTCAAGCTAGGGCATAATAGATAAGTTTGAATGGAGCTCTCTTAGAGGATAAGAGAGCTTCTTGATTGGAGAAAAAAGATGAAAGTATCCTTTGTTTATATTAGTCTGAGTGGAAATACAGAGAGTTTTGTCCGTCGCTTAAGTGACTATTTGCTGGAAGTCCATCCCGGACTTGAAATCGAGAAAGTTCATGTGAAAGACCTGGTCAAAGAGGGCCAGCCCTTCTTTGAAATGACCAATCCTTTTATCACTTTTTTGCCTACCTATTTGGAGGGTGGAAATGGTGTTGACAATGGCGATGTGGAAATTTTGACGACAGATGTCGCGGATTTTATTGCTTATGGAGACAATGCCAGCAAGTGCTTAGGAGTGGTTGGATCAGGCAATCGGAATTTTAACAATCAATATTGTTTAACCGCTAAGCAATACAGCCAACGCTTTGGTTTCCCTATGTTAGCCGATTTTGAAATGCGGGGGATGTTGGGAGATATTAAAAAAGTAGCTGCCATTGTAGAAGAGTTGTATCATCTTTAAAATAAAGAGAGTGGGACAGAAATCGGTAATTCGTTAGAATTCGATTTCGTCGTCCCACCTCCGCACAGTTGAGTAG
>NZ_JACLQU010000011.1 GCF_016648855.1 Streptococcus parasanguinis
GGGAGTTTTGAGACCTTAGGCTCAAAACTAAGTCATGGAACTTCTTCGAAGTTCGCTGACGTCCGTACTCACCTAAGGAAAGTTTCTAAGATGGCTTTGTCATTAATCTAAAACAGGACCTCACACGGGGTCCTGTTTCTATAGATTGTCTGTTTGCAGGCCGAGTTGTTTGACTCTGGCGGTGTAGTAGGTCATGATCAAAAAGAGGTTCACTGTGATCAGCCAGATGGCCCATTGGTGAATGAAATGCATGAGGATGGCTACGCTAATAGCTCCTGCAACAAAGCTACCAACAACAATCCCGTAATTCATGGCCTGACGCCGATACTCGTCCAAATCTCCCTTTCCTCGAGTGATTCGGTACAAGGCCGTCAGCATCTTGCGGTAATTTCCAGAAGTCATAAAGATCACATAAGGGTGATTTTCGATGAGGCTCCCTGTAAAGGTCAACATCATCATCCCTGTCCCAAAAGCAATAAAGGGAACTTCTACAGGTGGTATGACAGACACCAAGGGAATCAGGAGTGTCACCATAAACAAAGGAATTAACATCTTGGTCCGCCAAAAGGCTGTCTTGCGATACTCTTTGATATGGAGGGCAACCACAAAGCCGATCGAGAAAAATAAAATAGATGAAAAACGCATGATGGTATTTTCTACACGGGGATCGTGCCAATCAGCGATGAGAAGCAGGAGGTTCCCCGTTTGGGTCGCGACCAAACTCCGGTAGTGCATGTGGCAAAAAACATCAAGGCCCCCTCCGATAAAACCAAGCAGAGCCCCCATCAGTCGTGTATTTTGTGGTAAAATTATTTTTTCTTCCATAGTCTTGTCTCTTTTGATCTCAATTATGTTTATTATACCACTTTGCACACAAGTGGAGCAGGAAAAATCAGAAAAAGCCCTTCCGTTACTATAAGTAAGGGAGGGCTGGTAGAATAAACCCCGCTCGATCTACTGTTTCAGGCGATAGGTCTTGCGTGGTTTTTTCTTAGGTACCCGCTTGACACCCACTTCTTCCACGAATTCTCCGAATTTTACGAGGAAGTTATTGCTAACGATGGGACGTCCAGGATTGATCAGATTGACCAATTCGGTTGCTTCATAAACGGTGAAAGGCTCCTCTAACAGATAGAGGAAGGTTGGATTCCAATCCAGACGCCCCTGAATCCGCTTGATCGATTCTTGAATAATCTGGTAGTGGTCAAAGGCAAAATCAGAAGCAGCTAAGGGTTCTCCATCAAGCAAACACTGGGATTTTTTGAAATCGACATCGAGAAAAACGACTTCCTTGGCATCGTCACCTGCATGGGCTAAGTCTACTGCTTCTGCTGGCAGATAGACCAGATGAGCGATGGTAATGACCCAGCCTCTGGGGTCCCGCCCAGGGGTGGAAACTGTCATGAGCTGTTCCACCTTATTCACTGGCAGATCGAGCCCGACTTCTTCTTTGACTTCTCGGATACAGGCATGAGCCGCATCTTCATCCTTGTTCACAAAGCCCCCCACCAAGGCGAGGCGGTGTTGATAAGGATGGGCCTTGCGGCGAATGGCCAAGAGCTTGAGCTGACCTTCAACAAAACAGTAAGCTACCATGTCCGCTGTGACACTTGGAGTTTCATAAGTTGGCAGGTCTTGCTCCTTGTACCACTTGAGAAAGTCTGCTTCACTAGCGACCGTCTCAAAATACTCTTTCTCCGTCATTCCTGCTGGAATTGAGAGACTTGCCATCTAAGCCACCTCCTTCTTGAGGGCTTTGGTCCATTGGTACCAGCCCACTAAACTATTGAGGGTGTAAACCCAGTACATCCCTTGAATGTGAAGGCTCTGATCCCACCAGAGATAGATACTAAAGACATTGGTCGCAATCCAGAAGATCCATTGTTCCCGGTAAAGGCGGGTCATTAGGAGCTGGCCGACCCCGTTGGTCGCATCGGTGATACTATCACGGAAAGGGCGAGCGCTATGGATGCTCTGATACGCGAAGCCCATACCGATCCAAATCACAGCACACAAGGCCAAGTAGCGCATCCACTCAATCAAGTTCAATTTCTTGGCTTCAAAGTGAGATTCTTCGACCTTACCTTGATCATTGATCCGATTAGAGAGCCAAACATAAAGACCGATCGGTTGCATGATGAAGAAATAAAGAGTTGTCAGAACTTCCCCGTAGAAGTTTTTATTGAGGGCTAAAACGAGGTAGATAGCGGAATTCACTGCTCCAAAGAGGTAGTTACTAGCACGTCCTTCTGCAACCAGAATAACGCAGACAATGCCTGTCCAAGAAGCAAACAATCCTAGCCAATCATGCTGTCCTGTCCGATTGGTCCATTCTAAGAAGAAGGGAACGCTGGAAAGAAGCAGGAGATAGATCCATTGAAAGGCTGTGCGTCCCACAAAAAGGTCCTTCCACAGTAGTTTCATAATATTGACAAAGCCTTGCTTTTTCGCTTCTTGGTGAACATTTCTAAAGTCTTGGCTAAAAGTTGCGAATTTTTGAGATAGGTTTTTCATAAGCTGCTCCTTAGTCGGCTTGGTAGATGGCATCGATCACCTTCTTGGCTTCTTCGTAGTTGCCGAGGTAGTCTGATGCGAGGAAAGTGGTCGGAATGTTTCCTAGGTATTGCTGGCGCAATTGGTCCAGGTAATTTGAAAAGCTGGTGCGGATTTCTTCGTCCGCCATGGTCATATCTCGGAAACCATCATTGACATAAGAACCGATCGGCTGGACAAAGAGGATCAAATCCCATTTTTCTTTGGAGAGAATACTGACAAAGAGGTTGTCAAAGGTATCGGTCATGCTGGTATCCTGGCCTTCGACTTCCATATAGTAGTCGTAGTAACCCTTGGTCACCAGGGAATTGGTATCGGCGATGACCAGACCTCGATTGGCACTACTATCGATGAGCTTAGAGGTTTGATCATACTGTCCTAAGAGTAGGTAATAGTAATCTTTTGGCGTGAGCTCATCATCTCGAACATTGTTCTTGATCTGGTATTCACGGGCATACTCCAGACTAACAGGTGCATCGTAAAAGCGGGCTAAGTCCTTTGCAAGGGTCGTTTTCCCGTTGCTGGCGCTCCCCATGATCAAGACTTTTTTCGTGAACTGGCGACGGAAGGGCTGGGCGATGTATTTCCAGTATTTGCTTGGATTTTCCCGGATCATGGTAGCAGAGATCCCGAAGCGACGCTCTTCTAAGTGAACTTCAAACCCTCTAGCTTCCAACTCTTCCTTGTAAGCTTTCTCCCCTACATAAAAGATCAACTCTTCTATCTCTGTTTGATACTGGATGGTGTCAAGGGCTGTCTGTAACCAAGGCTCCCAGCCCAAGGGATAACGAGGAAGTTCTGTCTCATCTAACTTATAGACTTGGGTCAACTCATCATTAGAGAAGGCTTCGCGGATATACCGGAAGCGTTTTTGTAAGGTCAACCCCACTTCTTCGCCACGATCCCCTTCGTAACCAGAAACGATGACACGAACGCGATCACACTGACGCTTGGCCCGCTGGATCAGGTCAATATGCCCTTGATGAAGAGGCGCAAAGGTTCCAAAAACCAGGGCAATTCTTTCTTTTTTCATATAAGCTCCTTTTTATAATTTTTTATAAATAGATTTTCTTTATGTTTTTATTATAAACTATATTTTCTATCTGTCAATAGTTTTTTATAAAAAAATATATTTTTCTTCAAATCAACAAAAAAAGATCTGAAAAGAGAAGCTTATCCTTTCAGATCTTTCGAATTTTATTCACGAGTGAGGGAGTGGCTAACACCGTCTTTAAGAACCGTCACACTAGATACAGAGCCATCTTTTCCAACTACGATATCTAGAGTCGCCGCAGACCCATCGCCTGCTGAGAGATTAGCATGGTAATGACCATCATCCAAGGTATAGTTATAAGCGCTGATACCATAGGCTACGGGTTGGCCCCCAGGAAGTTGGATGGTCACTTGACCACCTTGGCCAATAGTGACTCCAGTGTCGCGTTTGTCAGACCAATTCCCAGCTGCTGCAGAGAAATCCCCTGCTGCCACAGAATAGACTCCCTTGTATTGGGCATTCTCCGTAGCAGAAGCTTGCTTCTTAGCATGGGCATGGCCGTCTTCTAGACTTGGCAATTTTGCTTTCGCTGGTGTTGCTGGAGTGGCTACTTCTTTTGTTTCTTTTGTTACGGGTGCTGCTGGTGTTGCTTCTTTAGCTGGAGCAGGTGTTTGACTAGCTGCAGCTTGGTTATTTTTGCTACCAACGGTATGACTTTCTTCTGATTTGCTATCAGAGGATGAAGAGGCAATCGGATCTTTACTAGTGATCACTTTTTTCTTAGAAGAAGAACTTGTTTGTTTAACCTGACTGGTCTTTGAACTACTTGCTTCTGAAGTTTTTTCTTCTTTATTCCCACCACAAGCTCCTAGGAAAAGACTAGCTGTAAGAGCTAGCGCTGCTAGAGAAATGATTTTTTTGTTTTTCATAACAGAACCTCTTTTTGTAACATTTGTAATATTTTGTAACATTATTGTAACACTGTTATATGAGGCTGTCAATAGTTTCTCAAATATTTTTCTAATTTGAAAGAAGTTTTAAATAAGCTCCTAAACTTTAGCAAAAAAGAGGCTGGAACAAAAGTCCTAGCCTCTCAATTATTTTTGGATTGTCGAGCAAGACGCAGTGGTTGAGTGGGCTCTACTACGCTGACTTCATCAGCTTTTACAGCCCTACTCAACTGTGCGGAGGTGGGACGACGAAATCGAATTCTAACGAATTACCGATTTCTGTCCCACTCTCTTCTCATTATTTATACACTTCTTGATAGAATTCGATCTTGTCTCCTTTTTTAACGGTGGTTTCAGCAGCACCTTTTGGAGCCATCTCTCCATTAATCTTGTACATCCAGTAAAGGCCTTTGGCTTCATCTTGGCTGTGACCGTCAATCGAGGTGATCAGGCCATTTTTTTCTTCAATCTTGTAGTTGTCTTTGAGCACTTTCATAAGGTTGCTCTCTTCTGCTACTTTCAAGGTTTTTGATTGCGCTTTTTGACCTTCTGGCGTCACGCTAATCGTAATCAAAATTTCGTTTTTCTTGGCAACTTCTGTGCTAGAAGCTGTTGTTTGATGGTTTGTGCTATGAGACGAAGCGCAACTCGCTAAAAGAAGAGCTGCAAGTAAGGTCATCAAGCTAGAAATGGTTTTTTTCAACATAAAATCTCCTAAAGATTTGATAGATAATGGGATAGAAAATGATCGTCGACAGAGCATGGGCAAGGTTAAAACTAAAACCATTGACCAAAGCATAGGTCCACCAAGGAATATGGTATATCAAGGCATAAACACTATCGATCAAGACCCCATAAGCAAAGGACAGTAGGCCCACAAAAAGGATCTGAAGGACAAAGGGCAACCACTTGTAACTGATGCGCCAAATGAGCATCAAACAGCCAAAGGCGACAATCTGAAAGAACACAATCAGGCTCATCCCCAGGAAAAAGGCGGAGACAAACATGGTGATCATCATCACAAGAAAAGCAAAGCTATACCCTTCAAATATCACCAAGAGAAAGAAGATGGCAGAAATAGGTTGGACATTTGGAAAAGGGGCAAAAGCCTGACGTAGAGCGACACAAAGGGCCGCCAAAAGCGAAATACGGGTTAATCGCTGAAGCGTCATGACGTCCTCCTAGACAATCTCGAACTTGATCGTTCCGGCTGTTGTTCCAACCTTGATGGTTTGCCCTTCTTGGACTTGGCCTTTTAGCAATAGCTCTGCTAGTTGATCTTCCACTTCGGTCTGCAAAACGCGACGGAGTGGGCGAGCTCCCATTTCTGGATCGTAGCCTTTGGTTGCTAGCAACTTGAGCGCTGAAGGCTGGAATTTGAGGGTCATGCCTTGTTCTGCCAAGGTCGCAATGAGCGGTTTGACCATGACTTTCACCACCTGCTGCATGTCCTCGCTTGAGAGACTATGGAAGACTACCTTTTCATCAATCCGGTTGATAAACTCTGGACGATAGGTCTTCTTCAACTCTTCAAACATGCGTTTTTCCATATTGGCCTGGTCAAAGCGGATATCTTTGGCACCAAAACCAACTGTCTTATCATCCCGAAGAGCTGTTGCTCCCAGGTTTGAGGTCATGATGATAATGGTATTAGAGAAGTCGATCTTCCGGCCTTTGCTATCGGTTAAGACTCCGTCATCTAAGACTTGCAAAAGGACATTGAAAATGTCTGGGTGGGCTTTTTCCACCTCATCAAATAAGAGGACAGAATACGGTTTGTTGCGGACTTTCTCGGTCAACTCGCCCCCTTCTTCGTAGCCCACATAGCCTGGAGGGGCACCGTTGAGGCGGCTAGCGGCGAATTTTTCCATGTACTCACTCATATCAAAACGGATGAGGGCCGATTCATCATCAAATAAAACTTCCGCCAAGGCTTTGGCTAGCTCCGTTTTTCCGACACCGGTAGGTCCTAGGAACATGAAAGAACCGATCGGACGTTTATTGCTACGGATACCCGATTGATTGCGACGAATAGCCCGACTGATACTCGAAACGGCTTGATCTTGACCAATCACGCGCTTGTGCAATTCTGTTTCTAAGTTTAGGTACTTCTTGGCATCAGTTTGGGTCAGTTTTTGAGTTGGAATACCCGATAATTGGCTCAAGGTCACCAAGACATCTTGGTCAGTGACCTCTTTTTTGTAGACAATGGGAGCAACCTCTACTTGTAAGAGCTGGGCTGCTTTCTTCCACTTGCCATCCATCAAAGCCCGGTCCAAGGCGGTCAACTCTTCTTTTACGTGACCGTTGGAATCGCGGTTTTGTACGGTAGCTGCCGCTTCATCCAAGAGATCAATGGCTGAATCTGGTAATTGACGGCTGGTCAAATAGCGGTGGGAATATTTGACAGCTGTTTCGATCGCTTCATCGGTAATGGTCACATGATGGTGGTCCTGGTAGGTCTCTTTCAAGCCTTGGAGAATTTGGATGCTATCTGCAACACTCGGTTCTTCAATGGTGACTTTCGCAAAACGACGAGAGAGAGCCGCGTCTTTTTCGATATGCTTTTGGTACTCATCTTGAGTCGTAGCACCAACTGTGCGCAAGGTTCCTCGTGCCAGGGCTGGTTTTAGAATATTGGCTGCGTCTAAGGTCGAATCAATACCGGATCCTGAGCCCATAATGGTATGCAGTTCATCGATAAAGAGAATCACGTGACCGTCTTCTTCGATGTCCTGGATGATATTGTTCATCCGTTCTTCGAAGTCCCCACGGAAGCGCGTCCCTGCAACGACATTCATGAGATCCAATTCAAGAACACGCATTTGCGCGATTTCAGCTGGAACATTGCCACTAGCGACACGCTGAGCCAGACCTAATGCAAGAGCGGTTTTTCCGACCCCTGCTTCTCCCACCAATACAGGATTGTTCTTGGTCTTGCGGCTGAGGATTTGGATCATGCGTGAAATCTCTGCATCCCGGCCGATCACAGGCTCAAGCTGGCCTGCACGCGCCATTTCTGTCAAATCACGGGTATAATCTTCAAGACCTCCACTGGTGCTTGGGGGCATGCCCATCATATTTCCCATGGTTTGGCGGTTAGGGTTTTGGGCCCGGTAGAGGCTCCGGATGGCTTTGATATCATTCTTGTCCCAGCCTGCCTTGTCTTCTAAATTCTTGCGAAGGGAGGCAATAGGAACTCCCTTGTCTTGCTCTGTAAAGGCAAAGCCGGCAAACTCCATGACTTGGCTCGCCAAGGTCCCACGGTCTGCTAGAAGAGAGAGGAGCACATGCTCTGTTCCCAAGGTCTTGGCATGAAGGACCTGGGCAATCTCTCTTGCGTGCTTCATAATGGCTTCCATCCGATAAGAAAATGGGAAGATTTCATACCGATTGTCGCTTTGAAAAGCTTGGCCTGTAATATGCTCCGCCGCATCCTGAAACTCATCGATCTGCATAGGATAATCGTTAAGTACAGAACCTGCCACGCTATAGGGATTATTGGCCATAGCCGTCAGGAGATGCCAAGTATCTAAGGTATGTCCCTGATAGTGGCCTGCTAGTATTTGGGCCGCTTCTATACTTTCTAACAGTGCTGTTGAATAGTTCATCTAGTCGGTATTTCCTTTTCTATCTACTTGTTGAATGATTTTTTTCAGCATCGTTGCTCGTAGGATGAGAACATCTCGACCTAGGACCTCATCGGAGGTCGTCGCAAGCAAGAGCTGCGTTTCACGTCTTGTCAATAATTTTTCTTCATAGAGCATCTGGAGGATATCATTGAAGACCTGCTGGCTGATGGTTTCTCCAATATTGGCTGCCAAGTCTTGGAGCATCTGATGGTGATCTGAAAACTGGACCTTGCCAATGCGGATATAGCCACCCCCACCGCGTTTGCTCTCTACAATATAGCCTCGACTCTCGGTAAAACGGGTCTTAATGACATAGTTAATCTGACTGGGTACGACCTGAAAGACATCGGCTAACTCACTTCTTTTGAGCTCTGCCATGCCAGCTTGAGCCAGCAAGGCCTTAATATAAGCTTCGATGCTATCAGATGTGTTCTTATTTGCCATGATGCTCCTTTCTGGCTTGTTTTTTTCTAGATGGATGCTCTGCTCTTTGGCCCATAAAAAATGGCCTTGGAGTGTTCCTTCTCATCATTGACCTTATTTGACTATTATACAATTTTTACGGCTGTAAATAAAGCAAAGACTCTATGGAAATAGGAATCTCTTAAGGAAAGGAGAAAAATAAGGGAGTAGGAAAGAACTCCTGAAATTGAAAACGGTTGAAAAAGTTCCCAAAACCTTTTCAATTTTCCCACCCCACATAACTTCAACAGCCTGAGAGACTGTTGAAGGTTGAGATTGAAGAAAATATTGTTTCTGCCACCATAGGTCGTCTTTGGAACTTGAAAGGTGTACATAAACTTAGGAAACTTGCTTCGCAAGCCCTATCTGCCACCTCAAAAGCGGTGCTTTGAGCACTCAATCATTGCGTCATACAGTTATTTCTATCAAACAGTGAAGGCTGGACAGTTTTTGTCCAGCCTTCACTATCATGCATTTTCGGTTCTTGGTCATCCACTGCTTTGCGATTTTTTGGCAGCTAGTCCTCGTTCATCACTTGGACTGTCAGATCTGGAATAAAACCGACCAGGCTTCCCTGATCTGGATGCAACAATTTGACCTTAAAGTCATAGACATCGTTCGCTTTTCCAACAAAATCAAGGGTTGGGACTTGGACTGTTTTTTCCGTTTCGCCATCTGCGAACTCAAGGGTGACGTTGGTATCTTTGTAGACCTTGCCATGAACCCCTGTTCCTGGTTCTGTGATCAATTTAAGACTGGCACTTCCTTTATAGCCACCTTTTCTCTTGACGACGACTTGCGCTGGGTCGCCTTTCTTAACAGCTAGGGTTGGCTGAGCAAACTCAAAGAGACCCTTTTCTTGGTTATTGAGGGCATAAATCCCTTCCGTTGCGATCGCATCTCCCTTGCTATTGACCAAGGTCAAGGTATGGGAGCCTGCTGCCAAGTCCGGTGTTTCATAGACCTTTTGGCTACGTTTGCGGGTTGGGCTTTGGGTATTGACCGTCGCTAGCTTTTGGCCATCGACATAGATATCCATTTCCCCATGACCAGGGTCGACAGTTGCGACGACATAGGCCTTGGTGCCTTCAAACTGATAGGTCACCGAAGCTCCCTTTTCCTTGGTCCACATAGAGGTGCCTCGAACGCCTTCTCCCTCTTCATTCCATTGGCCATTGGCCCGCTCAGCTGTCCGGTCAGAATAATAAGTCAAACCAAGCGGATAGCCATCGGTTTCTTCAATGCTGGCTGGTGTCTTATAGACAGAGACTCCGTTCAAGATTGGAGTGGCTTGGGCATCGGTGATGGACACCCGGATATAGCGACTATCAACTGGTTGCCCTTTGATCAAACGGCGATACCCTACGGTTGAGCCAGCCCCATAAGGAACCCATTGCCCATTCACTGCCACATCAATGGTGAAACCAGAAATCCGTTGGCCTTTCTCGATGGTTTCTTTGAGCTCTACCACATCAAAGTGTTGCTCTTTTCCAAGATCAAGGACAAAAGAGCCGGTTTTGGCATCATCTGCAGGTGCCCAACTGGTCTTTTCATCGCCATCTGTCAAATGGCTGGCCTTGTAGAGAGGATTGCGCCGTGTCGAGTCAGCTTCTACCAAAGCTCCTGCCGCATAGTTCACACTGTAGAGTTGGTCCAAGGTCTGGCGGAATTCTTTCAAACGGGCCACATCGGCCTCCGCAAATTTTCCGTCTTGATTGGGTGGAATATTAAGCAGAAGCGGGGTGCCACGGCCGACCGATTTGAAGTAAATGTCCATCAATTCGCGCAAGGACTTAGGCTCTTGATTGTCATGGTAGAACCAGCCGGAGCGAATAGAAACATCGGCTTCTCCCACTGAGTATTGCTTCCCTTCCGGATCCCCGTGATTGAGGTAGCTGTTGGATGGATTGTTGCGGATCTTATCTGGATTGACCTTTTGCCAAACCGGATCTCCAGCAATCCCCTTTTCATTTCCAATCCAACGAACATTGGTCGGCTCAGCTGAGAAGATGGCAATATCCCCTTGGGCCTTGCGAATGGCTTCAAACCACTTGTCAAAGGTATAGGTGACTTTTTGAGCCCCATCGCCACGCGCACCATCCATCCAGACTTCTACGAACTTGCCTTTGTTTCCATATTTAGGATCTTCAAGGATTTCTTTGAGCTGGTTGAGGTAGTATTCATTGTATTGGTCCTCTGTATCCACATGGTAGAGAGGGCTGTGAGCATCCCAAGGTGAGAGATAGACCCCCATGTCCATGTCATACTTGCTGGCAGAAGCAGAAACCTCGGCTAGGACATCACCTTTTCCATCTTTCCAACCACTTTTGGCAATGGTATGGTCAGTGTATTTGGATGGGTACAAGAGGAAGCCATCGTGGTGCTTGACGACCATGATCGTCCGTTTAAAGCCAGCATCTTTCAGGGTTTTGATCCACTGATCGGTATCCAGATGCTCTGGATAGAAATAATAAGGATCTTCTTGCCCATCTCCCCACTCACGATCGTAGTAAGTATTCATCCCAAAGTGGATGAAAGCTGCTAGCTCTTCGCGGTGGTATTGCATCTGAGCCTTGCTTGGAAGTGGTCCGTAATCCGCAATCTCAGTCTCCTCGTCTAGAGAAGTGGCTGGTTGGCTTGCTTCTGTCCCTTGACTGACTGTGCGATTTTCTTTCTCACTAGTAGCTGCTGAGGACTGTTCTGATTCTTCTTGGTGCTCGTTCACAGTTTTCTCCTCCTTTCCTTGATCCCCTGCATCGCTCGTTTCAACCCGTTCTTCACGTGGTTCACTCCTCTCAGCTTGTTCCTCTGCGTAACTGGTAGTAGTTCCTAAAAAACAAGTCACTACGACTACCGAGCAGACGCCTACTGAGAGTTTACGAACGCCAAATCGATTTCTCTGATCAACTAATCTTTTTCCCATATTCTATTCCTTTATGTCATCAGGTAAAGAGGGTGGGCTTCCCCATCCTCCTTCTTTTTACCTGTGAACTTTTCACCGTTTTTAGCTAGTTTCTCTAGCTGTTTTATTTGGCCTTTTTGGCTCTTTTTTTCTGATCGTCCAGCACAGCACTGGCAAGGCCTGCCGCTAAGATTCCAGCAACGAGGCTTGCGACGCTTTCTTCCGTTCCTGTATTTGGTAATCTACCTTCGGAAACTGGAGCAGCTGAAACTGCTGGTGTTTGAGTTTCTTTCTCGACTTCCTTCACTACTGCATCTATCCCTTCCTGGCGCACCGCTTTGACCTCAAGAGATGCTTGAGGAGTTGCGATAGCTACTGGTCCTTCTGAAACATGAGGGCGCTCTGGGTTAGGAAGCGGTTGTGGTTCTGGTTCTGGTTCTGGTTGTGGTTGTGGTTGTGGCTGCGGTTGCGGCTGCGGTTGCGGCTGTGGCTCTGGTTGTGGAGTATCTGGAAGTACTTCTTTCGTGCCCACCTCTGTGATTTCTGCCACTGGATCTAGTTCTACAAAGGCATCTAGTTCCTTCCGGCTTTCCACACCATTTTCTTGAGAGACTTCCACCAAGCGCAATTTGCGACCTTTTTGACCTTCTTGAACCACACGTTTCTCACCTTTTGGAAGATCCGCATTTGGACGTTCTAAGCGTTCAAAGTCCATCTCTTCTGGCTCAATCACCAACTCTGGTTTGGTATGGACCAGATTCTTAACCCCTTCTTCAGGAATAGCTGAGCCTGTAGGTGATTTTGCAGAGAGAGAAAGTTGATATACTTTTTCGAGCTTGCCATCTTCTGAGACAACCTTGACAAGAACTGGAGCATTGACACTTTTAGCATCGATTACCGTAACGGCTGTTCCATTCTTGCCTTGTGCTGAAACGATTGGACGTTCTCCCTCATACTCTAGATGATAATCTGTCACATCTGGTTTAAAACCTTCTAGGTCTTTGCCATTCACTTGGATCGTAACGTCAGTTGTTGCCTGGGCCTCTTCTGTTGGAGCATAGGCGCTCAATTCAACGATTCCAATTCCTTTTAGATGTTCATCACGGACCATTCTTAAACGGATGGCTTTCGTTCTGGTTTCGTTGAAGCTGAGGTTAGAGATATAACCAGGTTCAAAGGCATAATCCAAGCTATACGGGATTTCTTCCCAGTTAGAGGCCTGGTTAAATGGATGATCTGGAAGATTTTTCAGATTGCCGTAATCATCTGGGACATCAAAGTCTGGACCAATGTAGCGTTCAAGAACAGTTTTCGTTGGCAGACCTGTTTCCTGATCTGCAAAGAAGTCGACCGCTACTTTATTGACCAAACGCTCTGTTACTTGACCATTTTTCTTGAAGATAAGACCAGCAAATACTTCAGTTTGATCCGGTTCTCTCTTCCAGTTGGTCCAGCGATAGTACTCGTTGTAGCCACCATCATTGATGTAATCGATATAGTCGATTTGATTTGGATCGAGATCATTGGTTTCACTAGCAAATGCCCTGGTATCTTCTGCATTGTAGTCACGGTTCACAGAGAGGTTTTCTCCTGTCTTTTCTGACACCCGGACGGTCAGCTGAGCTGTCAGATCATAGCCAATGACTTTTCCTTCCAGCGTGAAGCTACCTTCGTGAGAAAGCGCATCAGCTGGTAGAGGCTTCCAGTCCACCGTCAGTTCCTTGCGTTCATAGCCTGTATCCCCTTGGAAGTAGACACCTACGGTAGATGGTAGAACCAGATCTTGACCGACTTTCACAAAACGGCTACCTGCTTCCACTGCTACTGGAGTAGCTTGTTTCAGTTTTTCTGCATCGCTTGTGAGATGGAGACGGTATTCTTGTAAGATGGTCCCATCTTCCGCTTTATGGATGACACGGATTGGCTCCCCTTCATGGACGCTTGGCACAACCGTTGCAAGACCGTGATGGCTGGCTGTCGCTTCCACTTGTGGATAAGCCCGATCACGCGCATCGATGTAGTAATCGGTCACACTTGGGTTGACACCTGGTAATACATCGCCATTGACGCGAATGGTCAACTGGCTCTTTTCTTCTGCCGCCACCTTATTGGCAAAGATCTGAATCTCTGAAATAGAGCTTCCACGTTTGCCTTCTGGTGTCTTCATGCGGATCCGAACGGCATAGGTGTCGACTTTATCAAAACTGAAATGATTCATCTTACCAGCTGCTACCGGTTCTTCAACGGTTAGGTTGCTGACTTCTTTCCAGTTAGCTGGATTGTTAAATGGATGGTCTGTTTCGTCTTTAACACGATTTGGATTGCTTGGAACTGTTGGGATTTGTTCCCCTGTATAGTACTCAATCACATATTCACTTGGAGCCCCAACGCCGTGGTCTTCGTGGAAACCAACATGGAGGTTGTCCACTGCTCGCTTGGTCAAGATACCAGAGTCCCCAAACAAGATACCGACAGAATCTTCCGCATTGTCACGACCCCAGTTGGTCCAACGGTTAGCTGGAGCATCGGTAAAGGAGATGACCTTGTCATTGACCTTAGCAACTGGATCTGCATCGTTAGAGTCACTTGCAAAAGCGAGTGGCAAGACAGATCCTGTCCATTGCTCTGCTACATTGGCTCCCTTGACCGTGTTGCTAGAAACACGAATATGAAGACGGGTTGGAAGATCCGTTCCTTCTACACGACCAGAGAGAACAACTTCTCCTTCTTGGGCCAAGAGTTGCGGATCGACCGCATCCCAGGTCACCTTAGCTGTATAGGTCTTACCATTAGAGTGATAGGTCCGCACGCTTTCTGGAAGGGCTGGTTTTTCTCCGACTGGAGTGGTAGTGCTGACTTCTTCTACAGCGATAATGCCTTCAACCGTCACTTGAGCTTGGGCTTCTTTTTCCACACCCTCTACATGACCGGTGACTGTAAAGCTATGGTAATCCTTGACTTGATCTGCGGTTACAGCATCCCAGGTCACGCGTTTTTCTTTAGGGAATCCCTTATCATACTCGACCAAGACGGTCTCTGGAAGAGCTGGCAAAATGTTTCGATCTGTACTAATCCGTACAGGACGCACCTTGACAACCGTCTTTTCTTCAGGATTTGGTGTGATGGTAAAGCTGACTTCTCCCGTTTGTCCTTGGAAGTTGGCTTCTAAATGAACCAATCCTGCTTCTCGCAATTCCAAACCTTTATTGGTTGCGACGGCTTTTCCTTGGCTACCAGCTCTTGTCTTCACATCGATTTGATCTGCTTTGAGACTTGCCTGGCTACCATCTTGGTAATGGGCAATGACTTCAAGTGGTACCGTTTGGTCTTCCTTGAGTTCCTGTCCTTCTGGCAGACGCAATTCTAGGCGCTGGATCTGCGGACTTTCTTCTTGGAATTGAACTACATAGGTCTGTACAGCTCCCGTATCCTTAGCAGTCACAAAAATTTGAGCCTTCAAACCATTTTCACGATTAGCTTGTAGGACCGTCACTTGAGCATTTTCTGCACTTGCTGTGACTTGACCTGGCTCTTGACCATAAGCGAGGGAACGGAAAATGGTATGGTTGCCACTACCAAATTTTGGAAGAGCTACTCCATCTAGCTGAACCGTTGGTTTCTTAGCCTTGGTTACATCTCCTCCTGCAACCACTAGTGTCGCTTGGACCGTTTCCCCATTGCCTAGGAGTCCTGTCGCCTTCAAGCGTGCTCCCGGTGTAGACAATTGATCTTCTTGACCAGCTTCCAAGGTCCATTGATCGACCTCATAGTGGGCAGTGGTCCCATCAGTGAAGACTAATTGCACAGCCTTATCCACTGTTGCTAGATCTGCTCCCTGTGGGATTTGTTTGATGACTGGAAGGACTTGTTCCACGCCGATCACATCGACCAGAGCTTCGACCGTGCGTCCTTGAACATGACCTGTCACACGGACTTGGCCAGCACGGCTATAGTCTGCCGCATCCCATTCAACAGCTTCTTCTTGGGCCTTGCCATCACTATAGACCACATTGACCTTACTTGGCAAGGTTGGTTTTTCTCCTAGATAAGCACTTTGTCGAACAGGTTCCACACCTAATACAGTGCGTTCTGCTTGGTCCTTCTTACCTGTAAAGAGGCTGACCTGGTCTGATTGCAAGCGATCTGAGTCTGCATACAGAGTAAAGGCACCTGCCTGCTCAGTTGATTTGACAATCACAACCCCTTTGCCGTTGAAGGCTTTGCGTTGCCATGAGCCATCTTCCTGCGCTTTGTAGCGTTCACGGCTGGCTTGCTCCCCATTATCGACACCGACAATTTGGCCTTGTCCATGCAAATGGAAATGCACCAAATTATTGGCAGTTGGTACGACACGACCTTCTTCATCGACGATTTCATAGGTAATATAGGTCAAATCCTTACCGTCCGCTGCGATCGCGTGTTCTTCTTTCAACAAACGAACACCCGCAGCCTTGCCGGCTGTTTCGACTTGATCTTTCGCAATCACTTCTCCCGCTTCGTTGCGCGCAATAGCTTCCACCTTACCTGGTACATATGGGACCAACCACTCTAGATAAAGTTCATCCGGATTTGCCCCTTCTTGGTAGGTCCGGCCATCAGCTGTGGTCTTCTTGGTAAAGGTCTTCACTCCTTGTGATTCCCCATTGACAATCAATTCCACACTGTGGGCATTGGAGAAGGTCCGAACAGGAATCCGTCCTTCTTCATCCATGACACGATTGGCTAATTCTGGATTGTCCCAGTTCCAATGTGGCAAGAGATGGACCATTGGATGTTTCTCAGCTGACACCCATTGACTTTGGTAGAGGTAAAAATCATTCTTTGGAAGGCCGGCAGTATCGACAATACCAAAATAAGAACTTTTCACAGGTGTGTCATTTTGGTTGTGCCATGGGGTTGGCTCGCCAATATAGTCCGTACCAGTCCAGATGAATTGTCCTGCATAGCCGGCATGATCACGGTCAAAGGTCCAAGAGGCGGTTGCAGTCCGACCCCAACCAACCCGGTCATTGCCGTAGTCTGATTGTTCATAATGGCGGTCTTCTTGGTTGCTGCCGATCCATTCTCTTTCAGGGTGATAGTAAGAGCCCCGTGTCCGCGTTGCAGAAGAAGTTTCAGAACCATAAATGAGCCAGTTTGGATGTTTGGCCCGTAAGCTTTCATAGTTGGCTTCTGAATAGTTAAATCCAACCGCATCGAGCTCTGCTGCTACCTTTTCATGGCCTCCTGATCCATCGCCAAAGCGGAATTTATCAGCTCCCATGGTGACATAGCGGGTTGCATCCACGTCCTTGATGGTCTTGACCAAGCGACGAACAGTTGCGACAGATTTGTCTGAACCATCTGCTTCACCGACTTCGTTACCGATTGACCACATGACAATGGCTGGATTGTTCTTGCCCCGCTCTACCATGGTTCGTAGATCGTAATCGGACCAAGTATCCCCCTTACGAGCTTCTGGGTGAGTGGCATCCTTTTCAAAGAAACGACCGTAATCGTATTGTTTCTTACCACCATACCAGGTATCAAAAGCTTCTTCTTGAACCATCAAGCCCAACTCAGCAGCAATTTTTAAGGTTTGTTCACTGGCTGGGTTGTGGGTCGTCCGGATGGCATTGACTCCCATGTCCTTCATCTGTTTGAGACGACGGTATTCAGCCTTGTAATTTTCCTCAGCTCCAAGAGCCCCGTGGTCATGGTGAAGGGATACCCCGTGGAATTTCGTCGCCACCCCATTGAGGAAGAAGCCACCTTCTGGTGTCCAGTTGAGATAGCGATAACCAAAGCGTTCCTTTTGCACATCGACCAACTGCGAATCCCGATAAACCCGCGTATACAAGGTATAGAGAGCTGGATGATCCGTTTTCACATCCCAGAGGGTTGGTTTTTCAACATGGAGGGTTTGAGATAGGTTGATCTCTTGACCTGCTAGAACAGCTTGCGCTTCACTGCGCGTTTTTTCGCTCACCACTTGGCCATTTTGATCGACAATTTCATATTCCGCATACACACTATGGGCTTGATCATCCTGGTTGACAATGCGGCTCTTCACCACTGTATCTACTGCCCCATTTTGCTGTTTTTCTAACTGAGGGGTCGTAATCGTAGTCCCATACTGCGCTAAATGAACCTTGTCCGTTACACTCAGCTTAACATCCCGGTAAATTCCGCTACCAGAATACCAACGGCTACTTGGTTGTTGATTGACCACATGAACGGCGATGGTATTCTCGCTTCCATCCGCATTCAAATAAGGAGTAATATCATAAGAAAAGGCATTGTAGCCATTTGGATAATGACCAACGAATTGTCCGTTTACATAGACTTTGGAATCCATATAAACCCCGCCAAATTCCAAGCGGACCTTCTTATCTAGATCCTTGTCGTCCAAACGGAAGGTCTTACGATACCAAGCATCCCCTCCGTTTAATTGCCCCCCTTCATTTTGAGCAGGAGAGTTGTGATCGAAATCAAAGAAAATAGACCAGTCATGAGGAAGATCTAATTTTTTCCAATCCTTGACATCCACTTGACGCCCTTCTGCACCAGGAGCTGCATTTAATTTAAAATACCAATCTTTATTAAAATCACGTTCTCGATCTTGCACAATATCCTCCGCTACACGATTTTGATCTGGAGCAGCTGTTTCTTCCGTTCCTGTAGCACGCTCAGATGAAGCTGAAACGGGCTGGCCTTCGCCTTGAGGCGCCGGCTTTCCCTCAGCTCTGGTAGGGGTGATGACAGCTGGAGCTTCTGAAACCCTTGCACCAGCTTCAGGAACTTCCGTTTCTGAATTTTCCGTTACAACACTTGGTGTCTCCATCGAAGTCGGTTCACTTTCGAGGGCTGGCTTTTCTTCCGCATGGACCCTTGAAAGACCCAAGGCCGAAATCCCAATCACAACAGAACAAGCTCCAACTGAGAGCTTACGAATACTAAAAACAGGACGCTTTTCAAAAAAAGACTTTCCCATAAAAACCTCCTCTTAGGATTAACTATTCAATTTGTAAGCGCTTTCTTATACCTGCGAACGCTTACAGAAAATCACATATTAACTATACCAAAAAAATAGGAGCGATAGGCCTCGATTTCGCTCCAACTATAGTTAGATTAAGAATTCCTTTAATTAGTACAAACAAGCTTTATTTGTTACCTACCCGTAATAAAAATATGATAAAATGGTTCAACTAATGTAAAAAAATGAGGTTTACCTATGAGTGAAAAAATAGAATATAAAAAAGAAAAAATTTCTTATTCCTATTCTATCGTTCCTATAATCGTGATGATTTTAATTTTTCTATTTCAAGCAATCCAATCAGGTTCTCAAGTAAAATCAACTCCCCAAGGGACCTTCTCTAGTTCAAGGCAAGAACTTCACTACTCTTCAACCCAGAATCAAATCACGTCCGCAAGGAATACCGAAGCCTCTCAGCTTTCAAGTTCAAGAAATAATGATGATTTTCTTTTTCTTTTTCTTGTATTCACCGGATTTTCTATCGCTTCCTTCTTACTTATCGCCTGCTACAATGGGATGACAGCAATTGAGCCTCCCCTCCTCACTATCACTGATGATGCTATCTATACTATTGGAAATGCATATCGAAACCAGTTACAGATGAAATATAGCGACATCCATAAAATAGAATACAAAATAAAGACTAGCTCCGCTAACGATGTTACTTATACAGATCGCTTTCTTTATTTTTATGATAAGAAGGACAAACTACTCGACAAGGTGAATTTTTCAAATGCAGAAGGAGCCGATTTTAATACAATACAAAAGCAAATTAAAGAACGCGCACCTCACATCGAATGGATTTATCCTTCCTAAATAAATTTCTACTAATTTTTCCCACTAGAAAAAACACCAAAAAAATAGAAGCCAATGGCTTCTATTTTTTTTATGATCTTATAATCCTGGTTCTTGACCAAGTTCAGCTGCCACCATCCAAATGTTCTTTTCAAGTTCTGCTTTAGCCCCAACAAAGATATCGTTGGTTACATCGTCGCCTTCAGCGTCGGTAACATCCAAAGCTTTTTGGTAAAGACCGTCAAGGTAATGGAAGATTTCAAGAACACGTGTCAAGCTTTCTTCTACATTTTTCGTAAATGTTCCACGGCGTTCTTCAATATTGCTGTGTTCCAAAAATTCAGTCATGCTAGAATATGGCGCGCCACCAAGAGTGATCAAGCGTTCGCTCACTTCATCCAAGGTTGCATCCAAGCTGTCCATGTATTCGTCCATCTTTGGATGCCAAACCATAAAGCCACGTCCACGCATATACCAGTGTACTTGGTGAAGGGCAATGTGAGCGACGTAGAGATCTGCTACGACTTGGTTCAAGAGGGCTTTTGTTTCTGGAAGAGTTTCTTTATTAGAAGGTGCAAAAGTTGCTACATCAGTAGCTGCTTCATGTTTCATAGTTGTCATATCGTTTCTCCTTTTTTATAATGATTCTAATTAACTATGTCTCTATTATATGCTTCCTCCACCAGAAAGTCAAGATAAAAGATTTAAAAAGTTCATTCCAAAGCTGGAATAGTTGTCAATTGAAGGAAGATACGATAGAATGAAGAAGACTAATCGAAAGGCTTGACTAATGAAATATATCTTTACCTTCCTGATCTCCATGGTTCCCCTTGTTGAATTGCGCGGGGCCATCCCTTTTGCCATTGCAAATGGTATTCCCTTATGGACAGCGCTCCTGATCGGAGTGATCGGAAATCTTCTCCCTGTCCCTCTGATCTTCTTCTTCGCCCGCCATATCCTCACTTGGGGCGCAAAAAAACCGATCATCGGAGGCTTTTTTAGCTGGTGTCTCAATAAGGGCCATAGAGGCGGACAAAAATTAGAGAAAGCTGCAGGAGACAAAGGAATCTTCTGGGCCCTACTCCTATTCGTCGGCATTCCTTTACCAGGAACTGGTGCCTGGACCGGAGCTCTTGCAGCTTCTATCCTTGACTGGGACTTCAAACGCAGTAGCCTCGCAGTCATGCTCGGAGTGATCCTAGCCGGCCTCATCATGGGAACCCTGTCCCTGCTTCTAGGAATCGATACCTTCGCACATTAAGCAAAAGACTGAAGCAACGGCTTCAGTTTTTGCATGCAAAAAAGATGCTTCCGTTCCTCTAAGAGTATAGACAAACTATTTTTTTTAAAATCTAATAAATTCTATAAAACAAAAAAATTTATTTATTAGAATTACTCAGTCATCTACTAAAACTTTCCGCTGTGAGAAAAGTGCTAGAAACAATCATGTTTCTAGCACTCGGGAGTTTTGGAACCTTAGGTCCAAAACTAAGTCATGGAACTTCTTTGAAGTTCGCTGACGTCCGTACTCACCTAAGGAAAGTTATTTAGATGAATTTATCTTACAAAAAAGAGGTTTCCTTCGAAACCTCTTATTTTTTATTCTTAGTTGTTAAGAGCTGCTGCCATTGTAGCTGCAACTTCTGCTTCAAAGTCATTTGAAGCTTTTTCAATACCTTCACCAACTTCAAAACGAACGAATTCGATAACTGAAGCATTTACTGATTCAAGGTAAGCTTCAACTGTCTTGCTGTCATCCATGATGTAGACTTGTGCAAGAAGAGTGTAGGCTTGGTCAACTTTTGTGTTGTCCAAGAAGAAGCGATCCATTTTACCTGGGATGATTTTATCCCAGATTTTTTCTGGTTTACCTTCAGCTGCCAATTCAGCTTTGATATCTTCTTCAGCTTGAGCAACTACTTCGTCAGTCAATTGAGCTTTAGAACCAAATTTCAAGTGTGGAAGAGCTGGTTTACCAACCATTGCACGGCTTTCGTTATCTTGGTCGATGACGTGGTTCAATTGTGCCAATTCATCTTTCACGAATTGTTCATCCAATTCTTTGTATGAAAGAACAGTTGGTTTCATTGCAGCGATGTGCATTGAGATTTGTTTAGCAAGTGCTTCGTCTCCACCTTCGATTACAGAGATAACACCGATACGTCCACCATTATGTTGGTAAGCACCGAAGTGTTGTGCATCTGTTTTTTCAAGCAAGGCAAAACGACGGAATGAAATTTTTTCACCGATTGTAGCTGTTGCAGATACGTATGCAGCTTCAAGAGTTTCACCTGAAGGCATTGTCAAAGCAAGAGCTTCTTCGTTGTTAGCTGGTTTACCTTCAGCGATCACTTTCGCTGTTGCGTTTACCAATTCAACGAATTGAGCGTTTTTCGCAACGAAGTCAGTTTCAGCGTTTACTTCAACTACTGCTGCAACGTTACCATTGACATAAACACCAGTCAAACCTTCAGCGGCAACACGGTCAGCTTTCTTAGCTGCTTTAGCCATACCTTTTTCGCGAAGCAATTCGATCGCTTTTTCGATATCACCTTCAACTTCAACCAATGCCTTTTTAGCGTCCATAACACCGGCACCAGATTTTTCACGCAATTCTTTTACAAGCTTAGCTGTAATTTCTGCCATTTTTGTTCTCCTATATTTTTTAATAAAATAAGAGGGTCGGGCTGAGCCCTGCCCTCTTAGGTTCGTTACTTATTGAATGAAATTAAGCGTTGTCGCCTTCTACAACTTCAACGATTTCTTCGATTGAATCAGCTTGACCTTCAGTAGCTGCCAATTCAGCTTCTACTGTAGCAACACTGTCTTCACCTTGACGTCCTTCGATAACAGCGTCAGCCATTTTCGCAGTGATCAATTTAACAGCGCGGATAGCGTCATCGTTCGCTGGGATGATAACATCGATATCATCTGGGTCAGTGTTTGTGTCGACCATCGCTACAACTGGGATACCCAATTTCTTAGCTTCTTTAACAGCGATTTGTTCTTTATGTGGATCCACAACGTACATTACGTCTGGGATACGAGGCATGTCTTCGATACCGCCCAAGAATTTTTCAAGACGAGCGCGTTGTTTGTTCAACAATGCAACTTCTTTCTTAGGAAGAACTTCAAAAGTTCCATCTTCTTCCATGCGTTTGATTTCTTTCAAACGAGCGATACGTTTTTGGATTGTTCCCCAGTTAGTAAGAGTTCCACCCAACCAACGGTGGTTGATGAAGTATTGACCTGCACGAACAGCTTCTTCTGCAACAGCATCAGCAGCTTGTTTCTTAGTACCTACGAACAAGATAACTGCATCGTTTGCAGCTGCATCACGCATGAAGTCGTATGCTTGGTCTGCATATTTTACAGTTTGTTGCAAGTCGATCACGTGGATTCCGTTACGTTCTGTAAAGATGTACTTAGCCATCTTAGGGTTCCAGCGACGAGTTTGGTGACCGAAGTGTACACCAGCCTCAAGAAGTTGTTTCATTGAAATTACTGCCATGAGTAGTTTCTCCTTTTTTGTTTTTTTCTCCTCTCTCAGACGTCAACTTGCAGCACGACCACAAGGGCAACGGTGCCACAATGGATCCGAGATGAGTATTTGCTGTCTTAGACAACTCTATAAGTATAGCAGAAATCCCTAGAATTCGCAAGCTATTTGAGAGATTTTTTCAATCCCTACGATGAAATGGTTTTCTAAAGTTGTTTGACGTAAAAAGTTTTTCTTGACCTATCTTTATTTTTAGGTTACAATATTATATGTTATGGCGGTATAGCCAAGTGGTAAGGCACGGCTCTGCAAAAGCTTGATCGTCGGTTCAAATCCGTCTACCGCCTTGATAATAAAATTTTTTATCATCTTTTATCTTTTAAAAATTCCCCTAGCAATAGGGGGGTTTTTTGTTGCCATTTGCTCCTTTCCTTGATTATTGATATAATAAAACCTCGCCTGATTGGCGAAGCACATTAGAAAGGGTATTTATGAAAAACATTCGTTTCTTTGCGATCGGCCTTCTTTCACTAGTGACACTAGCCGCTTGCTCACCTGCCAATTCTGCGCAACCAGCAAAAACAGCTTCTAGCTCTAGAAAACCGATCAAACAATCTTCTACCAAAACATCATCTAGTAAATCGTCGAGCACTTCTTCAGACAGCAGTAGCTCAGATGATTTTTCAGGCCGCTTCAGCTTGGATCCAGATGATGGCGCATCTCTCCAATATGTGCCAGGAGCTGCATCCATTCCTGAGATCGAAAAGCTCAAGAACCTCCACCCTACCACCGGTTTTGTATTGAGAACCGAAGATGGACAAGAGGTTGGTGGGCCAAAAGAAAGAAGCAGTTACGATGACGTAGTTGCAGCCTTTGGTCAACCCGTAAGTAGTACAGACAGTGCGAATCCTGGCGATGGGGTCAATGTTTGGGCAACAGACAATGGCGATATCATGGCTTTCTTCCGCAATAATGTGTTAACAGATATCACCTTCCGACTAAGAGGGGGCGATGCCAACCACCAGTCTACTGGCAGCATTTCCAAATCCGATACACCAAAAACGGCCCTCGAACGTCTCGGAAAACCCTATGCCATTATGCGTTCAGAAAATGGGACCAGCTATGTCTATAAAGATAGCAACGGAGATGAATCTAGCTTCTCTACACAAGGCAATAAGATCTTCAATGTTACGTCTGCTGCAGAAACCAAGCAGTTAAAAAAGATCACTGGCCTGGATAAAAATCAATAACGATCCATACAAAGAACCCTCCAAGTTTTTCTTGGAGGGTTCTATTTTTCTTACAATTCAGCAATTTGGTTCAAATTCACTTCTGCAACCGTATCGTTACCGAACATAGAAATGACCATTTTCACCTTGTTGTTATCAATTTCAGTGATCTTACCAGTATAGTCTGTGAAGGCACCGTCGATGATACGAACTGTATCGCCCACCTTGACATCCAAGTCAAACTCTTGAACGGTTTGACCCATAGAGAGCAAGATGCTGCGGATTTCTTCTTCCAACAATGGAGTTGGTTTTGAACGGTTCCCGTGTGATCCGACGAAACCAGTAACGTTCGGTGTATTCCGAACGACAAACCAAGCTTCATCTGTCATGACCATTTCTACCAAGACATAACCTGGGAAGCGGTTTTCTTCGATTTCTTTTGTTTTACCGTTTTTCTCAACTTGTACGGTTTGAGTTGGAATCTCTACACGCAAGATGTTTTCTAACATATTGTAAGTTTGCGCACGTTGCAAAAGATTCTCTTTTACCTTGTTTTCATATCCTGAGTAGGTTTGTAGTACAAACCAGCCTTTATCAAAACTGTCCATTTGGGCATCCTTTCTTTCTGTTTAGCCTGCTCGAGCTTTTGTGAACATACTAAAAAAAGCCTCTTGGCTTTCCTTTTCCTAGCTTCATTATACCACATTTTGCAGGAATGCAAAGAGGTTTGCTGATTTATTTTTAAGAAAAGACTACAAAAAGTGGGAGTGGGAAAGAACTCCGGCTGGTTAAAAAGAGTTCGTTTTCCCACCCCCGCACAGTTGATTAGGCCATCTTTGAAGCTTAAAAAGCGAACAAAGATGCCAATCAACCACTGCGTCTTGCAGTTATTCCTATCAAAAATCAAAGGCTGGACAGTTGTTGCCCAGCCTCATGGCTTCTTTTCTTAAAAGAAATTGATCATGTGCAATAGGCCACGTGCAATGACTTTGTCAAACAAATAAATCAATGCAACAAAGAAAGCGGTGTACTCAATCACTGAGATAAAGTTTTTCCATCTTTCCTTGCGATTTGGCCAAGTTGTATCTTTTAGTAAGACGAAAATATCTTTAATGAATTTCACAACTCTCTCCTATCGTGTTTCTTTATGGATGGTATACTTACTGCAATGTTTGCAGAATTTATTGACTTCTAGACGTGTTGGTTTTGGCGTCCCACTCAACTTAATGGAGTAATTGCGTGACCCACAAACCGTACACGCTAGACTTGCTTTTTTTAATGCCATAACGCCTCCGTTCACCCCATTATAGCAAGTTTTCCACGTTTTGACAAGAACAGAAAATCTCCTGTCAAGAAAAAAGCAAATCTAAAGCGTTATCACTCTGGTTTTCTCCTCATTTTTGGTAAAATAAAACAAAAGGAGACGAATATGAAAAGCGATCATCTAAAAGAAAGTAGAAATATCGAAGACCGCCGAGGGCAAAGCTACTCCCAGTCTTCAGGCAACAGTAACCTTGGTGGGGGCATTTTACAAATCTTACTATCGCCGGGGAGCTTCAAAAGTAAGATCGTCCTCATCCTTCTTCTGGTTCTTCTAGGAGGTGGTGGCGCTAGCCTTGGGGGTCTCTTTGGAAATGGGACTTCTTCCCAACCTTACCAGTCCACCCAAGTCACGCGCACCAACAAGACCCATGTCGACGATGCAGATGCCGAGTTCGTCAGCAAGGTCCTTGGAACAACAGAAGATCATTGGCACAAGGTCTTTCAAGCTGAAGGACGTACTTACCATGAGCCCAAACTAGTCTTCTATACCGGACGGACACAGACAGGCTGTGGGGTTGGGCAAGCATCGGCTGGTCCCTTCTACTGTCCGACCGACAAAAAGATTTATTTGGATATGAGCTTCTACAAGGAATTAACAACCAAATACAAGGCTAGCGGGGACTTCGCCATGGCCTACGTGATTGCCCACGAAGTCGGCCACCACGTGCAAAATGAGCTGGGAATCCTTGGTAAATACCATCGGATGCAACAAGGTCTTTCTGAAAAGGAACGAAATGCCATCAGTGTCCGCATTGAGCTACAAGCTGATTATCTAGCCGGTGTCTGGGCCCGCTCCATTCAAGACCGAAACCTTCTAGATATCGGCGATATCGAAGAAGCCATGAATGCAGCCCATGCAGTCGGGGATGACACTCTCCAAGAGCAAGCCTACGGCTACTCGGTGCCAGATAGCTTTACCCACGGAACTTCAGAGCAACGCATGCGCTGGTTCAAACGAGGCTACCAGTACGGGGATCTCCAACACGGCGATACCTTTAGCTTGTCAGATAGTGAACTTTAAATGAAAAACGATTCAGAAATTCTTCTGAATGGATCTTTTTAGAATATAGACAAATTGCATTTTACATAAAACAATCTAAGTAACGTTTAAAAATTAAAATAATTAATACTATTAGGATCATTTCAACAGAAACTTTCCGCTGTGAGAAAAGTGCTAGAAACACTATTGTTTCTAGCACTCGGGAGTTTTGGAACCTTAGGTCCAAAACTAAGTCATGGAACTTCTTCGAAGTTCGCTGACGTCCGTACTCACCTAAGGAAAGTTTCTAAGAAGACTTTGTCTTCAATCTGCAAAAAACGATTCAGAAATTCTTCTGAATCGTTTTTTGATTAGAAACCAAGCCAGCCTTTGAAGGTATCCCAAGCGTTTTTCGCTTTTCCTGGGATATCGGCCTCGTCGATTGCTTTTTTCGCATCATCGACCATATTCGACGCCTTTTCTTTGACATCCTCAAAGAAACCTTTGTCTTCTTTGCTATCTGTTTCTGTCGTTTCTTCTCCGACTGGCGCAATGCCATTTTCAGCATAAGAGTTCTTCACCGAGTCAAACTGAGTACCGTCTGTATAAGGCAGGACACTGTTGGCAACATTGCGGAAGATCTCGGATGCCGTCCCAGCACTACTGTCCGTCAGGTAGTGATTTTCATCGGTCGTTGGGAAACCAAGCCATTGACTGATGACCACATCTGGCGTGTAGCCGATCACCCATTGGTCTCCAGAGAGGTCCTTGTTAAAGCTGGTCTCTGTCGTACCGGTTTTCCCTGCCATGGTATAGCCATAAGGCGCAGCGTTCACCCCTGTACCATTACTGAAGGTACCAAGCATCATATTGGTCATCTTATCTGTCGTTGAACCACTGAGCACTCGGGTTGATTTCTGGCTATGGCTCTTGACCACTTGGCCACTTGCATTTTCGATCTTGGTAATGAGGTGAGCATCATTCATGACCCCGCCGTTAGCAAAGGTGCCATAGGCCTGAGCCATCTGCATCGGATTGGTTGTCACACCAGCTCCCAAGGCAACGGCAAGCGACTTGTCCACCTTGTCCATGTTGAGCCCGAATTTTTTCCCGTACTCAAAGACCGTATCAAGACCCAAATCATTAGCGGTCGCTACGGCTGGAAGGTTAAGGGACTCTGCCAAGGCCTGGTACATCGGTACCGTTGGGCTAGACTGGATTCCCGCGTAGTTATTGACCTCATAGCTTCCATATTGGGTGGTACTATTGTCCAACTCCTTATTGGTCGACCAACCTTCAGCAACAGCTGGGCTATAGACAACCAAAGGTTTGATGGTTGATCCTGGACTTCGAGCAGCCTGGGTCGCGTAGTTGTAGGTACGGAATCCTGGATTTTGATCGCTTCCGACACGCCCTACGAGAGCCCGAACCCCTCCGGTCTTAGGATCGAGGGCGACACTACCAGATTCCGCGCGCGTGCCGTCTTCTGCTACTGGGAAGAGGGCTGTATTGTCATAGATCACCTGCATGCTTGCTTGGTAATTTTGATCCAGCTCGGTGTAGATCCGGTAGCCATTTTTGACAATGTCTTCTTCGGTCAGACCATATTCATTGACCGCTTCATTGATGACCGCATCAAAATAGGATGGGTAGCGATAGTCCTCTGACTTGCCTTCATAGGCATCGACCAGCTGACCATGGATATCCACAGCCGCTGACTGATCAGCTGTTTTCTGGTCAATATAACCAGCTGCCACCATATTTTGGAGGACCGTATTGCGGCGATTGGTCGCATTCTCTACTGAATAGAGCGGGTTATAGATCTCAGGTCCCTTGAGCATACCTGCGAGAACAGCAGACTGATCCAGGCTTAATTGACTGGCTGAAACCCCAAAATACTTCTTGGAAGCATCCTCAATCCCCCAAACCCCATTTCCAAAATAGGCATTGTTGAGGTACATGGTGAGGATTTCTTTTTTACTGTATTTCTTATTGATTTCAAGCGCCAGGAAGAATTCCTTGGCCTTACGCTCCACCGTCTGGTCCTGAGACAGGTAAGCATTCTTGGCTAGCTGCTGGGTGATGGTCGACCCACCACCTGAGCGACCCAGGGTCAAAATCGCTAAAAAGAAGCGACCATAGTTGATCCCGCTATTCTTGTAAAAGCTCCGGTCCTCTGTTGCGACCACGGCATTTTGCAGATTCTCACTAATAGCATCGAGTTCGACATAGGTTCCTTTTTGCCCGGTCAAACTTCCCGCCTGGTCCCCATTCTTATCATAGATAATGGTCGTCGCCTTCAGTGCATTCTGCAAATCCTTGACGTTGGTCGTCTTAGCAAGATAGAAGAGATACCCCCCTGTCAAGAGGCTAAAGCCTAGCCCAATGATCAGGAGAATCTTGGTCAAATGGAAGCGGCGCCAGAAACGACGGAAGGGGTGCTGAGAGAGAGGCTTGCTTCTGTGCTTGCCTGAGCGACTATAGGTCGGCTCTACTGTCTCTTCTGGTAGTTCCGTGTCTGGCACTTCTTCTGCCACCGCTTTAGGCGGATGATCCTTTCTAAAAAAAGTGATCAGGTTTTCAAATAATTCTTTTATTCTATTCATACCTGTTATTGTAACACCTTATCCTTGTCCTAGCAAGAAAAGATAGCTCATCCTCTTCTCCCATTTAGTTTTCTTTAAGCTTAGATTTTGCTACAATAGGGTCATGAACTATCAATTTACCATTCCACAATCCTTTCCCCAGATGACTGTGAAAGAACTGCTTGAGGACTACTTCCTCATTCCCCGTAAGATCCGGCATTTTTTACGAACCAAGAAACACGTCTTGGTCAATGGCGAGACCATCAACTGGCAGAGCCCCGTTCAAAAAGGAGACCAGATCCAGCTGATCTTTGACGCGGACGATTACCCTGAAAAAGAGCTCCTAGCCGGAGACCCGAGTCTGGTCGAAGAGCTCTATCAGGATGAGCATGTCATCATCGTCAATAAGCCTGAAGGCATGAAAACCCATGCTAATGAGCCGACAGAAATTGCTCTTCTTAACCATGTTTCCAGCTATGTTGGATCTACCTGCTACGTCGTGCACCGCTTAGACAAGGAAACCAGCGGAGCAATTTTATTTGCCAAAAATCCTTTTATCCTGCCCATTCTCAACCGCATTTTGGAAGATAAAAACATCCAACGCGAGTACTGGGCCTTGATCCAAGGTAGCTTAGCACAAAAAACCATCGTCTACAAGGATAAAATCGGACGCGATCGCCACGATCGGCGCAAGCGCCTGGTCGATCCGCGCAAAGGGCAGTATGCAGAAACTCAGGTGACGCAACTGAAAAAAATCGGGCGAAATAGCCTGGTCAAATGCCAGCTCAAGACGGGGCGCACCCATCAGATCCGGGTTCATCTCTCCCATCATGGGCACCCGATTGTCGGGGATCCTCTCTATAACCCTGCACGAGGAGAGCGACTCATGCTCCATGCCCACCGCTTGACCTTTACCAATCCATTAACCCTTGAAATCATCCAAGTCGAGGCCCCTTCTAAGAGTTTCGAAGAAAGGTTGAAAGACTAAAAAAGAAGCCTCAGGCTTCTTTTTTTATTATTGATAGCGTGGGGTGGCAAATCCACGGATATTGCCATGTCCGATCCGATAGGTATTGCGACGGACTTGGTTGTTGGAGTTTCCTTCAATGGTGTGAATGATCCCATTTGAGACGCTCTCGACAATTCCGATGTGATCCGCAAAGCCATTGTTTTGTTGGGTATTTTGATCCCAGTTAAAGGTGATGATGTCCCCTGCTTTTGGTGTAGTGGTACCATCTTCATTCCAGATGCCCAAGCGTTTGAAAATCTGGATGTGACGTTCGACTCCACATTCACGGCCAATCAAACCGCTCAAACCTTCCCGCTGGAAGACTGTTGTGACAAAGATATCACACCAGTCATCGGTCGTCTTCACTGCATAACCAACCGGAAGTGGTTTAACACTGTTATAATCATTGACCAATTGATGGTGAGCTGCAGTGCCGCCACGAACGCCCACTAGACTAGCTGCTGCCCGTAAGACACGGTCCCGTTGTCCATTCGTTACACGAGGACTAAAAGCAGTTTGATCTACAGTCGCACGGGGATGAAGGGCTGTTTGACCAAGGTTAAAGCCTTCAACGCCACCATCGACATAATCCACATAGACGTGAGTGGTATAGTTGCCTGATTGGTACTGGTGATTTGCTGCAGAAACCTGCACTTCTGTATGCATACCAGAAGGCGCTGTTGAATACCAGTAGAGATTTTCTTGGTGCGCTTGAGACCAGGCTGCGACACGGATATTCTTAATCCGACGTCCCTGAGGCGCTTGATCCACTGTTACCGTATAGGTTCCAGCACCAGAATTGACATTCTTGATCCCTGTTTGCGTCTTCGTCTGAGCATTTCGGAATTCAACTTCTGTAGTCGTTGAACCGACACCCACACGAGAACCATCATTTTGAATATAGTAAAGGTGAATATGGTACTTACCAGTAGAGTTCTTATGATCGCTCGCTTTGACGGATACCTTGTAGTCTCCATTTGATTGGCGAGTCGCTTCATACCAGCGAATATCGTCTTGGCCGTCCTTATCAGACCAAGTAGGGACTTGCACAGTTCGCACACCTTTAGGATTGTAGACATCCTTAATGAGGATATCAAAGGTACCCGCATCCTTGTTGTTGTTTTGGATTAAGAGACTAGCAGTTGGACGTGATTGATTTTTGAAATCAATAAAGTCTTTCTTGACAAACTTGTTTTGTCCTTTGGCATCCACATAGAAGACTTGCGCTTCATACTGACCATCAGCGTTTTCGTGGTCACTAGCTTTGGCTGTTACAGTATATGAACCGTCTACCTGGCGAGTTGGAGTGTACCAGATGATGTCTTTCATCCCATTGGCATGAGACCAGAATGGAATCTTCACTTCTTTATAACCATCGAAACCTTGAAGGTTCTTAGCTGTAATAGTGAAAGTACCGTCTTTTTCTGATTTTGTAATGGTCAGATCGGCTGATGGTTTAGGAGCTGTGTAGTCAATAAAGGCTTTCTTGACAAACTTGTTTTGTCCGTTAGCATCCACATAGAAAACTTGCGCTTCGTATTTGCCATCAGCATTTTCGTGGTCACTGGCTTTGGCTGTTACAGTATATGAACCATCTGCTTGACGACTTGGAGTGTACCAGATGATATCTTTCATCCCATTGGCATGAGACCAGAATGGAATCTTCACTTCCTTGTAGCTATCGAAGCCTTGAAGGTTCTTAGCCGTAATGGTAAAGGTGCCGTCTGACTCTGATTTCGTAATGGTTAGATCAGCAGATGGTTTAGGAGCTGTGTAGTCAATAAAGGCTTTCTTGACAAACTTGTTTTGGCCTTTGGCATCCACATAGAAGACTTGCGCTTCGTACTTGCCATCCGCGTTTTCGTGGTCACTGGCTTTGGCTGTTACGGTATAAGAACCATCTGCTTGACGATTTGGAGTGTACCAGATGATGTCTTTCATCCCATTGGCATGAGACCAGAATGGAATCTTCACTTCTTCATAACCATCCAAGCCTTGAAGATTCTTAGCCGTAATGGTAAAGGTGCCGTCTGACTCTGATTTTGCAATAGTCAAATCTGCGGAAACCGGAGATTCCTGTTGAGGAACACTCTCATTTCTTGCTGCTACCACTCGTGCGCGTGCGCCATATGGTGCACGACTAGCTACCACAGCTGGTGCTGGTTGCTCTGATACAACCTTGTCGCTAGTGCCCTTGTCAGAAGACTGGTTATTGCTAAGAGTCGGTGTGACAGGTGCTGCCTCTGTTGCAACGGTATTTTCTGTCTGAATACCTTTCTCAACTCCCACTTCTTCGCTCGCGGTATTCTGTGCTTCTGATGAAGTTGTTGTTGCAACGATAGCTGATGTATTTTCTGGTGTTTGATCAGACGCATGTTGCTCATCGGCTTTGACTTGTTGTGTCGAAAAAGCCAACAAAACGGCTGTCCCAGCATAAAAAATAAGATCTTTCTTTTTCATGTATCTTCCTTACAATTTTTTATACGGTTGTACCCACATAGTAGTATTATAGCACAAACCGCCGGATCAAGAAACAATATCATGAGAAGAATCCTATTTTTAAAGAAAACAGAAGGCCAGATTGGCCTTCTGATTAGCTTATGCAAAAATTGAGAAGAAAGGTGCTCCAAGCTTGTTATCCATCGGGTCCTTACTCTTAATAGAGTGAAGATAATTGATGGAGTACCAGCCGTTGTTGCCGCTATTATATGGATCGCGAACATAGGTTCTTCCATTGTCATAACCATGCAAGACCAATTCATGAGTATAAGGATCACTAGTAAATTGGCTATTACCTACTGCAGCAAGTACATGCTTGCCAGCCATGAGGGCTTCTGCAATGCCTCCAGCTCCATTAATCAATTGGCTCTTCAAGCCCCAGTTACGAGTGGCAGCTACAATCCCATCAGAATCTGTTCCTGCTTCACCTTTGTTGAATGAATCAGTATTGTTGTAGAGATAATCAGCTACTGTTGTTGGCAAAATAGTTCTACCAAGGATATCTGTGAAGGTCATAGCAAGAGAGGTTGGCACACAACCTGACTGATCGACATTGCTCACACCATAATATTTCCCAGCCCAACGAGGATCCCGTTGAGAATAATAGGTTGTTTGTGGATTCACCTTTTGATTTCGTGGAGACAAGGCTGTCTGACCGAGGTTAAAACCTTCAACTCCCCCATCTTTGTAGTCTACATAGACGTGAGTGGTATAGCTGCCCGCTTCGTTACCGTGATTATTGGTAGAGACAGTGATCTCTGTGTGCATACCTGTCGGTGTTGCGGAATACCAGTAAAGATTTTCTTGATGAGCTTTAGACCAAGCTGCGACACGAATATTCTTAATCTGACGTCCCTGAGGCGCTTGATCTACAGCTACTGTATAAGTCCCGTTCGTTGCATTGACATTCTTGATAGAAGCCTGCGTCTTAGTCATGGCATTTCTAACTTCTACGTCTGTTGTTGTGGTACCAATACCAATCCGAGAACCATCATTTTGAATGTAATAGAGGTGAACATGGTACTTACCAGTAGAGTTTTTGTGGTCACTAGCTTTTACAGATACCTTGTAATCTCCGTTCGCTTGGCGTGTTGCTTCATACCAGCGAATATCGTCTTGGCCGTCCTTATCAGACCAAGTAGGAACTTGCACAGTCTGCACCCCTTTAGGGCTGTAGACATCCTTGATGATGACATCAAATGTCCCCGTATCCTTGTTGTTGTTTTGAATCAAGAGAGTGCCGGTTGGACGAGATTGATTTTTGTAATCAATAAAGGCTTTCTTGACAAACTTGTTTTGGCCTTGAGCGTCCACATAGAAGACCTGCGCTTCGTACTTGCCATCAGCGTTTTCGTGGTCACTGGCTTTGGCTGTTACAGTATATGAACCGTCTGCCTGGAGAGTTGGCGTGTACCAGATGATATCTTTCATCCCATTGGCATGAGACCAGAATGGAATCTTCACTTCCTTGTAGCCATCGAAGCCTTGAAGGTTCTTGGCTGTGATGGTGAAGGTCCCATCTTTTTCTGATTTTGTAATGGTCAGATCAGCAGATGGCTTAGAAGCTGTGTAATCGATAAAGACTTTCTTGACAAACTTATTTTGGCCTTTAGCATCCACATAGAAGACCTGAGCTTCATACTTGCCATCAGCGTTTTCGTGGTCACTAGCCTTAGCCGTTACAGTATATGAACCGTCTGCCTGGCGAGTCGGAGTATACCAGATGATATCTTTCATCCCATTGGCATGAGACCAGAATGGAATCTTCACTTCCTTGTAGCCGTCGAAGCCTTGAAGATTCTTAGCCGTGATAGTGAAGGTGCCGTCTTTTTCTGATTTTGTAATGGTCAGATCAGCTGCGACAGCATTGGCCGGTTTTGTCGCCGTATAATCGATAAAGGCCTTTTTCACAAATTTGTTTTGACCTTGGGCGTCTACATAGAAGACCTGCGCTTCGTATTTGCCATCAGCATTTTCGTGGTCACTGGCTTTGGCTGTTACAGTATAAGAACCGTCTGCCTGGCGAGTCGGAGTATACCAGATGATGTCTTTCATCCCATTCGCATGAGACCAGAATGGAATCTTCACTTCCTTGTAGCCATCGAAGCCTTGAAGGTTCTTAGCTGTAATGGTGAAGGTACCGTCTTTTTCTGATTTTGCAATAGTCAAATCAGCTGACACTGGTGTCTGATTTTTCTTTCCAATGGCTACTGTCGTCGTTGTTCCGCCCACACCCGTCATTTGTCCATTGTTCTGAACATAGTAAAGGTGAACATTATAAAGACCGGTTGAGTTTTTATGATCGGACGCTTTTACATTAACAGTATAGGTTCCGTTTGCTTGACGGTTGGCTGTATACCAAACAAGGTCATCTTGACCACCTGTTTCTGACCAGATCGGTACAGAAACACTTCGAACTCCATTTGGTGCCTTAACATTTGAGATGACAACGTCAAAGCGGCCCGTCATAGTATCGTTATTGACAATGTCAATCTTCCCACTTAAGCTGCCTTCTGTTGGATCCGCTGCAGGTTTTGCGTTCGCTGTAAAGCGACCGGTATAGTCCACACTGTGGTCAAAGAGGTGTTTTCCTGGAAGCAATTCCGCTTGAGAAGTAAACTGCCACGCGCCAGCTTTCCCATTGTAACGCAAGCTTTTCGCATCGTTTACAGACAGTTTTGGAGAAGGGTATTGAGCAACCCAGAAATTCTGAAGCCCAAATTGAGCGGTGTTAACAGGACCTTTCTTGCGAAGGTTGTTTTCATCCAACCAGCTAGCACTGGTGTAGAACATCAAGTTGGTGTAGCCATTTTTGCGCATTTCGTCAGCCCAAGCTTGGGTGTTGCGGTTAATGTTTGGCTGCATCTTGGCATCCTCAAAGTCATTGACCATGAGGGTATTCTTTGGCAAACTCAAACGTTGTGCAGCTGCAATGTAGAATCGCGCTTCTGCACGCGCTGCTTCCTCAGAAGTATAGCGTGAGAAGTGGTAGGTCGATACTTGCAGACCCGCAGCTTGTGCATTACGAATTTGGTTCTCCGCATTCGGGTTCTTGTACCAAGTGTCTTCTGTCAATTTGACAACGACACCGCCCACGCCTTTATTAGCTAGGGTACGGTAGTCTCCAATACTAATGTCTCCGTTATGGCTACTCACATCAACGAATGATTTTGGCTGAACCGCCACATCTGTTGAACGACCAGCTGGAGCGTGAGCGCCTGTGTTAAAGAAGGTCGTGCTTCCTGTATTAGACTGAAGAGGAGTTTCTTCTTTCTCAGTAGTCGATGCTTCTGTAGCTTTCTCTACAGATGGAGCCCCACTTTCTGAAGCCGCGACCTTGTTCACAGGTGCTACAGGCTGTTCGGTCACATTTGCTGGTGCTGCATAGTTGCTTGCGACAGGTGTTACCGACTTTTCAGCAACGGCCACTTCTGGCGCTTTTTCAGCTTGGACTTGGTTGCCTTCAGTAGTAGCGGCCTCGTTTGAAACCAGCTCATCTGCACTGACTCCCTGAGCAGATACAGCCATCAAGACTGCCGCTCCGGCATAAAAAATAAGATCTTTCTTTTTCATATAAACTTCCCTTTATACAAATTTTATACGTTAATCATTTTACCACACGGTTTCAGCGATGAAAAGTTTTATAAGGCAAATTTTTAAAATTAGTGATATTTTTTTAAAAAACTAAAAAAAGAAGTCCGTCTGACTTCTTTTGATCTTATGCTAAACGCTTTAAGGCCGTCTTTAAGTAGTGACCATCTCGGATTTCTTGGCCAACACGCTTGGTATTGTCTACCAAATCTTGGTAATCGGCATCTGAAAGATTGTCGATTGTCTCCTTCAAGTCATGAAGCGACTCTACTGCAATCCCACAGCCCTTCTCAAGCACAAAGTGAGATAAGGCTGACTGTTTCCACACTACAAGCGGGAAGCCCGATGCTAGATAAAGCGACGCCTTGTGAGAGTTGTTGTAGCGAAGGTACTCGCCAAAAACACCACTACAGGTTTCCGCACTATCCCCATCCCAGACAAGTCCAAAACCACCCTCAAGGGCTGCAGGAAGCTCATCCGGTAGGAAGGAGCCAAAGTAAGTTTCATTCTCTAAAGCTCTACTTTCATCAAAACCAACACCATAGAGGTTATAGGCAGGTTCTGCAGGAAGACCATAGAGATATCCAGCTTTTTCCTGGGCCAAATTACCTGCCACAATCATCGGCTGGTCTTTTGTTTGGCCACTCTTCTCTTGGAAATTTGGAATCAAATAGTCGAAAATGCCCAGGCTAACAATCTTATCTTCCGCAATCCCTTTATCCACCAAAACAGATTTCATCACCGGGTTGTGGGCAATGATCCCATCAGCCGCTTTGAGAAAACTTGCTTCTTGAAGGAACATCCGAATTCTGTGTTTTAAAGGTAGTGACGTCATATTGGCATGGCGGAGCACTTCTAGGTCATGAATCAAGAGATAGACTTTAATCCCTCTTTTTTGTGCTTTTTTAACCAAATGGGTTGAGAAAAAACTATGGTGAAGCATTGGAAACTGGATCAGCAACTCATCTCCTTGCTTTAGTTGATCCAAGGCTTGACCGAAAGCCTTCGCCTTATGGCGTTGAGCCGCAAGGGTACTCATCTGATACCAATTGTCGACAGAAAGGACCAAAGGATGATAGCCTTCTTCTTTCACAATACTTTCTACGTCATTGCGTGCTTTATTTCCTGCGTTCTTTGCGTTGACATCATGCAGGAATTCTTCTTTTAAGTAGTATTTCATAGATTATGGTTTCTTTCAATCAAACTCATTTGCTACGACTTCTAGAGCACGCTCAATGACCACGTGCATGTCGTAGTATTTATAGTCTGCTAGCCGTCCACAGAAGATGACCTTATCATTTTTAGCTGCTTCTTCTTGGTACTTGGCAAACATAGCGTTGTTCTTTTCATCATTGATTGGATAGTAGGGTTCATCTCCTCGTTTCCAGTCAGCTGGGTATTCGCGGGTGATAACTGTCTTGGGTTGTGTACCATACTCGAAGTGCTTGTGCTCAATGATACGAGTATAAGGAATCTCACGCTCTGTATAGTTGACGACCGCATTCCCTTGATGATTTTCTTCATCTAAGATTTCGTGTTCAAAACGAAGACTACGGTACTCCAACTCCCCATGTTTGTAGTCAAAGTACTGGTCAATCATTCCTGTAAAGACAACTTTATCAGCTGAAGCTTCTAGCTCTTCACGATTGGCAAAGAAGTCAACACCAAGTTCTACTTCTACATCGCCCAACATATTTTCAATGATGACGTTGTAACCACCGATTGGAATTCCTTGGTAACGGTCATTAAAGTAGTTATTATCAAAGGTCAAACGAACTGGTAGACGTTTGATGATAAATGGTGGAAGATCTGTGGCAGAACGCCCCCATTGTTTTTCAGTGTAGCCCTTAATCAACTTTTCATAGATATCTGGACCGATCAATTTGATAGCTTGTTCTTCCAAGTTCTTCGGTTCAACATCTTTCATGTCAGCTGTCTGCTCGGCAATCTTGTCCTTGACTTCTTGAGGAGTCTTGGTGCCCCACATAGCATAAAAAGTATTCATGTTGAAGGGAAGATTGTACAGACTGCCCTTGTAGTTAGCTACTGGTGAGTTGATATAGTTGTTGAATTCAGCGAACTGGTTGACATAATCCCACACTTTTTTGTTGGAGGTATGGAAAATGTGGGCACCGTACTTATGGACGTTGATGCCTTCAACATCCTCGCAGTAGATATTTCCACCGATGTGATCTCGCTTGTCAATCACTTTTACTTTTTTACCACGTTTTGTAGCTTCATGTGCGAAAATGGCTCCAGACAAACCAGCACCAACAATCAGATAATCGTACATAGTAGACTCCATTATTTTTCTATTTTAAAATATATCTAAACTCTCGGCCATATCATAGTCTCATTACTATAAATTAGACCTTCAAATCCCCCCAATTTCCTCACTATAAGAGAGGGAATTGGCCGGCTTTTTCTTGACAACTTCTGTCGCAAAGAGTGTGAACATAAAGATGTTATAAGTCGGTACAAACCAAAATGCTTCAATCATACAGTTAATCGCAATGAGGGACAAAATTGCAACAAATAAATAACGCCCCTTCTTGAATTCATATTTTGAAACAATGACATAAATACCGACTAATAAAGCAACCGGTACGATACCATATGTAAATAACATCTGAACATAAGACGAATCGACATAATTATAATTGAGGACAGACTCTGTGCTTCCTCCGGATCCAATAAACTGAACCTCTCTTGTTCCGAACCAATTCAAGGGGTATAAATTAAAAGCATTTTTACCCAGGGCTAACCGACCTGTAATGAATTGATTAATTTGAACATAAAGTGGAGATGACCAGGAGAAATGATAGGTCAAGTAGATCATTCCACTTGAAAAAAGGATGACCGAATAGGGCAACAAGTGATACAACTTCAGCTTCTTCTCCTTTGTGAAATAGAAGAAGAGAAAGAGCAAGACAGCGACCAAAAGCGAGATCGCATTCATACGAGCGTCACAGAACTTGATAATAAAGAGAGCTAGAAGAACGCCACTCAGAGATCGTAAGCCAATATACCGATCTTTTAGCAAATAGGAGATTGCGACATAAAGGTAGAAACAATGGGCTGCGAAATCTGTTGGATAGATAAACCCAAATGAATTACGGATAACAGCACCCCGACTATATTGTAAGTTTGGAACTACCTTTAACAGTGACAATAGAAATACTGCAAGGACTATCGTACCTGCAACACCTACATAAGTTTTTAAAATGACTTTCCTATCCGCATTGACCAGTAAAACCATTAAGAGAGAATAAACTAAGAAATTTAACTTATCCGTCTTGAAATAAACCATAACAGCTACCATCAATAACATGGCAGACAAGATTAGATAATGATAGGGAATCGAGATTTTATTAAAAAAACGAAGCAATAAGAGAGCTACAACCACTAAAAGGGAGCTCGCACCAACATGCAAAAAGCCCTTATTTAACATCGTAGTGGATATTGTATTAAAGAAGATCACAATCGAGACGACAAAACCAACCAGTAGATCGTCAAATTTCATTTTTATCATTAAATTACCTGATAAAGAATTTTTAAAGAAAAGCTCATTCTGTTTAGATTAGAATGCCTGCTTAGGGAACACCCCTGCTATAGCATTCTTTTCTAAAGATTTTGTTTACTTAAAAATTCATATCCTTCCTTTCTACTCTCTACTGTTTATTTAAAAATTGTTGTTTTAATTCTTTCACATCTACCACTCTCAGAGATAGGATAGCGATCAGATAAATGATCCCACCAAGCACCGCATACACGAGTACGTTCAGCGTAGGGGTGAAATGTAGGAATGGTTTTACAAGTAGCAAGAGGCCATACATCACAGCAGATGCAAAAATAATTTTTGTCATAGACCCGATAATTGGAACTTCCTTGAGGTAATGACGGGTATAGTACAATTGAATCAGCCATACTAAGGATTCAGTTAAGACGGATACAATGGCTGCACCGATAAAACCAAAATGAGGTAAGAAGAGTACATTCAACCCGACACTGACGATAGCAGGAATCGTGGTTGACAGCATAAATTCCTTGTTCTTATCATGCGGGATGAGAATTTGAATCCCCATGATATTGGTCCATCCGATGAAGAACATACGGAAGATCATGATAGCGATGGCATAGCGAGCATCTTGGAAATCCTTCCCTAAGAAGAATCGAACAAAGTCATCGTTGACGATCAGCATACCCGCAATGATTGGGAAAATGACCAAATTATAGATCAAAAAGGACATTTGGTGCATTTTATTAACAGCCTTGTGATCTCCGGAAGCCAAGAGACTCGCCACGCGCGGAAGCATGACACTTCCTAAAGACGTCACAAGGGTCAGCAAAATATTAACCAATTTCAAGGCCTGGTCGTAAATCCCTACATCCTTTGTAGAGGCGAGAGCTCCCAGCATGGTCCGGTCCAAGGTGACATAGAGGGAAATAGCAATCTGCGGTAAAAAGAGCAGAATGACCGGTTTTAAGTGCACCCGTGCATAGGCCATATCAAAATGGGCTTTCCCAATGAATTCCTGAGCAGGTAGCCACATACTGAGCTGACCTAAGAGCTCAAAGATAGTGAGTAAGAATACATATAGATACAGATCATTAGCAGATTTGACAAACAAGAAGATGGAGATGACTCCAACCAGTTTGACCGTGATATTCCGAACCGTAATCTTGCGGAAGTCCTCTAACCCCTGAAAAAGCCAGGAGATATCGAGTCCCTTTGAAACCAAACTGAGCCCTAAGATATAGGCAACAGGGTTTTGCATGGAAGGAAGCGCCAAGCACAGCAAGACATAGAGTAGGATGGACACAAATGTCGCTCCTAACTGGAGGGTATAAATCCCCCAGAAATTCTTTTGAATGTCTTTGCGGTGTCCTGAGATCTCCTTGGTCCCGTAGTTAGCCACTCCCAAGGTCGCCAAAAGGATAAAATAGGTGACGATGGAGTTGAAATAGCCATAGGTCCCCAAGTCATTCGAGCTAAAGACCCGCGTCACATACGGAGTGGTAATAATCGGTAAGATAATCACCAGCAACTGGTAGGAGAGATTATAGGCGTAATTTTTTAACACTTTCATGACTGTCTACAATCCCCACTTGAAGACCGTTTTAAACGGTGTGATCAAATCCGTCGCAAAAGCTCGATGAATATCTGGAATGGTTTGAACTTCTCCATCAACGTGGATAATGTTTTTCAAACGGCTTTGGACCCGACGATTAGCCAGCATCTCTACAGCCCGCTCAAAATCCTCACGACCTGAGCGAGAAGATCCTACAAAAGTCAAGCCCTTTTCAAGTACATCTCTTGTATTAACTGCGACCCGGTTATCACTAACCCCCATTAACATCACAGTTCCTTGGGGCTTGATATGATCGATAATGTCATTGATGGCCGGTTCACTTCCTTGGCCACCAGTACACTCAAAGGCGTGATCAAACCGTTGATCGTCTGTCAACTCGCTGGTTAAAATGGCCTGATGAATGAAATTAAACAATTGTAGTTTATCACTATTACGCCCAACAACTGTAATCTTCAGCTCTGGATAAAGATAGTGCAAAGAAGTCGCAACCACATATGAAAGACTCCCATCTCCTAAAATCAAAACAGACTCTCTTCGTTGATGGGCAATGAGATCAAAGCGATGAATGGCATGCATGGCAACACTACTAAATTCCGCTAAGGCTGTCACAGGGCCCCGAACTTCCTCTGGATAAGCCACTACACGATCCAGTGGCAAAGCAACGACTTCTTGCATAAAACCATTAAAGCCACTAGACAAGAAGTGCGTCCCCTCCAAATAATTTTCAAAGAAGACACCCTCTGTTTGATGAGGAGGTTGATTGGGAACCATGGCCACAATCTGTCCTGGTTGATAGGTTCCCGTAGGATCCGCTACCACGATACCAGACGACTCATGGATCAGGGCCATGGGTAATTTCTTTTTAAGCACCTTAGGATCCCGTTTCCCTTGATAGTAACGTTGGTCCGCATGACAAATAGCCATGTAATAGGGGCGTATTAACACCTTGTCTCCACGGCTCATGTCTTCTTCTTGGTATTTGATGGTGATATTTTTCGGCTGGGTCAGCTGAAAGATTTGGTTCAACATATTAATTGTCCTCAATCATACCGCGTGCAATTTTCAAATCTGTAATCGTCGTAATTTTAATATTGGAATATTCCCCTTTTGCAAGGGCAACTTTTTTACCATTGATGACAAAGATCTTGCAGGCATCTGTCAAGACTTCTTTTTGTTGGTCACTTAAATCATGATACAAGGCAAGAAAGTCTTTCATTTTGAAGGTTTGAGGGGTTTGACCCTGATAGAGGTATTGGCGTTCAGGAATATCCGTGATAAAGGTATTGTCCAAGCTTTGAACAATGGTATCCGTCGCTTCGACCACTGTATCCACAACATCATGGCTCTTGGCCAATTCAATGTTTTCTTGGATAGTTTTTAGGCTAACAAAGGGACGAACCGAATCATGGGTGACGATAATATCCTCATCTGTCAAAGGCTGCAGCTCATCGATAGCTGTGATAATGTTTTCGATGGTAGAGTTGCGGTCACTTCCTCCCTCTACAGCCAAGATCCGATCCTTATAAGAAGCCAAGTACTTGTCGACCAGATCTTCCGTATAGGTCACCCAGTCCGGATGAATCCCCAATACAATCTTTTGAATCTCATGGACCAATAAGAACTTCTCAACCGTGTGGATTAAAATAGGACGTCCACCCAAATCCAAAAATTGTTTGGGCATATCCGTAATCCCCATCCGTGAGCCTGTTCCACCTGCTAAAATCCCTGCATAAATCATCCTAAACCTCCTGATGTTGTCTCTTTTTCCTTCTCTAGAACATGGCTATTTAGCAATCTAGCCTAGTTTTGCTCTCACCTTTTGATACAAATGAGGAGAAAGGAGCAAAAGAAGGTATTTGAGTTTATTTTTTCTTGTAATATGTGAATTGATTAGAATATCTTTCCAATAGCGACGATACTCTTTGCGAATTTTGTTAACCTGATCATACATATGAGAACCCAGCATAGCATGGACCACATGCAAGCCATTAAAGACATAGCGGGTATTGAGCGCTTTTTTCATTTCCGGATCATCAGGATAGTCTCTCTCGACATAGGCTCTGTTCCATTCCATGGCCTTGTAGAAATCCAAGAGCCGATCGCTATAAGAAGAATTGACGATACTCCCTGGTCTTCGATAGTATTTATAAAGATTTAGATCGCTAACTGCAATTTCCTCACAACAAGCAATATGTTCATAAGCAACAGCCAAATCTTCATAAATCATTCCTTCTGGATAGGGATGTTGGAGTAAGATCTCTTTCTTGTAGAGTTTACCTCCTGAATGGGTCCCAACGTGGTGACCATAGAACATTTCTTTGAGGGCTGTATGACGATCTAATTTCCTTGAACTTTTTTCATTTAGATCTCCTGAAAAATCTTTGTCCTCATGATTTCTGACTTCAATAACCGGTGTCGATACAAGGTCAACTTTATACTGTTCTTTTAAGCTAACCAAATATTCGACTGTTCTAATGTCATAATAATCATCTGAATCAAGGAAGATAATCCAGTCAGTTGTCGCAGCTTTCACTCCTGTATTTCGAGCATTAGACAATCCTCCATTTTGAAGATGGAGCACTCGAATACGGTCATCTTCCTGAGCATACTGGTCGCAAATTTCTCCTGATCGATCAGTCGATCCATCATCGACTAGGATGATTTCGATATTTGAATAGGTCTGTTGTCTAAGACTACCGACACTATACTGTAAATACTCCTCGACATTATAGACCGGTATGACAATCGAAACCTTTTCCATTATGCTAATCCCTTCATGATAATTTCTACAATCTGTTGACAAGCCGTTCCATCCCCATAAGGATTACTTGCCTGGCTCATCTTCTCGTATTCATCTTGGTCTTCCAGAAGGAGCTTGAAGTTGCGATAGATGTTTTCTTCTTCTGTTCCGACCAATTTCAAAGTCCCTGCAGCCACACCTTCTGGACGCTCTGTCGTATCACGCATGACAAGGACGGGTTTTCCTAAAGAAGGTGCTTCTTCTTGGACACCACCTGAGTCTGTCAAGATCATATAGCTTTGGTTCATGAAATTATGAAAATCAATCACTTCCAAAGGCTCAATGATTTTCATTCGCTCATTCTCTCCAAAAATCTTGCTAGCCAATTCTCTGACCTTTGGATTTTTGTGAATAGGATAGACTACCTTGACATCTTCAAACTCTTCTAAAATCCGGTTGACCGCACGGAACATGTGCTCCATGGGTTCTCCAAGATTTTCTCGACGGTGGGCCGTCAACATGATGAGCTTGCTTCCTTTCGCCCATTCCAAAATAGGGTGGTCGTAGTCTTCTTGGACTGTAGTTTTTAAGGCATCAATAACGGTATTTCCCGTAACGAAAATATTTGTCCGTCCTTCTTTTTGAAGATTCTCTTTTGAAACCTGGGTTGGAGCAAAATTGTAATCTGCCACTATGGAAGTAGCTTGACGGTTAAACTCTTCAGGATATGGGCTTTGAAGATTGTAAGTCCGAAGCCCTGCCTCCACATGCCCCACTTTGATGCCCATATAAAAGGCCGCCAAAGCTGTTGCAAAGGTGGTTGTGGTATCTCCATGGACGAGGACAATATCAGGTTTTTCTTGCTCCAAGACTGGTTGGATTTTTTCCAAGATAGAGGTCGTAATAGTAAACAAGGTTTGATTGGCCTTCATAATGCCAAGATTATAGTCTGGAACAACACGAAAAACGTCTAACACTTGGTCCAGCATTTCCTTGTGCTGCCCTGTTACACAGACTACAGTTTCAATGGTATCGTGTTGTTTGAGTTCATTGACCAAAGGACACATTTTAATGGCTTCTGGACGCGTCCCAAACACTAACATTACTTTTTTCATTTTGAACCCTTCCTCATCGATTGGTAAAAGTTCCGATAGTTGTCTAAAAAGATCGGATAGCTAAACTTGTTATCATAATCTCTTTTTGCTCGAGCAGCTAAAGAGGCTCTTTTCTCAGGATCCTCTGCCAATTTTTTAATTGCTTGAGCTAAGGCCTGCGGATCCTCAGCTGGGACGAGGATCCCATTGCCAGAATTCACCACTTCGTTCACACCTGGAATATCTGTTGCAATCATCGTTTTGCCGTTCATAAAGGCCTCGATTGCAACCAATCCAAATCCTTCAAAGATCGATGGAAGAACACAAAAGTCAAAGCTATTGATACACTCTACCACGTCACTACGGTAGCCCAAAAAATGAATTCTTTCTTCCAGATTCAACTCTTTTGTTTGATTTATCAAATCATTTTTTAATTCTCCGTCACCGATAAGAAACAAGGATACACTTGGATTTGTCACAAGTGACATGGCTTGGATCAGATAGGGTAACCCTTTTTGTTCGGACAGGCGAGCGATACAGCCTATTTTGATACCGTCACACTGAGTAATTTCATTTACTGTATGCTCACTTTGTTTCATTTTCACTCCATTATAAATCACAATAGAGTTTTTTGACCCTACATCATTAAGGATATTTCCCTGGACAGCTTGACTGACAGCAACCGTTCGAGCCTTTCCTAGGGCGAATTTATAAAGTGGTAATTTATCCTTGAAAACATTATGGGCTGTATAGACATGGATCAATTTTGGATGGCGCATCTGCAGCAAACGAATATAGAAAGCAGCCATCCGGTGATGGGTGTGAACAATAGTGATCTCATTTTCTTTGATGATCTTGGAAAGACTAGCAAGAATCTTGAGGACAGTAGCTGGCTGTTTGCTATCGACATCTAGAATCCGATGGTGTTGAATCCCATTCTCTGCTAGTTTTTCTTCCCACAATCCACCAGTAGACGCAACATGAACCTGGTCAAATTCATCCTTGAGGTCTGTCGCCAACTGATAGACAATGCGCTCTGCCCCACCGATATCCATGGTCCGCGAAATGTGCAGAATATTATTTTTTTGCTTTCCGTTTTTCATGTACTACTCTCTTAATAAAAGTGGCATTTCCTACAAAATAGCGCTTAAAGAGGCGTTTTGGTTCATTGGCCACACGGAACAACCATTCCAGATTGGCCTTTTGCATCCACATAGGTGCCCGCTTGATATGACCTGATAGGACATCAAAGCTTCCTCCCACTCCCATAAAGACAGAGTTCACCCCATTGTCCATAAACTTCTGGATCAAGTACTCCTTTTTAGGAGAGGTAATCCCGACAAAGACAAAATCTGGATTCTTCTCACGGATATCTTCTTGGATAGTCTCCTCTTCTTCAGTGGAGAAATAGCCATTGCGATGTCCCACTACTCGGAGATTCGGATAATCCTTTTTAAAGATGGTCAGCATATCTGTCAAGACTTCCTCTTTTGCCCCGAAGAAGTAGACAGAGTAACCTTTTTCATTGGCCAAATGGAGCAATTCCTGCATCAAATCGATGCCTGCCACGCGCTCTGGCACAGAATAGCCCAAATAGCGCGCAGCGAGAACAACAGAAGCACCATCTGCATTGATGATTTCAGACTCATTGACAATCTTCTTGATAGCCTCATCTGTCGCACATTGATTGAGCTTATCTGCGTTGACCCCCATCAAATGGAGTGGTTTTTTATCTCGTACGAATTGTTCTGTAGCAGCAACGGTTTCAGCCATTGTTAAAGGGTCAATTCTGACCCCCATCATTGTAAAACTTTTCAAGCTTATTCTCCCCAAGTTGATTCAAAGTGACCTTTTTGCTCTGATTCTTCAGGCAACTTCATATAATCGCCATAAATTTTTGTCAGATAAGCATCCGGATCAGCATGACCACTGATTTTAATGGTTTCAAAATCAAGGAGTTGTGGCTCCCCAAATACCTCTTTGTAGGCCAATTCTCTCTCGCGATAGGATCCTAAGACATTTCCGACAAGAGCACTTGTCTCAAAGTCATAGCGTTTAATCGTATTCTGTAATTTCTGATTGATTTTTTCTGTATTTAATAATTTGTCCAAGTGAAGGATCTTAGAAACCTTCACAATTGAATTTTCAAAGAAGCCTCGGTCGCGATTGTGCAATCGATTGATGACAGATATTTTTGAAAGGGCACGGTAATACTTGATTTTATTGGTGTGCAAGAAATAGTGGAAACCATCTGATGGGTAACCATCTAAAGGAAACACATCGATAAAAGGACTACACACAACCCCACCAAATTCAATTTGAAGGGAAGTATCCATGATAGAGGTATTGCCTAAATTATCATCATGGATTCTCAAGATGACATTGCTTGGTAATTCGTTTTGGCAAATTTCCAGAAACTTTTCATAGTCTTTTCTAGGCATGCCCAAATCCATATCGTCATCCCAAGGGATAAAGCCTTTGTGACGAATGGCTCCCAATAAAGTGCCCCCTAAAGCATAGTATCGAAGATTGTGTTTTCTGCAAATTTCAATATACTTTTCTAGTAAGGATAATTCTCCTAATTGAATCTGTCTAACTTTACTCACAGGCTACTTCGCTCCTTCTTTTCTAAGTACAACCTTCACGGTCTTGAGCAAGATCTGAATATCTCTCCAGATCGTCCAATCATCCATGTACGCAACGTCCAGTTTGACCACTTCGTCAAAATCCTTGATTTCACTGCGTCCGCTCACTTGCCAAAGTCCGGTAATACCTGGTTTGAAGCTGAGTCGGCGTTTTTGGGCTGGCGTATATTCTTGGTATTCGTCAACCGTTGGGGGACGAGTCCCGACCAGACTCATATCACCGATCAGAACATTGTAAAATTGTGGCAATTCATCGAGACTGGTCTTACGGATAAAGCGTCCGATTGGCGTTACCCGCGGATCATTTTCCATCTTGAACATGCCACCTGTCATGGTATTTTGTGCCATGAGATCTTTCTTAATTTCTTCGGCATCCACACGCATGGAGCGGAATTTATAGAAGTTGAAATACCGTCCGTTCTTTCCGACCCGTTTTTGTACAAAGAAGGCAGGTCCGCCATCCTTACGAATCAGAGGGACTAAGACGATACTCACTAGTCCACAAATCAAGAGACCAAAGAGGGCTCCTGCAATGTCTAAGAGACGTTTAGCAAACACGTGACTCGGCTTGTAGAAATTGGTTGAGAAAGTAACGACACTTAGTCCTCCGACTTCTCGAACCCGTTTATTACCTAAGGACGCGAAGTTAAAGGCATTGAGATTGACCGATACATCGATCCCCATACTCTCAAACTCCGAGACCAAGTCACTAATATTGTAGTCCTCACTTGGCAGATTGATAAACACTTCATCCACCACTTCCTTGGTCACAAAGTTCATCATTTGATCTGGCTGCACCACCCGTACACCTGAATGAGCAAAATCCGTATCGTCCATGACAGTGACACCGATTAGTTCTCCATGATAAAGGCTGGGCGAATGCAGAATATCAAACACTTTTTCCATCCGACTGGTCGCTGTGATCAGGAAAATCTTTCTCGAGCTTTTCCGCCGTGGGGAAACAGACTTCCGGTATCTCTTCAGCAAGAGATCCATGACATAGACAGAAAAAGTATTCAAAAGAAAGAAGTAGATCATCCCCCGACGAGAGATGGAAAAGACCCCATCGAGCATAAAAGAGGTAAAGGTGATCCCAACAGCGAAAAACACATTGTATTTCAAGACCTGAAAGAGCTCATCCAGGTAACCCCTGCTATAAAAACGATAGGCAATATTGCTAATGTAGAAGGCTACAAAATGTAAGAGATAGAGAATGGCGATCGTCTGTGATGTGTATTCTGCATCCTTAAAAAGACTCACAATGTAAGCCGAAAATAGGACAGCTAAACTTTGAAAGAGAACAATATTTAGTTTTTCCAGTTCGATTCTTTCTTCTCCCATTTTCCCTCAATCCTATTCTTTACTTTTTCCCATACTCTCCGTAGGCTCCGTATCCTCCATACGAACCATACTCAGCAGCTTTAATGTTAAATTTATTGAGCACTACTCCCAAGAAAGGGGTGCCTGTTTGTTCTAATTGGTCTTTAGCTTTTTGGACAGCCTTGCGTCCATTGGCCCCAGATTCTGTGATCAAGACAGTTCCATCACAGCGTTGAGCAATAATGGCCGCATCAATCACGACCCCAATTGGAGGAGTATCGACAATGATATAGTCAAAATGCTCACGTAGGGCATCCATCATCACAGTGAAGTTCTTGCTTTGCAAGAGACCCGTTGGGTTTGGTGCTACCTGTCCAGACTCGATGATATCCAAGTTTGGAAAATCAGTCGCATACAAGATTTGGTCCAATTGGCTACGACCAGATAAGAAGTCGGTCAACCCTTGAATCTTATCCCGGCTACGGAAAATCCCTGTCATGACAGAGTTCCGGATATCACAGTCGACCAAAAGGGTCTTGTAACCCGCACGCGCAAAGGCAACGGCCAAGTTGGTTGAAGTGGTTGATTTTCCTTCATTTTCTTGAACAGATGAGATGGCGATGACTTTCAAGTCCACCCCACTCAATTGGATATTCGTCGCAAGGGCATTGAAGTACTCTTCTGCCTTCCGAATTTCTTGTAATTTGTTTTTTGAAATTTCTAACGTATTCATGCGATCCCCAGTCTACAGTTTCTTAATATCTGGCACAATACCAAGTAAGGTGAAGCCCATCAATTCTTCGATATCCTCTGGTCTCTTGACACGATCGTCCAAGACTTCTACTACGACCATGAGAACCACCATAAGGCCTGCTCCAGCAATAAAGCCAAGAAGGACATTGCGTCGGATATTTGGTGAAGAAGGTGATTGAGGCACTTCTGCTTCATCCAAAGTCGTAACATCTGACACCTTGGTCACAGAGATGATCTTTTCAGCTGCTACATTTCGAAGGCCATTGGCAATGCGGGCCGCTTCTTTTGGATTTCCATCCTTAGCCGTGATCGAAAGGATACGAGTATCTGTCGGAACGGATACACTGATCTTTTTCGACAACTCACCAGGTGTCATATCGAGTTTCAATTCTTCGATGGCTTGGCTCAAGACATTTTGAGAAAGAATGATCTCACGGTAGTCCTTAACCAAGTAAGAACCAGCCTGCAAATCAGAGTTTGTCAAGGCATTGTTGTCTTGGTTTTGACGACTGACCACGTAGATCCGGCTAGTACTTTGGTATTCTTTCTTGGCTAAAAAGGCACTATAGCCAAATGCTGCGATGGCAAAGACAAGAGCGACCAAAACGATCGAAAACTTGCGTTTCCATAGGGTCTTCAGCATAGCGAAAACATCAATTTCCACTGCTTGATTTTCTTGATTGTTCATTTCCTAATTACTCCTTCATGTGGATCTCTCCACCTGTTTCCTGGTTAGATTAATTCATCCGCTAACAAGAGTTCTTGATTGCCGACAAAGAGAGCTTGTGCTCGTCGTTCTCCGTATTCTTCCTTGATCAAGCGATAGGCTTCTGCCATATAAGGCGGTCGTTTATCCACATTGTGCATATCACTAGCCACAAAGTGCACCAAGTCTTTTTCTAAGAAGTATCGAGCTCGTTTTTTCAGTTGTTTTTGCTCATCCCCAAAGAGGCGAGGTTTGAGAACGCTGGAACTATTGATCTGCATGTAGCAGCCCATGTCAATCATCTCTTGCACACGCTCCTCATTTTTCTCCAAGCACTTGTAGCGCTCGATATGGGCCACCACTGGTGTCACACCTAGATGGAGCAAACGGTCCAAGGCGGTATGAATCTCCTTGTAAGATGTTCCCATACTGAATTCAATCAGCGCAAAGCGTGTCTCAGCCAAACGTGGAATGACCTTTTCTTCCAGTTTTTTCAAGACATCATTCGTAAAGTAGATCTCTGCCCCGTAATGAATCGTTAAATCTGGTGCGACCTCTGCCGCAATTTTTTTCACTTCTTGAAAATTTTCAGAAATCTTTTCTTCGGGAGTTTCAAACATTCCCTTGCGACGATGAGAAGTGGAGATAATGGTCCGTACCCCTTGGCGATAACTTTCTTCCAATAAGGTACGCGTATCTTCTCTTGTCTTTGGTCCATCATCCACATCAAAGACGATGTGCGAGTGGATATCAATCATTTTTCTTTTCCTTCCATTACTTTTTGAATGGTTTCCTTAGCCTTAGTCAAGCTCGCTTGATCCAACTCCATGACATAGAGGTTGTAACCAGGCATGGCATAAGACGGCAAGTCATTTCGCCCTTGACCGGTGATCGCTTGTGAAGTCACCTCATAAGAGCCACCCGTTTCTAGCTGGGTATTGATCAAGTTCATCATAGTTGGCAACTGCATATTGGTTTGGACAGAATCTTGGAGGTTCCCGATAATCTCATTGTAGTTGCTTAAGACCTTAGTAGAGGTCAACTTTTTGATAATGGCCGCAATGACTTTTTCTTGGTTTTTCCCACGGTCATTGTCACCACCTTGAAGAGAGTAGCGTTCTCGGACAAAACCAAGCGCTTGCTCTGAATTCAAATGGACCTTTCCTACTGGGAAATGGAACTTCCCGTGCAGGCTCGTGAATTCTTGGTCATTTTCCACATCGATCCCCCCTAGAAGGTCAATCAACTTGAGGAAGGACGTGAAATTGAGACGAACATAGTAGTTGAGCTTGATATCATAGAGATTCTCAAGGGTATGAATGGAAGCATCCACACCGTAGATCCCCGCATGGGTCAACTTATCATTTTGGTTGTTACCACCATCTGCAATCGGTACATAGGCATCCCGCGGCGTCGTTGTCAACAGAACTTGCTTGGTCTTCCGATTGACGGTCATGATGATATTGACATCTGATCGAGAAACCGAGGTTACTGGGCCATAGGTATCGATCCCGCTGACATAGATGTTAAAGACATCCGCATTGGCAGACACCTTGCTCGTCGCTGCCACTTCTTTTCGAATCTTGTAGGAATAGATTTTCTTCAACTTCTTCGCATAGTCGGCATCTTCAGCAGCGATAGTATCTTCAAAGGTACTGTTGAGCACCATGGCAGAAGCATTCCCTTCTTGCAGGCTCTTATAGGCATCTAGATAAGTCGGTGCATCCACTACAGAAATTTCCTGACCCTTGGTCTTTTTGATATTGTCCAAGAGGGCCGTGAGATTGGCTTCATTATTGTTGCCCTTTGGTGCCACCACTTCCTTGATTTCTTTGATGTCTTTGATGTCACTATCTTTCTTGACATAGACAGCCATCTCAAACTCTGTATAGTTAGAATGGCCGTTGACATTACTGGTCAGATTTAGCAGCTGTTGACTAGCAAACAAAACTCCCGAACTAGCCAATAAGCCGACAAGAAGCAAGACCAAAGTTGTCTTTTTGGCCTGATTTTTGATCACAAACCAAGCTGATAAGAGCAAGAGAAGAGCTAGTAGTGCAATCACGAGAACATTGACATAGCGAAAAGCCAAGATGTTATTGGCCAACATAGTATAGGTCGCCCAACTTGCAGTCATAAGCAAAAAAATAAGCAATACGGAATTAATGATTCGCAATTGCCCCCACTTATGTTCTGAACGACGACTCCGTCTCCTTTGTGACATAAATACCTCCAATTAGTCCTAATCATGTTTATTGTAACATATTTTTAGCAAAAAATGCATTAATTATCACTTTTTTGTCCATTATGGACATTTGGAAAGTAAGCGTTTTCAAAAACAAGCAAAATCCCTTGTATACTTATGCAGAGAATCCAAAAAAACCGGGTGAAAAACCCGGTTTTTTTGAGGATCCTACAAAAGATCGTCCCGTTTGACCTGCTCAAAACTTTCCTTGCCATCATTGAGCTTGTCCCAGATGACGACTTTTCCTTCTTTGAGGGATTTTTGAACATCAATAATCCGCTGGTTAGAAGACCCTCGGAACTGCAACATGAGGTTGCGTTTGCTCTTATCATAGCGACCATCAACCAGAATATCAATCAGCGAGAGAAGCTCTAGTTTGTCTGGCGTCTCTAGCATCATTTCTTCCCAAGTGTAGCCAGTCCAAGACCAAATGTCTTTGTCGGGCAACTCTTTCCGAATGCGTTTAACGAGAGGCAAAAGAATTCCAGTATTCAGGAATGGCTCCCCCCCAAGCAGGGTCAAGCCCTGGACATAAGGTTGGGCCAGATCAGCCATGATCTGTTCTTCCAACTCTTTGGTGTAGGGAATACCCGCCTTGAAAGACCAGGTCGCTACATTGTAACAGCCCTCACAGTGAAACATGCAACCTGAAACATAAAGCGAATTGCGCACCCCTTCGCCATCGACAAAGTTAAAAGCCTTGTAATCAATGATGCGCCCTTGACTCAGTTCCTCACTCTTCCATTCGCCTGGTTTAGGTGTATTCCATGTCATCCTTCTACTCCACTTCTATCCAATAACGCTCCGTTCCATTTCGAACATCTTCAAATTGACCGCCATTAGCTAAGATAACCGCTCGACTGGCCGGATTTTCCGTGCTACATGTCACCAGAGCACGATGGATGTTCTTTTCCTTAGCAACTCGCAGACCTTGACGGAGAGCTTCCTTGGCATAACCCTTGCCTCTTTCAGAGGGACGGATGGAGTAGCCAATATGGCCAGCATAATTCAGCAATCCCTCATTTAGTCTCAACCGTAAATTTAAAAAACCTAAAGCATGGCCTGATTCATCAAACAATACGAACTGAATTGATGGAACGCGATTTTCAGGCAATCCTATTCCCATTTCTTTATTAAGGTTAGTTTCTAGCCACTCCTCATAATCAAAGTTCTCAGCATCCCAAAAGCCACCGTCGTGAGCTGATCGGGTCGCTTCAAACTCTGCCATCATGTCTAATACAGTTTCTTTATCCGCTAGAGTTGGTCTACGTAATTTCATCTTTACCTCCCCATAAGAGAAAAGTGAGAGCGGACTCTCACTTTTTCTTATTCTTATTTAAAAATTGTTCTCTCAGGCTAGCTACTCGGTCTTTTTTATTGATTCCACCCTTTGAATGCTTCTCGTGGAATCGTTGAACCTGAGCCTTGCCCTTATCGTCTAATTGGTATTTTCCCATAATGTCCTTTTCTAATCTGTCACTTGGTGTCCAGCTGATTTGATAGTAGATCCATTCATGTGTTTGACCCGCGCAGCGATTTCCTTATGACGGCCATTGACCATCGGACGAGCTTGCGGGTTTCCTAGATAACCACAGGTCCGTTTGACTACATCAACCGTTTTCGGATCGCTATTGCCACAGTTTGGACAAGCAAATCCGCGCTCAGTCGGTGTGAAATCTCCTTCAAAATCACACTTGTAACAACGGTCAATCGGCGTATTGGTACCGAGATAACCGACCCGGTCATAGGCATAATCCCAAACCGCCTCAAGGGCTTTTGGATTTTGTTGGAGCACAGGGTATTCACAGTAGTGGATAAAGCCACCAGAAGCTCCAGCTTCAGGATAAACTTTTTCAAAATCCAACTTTTCAAATGGCGTTGGGTTCTTACGAACATCGTAGTGGAAACTATTGGTGTAGTATTCCTTGTCTGTGATATCCGGAACCTTACCAAATTTCTCCGTATCTAGGCGACAGAAGCGGTCTGTCAAGCTTTCTGACGGAGTCGAATAGATAGAGAAGTGGTAATCATACTGGTCAGACCATTCTTCCACGCGCGCTTTCATATCCTTGATGATATCGATCGTGAATTGTTTGGCTTCTGAATTGTGTTCCCAATTTGGACCATAAAAGACGGTTGCGACTTCATAGAGTCCGATATAGCCAAGAGAAACGGTCGCTCTGCGATGACGGAAGAGCTGATCTACCTGGTCATATTTACCCAAGCGTTTCCCGAAAGCCCCATATTGGTAGAGAATCGGCGCATTGGCTGGTGTCGCTTCTTTGGTACGTTCCACGCGGTAAACCAAGGCATCTTCAGCAATGTTCATCCGTTCATTAAAGATTTGCCAGAACTTCTCCTTGTCTCCGCCCGATTCCAAGGCAATCCGAGGTAAATTGACTGTCACAACCCCTAGATTCATCCGGCCAGAATTAACTTCCACACCATTCTCGTCCTTCCAACCTTGAAGGAAAGAGCGACATCCCATCGGAACCTTGAAGGAGCCTGTTAATTCGACAATCTTGTCATAAGACAAAACGTCCGGATACATGCGCTTCGTCGCACATTCCAAGGCCAATTGCTTGATATCATAGTTAGGAGTTCCAGGTTCTAGGTTGAGACCCCGCTTAAGGGTAAAGATCAGTTTTGGAAAGATAGCGGTCCGATGTTCCGATCCAAGTCCCTTGATTCTGATTTCCAAAATCGCCTTTTGGATTTCCCGCTCGAAGCGATTGGTCCCAAGACCAAAACCAAGCGAAGTAAAGGGAGTTTGTCCGTTCGAGGTAAAGAGCGTATTGATCTCATATTCCAGCGATTGCATGGCATCATAGATATCTTTTTGAGTCTTGCTCCAAGCATAGTCCTCTTGCTTTTCAGGAAGCACCCACTCTTTGGCATCTGCCAAGTGTTTTTGGTAGTTCTTTTCTGCATAAGGGGCCAAGACTTCATCGATCCGGTCAGCCGAGCAACCCCCATACTGACTAGAAGCTACATTGGCAATAATCTGCGAGATTTGAGCCGTTGCAGTTTGGATAGACTTAGGACTTTCTACTTCTGCATTCCCAATCTTAAAGCCATTTCTGAGCATGCCTTCAAAATCGATCAAACAGCAGTTAGTCATCGGTGTATAAGGGCTATAGTCCAAATCATGGTAGTGAATATCCCCTTTTTGGTGGGCATTGGCTACGTGTTTAGGCAACATTTTGAGACCAATAGATTTACCGACAATCCCCGCCGTCAAATCCCGTTGCGTATTAAAGACATCACTGTCCTTATTAGCATTTTCATTGACAACGGCTTGGTCCTTATTGAGGAGTTTTCCAATCGTAAAGTTGATATCCGTCGCTTTTGAGCGCTCAAAATCCCGCTGAGTCCGATAAGTAATATAGCTCTCAGCAATCGCATATTCGTTGGCTTGAAGCAATTCATGTTCAACAACGTTTTGGATCTCATAGATCTTCACGCCATTTGGAAAACGTTCCAAGATCTCTGCGATCACACGATCGACAATAGCTTCTAGTTTGGCTTCCATCACTGGAGTGAGAGAAGTCACTTCTTCTGTCGCCTTCAACAAGGCTTTATAAATTTTTTCAACATCGAATTGAACACGGCGGCCATCTCGTTTTTCAACAAAAATATCCGGGGCCATTCTCAGTTTTTCTTCTCTCAAGGTGATCATACCAAACATGCCTCTCTTCATTTATTTACATACAAGTTGTATTATACCACTCCAAAAATAAAAATCAATATCTTGTGGTGAAAATTCTAAAAAACTTTCTAAAACACAAGATATTGATTTTCTTAAGAGCGTTGATAGAGTTTGAAATGACGGTATTTCTTCTCAACTAGACGATAATTTTCTTTGAGCAAGTCCTTCATATTGGAGGTCAACTCTACCTGATTGTTGACCACAATATACTTAGGTTCAGACCGATCGATTTGTTGGATCACATTGGTCCGATTTTCATTAATTCCCAGATAAGACGTCGGAGTCAATAAGGCAGAAGCTGCCAAACGATCGCTATCTTGATAGAGAGTAGCTGTCGTATCCCAAGCATAAATGGTATCTTTCGACTTGGTGTGATTTTTAATGTAGCTGGCAATAGCGCTCCGTTCACTGGATTGACCAGACTGAAGCACGACATCTTGAACCACTGGATTCGCCAAGAGATAGACGAGGGCTACTAGCGGTAAGAAAACTTGGCTCGTAAAGTAAGCGGCCCAAACTTCCTTGTTTTTCTTCTTCCGACCACGACGTTCAATCCCGTCGTTTTCTTCCCCATCTCGTGAGAACCAGATCGCAAACAAAGGAAGAACAAATGGCAACATCGGTAACAATTGGTAAGCTCCCTGTTCAGGAAGACCAATCGACACAATGAGGACCACCAAGCTACCTGCCCATCCCATAAAGCGGAAGATCCGGCGAGCACTGCTATTTTGCTTGGTAAAGGACATCAAAAAGGCAGAGACCAGACCAAAGGCGAGCGCCAATAGTCCATAATAAATGGCATTACTGAAGGTCTGTCCATTGCTAAAATTCAAGGCATTAAAGACATAGGTCACTTGGTTAATGGCATAGCCAAAAGTCTGATTCAAAACGGTGATATAGCCAATTGGATAAAAGACAAGTGAAAAACCAAGGAGAGCTGCTAGCAGTTGATAAAAGCCACGCGCCCATCTCTTCTGCTTGATATTAAAAGCTGTTAATCCAAGGAAAGCCAACAAATAAAACAGGGCACTGGTCATCGGATCAATCAAGAAAGCCACAGCTGCAATCGCACCATAAAGGATAAAGCCTTCATCCTTACGATGTCCAATCAGATAAGCCAAAATGAAATTCATGCTGGCAAATAGGATTGGAAGGCTAAAGAGAGTCACATAAGTCCCTCCAAAACCAAGGCCTAACACCAAGAAATAAAAGAGTAACTGGACATTCTTCGCTGTATCTTTATCAGACACCAGCAAGCGCACAACCCGATAGAGGTAAGTACCCGCAAAGAAGAGGGCAATCGCTTGGAGAATCATCAAGATCCAATGTCCACCAGCTAAACTTCCCAACCAGTTGATTGCATAATAGAGCAGACCATTGGTTCCGTAAAAATCACCAAACGGTACTTGACCCTTGGTCATTGCCCAGCCAGCATACAAGTTTTGAGATTGTTGATTGGTTGCAAAACGGGTTAAAAATGGCACCCCGACATGCAGTAAACTAATCAAGAGACTCAACACAAAAGGAATCGCTAGGGGCACTGGACGCTTGGATTGACGACGGATCGGCTCAACTGCCACATCTGCTTCTAGCTCTTCCGTATTCTCTTCTACCTTAGATGCTTCCGCTTTTGCCGCTTCAACTCCCGCCTTACGCGAACGACGACTCATCCGACTGAGCGTTTGCTCCGCTTCCTGTTCAGATTCTTGTGTAGGTTCTGCTACTGCTTCTGGCTTGGCATCACTAATTTCCTCTGATGCCTCCATTGCAACCGGCTCCTCCAAGACTTCTGCCTGCTGGCTATGAGTCGGCTCTTCTTCACGAAAGACTGATTTATCTAGCACTTCGCGAATTTCACGTGTATCCTGAAAACTGTCTCCCACGTGAAGCCCTAACTTTTTCGAAGTCATTTCTTGCTCTTTTTCGCTCATTCTTTTTCCTTTTCTTCGCTATTCCTCTGCTCTTTCCTTTTAGAAAAAAGCCCATTATCTTCTCTAGTATACCAAATTCTGCCGACCATGTCAGCCTCTTGCCACATAGTCCTATGGAAAAAGAGTCAGATCTCTCAGCTTCTGACTCTTTCTTCTGTATTCCCACACCTATTACAACATCGGTGCGAACAATTGCATAATTTCCTTGATTAAGCTTTGGTGCCATGTAAAGCGGAAGGTATCCTCTGTAATTTCTTGAGACACTTCAAAGATATGGTCAAAGTCCTCACGAATCTTTTTCAAGGCAGGCGTCCGATACATCCAGACAGCATTTTCATAGTGATGGACCAAACTGCGGTAATCAAAGTTAATCGACCCTACAACCGCCATTTCATCATCGGCAAGAACTTGCTTACTGTGGACAAAACCAGGTGTGTACTCATAGATTTTCACACCAGCGTCCATCAGATCCAAGTATGCCCCACGGGTTACGATTTGGATCAATTTTTTATCCGGAATATACGGGGTCACGATGCGAACATCCACCCCACGAAGGGCCGCATTGCGGATATCTTCTGTCAAATCATAATCGATGATCAAGTAAGGAGTCGTGATATAGACGTAATCCGTCGCCTGGTTAATCATATTTTGATAGACTGTCTTTCCAACCTGCGACTTGTAAATCGGTTTTGGTCCACTCCCATAGGGAATGTAGAGCCCTTCTCCTTCGACCGCCTTATTTTCAATATGGTAGCGGTCAAAATCCTCGATTTCCCCACGGTTGATGTACCAGTTCATGAGGAAGAGTCGCGTTAAGGCCTTAACAGCTCGTCCATCTAAACGAATGGCACTGTCCTTCCAGTGACCAAACCGCTCAATGTGGTTGATGTACTCGTCTGCCAAATTGACACCACCCGTATAGCCGATCTGGCCATCAATGACCAAGATCTTACGGTGGTCTCGGTTGTTATAAGCCACTGTTAGACGGGGGATCACCTTGTTAAACTTATGGGCATCAATCCCCATCTTTCGCAATCGTTTGGTATAGTTCCCAGCCAAGGTTGCCATACAGCCGATGTCGTCATAAAGGAGTTTGACTTCGACCCCCTCTTTCACTTTCTGCTCTAAAATCTCTAGGATACTGTTCCACATCAAGCCCTCATCAATGATGTAAAACTCGATGAAGATAAATTTTTTCGCCGCTCTCAGATCCTCTAGTAGTTGCTCATACATCTCCTCCCCTAGAGGGTAAAAGGTTGATGCCGTCCCATTGTAGAGATCCGCATTGTGATCCATGGATAAAATCGACTTGACCAAGCCATAAACCGCCTTGCTTTCTTGCTTGAGCTCCTTACGCAACTGATGACTATTGTCCTCTCGAAACTTCATGGACTCCATATTTTTCAGCTGGATCATTTCCTTTTTGGACAAACGTCGCTCTCCAAACATGAGGTATAAAAGCGATCCAAAGACAGGAATGACGGCAATCAAGAGCCAGGTCACCTTATTTTCAGGCGGGGTATTTCGATTAACAATAGCTAAGATTGTCGACACATATAAGAGCCCAATGACTGCAACAGATAGCCAATGAGGGAACCATCTATTGAGCCAGAAGAAGGCCGCAAAGGATGCCCATAGTTCAAAGCCCATAAACAAAATACTAAATCCATATTTGGACATTAATAGACGTAATTTTCTAAAGGTCACAGCATCCTCCTTTTTTCTTTCTACTAGTATACCAATTCTTTTTACCCGTTGCAACGACCAACCAAGCCCCTTCTAGACAAACAAAAAGAGAGTGGGACAAAAGTCCTAGCCTCTCAATTATTTTTGGATTGTCGAGCAAGACGCAGTGGTTGAGTGGGCTCTACTACGCTGATTTCGTCAGCTTTTTCAACCCTACTCAACTTTGCGGAGGTAGGACGACGAAATCGAATTCTAACGAATTACCGATTTCTGTCCCACTCTCTCTTGTCTCGTCCCTTATTGCTTGGTCAGGACAATAATTCCTTGATCATCCTCTGCTTGTTCCAAGTCTTCTAGCGACAACTGATTTCCTTCGATCCGATAGCGATAAGGCTCATCTCCGATACGCATGGATTGATTGACCGGATCAATACTAACCTCTTTGGCCTCTTCTTCTCCATCAGCATCTTGCACCGTAAACGTGCCTTTTCGACCCGTCACCACCAAGAGGATCGTATTTTCCTCGTCCTGTCCACGATAACTGCCATCTATGGACACCCCTTCTTTCTGTTCTTCACTCGCTGACGTCACAGTCTGTGATGAAGCAGACGTCTGTTTGCTCGAAGTCTGTGTCGCTTTTTCTTGCTGGCTACAAGCAGTCAGGAAAAGGGCTACTGCCAAGGTCATTATAGACATGATTTTTTTCATTAAGATCGACTCCTTTCGCCATAACCGTATACCATCTACCACCAGTATACGCCAAGAAAGTCTTTAGGTCAATTGTTTACCCCTCTAATAAAAATGCCCTTACTTCCGCAATAAAATACAAGGATCCTGTCACAAATAAGACTTCATCTGAAGGACTCTGATCCATAAATTCTTTGATATAGGCCTTGTAGTCAGCTACATAGGGCAGGTCTTGTCGGTCGCCTTGTGCCACCACTTCCCCGTAATGGAAGGTCGTCAAAATCAATTCAGCTTCCGGCAATCCCGCTTGAAGCGTTTGGAGCATCCCGCTATAATCTTTTCGCTTGAGGGCTCCAAATAAAATCTTCACGCGCTTTCCTGCTAAGCTGTTGGCAAACTCGATCAAGCGCAACATGGCATGAGGATTATGGGCGCCATCCAGATACACCTGGTCGCCAAACAACTCTAGACGGCCCGGCCACCGCGTCTCTTGCAAGGCAAGCTTGACCTGATCCATATCCACTTCTTGATCTAGGCCCTCCATATAGAGGAAAAAGGCCTCCAAAGCTACTGCAGCATTTTCCCGTTGGTAATCACCCTTCAAGCCCAGAGACGGCAAGACAAGTTCCACGCTTTCATTCCAAAAACGATCCTGCTCGAAACCAAAATCTTTCCGGAAGGCGTGGAGATCCACAGCCAATTGCTCCGCTTTTTCTTGACAAACAACTATAGCATCATCCGACAAGGGGCCCACCACAGCTTTCTTGCCCTTCTTAAAGATTCCTGCCTTTTGCTGGGCGATTTCCGCAATCGTCCCTCCCAGTGTTTCTTGGTGATCCAGGCCAACCGAAGTGATCACTGCGATCTCTCCCGTCACTACGTTGGTCGTATCCAGAAGCCCACCGATGCCAACTTCCAATAAGACCACGTCCACAGCTTGTTCCTTAAAATACAAGAGGGCCATGAGGCAGATAATCTCAAAATAAGAGAGTTGATCCTGAGTTTGAAGCAAGGTCTGCTCCATTTGTTGGACTTCTTGGCCAATCCGAGTAAAATCTTCATCTGAAATTTGCTGATCCCCAATACAAATCCGGTCGTGGATACTGATCATATGAGGAGAAGTAAAGGTTCCAACCTTCTTCCCGTGAGTCATCAACAATTGACGCAGAAAGGCGATCGTGGATCCCTTCCCATTGGTTCCTGTCACATGAAGGATCGGGTAAGCCTTATCCGGCCTCCCTAAAAGGCTCACTGCCTGCTCCATACGATCCAGTCCAGATCGAAAATTCAGACCGATCCGACTATTCATCCATTGCTCAATCTTATTCACATCTTCCTCCTAAAAGAAAAAAGCGACAAAACCTCCTCTGACGTTTGCGCTCCTTTCTTTTGTAATTATTTCTTTCTCATTTTTACAGCAAGTCCATCGGACTTCCTGCTTTTTCTTGCTTCTTAAAGCAGGGCTAAAAACATCCACCGGATGTTTCAACTCTTTCTAGTTTCTAGGAGTTGAGGTGATACAGTCTCCCAGACTTACCAGCTCTCTCGTATTTCAAGGAGTTGGGCTAAAAACGTCCCCCGGACGTTTTTACTCCTCCATAAAGCTGTTGAAGACTTCTTCGATCATATCCCATTCTGCATCTGAGTCTTCTGGGATTGGTTGAAGATCGCCTTCTGTTCCGTCTTCGTTTTCTGTAAATGAGTAAGCTTGGATTTCAACTTCGCCGTTTTCATCTTCTTCTGCATTTGCAGGGATCAAAAGGACATAGTTCTTTCCAAATTCTTCTTTACCATCGATGGTCAAAAGAATTTCAAACAAGGTTTCATTTCCTTGTTCATCCACCAATGTGATTAATTCACGTTCTTCATGGTCGTGGTTATGATCATGTGCCATACTATTCTTCCTCGTTTTCTTTCTAAAAATTGCGATCTAAATAATTTTGTAAAATAAGCTGCGCTGCTAACTTATCAATAACTTTTTTACGTTTGCTACGGCTAATGTCTGCTTGCTCAATCAACATCCGCTCTGCAGCAACTGTCGTCAACCGTTCGTCTTGGTAGTCGACAGGCAACCCAAACTTTTCAGCAATCATGGCGCCATAAGCCTGACTGGCTTCCACACGCGGTCCGCTGGTGTTGTTCATGTTTTTCGGCAAGCCCACAACAAAACGGTCCACCTTGTATTGAGCTACTAATTCGGCTAAGCGCTCCAAACCGAATTCTTTTTTGTCTTCATCGATTTGGATGATTTCAAGACCCTGAGCTGTAAAACCGAGAGGATCACTCACAGCAACCCCGACAGTCTTTGAGCCAACATCCAATCCCATAATTCTCATTAGAGGTCTATTCCTTGCCCTTTCAAATAATAACGTACCAATTCTTCCACGATCTCATCTCGTTCATATTTACGAATTTGGTTCCGTGCATTATTATAACGAGGTACATAGGCAGGATCACCACTGAGTACGTATCCTACGATTTGATTAATTGGATTGTAGCCTTTTTCATCCAGTGACAAGTAAACATCTTTCAAGGTCTCGCTAATTTCCTTACGATTTGAATCATCAAGATTAAAACGTACTGTTTCATCTGTAAATCCCACAAGAACACCCTCTTTCCTTAGAATATTACTATTATACCATAATCAAGAGTTTTCCACAACGGTCAAGCCCTTGATTTTACAGCTTTTTCAAGCATTTTTGAGCTATTTCAGTTAAACTGTTTTTTTATTTTTGCTCACTTGCTCCAGCATTGATAAGATTGTCCGCAAATTGACTCGGTGTCAACTTCAACAACTCTGGTAAGTGATTGTTTTTGAAGTAAGTCATGCCTTCAGCCTTCTTCACATCCATTGCTTCAAAGTCATAGGTGATGGTCACCTTGTATTCATTCTCATTTTCCAAGGTCAAATCAGCTGTGAAACCTGGCACTGTCAAAGCTTCCTTAAAGGCATCGTCCTTGTTAAAGGATTCTCTCAATTGCTTTTGTGCTTCCTCGACTCCAACCTGTTGGATCCCTTTTTTCAACTCCTCATCGGTTGCCGTCACATTGATGGTCTCCAACTTTTTAAAGGTATTCCCCACATAGGTGACGATTTGCGTTTGTTGTGTCCCCTTGTCATCTTTTGGAAAGACAAAGGTTCTAGTGATGACTTTATTTTCTTCAGCTTTTTGCAGGATACTCTTATTATCCTTTTGCAGTTGCTCTGCTTTTGCTTGGATTGCCTTTTGTTCACTTGAATTTGGCGTTTTCGCTTGTTTTTTTTGACCGCATCCAGTCAAACACAAGGCAAGTGCACCCAATAAGAAGATTTTCCTTTTCATTTTCCATTCCTTACTAGTTATTGTTTTCTAAAATATTGTATCATAGATTTCGTAAAATGGTGCAGTAAACTGCTTTTCATTCCGATTTTTAACAAGAAAAAATCAGAAACAAATTGTTTCTGATTTTCAATCACTTTAAAGAGCTGCACGCATCCGCGCTTCTGCATTTTCTACATTTCGAACCGATCGTGGCAAGAAGGCACGAATATCGTCTTCTTTGTAGCCCACTTGGAGACGTTTGTCATCTACCAAGATCGGACTTTTAAGAATACGAGGTGTTTCCATGATGATGTCAATGACTTCATTGACACTCAAGTCTTCAATGTCCACTCCTAGATTTTTAGCGTATCGATTTTTTGAAGAGACAATACTTGCCACTCCATTTTCAGTCTTTGTAAGGATATCCAATAATTCTTCTTTGGTGATCCCTTCCTTACCGAGGTTTTGTTCTTTATAGGTTAGCTGATGAGCGTTGAGCCAAGTCTTTGCTTTTTTACAGCTGGTGCAACTTGACACTGTATAAATTTTAATCATGCATGCACTCCTTTCGCTACACGATAATACTATCGTATTAAATTATAACACAAAAACCATCAGTCTAGCGACCTATTTTGAAAAAAATTAATCTTCAATTTCAATCGCGTCATCTAAATCTAGAGTTACTTCTTCTACGACAGGAGCTGCTTCTTCAGTTTTATCAAGGGTTTTCACTGCTTCGTCTTCTTCGATCAAACCAAAATGAACCCGAACCTTGTGGTCGATTTCGTCAAAAATTTCTGGGTGGTCAGCCAAGAATTTCTTAGCATTTTCAGATCCTTGACCAATTTTTTCGCCATTATATGAGTACCACGCACCCGCTTTTTGGATGATATCCAAATCTGTTGCAATCTTCACCAATTCACCTGTACGTGAAATTCCTTCCCCGTACATGATTTCAACCATGGCTTCTTTGAACGGTGGAGCTACCTTGTTCTTCACAACCTTGATCTTGGTTTCCTTACCAACGTTGGTATCTTTTTGGTCCCCAGTCCCCTTGATTTGAGTATTTCCACGAACATCTAGACGGACAGAAGCGTAAAATTTCAGGGCACGACCACCAGGTGTGGTTTCAGGGTTCCCAAACATGACCCCAACTTTTTCACGCAATTGGTTGATAAAGATGGCAATGGTCTTGGTCTTATTGATCGAAGCTCCAAGCTTACGCATAGCTTGGCTCATCATCCGCGCTTGCAAACCAACGTGGCTATCTCCGATATCTCCATCGATTTCCGCACGTGGGACCAAGGCCGCAACAGAGTCGACAACCACCAAATCAACCGCACCAGAGTCGATCAATTTACCAGCAATTTCAAGTCCTTGTTCCCCTGAGTCTGGTTGAGACAAGAGAAGTTCGTCGATATTAACCCCAAGAGCTGCTGCATAAGATGGATCCAAGGCATGCTCGGCATCGATAAAAGCCGCAATGCCCCCTTCTTTTTGTGCTTGCGCTACTGCATGGAGGGCAACGGTTGTTTTACCTGATGATTCTGGTCCATAGATTTCGATGATCCGACCTTTTGGATATCCACCAGCACCCAAGGCAATATCAAGAGCCAATGAACCAGAGCTCATCACTTGTACTTTTTGTTCTGCGCGTTCGCCCAAACGCATGATGGATCCTTTACCAAAATCCTTTTCGATCAACTTCAGGGCATCATTGAGCGCTTTTTCACGCTCATCTCCAAATTTCTTAGAGATATCATCTAATTTTTTCTGTTTTTTCGCCATTCTTTTCTCCTATTTTTTACTATACAGGAAATGTATGCAACTCACAAACGATTACCGTCATTTGAAAGGCTCATTTCCTATCCATTTTTAGAATCATTCTTCATTTGGCACAAACTTCATTATACCAAATTTTCACCATTTAATACAGCCAAGCGCACCAAATTAAAGGCATGCAGAACTGCAATTTCGCGGACATCAGCTCGGCTACGTCCGGCGATATTGACTTGGACACTATCCACTCCATTTGGAGTTGCAAGTCCGATAAAGACGGTCCCCGCTGGGTGCCCTTCTAGACTATCTGGCCCCGCAACTCCGGTCAGGCTAACACCATAATCGGATCCTGTTAACTTACGGGCCTGTGAAGCCATGGCTTGAGCTGTAAAATGAGACACCACTCCATGTTGCTCTAACTCTTGAGCTGGAATAGACAACATCTTGCTTTTTTCTTCCAAACTATAGGTGACAAAACCACCCGCGAAGATGCTGGACGCTCCTGAAAAATCTGCCAGAGTCGCTTGGAAGAGGCCAGCCGTCAGGCTTTCTGCAGCTGTAATAGTCTTACCAGTCTGTTTCAAAAGATCAAAGGCAACTTTAGCCATCGAATTGTCATCCCCATAACCGTAAAACAGGTCATGTAAGGGTTGATGGTCCAGGGTGTGGCGTGATAAGATTTCCTTTTCTAAGACATCGAGCTTAGCATCCGCTTCTGCCTGATCTTTCGCCTTTGTAGACAGACGCAAGGTCACTTCTCCTGTCTTGGCATACGGAGCAACCGTCGGATCACTCTGTTCTTCAATGATATCGGCTAAAATCGTAACCAGCTGGCTTTCCCCAATCCCAAAGAAGCGCAAAACTCTTGAAAAGAGCTGCTCCCCTGTTGTCAAATGAGGTACCAATTGTTCATTGACCATTGGCTTTAACTCACTTGGAGGACCAGGTAGAACGACATAGGTCACATCGTCGACTTCAATCAAACCTCCAACCGCGAGACCTGTACGGTTTTGAAGGGGGATTGATCCAGCGATCATTTGTGCTTGTCGCTCATTATTGGGCGTCCGGACATAATCAGGGCGACTGGCAAAGAAGGTGTCGAGTTTGGCAAGCGCTGTTGGATCAAAAACCAGTTCCTTCCCTAAGAACTTGGCAAGGGTTTGCTTGGTCAAATCATCCTCTGTTGGACCAAGTCCACCGCATAAAATCACCAAATCGCTGCGTTTTGAAGCTGTCTCAATGGTCGAGAAGAGACGACCTTCATTGTCTCCTACCGCCACATGATAATAGACATCAATCCCTAAACTAGCTAATTTTTCAGACAAGAATTGAGCATTGGTGTTCACAATCTGTCCTGTGAGAATTTCGGTTCCCACTGCAATAATTTCCGCCTTCATGGTGCCTCCCACTTATACTATTCGTAATTTTCATTTCATTTTAACACAATTTCTTAAATTATTAAAAAAACAGATTGAAGATAAAGTCCATTTTGGACAACTTTCTTCAATCTTTTTACTTTAGAGTATAAAGTAAAAATTCTTAGAAATATCATTACATCAGCATTCCTAAGAGTTTTAACTATGTGGCAATCAACTTCTAAAGGGCTATTTTCTATTGTTGATAGAGCTTATCTATATTCCGAAGCAACCATATCGAGCGGTTGCTTTTTGCTTACTTTCTTGATCTAAAAGTCTTCTTCTGACTCTAATTCTTGTTGTTTCTCCTCATCTTTTGTGATACAATAGCATCAATTTATTTCTAGGAGGATGAGATATGGTTTCTACTATTGGTATTGTTAGTTTGTCTAGTGGCATTATCGGAGAAGACTTTGTCAAACATGAAGTGGACTTGGGTATTCAACGTCTCAAGGGCCTCGGACTCAATCCTATCTTTTTACCTCATTCACTAAAAGGCTTAGACTTTATCAAGGACCATCCTGAAGTGCGTGCGGAGGATTTGATGCAGGCCTTTTCTGATGATAGCATAGACATGATCCTATGCGCCATCGGTGGAGATGATACCTATCGTTTGCTGCCCTACCTTTTTGAAAATGGCCAACTAGAAAAAGTTATCAAACAAAAGATTTTTCTTGGCTTCTCAGATACAACCATGAACCATCTCATGTTGCATAAACTAGGAATCAAGACTTTTTACGGCCAATCCTTTTTAGCAGATATTTGTGAGTTAGACAAGGAGATGTTGCCCTATAGCTTTCACTACTTTAAAGAATTGATTGAGACTGGTAGAATCTCAGAAATCCGCCCTAGCGACGTTTGGTATGAGGAACGGACTGATTTTAGCCCCAAGGCTCTGGGAACAGCTCGTGTCAGTTATGCAAATACAGGTTTTGACTTGTTGCAAGGAAGTGCTCAGTTTGAGGGAGAAATTCTCGGCGGTTGTCTTGAATCTCTCTATGATATCTTTGACAACTCTCGATACGCAGACAGCACTGAGCTCTGCCAAAAGTACAAACTCTTCCCTGACTTGTCAGACTGGGAAGGAAAAATCCTCTTGCTAGAAACAAGTGAAGAAAAGCCTGAACTTGACGACTTCAAAAAGATGTTGCGGACTTTAAAGGAAACTGGTATATTCGAGGTCATCAGAGGACTCTTGGTCGGGAAACCTATGGATGAAACTTTCTATGACGACTATAAAGAGGCACTATTGGATATTATTGATAGCAATATCCCGATTGTCTATAATCTAAATGTTGGTCATGCAACTCCAAGAGCTATTGTCCCCTTTGGAGTCCACGCGTATGTAGATGCAACGGAGCAAGTCATTCGCTTTAACTATAACAAAGAAAGCTGAGATGAATTTCTCAGCTTTTTCTGTATTCTCCGATGTTCTAGTCATCTAACGTCACTTATTTCCACTTTTCCATTCACAATCATTCTCATGGTCATTGACCAGGCCTGCTGCTTGTAGGTAGGATAGGACCGCAACGGGACCCGTAAACTTGAAACCACGCTTTTTGAGATCCTTGGCTAGCTTTTCAGAAAGAGCTGTCTTCGCTGGAGCCTGCCGGTAATCCGGAACATCATTGACGATGGTTTTCCCATCTACAAAAGACCAGAGATAGGCATCAAAAGAGCCGAATTCCGCCTGAACTTGTAAAAAGGCCTGGGCATTGGCTCGTGTCGCAAAGATCTTGGCACGATTGCGGATGATGGCTGGATTGTCTAACAAAGCTTCCAGTTCTTCATCCGTCATGTCTGCAACACCTTGAAGGTGATAGCCATGAAAAACCTCACGGAAAGCCTGCCGTTTATTGAGCACCGTCTCCCAAGACAGGCCAGCCTGATAGGTCTCTAAGCAAAGCAACTCAAAGAGCGCCTGGTCATCATGGAGGGGACGTCCCCACTCCTCATCATGGTAGGCTACATATAGCGGATTGTTCATTTTGACCCATCCACAACGTTTTGGCATAGACTTCTCCTATCTTTGAAACATAATCAGGCAAGGGAACAGTAGACTTCTCCAATAGATTAATCCAACGATTAATATCTGGTGGTAGAGGGTTAAATTTTTCATCTGTTTGATACCTTGCTTGACCATCTGTTTCTATATCAGTTAATGTTTCAATCTGTTCTCGAAGTTGGTCTACAGTGATCCAATTAGTCCAACCTTCAAAAAAGCTTTCGGGAGCCAATGTTATTCCATACCATTCTTGAAACCATTCAATGTAGTCTGCACTTAACAGATAGAGTTTTTCGAAAGAACAAGATTCATCATTCACCTTTATACTATCTACTATATTGTCATTATCCACTATGGCAATACTCACACCACAAAATTCACAAGAAATTGAGCCAACTTGACCATAGCGAGATCCATTATGCAAAAATAATTCTGTCTGACTCTGTTGACAATTTTTACAAAATAAAGGAAAAACTTTACAGTGTATCCGTATTGTCTTAATCTTCCCATTCTTAAACATTATCTTGATATGGTTGTTACTGCTTCTTGCTTCAACTAGTTTAATTCGAGCAATGCTCATTATTTCACCAACATCTTCAGGGCAGACTTGATATAGTTCTCAGCAGTATCCGTCGTTCCTTCAAAGAATTTCTTGATTTTCTTAAGTTCCGTTGCCTTGTAGCCCAAAGCTAACATGGCTTCCATAGCTTCTTCAAGAGCTTGGTTTTCTTCTGCAACTTTGGCTTTGGTCTGAGCCGGTGCATCTTCTAGATCAAGATTGATCTTACCTTCCAAGTCCAGCACCATCTGTTGGGCTGTTTTCTTGCCGATCTTTGGAAACTTGGTCAAGTAGGTAATGTTCTTGCTTTCGATGGCTTGGACAAGGCCTGCATTATCGTCTGCAGCAATGATAGCCAGAGCTGAGACAGGTCCAATCCCAGAGACTGAGATCAAGTTTAAAAAGAGCTGCTTCTCTTCTTCGGTCGCAAAGCCATAAAGAAGGTGAGCGTCTTCACGGACCACTTGGTGCAGATAGACGTGCACCTCTTGGTTCATTTTACCAGAGTAGGCATAGGGATTGGCCACATGCAAGAGATAGCCGATTCCAGCTGTTTCTACCACGATGTATTTGGCGGTGATTTTCGTTAAGATTCCTTTAATGTATTCGTACATAATCTTCCTTTATTCTTTGTTTAATACTTGCCCAATTCCCGTAAACTGGTGTGATTTTCCTGAATGCGTCGGAACATCTTTTCCATATCTGACTTGGTAAAGTTAACCAAAACCGGACGGCCATGAGGGCAGTTATAAGGGTTGTCACATTGGGACAATTGGTAGATGAGATCTCGTGCAGAGTAATCGTCCAGTGTATGGTTGGCCTTGATAGAGCGTTTGCAGGACATCATGATGGCCAACTCAGCTCGGTATTTCTTGATGGACACTTCCTTGGTCAAGAGGAGCATGTCACACATCTCATAGATGCCCGACTCAATCTCTTCTTCCTTCATCCAGATCGGATGCTCCCGCAAGATCAACTGGTTGGCTCCGTACTCTTCAAGATAAACTCCCACTTCCTCTAGGAGGTGTTTGCGCTGTTGCAGGCGGATCAGATCGTCTGCAGGGAACTCAAAGATATAAGGAACCAGCAGTTGTTGCTGACTGCCGTCTACGTCCCCAATGCTCTCCCGGTATTCTTCGTATTTGACCCGCTCTTGGGCCGCGTGCTGGTCAATGATGTAGAGACCTCCATTGCCTTGGGCAAAGAGATAGGTTCCATGCATTTGACCGAAATATTCCAACTCTGGGAAGGTCGAATGTTCTTCCCCATCCAACTTATCATAGGCCTTGTCTAGACTAGCCAGATCCAGCTCTGGGTGATCCAGTTCATCATAAACCACAGCCTTTCTTTCCGCAAACTTGATCGCGCTTGTCGGTTTTTCTACTGGGTTTTCTTGGATTCTAGCTTCAGTAGCAGTCTCATCTGCTAGAGGCCGTTGAGGATCTGCCACCTCTGGTCGAAGCTTGAAATCTTGACTCTCTCGGTCATAATAGAGACGGTTTTCTTTTAAAGGCAGGGTCGTCTGTACTGGCTTTTCTGTTCGACGAATAGTCGACTTGGCTAGATTTTCTAGAGCATCCGGAATCAGGTCCTGCTCTTTCAAAGCGTTCGCAATAGCCTGGGAGATCAAGGCCATTAGTTCTCGTTCCTTGGAGATGCGAACCTCTTGCTTAGTGGGGTGAACATTGACATCCGCTAAGTAAGGGTCGATCTGAATATTAATGATCGCGAGCGGGAAGCGGCCCACCATGAGTTTACTACCGTAGCCATCTAAAATAGCCCGATTGAGCAAGAAATTCTTGATGTAACGGCCGTTGATAAAGAGACTGATGTAATTGCGATTGGCACGAGTCAATTCAGGCAAAGACACAAAGCCCGTCACTTCAAAATCCAGGTCGCGATTTTCAATGGCCACCATCTTCTTGGCAGACGCGAGGCCATAGACACCCGCAATCGCTTGCCGGAGATTACCCGTCCCCGCTGTTTTGGTCATTTCTTTTCCATCATTGATCAAGGTAAAGGCAATCTCAGGATGAGCCAAACTCAAGCGGTTGAGAATATCCACGATATGGGACAGCTCTACCTGCTGGCTCTTTAAATACTTGAGACGAGCAGGGGTATTAAAAAAGAGATCTTCTACTGTAATCTTGGTCCCGACAGGGCTTGTCGCTGGCTCCAATTCCTCAATTTCACCACCCTTTGCGACCAATTTGGTCCCGTGGGCAGCTCCTTCTTGAGCCGTTAGAAGGGTTAGAATACTAACAGAAGCAATGGAAGGCATGGCCTCGCCACGAAAACCAAGCGTTCGAATGCGAAAAAGATCCGCTTGATTCTTGATCTTACTGGTCGCATGACGACGAAGGGCAAGAGCGACCTCATCATGCGCAATTCCTTCTCCATTGTCTGTGATCCGAATCGACTTCAATCCTGCTTCTTCGATTTCAACGACGATCTGGCTAGCTCCAGCATCGATCGAGTTTTCAACCAATTCCTTGACCACACTAGCAGGTCGTTCAATTACTTCACCTGCCGCAATCTGGTTGGCTAGGACTTCTGGCAATTCAATAATCTGTGACATAGCTGCTCCTTTACCTTTTTGCACCGATACATGTAGCTCTATTATACCACAGATCCACAGGACTCCCTTTCTTAAAAAATGGAGGCTGGCCCCATCTTCTTCCCTAAAAACCGCATAGGCAAAGAAAATGACCACATAGACAAATTCCCTTGTCTTCCCTTTGGAAAAAGTGTTTAATAGTAGTGTAAAGAAGGAGCCGGGCTAGCAGGCTAACCGACTTTACCTAAGGAGGGAGAAAATATCTTATGAAAGTAGAAGTACACATTGATTCCCACTTCCAAGAAGAAGCGGTGACGATTACAGCACCTACACTATCTACGCGTGTAGAGAGAATCCGTGACTTTGTGGAAGAATTGGATCAAAAAGGGCGCTTACGTGCCAAAAAGGATGGGGAGGCTTACCTGATCGAAAGCCAGCTATTCCAACGTTTTTACATTGAAAATCGGCAAGTGATTGGTGAGACCATGACAGATCAATTTATCCTGACTGGACCACTCTATCAACTATCTGAAGACTTACCGACCTTCTTTCTCAAAATTTCCCAATCTGAAATTATCAACACAAAAGAAATCGATCACCTGCACTTCACTAGTGGAGGATCGGTTCAAATCCATCTCAAAAATGGGAGCCTGACCTACTCCTCCCGTCGTTATTTAAAAGCCATTAAGGAGAAATTATCATGCTAAAACAATCATTTTCTGACGCCCTAAAAGGGATTTTCATCGGGCTCATCTTATCCATCTTCTTTTCCTATCTCTTCTCACCTGACTTGTACCTTCCCTTAAGTCCCAACTCTACAGTCGGCCGCTGGATGTTCTTGCATCATGTTCACGGTTCACTGGTCATGCTCTATTGCGTCCTCGTTTGGGGTGCGATTGGGGTCCTCTTTAGCTTGGGAAGTCTCCTCTTTCAAAAAGACTGGAGCCTCTTGCGGGCTACTCTGAGCCATTACCTACTCATGTTACTTGGCTTTATTCCCCTAGCTACCTTGGCCGGCTGGTTCCCAGCACAACTAGGATTTTACCTCTCGCTCATTGTCGAATTCACCCTCGTTTATGTGATCATCTGGTTGGTCTCTTATCATTTTTACAAAAAACAAGTACAAGAAATCAATCAAAGCATTACTAACCACTAAAAGAAAAAAGACTGGGCAAAAACTGTCCAGTCTTCGATGTTTAATAGGCATACCTGTATGACGCAGTGGTTGATTGGTATCTTTGTTCGCTTATTAAGCTCCAAAGATGACCTAATCAACTGTGCGGGGGTGGGAAAACGAACTCTTTTTATCCAGTCAGAGTTCTTTCCCACTCCCTTTTTACAATTTCTTTTTCAATTCGGCGACTGCCATCATGACTTCCATGGGAGTCATATTGTAGAGATCCAGATTTTTCAATTCTGTGATCACTGTATTTTCTGTCACTTCCTCAAAGAGGGACATTTGTTCAGCAACCTGCGAAGACACTTCCTTTTTAGGAGTTGCATCCGCAAGCGGTACTTGCTGGGCTTGTCCTTCGAGCTTGGTCAAAATCGCATCCGCCCGCTTCAGCAATTCTTCTGGCAAACCAGCGATCTTGGCCACGTGAATCCCATAGGATTTATCTGCTGGGCCGGGTTCAATCTTGTGCAAGAAGGTAACCTGACCATCTCGCTCCAAGGTCGCAACATGCACATTTTCCAAACGGGACAAGGTCTCTGAGAGAGCCGTCAACTCATGGTAATGGGTCGCAAACAAGGTTTTGGCTCCGGTTCGATCATGAATGTATTCGATGATGGATTGGGCGAGGGCCATCCCATCATAGGTCGCTGTTCCCCGTCCCAACTCATCAAACAAAATCAGGGACTGGGGCGTTGCCTTGCGAATGGCATGATTGGCCTCCATCATTTCCACCATGAAGGTAGACTGACCCGATACCAGGTCATCAGCAGCTCCGATTCGAGTATAAATCGCATCAAAGATTGGCAACTCAGCCATTTGCGCTGGAACATAGGAGCCAATTTGGGCAAGAATCACAATGATCGCCAATTGGCGCATATAGGTAGACTTCCCGCTCATATTTGGCCCCGTAATCAGCTGAATATCCCGTTCTTCGTCCATAAAGATGCTATTAGGAATATAGGACTGGGCTCCCATCACTTTCTCAACAACCGGATGACGACCTTTGTCGATCGCGATTCGCCGTTCTTCATGAAAGAGGGGACGATTCAACTGTTGCGACTCAGCGACACTGGCTAGACTTTGTAAAACATCAACCGTCGCAATCGCCTGAGCTAACTGTTGCAGACGTTGGATATACTTGCCAACTTCTTCCCGAATCCGCATAAAAATCGTATATTCCAAATTAGCAGACTTCTCACGCGCCTCTAGCATATCTCCTTCGATGCGAGCCAATTCCTCCGTACCAAAGCGTTCTGAATTTTTCAAGGTCGCCTTGCGGAAAAAGTGAGCAGGAACGTGACTCAATTGAGAATTGGTGACATGGAAATAGTAGCCATCCTTCTTGTTGTAATCGATTTTTAGACCTGTAATGCCGCTGGCTTCGCGCTCCTTGGCCTCAATCTCAGCAATCCAACCAGTACCATCCCGAAGAACGACACGGTACTGGTCCAATTGCTCGTCAAACCCAGTTCGGATGATATTTCCCTCCGTAATAACAGCAGACGCTTCCGGAGCAATAGCTGAGGTAATCAAGCGGTGCAACTCAGGAAGTTCATCCAAGCGTGCAATCAAGACATCTAAGACTGGATCACCAATCCCCAGTAGAATCGACTTGATCGTCGGCACATGACCCAGAGTATCTCCTAGCTGCAAGAGATCCTTAGGGTTGATCTTGCCAAAGGAAACCCGACTCGCTAAGCGTTCAATGTCATAGACCCCTTTGAGGCTGTCGGTCAAATCGCTCCGTTCAAAGAAATGATCCATAAAGACCTGAATGATGTCCTGGCGCTCTCGTATCCGTTTCAAATCGACTAAGGGTTTCTGAATCCAGGACCGCAACAAACGACCGCCCATGGCCGTCTTGGTTTCATCCAAATACCAATACAAGCTACCATGTTTCTTCCCAGTCCGTGCATTCTCTGTCAAATCAAGACTAGCCTTGGTCGCAAAGTCCATCTGCAAGAAATCACAAATCTCATAATGATGGGCTTTTTTGAGGTGGCTCAATTCCCGCATTTGTGTCTGGTGGACATACTGGAGAAGTTTTCCAGCCGTTTTCTTTTCGAGCTCACTCAGATGATCCCCTAAGAGTTGAACATCGTCGAGCGCCGTCTCTACATGTGACAGCAAGAGATTCATCTGGCTAACAAACACACGCTCTTCCTGTTCTGGCAACGCATAACCCAGGACCACCTCACGCGCACGTAAATTGCGGATTTCTCCACAAACCATGCTAAAGTCATTGAGGGTCGTCACCTGAAACTCCCCTGTCACCAGATCCATATAGGCTAACCCATACTCATTTCCTGACCGATCCAAAGCAACCAGGAAGTTATTCTCACTATCTGGCTTGGTCGAATCCACCACTGTACCCGGCGTAATCACCTGTACGACTTCACGCTTAACGACCCCCTTGGCTTCTTTGGGGTCTTCCATTTGTTCTGCAATCGCGACCTTATACCCCTGTTCAATGAGAACATCAATATACTGCTGGGCCGAGTGGTAGGGAACACCCGCCATGGGAATTGGATTCTCTGCATTTTTATTCCGTGAGGTTAAGGAAATCTCTAAAATTTGAGCTGCATTCACTGCATCTTCATAAAATAATTCGTAAAAATCTCCCATTCGAAACAGCAAAAAGGCATCCGGATAGTCTTTTTTGATATCTAGATACTGCTGCATTCCAGGGGATATTTTCTCTACTGCCATACTTCTTTATTCCTTACTGTTGCATCATTTTCTGACACAAGCTCCATAGATGAAAACAGGAGTAGATAGCTCACTATCTTCCTCCTTTTGACATCTTAACGGGGTATTTTCTTTCTTTTCAAGGGGCTTGATTACTGCATCATCCCTAAAATTTCATTTTGAATTTCAATGGCTGCCTCTTGGTCTCGACAAACAATCAAGAGGGTATTGGCCCCTGCTACTGTTCCCAAAATACGCTCATCTGACATCTCATCTACACCATTGGCCAAGAGAGCTGCTTCTCCCAGCTCTGTCCGCAAAACCAAAGTGAACTCTGCTCGTGAGACAGACTTGGCATGGCTGGACAACATAATATAAATCTCTGCCACCTCAGGCTCATTTGGCAAAATATAATACAACTGGTCTTTTCGTTTCACCTTGACTAGACCCAGATCGCGCAAATCTCGTGACAGAGTTGTTTGCGTTACAGCAATGCCTTTTGCTTCTAATCGATCCTGAATCTCTTTTTGAGTCGACAATTTTTCATTTCGAATCATTTGTTGAATCAAAAGGTGACGTTCTGTCTTTTTCATTGGACCTCCACTTTTGAATAAATATACTTTAAATTATACCAAAAAAATTGAAAATTCGCTCAGAATTGTGTTAAAATAATAGTTAAAAGGACTAAGGAGCTAATATGAACAATAAAGAACTCATTGCTAGTGAATTGGCCAAAGTGATTGACTCTCTTGACCAAGATGCTATTTTAAATTTGCTTGAACAACCAAAATCATCTGATCTTGGTGACATTGCTTTTCCAGCCTTCTCACTTGCAAAAGTGGAACGCAAGGCTCCTCAAGCAATCGCTGCAGATATTGCTGAAAAGATCGACCAAAGTGCCTTCGAAAAAGTCGTTGCAACTGGACCTTACGTGAACTTCTTCTTAGACAAATCTAAGATCTCTGATCAGGTAATCAAATCCGTCATCGAAGCAGGGGCAGACTACGGTCAACAAGACGAAGGTCATGGCCAAAACATTACCATCGACCTTTCAAGTCCAAATATCGCAAAACCATTCTCAGTTGGTCACTTGCGTTCAACCGTTATCGGGGATGCTCTTTCAAACATCTTCCGCAAAATGGGCTACAACACGATTAAAATCAACCACTTGGGGGACTGGGGTAAACAGTTCGGTCTCTTGATGGTAGCCTACAAAAAATGGGGTAGCAAGGAAGCTGTCGAAGCCAACCCAATCGATGAATTGCTAAAACTTTACGTTCGGATCAACGCTGAAATCGAAAACGATCCTGAGCTTGATGAAGAAGGACGTCTCTGGTTCAAGAAACTGGAAGATGGAGATCCAGAAGCGACTGAGTTGTGGCAATGGTTCCGTGACGAAAGCTTGGTAGAATTCAACCGTATCTACAAACTCCTCGGTGTTGAATTTGACAGCTTAAACGGAGAAGCTTTCTACAATGACAAGATGGATGAAGCTGTCCAAATTCTTGAAGAAAAAGGCTTGTTGAAAGAGTCTAAGGGTGCTAGCATCGTTGAGTTGGATGATGTCAACCTTCCACCAGCTATGATTAAGAAATCAGACGGTGCCACTCTTTACATCACGCGTGATATCGCAACCGCTATCTACCGTGCACGGACTTACAACTTTGTGAAAAACATCTATGCTGTAGGTCAAGAACAATCCAACCACTTCCGTCAGTTGAAAGCTGTTTTGAAGAAAATGGGATTTGACTGGAGTGACGATATGGTTCACGTTGACTTTGGTTTGGTGACAAAAAACCGCCAAAAATTGTCAACTCGTAAAGGAAATATCATCCTGCTCGAACCAACTCTTCAAGAAGCCATCTCTCGTGCCAAAGCTCAGATTGAAGAAAAGAATCCTGAACTTGAAAACAAGGAAGAAGTGGCACATGCAGTCGGTGTTGGTGCGGTTAAATTCTACGACTTGAAGACAGACCGCCGCAATGGTTATGACTTCGACCTCGAAGCCATGGTATCCTTTGAAGGAGAAACTGGACCTTACGTTCAATATGCTTACGCTCGTATCCAATCCATCCTTCGCAAAGCCAACTTCACACCATCTACAGATGCAACTTACAGCTTGAGCGATCCTGAAAGCTGGGAAATCATCAAGCTTCTCCAAGACTTCTCTCGTGTTGTCAAACGTGCCGCTGAAAACTATGATCCATCCTTGATCGCAAAATATGCTATCAACTTGGCTCAAGCCTTCAACAAATACTATGCACACACTCGTATCTTGGATGAAAGCCCAGAACGCGAAAGCCGTCTTGCTCTTAGCTACTCAACAGCAGTAGTCTTAAAAGAAGCCCTTCGCTTACTTGGTGTCGATGCCCCTGAGAAAATGTAATTTCTTATCTAATGATTGATAAGTAGAACATCTCTTATGGGAGTGAGAGGAGAAACTAAATGCGATTCAATTTAGTTCTTTCTCACTCCTTTTCTCATGCCTAATACCCTTCATTCTCTACATTTTCAAATCCTTTATATACAGGAGAAATCTATGAATCAAACCGTTTACATCTTAATCCTCATCAGTTTAGTGGTTCTCTTTTTATTTAACAAGTACGAAAGAGAAAAACTACAACGGCTCTTACAAGAGCAACTCTTGAAAGATCAAGCTTTCAAAGATAGCATCAAGGAAAAAATCCAAGAGACCGACAATATCAACGATGTCATCCATGCCATCAATAAAGACTATCGATTAGGGCTCCTACTTGCTAAAGAAATCACTGAAAAATTAAAATAAGCCATAGAAGAGGAGTCATATAAAATGTGACTCCTCTTCTATTCAGTCGCAACAAATAAGAGGCTGGGACAAAAGTCCTAGCCTCTCAATTATTTTTGGATTGTCGAGCAAGACGCAGTGGTTGAGTGGGCTCT
>NZ_JACLQU010000012.1 GCF_016648855.1 Streptococcus parasanguinis
CCCTACTCAACTGTGCGGAGGTGGGACGACGAAATCGAATTCTAACGAATTACCGATTTCTGTCCCACTCTCTTTTTACTGATTTAATGATGTTGGAAAATGACGGATAGAAAGCGCTTTAGAGTGATATACAAACAAAATTAAACAAATTTAGACAAAAAATGATTGACACTCAATCAATATAGTGATATACTGAAGCTATAAAATAAATAGTTAGATAAGGAGGTGGCAACAATGGGATTAAATCAACTCTTTAACAAAGATCTTGTATTTTGCCTACATGCCAAGGATCAAACAGATCTCTTTGAGCAGGTAGCAAGCTTATTGGAAGAGCGACAGATTGTGACACCAACCTATCGTTCCGCTTTGATTGAGCGTGAAAAGTCTTTCCCGACTGGATTAGACATGGAATTTCTTGGTAAGGACTTACCAAATGTGGCGATCCCGCATACAGACATTGTCCATAATCTCACTGAGAATGTGGTCGTGGTTCGTTTGGATCAACCCGTAACTTTCCATAATATGATTGCTCCAGATAAGGAAGTTCAAGTTTCACTCTTATTCTTTATTATCAATAATACGAGCTCAAGCCAAACCAATATTTTGGCCCAGCTGATGGATTTCTTTACATCCAATGGAAATCTCGAAGCTCTATCAAAATTAGATAGTGAAGATAAGCTTTATCAATACATTACGGAAACTATTTCCTAAAACATTCGTAAATATTTATAATGGAGGACATCCAAATGATTAAAATTTTAGCTGCCTGTGGTGCAGGTGTTAACTCTAGCCACCAAATTAAGAATGCGTTGGAAGAAGAGTTGTCAAACCGTGGTTATGATGTGCGTTGTGACGCTGTCATGGTCAAAGACGTCAATGAAGATTTGATTTCTGGTTATGACATCTTTACTCCAATTGCTGCTACTGATTTGGGATTCGATCCTGGTATTCCAGTGGTAGAAGCGGGACCAATTTTATTCCGTATTCCTGCAATGAGTGCGCCAGTCTTTGATAACATCGAAGCTGCCATTAAAGAACATGGATTAAGTTAATATTTTTTTAAACAAGTTTGTAAGCGTTATCCAATGATAAAATTGGGAACACTTTCTGCTGTAAATTACAAAAAATTCATAAATCGGGAGGATTTATTATGAATGGAATTATAGATTTTGCCAATAAATTTTTCAAACCCATCCTAGACATGGGTGGTCCGATCATCATGTTAATCATTTTGACGGTTTTGGCCCTCTTGTTTGGAGTGAAATTCTCTAAAGCCCTTGAAGGTGGTATTAAACTTGCCATCGCCCTTACTGGTATCGGTGCAATCATCGGTATGCTTAATACGGCTTTCTCAGCATCTCTTGCAAAATTTGTTGAGAATACAGGTATCCAATTGACTATTACTGACGTTGGTTGGGCTCCACTTGCAACCATCACATGGGGTTCTGCTTGGACGCTCTACTTCTTGTTGGTGATGCTGATTGTCAACATCGTGATGTTGCTAATTAAGAAAACTGACACACTTGACGTCGATATCTTCGATATCTGGCACTTGTCTATCACTGGTCTTTTGATCAAATGGTATGCTGACAACAACGGTGTCAGCCAAGGAGTTTCACTTTTCGTTGCAACTCTTGCCGTTGTCCTTGTAGGGGTTATGAAAATCATCAACTCAGACTTGATGAAACCAACATTTGATGATTTGTTGAATGCACCAAGTTCATCACCTATGACATCTACTCACATGAACTACATGATGAACCCAATCATCATGGTCTTGGATAAAATCTTTGACAAATTCTTCCCAGGTCTTGATAAATACGACTTCGACGCTGCTAAATTGAACAAGAAGATCGGTTTCTGGGGATCTAAATTCTTTATCGGTTTCCTTCTTGGTATCGTCATCGGTATCATGGGTACTCCACATCCAGTTGCTGGTGTGCAAGATGCTGACAAATGGGAATTGGTTATTAAAGGTTGGTTGAGCCTTGGTTTGACTGCCGGTGTCTGCTTGGAATTGTTCTCATTGATCGGTTCTTGGTTCATCGCAGCAGTAGAACCATTGTCACAAGGTATTACAAACGTTGCTACTAAACGTCTTCAAGGACGTAAATTCAACATCGGTTTGGACTGGCCATTTATCGCTGGTCGTGCTGAAATCTGGGCTTGTGCCAACGTACTTGCACCAATCATGTTGATCGAAGCAGTGCTTCTTTCTAAAGTCGGAAATGGTATCTTGCCACTTGCAGGGATCATCGCTATGGGTGTAACTCCAGCCTTGTTGGTTGTAACACGCGGTAAATTGATCCGTATGATCATCTTCGGAAGCCTTCTCTTGCCACTCTTCCTTCTTTCAGGTACATTGATTGCACCATTTGCAACTCAATTGGCTAAGAGTGTTGATGCCTTCCCTAAAGGGGTAGCTTCTACTCAATTGATCACTCACTCAACTCTTGAAGGACCAGTTGAAAAATTGCTCGGTTGGACAATCGGTAACGCAACAACTGGTGATATCAAAGCTATCCTTGGTGTAGTTGTCTTCTTGGCATTCTATATCGGAATCTTCGCTTGGTACAGAAAACAAATGATCAAACGTAACGAAGAATATGCTGCAAATGCAAAATAATCGTTCCATGTAGTTTGAAAACTGACACCATATCTTTTCTAGATATGGTGTTTTTATTTTTAAAAAATGTTCGAAAATAAACAATTTAATGTTGACTTTCGTTCGAAATAGGTGTAATATAATATCAAAAGTAAGAAAATGTTTCTTTGTGAAAAATTAACAACAGGAATATTTGCTGAAACAAACAAAAGGAGGACAGGACATGTCTATTGTAATTGGTGCAGATGCTGCAGGATTAAGATTAAAAGATCTCGTGAAAGAGTTTCTTGTAAAAGAAAACTTCGATGTTGTAGATGTAACCGCTGAAGGTCAAGATTTTGTAGATGTGACACTTGCAGTTGCGAGCGAAGTGAACAAAAACGATCAAAATCTTGGAATCGTGATTGATGCTTATGGAGCTGGTCCATTTATGGTTGCGACTAAAATCAAAGGAATGGTGGCAGCAGAAGTTTCAGATGAACGTTCTGCTTATATGACACGTGGACACAACAATTCTCGAATGATTACCATGGGAGCTGAAATTGTTGGAGATGAATTGGCGAAAAACATTGCCAAAGGCTTCGTCAATGGTAAATACGACGGCGGCCGTCACCAAATCCGTGTTGATATGTTGAATAAGATGTGCTAATGAGAGGAGAATTCAAATGAGAATTGCAATTGGTTGTGATCACATTGTGACAAATGAAAAAATGGCTGTTTCTGATTTTTTGAAATCAAAAGGATACGAAGTGCTCGACTTTGGGACTTATGACCATACACGTACCCACTATCCAATCTTTGGTAAGAAAGTCGGTGAAGCCGTAGCAAGTGGCCAAGCAGATCTTGGTGTTTGTATCTGTGGTACTGGTGTTGGGATTAACAATGCTGTTAACAAAGTACCTGGTATCCGTTCTGCCTTGGTACGCGATATGACAACTGCTCTTTATGCAAAAGAAGAATTGAACGCGAATGTCATCGGGTTTGGGGGTAAAATTACTGGTGAATTGCTCATGTGCGATATCATTGAAGCATTCATCCACGCTGAATACAAACCAACTGAAGAAAATAAAAAATTGATCGCTAAGATCCAACATGTGGAAACCCATAATGCTCATCAAGCGGATGCTGATTTCTTTACAGAATTCCTTGAAAAATGGGACCGTGGTGAATACCACGACTAAGAGGTGACGTATGATATTAACGGTCACGATGAACCCTTCGATTGATATTTCTTATCCTTTGGATGTACTCCAGTTGGATACAGTCAATCGTGTAGCTGAGGTGAGTAAGACAGCTGGTGGAAAAGGTCTCAATGTTACCCGTGTACTTTCTGAGATCAAGGATCCAGTGGCAGCGACCGGTCTACTTGGTGGTCGGACGGGGCAATTCATTCTCGATCATTTAGGAGAAGGGATAGAGGAACGTTTCTTTGAAATTGCTGGAGATACACGTAATTGTATCGCCATCCTTCACGAAGGCAAGCAAACAGAAATCTTAGAAAAAGGTCCAACCATTTCTGAGAAAGAAGGCCAAGACTTTCTCGACCATTATCGTCACTTGGTTGAACAAGTAGAGGTTGTTGCCATCTCTGGAAGTCTTCCTGCTGGTTTACCAGTGGACTACTATGCTAGCCTTGTTAAGATTGCAAGGGAAGCTGGGAAACCAGTCGTACTTGATTGCTCGGGAGCTTCTTTAGAAGCTGCCATTCAAGCAGCTGTCAAGCCTACGGTCATTAAACCAAACAATGAAGAATTATCACAGTTGTTAGGAAAAGAAGTGAGTAAGAATGTGGAAGACTTAAAAGAAGTTCTTCAGGATTCTCTCTTTGATGGCATCGAATGGGTGATTGTCTCCCTTGGTGCAAATGGCGCTTTCGCTAAGCATGGGGATGTCTTCTATAAGGTAGATATTCCTAAGATCGATGTCGTCAATCCAGTCGGATCTGGTGATTCGACTGTTGCAGGGATTGCATCTGGTCTCTATCATCATGAGAGTGACGCAGACTTGCTCAAGAAAGCAAATGTTCTTGGAATGTTAAATGCACAAGAAGCACAAACAGGACATGTCAACATGGGGCACTATGATGCCTTGTATCAACAATTAATCGTAAAAGAGGTATAAAATGGTATTAACAGAACAAAAACGCAACTATTTGGAACGTCTTAGTACAAAAGACGGTGTCATTTCAGCTTTGGCCTTCGACCAACGTGGGGCTTTGAAACGCTTGATGGCCAAATACCAAGACACAGAACCAACAGTAGCACAAATGGAAGAACTAAAAGTCCTTGTAGCTGATGAATTGACAAAATATGCTTCATCTATGTTATTGGACCCAGAATATGGTCTACCTGCTACAAAAGCCTTGGACAAAGATGCAGGACTCTTGCTCGCATACGAAAAGACAGGCTACGATACGTCTAGCACCAAACGCTTGCCTGACTGCTTGAACCTTTGGTCAGCAAAACGCATCAAAGAACAAGGCGCAGATGCTGTGAAATTCTTGCTCTACTATGATGTAGATAGTGCAGAAGAACTCAACCAAGAAAAACAAGCTTATATCGAACGCATTGGTTCAGAATGTGTGGCAGAAGACATTCCATTCTTCCTTGAAATCTTGGCTTATGATGAAGGAATTGCAGATGCAACCTCTGCTGAATATGCGAAAGTGAAACCTCGTAAGGTGATTGAGGCTATGAAAGTCTTTTCAGATCCTCGTTTCAATATCGATGTCTTGAAAGTGGAAGTTCCAGTTAATGTGAACTTCGTGGAAGGATTTGGAGAAGGAGAAGTTGTCTATAGTCGTGAAGAAGCAGCTGCTTTCTTCAAAGAACAAGAAGAAGCAACCAACCTTCCATACATCTACCTCAGTGCCGGTGTATCTGCAAAACTCTTCCAAGAAACCTTGGAATTTGCTCATGCATCTGGTGCTAACTTCAACGGTGTTCTTTGTGGACGTGCGACATGGGCAGGTTCAGTAGAAGCCTACATCAAAGATGGAGAAGCAGCTGCTCGTGAATGGCTTCGTACAGAAGGTCGACAAAATATTGAAGAATTGAACGCAGTCTTGGCTAAAGTAGCAACACCTTGGACAGAACGCGTATAAGATTCAAATGATGATTGCCTCCTAAAGCAACATTTAGAACATTGGAAGTAAGAAATTCCTTCCAATGTTCTTCATTATTTTTAGGCTTTGTTTATTTTTTATAAAAAATGTTTAAAAATTTTCGCTGTAAGGGTTTACAAAATAAAAAACATATGATAGAATAAGTTCATAAGTTAAATAGCAGTGAGCGTTACTAAGTTAGATTAGGCGTGACCACAAGTAGATTGAATGATTAGCATAGGCTAGTTTTTTCAGTTGCTTCGTGGTCATTTTTATTTGCTTTTAACAAATTTTACAAAGGAGAGCCTCATGTATCGTATTATCCATCCAATGAACAATAATGTTGCTTTGGTTCAAAATGAGCTTCAACAAGAGTTAATTGTTGTTGGGAGTGGGATTGCTTTTGGGAAAAAGAAAAATGATCTGGTAGCTGATGATAAGGTCGAAAAAGTATTTCGTTTAAACACGGATGAATCAAGAGAAAACTTTATGGCCCTTCTAAAGGATGTTCCTCTTGATTTCATCACAACCACTTATGAAGTGATTGATACCTTGTCTAAGAAATATGCCTATCCTGTTCAAGAATATATCTATGTGACACTAACAGATCACATCTTTTGTTCTTACCAGGCGGTTCAACAGGGAAGATACAAACACAGTGATCTACCTGATGCGTCTGCTATGCATCCGATCCCCTATAAAATCGCAAAGGAAGCGATTGAAATCTTTCGAGAGCGGCTCTTGGATCAATTTCCTGATGACGAAGTGAATCGTATCGCCTATCACTTCATCAATGCACAAGGGGAAGTCATTCATGAGCAGGATCCTGATGTCCAAGATCGCCAAGCGATTTTGAAAGCTGTAGAGGAAAAACTAGCTCACAATGGATTGAAACGAAAAGAAGAAAATAGTCATTTCTACGATCGCTTTATGATCCATCTCAATTATTTCCTTGACTCCCTAGATAAGGGAAGAGAGGATCCTGAAGGCTTGAGCGAGATGGAACAACTGATCCAGCTAAGTTATCCAAAGGCTTATGAGATTAGTCATCAGATCTACCAAACTATCGCTGAACAGACTGGAGCTAAGATATCTCCTAATGAAAAAGTCTATTTAGCCTTGCATATTCAACGTCTATTATAAAAATTTTCAAAAGGTATCATAAGGAGGAACCAACATGAATAAAGAAGAAGTCCAATTACTTGGGTTTGAAATTGTCGCTTATGCCGGTGACGCTCGATCAAAATTAGTGGAAGCCTTAAAAGCTGCTGAAAATGGTGATTTTGCTAAAGCAGAATCCTTAGTAGAAGAAGCAGGGTCCTGTATCGCTGAGGCTCACAAATCTCAAACGACCATGCTAGCGCATGAAGCAGCAGGAGAAGAAATCCCCTATAGCATTACCATGATGCATGGTCAAGACCATCTCATGACAACGATCCTATTAAAAGACGTGATTCACCATCTGATTGAACTATATAAAAGAGGAGCGAAATAATGAATAAACTGATTGAACTGATTGAAAAAGGGAAACCTTTCTTTGAAAAGATTTCTCGAAACAAATATTTGCGAGCGATTCGGGATGGCTTTATTGCAGGGATGCCTGTAATCTTATTCTCATCTATCTTCATCCTAATTGCGTATGTACCAAACGCTTGGGGATTCCATTGGTCTAAAGATATTGAAACTTTCTTGATGACTCCATATAGCTATTCTATGGGCATCTTGGCCTTCTTCGTTGGTGGTACAACGGCTAAGGCTTTGACTGATTCAATGAACCGCGACCTTCCAGCAACTAACCAAATCAACTTCATTTCTACAATGTTGGCTTCTATGGTTGGCTTCTTGCTCATGGCTGCCGAACCTGCTAAAGAAGGTGGATTCTTAACAGCCTTCATGGGTACAAAAGGTCTGTTGACAGCCTTCATTGCAGCCTTTGTTACCGTTAATGTTTATAAGGTCTGTGTGAAAAATAATGTGACGATTCGCATGCCAGACGAGGTTCCACCAAATATTTCACAAGTATTTAAAGACCTGATTCCATTTACATTGTCAGTTGTACTCTTGTATGCACTTGAATTAGTTGTGAAAGCAAGCCTTCATGTAACGGTTGCTGAATCAATCGGTACCCTTCTTGCTCCACTATTCTCAGCAGCAGACGGTTATGTTGGTATTACGATTATTTTCGGTGCCTTTGCATTCTTCTGGTTTATTGGTATTCACGGCCCATCTATCGTTGAGCCTGCGATTGCAGCGATCACTTATGCAAATGCCGAAGTCAACTTGAACCTCCTTCAACAAGGTATGCACGCTGATAAGATCCTTACATCTGGTACACAAATGTTCATCGTCACTATGGGTGGTACTGGTGCAACTCTTGTTGTTCCGTTCATGTTTATGTGGTTATGTAAATCGAAACGAAATCGTGCTATTGGACGCGCTTCAGTAGTTCCTACATTCTTTGGTGTAAACGAACCAATCTTGTTTGGTGCACCACTTGTTTTGAACCCAATCTTCTTTATCCCATTCATCTTTGCACCAATTGCAAACGTATGGATCTTTAAGTTCTTTATTGAAACACTTGGCATGAACTCATTTACTGCCAACCTTCCATGGACTACACCAGGACCTCTTGGTATTGTTCTTGGTACAAACTTCCAGTTCTTATCATTCGCTCTTGCAGCATTGTTAATTGTAGTAGATATTGTTATCTACTATCCATTCCTCAAGGTTTATGATGAACAAATTCTTGAAGAAGAACGTTCAGGTAAAACTAATGATGAATTAAAAGAAAAGGTAGCTGCAAACTTTAACACTGCAAAAGCAGATGCTATTCTTGAAAAAGCTGGAGTAGATTCAGCACAAAATACAATTACTGAAGAAACAAACGTCCTCGTTCTTTGTGCTGGTGGAGGAACAAGTGGTCTTCTTGCCAATGCTTTGAATAAAGCCGCAGAAGAGTATAAAGTTCCAGTTAAAGCTGCAGCAGGTGGCTATGGAGCCCACCGTGAAATGTTGCCAGAATTTGACCTTGTTATCTTGGCGCCTCAGGTTGCTTCCAACTTCGAAGATATGAAGGCTGAAACAGATAAACTAGGCATCAAATTGGCGAAGACAGAAGGTGCTCAGTACATCAAGTTAACCCGTGATGGAAAAGGTGCTCTAGCCTTTGTTCAAGCTCAATTCGATTAACGATAGGGACTGTGAAACAGTCTCCTATCGTAACGGAAATCGCTATGGCGATTTTCCTAATCGACTTGTTAATTCGTCGGTAAAAATATATCGTTTTTACCTCCTCATGTCACAATTCGGTGGCTTGGTACAAGAAGTGAGATGGAGATGGATGGCTCACTAACTCCTCTCCCCTCGCTTTTCATTTTATCCAATCAAGAAATAGGTGAAAATATGACAAAAACACTTCCTAAAGATTTTATTTTTGGTGGCGCAACTGCAGCTTATCAGGCAGAAGGTGCGACTCATACAGACGGTAAAGGACCTGTTGCATGGGATAAATATTTAGCAGACAACTATTGGTATACTGCTGAACCAGCGAGTGATTTCTACCATAAATATCCAGTAGACTTACAGTTGGCGGAAGAATATGGCGTAAACGGAATTCGTATTTCTATTGCTTGGTCACGTATTTTCCCAACTGGCTATGGTGAAGTCAATCCAAAAGGGGTAGAATTCTATCATAAGTTATTTGCAGAATGCCATAAACGTCATGTAGAACCATTCGTAACTCTTCACCACTTTGATACTCCTGAAGCTCTTCACTCAAATGGAGACTTCTTGAATCGTGAAAATATCGAACACTTTGTAGATTATGCTGCTTTCTGTTTTGAAGAATTCCCAGAAGTCAACTACTGGACAACCTTCAATGAAATTGGCCCAATCGGTGATGGTCAATACTTGGTTGGTAAATTCCCACCAGGTATTCAATATGACCTTGCCAAAGTCTTCCAATCTCACCACAATATGATGGTTTCTCATGCACGTGCTGTGAAATTGTACAAAGACAAAGGTTATAAAGGTGAAATCGGGGTTGTTCACGCACTTCCAACTAAGTATCCATTGGATCCTAAAAATCCTGCAGACGTACGTGCTGCTGAGTTGGAAGATATCATCCACAACAAGTTTATCTTGGATGCGACTTACCTCGGACACTATTCAGATGCAACCATGGAAGGGGTAAACCACATTCTTTCAGTTAATGGTGGTAGTCTGGATCTTCGGGACGAAGACTTTGCAGCACTTGAAGCAGCTAAAGATTTGAACGACTTCCTTGGAATTAACTACTACATGAGTGATTGGATGGAAGCCTTCGATGGTGAAACTGAAATCATCCACAACGGTAAAGGTGAGAAAGGAAGCTCTAAATACCAAATCAAAGGTGTTGGTCGTCGTGTAGCTCCTGATTATGTCCCTCGGACGGATTGGGATTGGATCATCTATCCGCAAGGCTTGTATGACCAAATCATGCGCGTCAAGAAAGATTATCCAAACTACAAGAAGATCTACATCACTGAAAACGGACTGGGATACAAAGATGAATTTGTGGACAACACTGTTTACGATGATGGCCGGATAGATTATGTGAAACAACATTTGGAAGTCTTGTCGGATGCGATTGCTGATGGTGCAAACGTTAAGGGCTACTTCATTTGGTCCCTGATGGATGTCTTCTCATGGTCAAATGGTTATGAAAAACGCTATGGTCTCTTCTATGTAGACTTTGAAACCCAAAAGCGCTATCCGAAGAAATCGGCTCATTGGTACAAGAAAGTAGCTGAAACTCAAGTGATTGAATAAGGATCAACTGGAACTGTTTTAGTTCCAGTTTTTTATTTTCACGAGAAGAAGGTCTCTTAAACCCATCTCTTCTTTCAGCCCCTAATTTATGGTATAATAGATCGATACTGTAATAAGGAAAATAGAATGAATATACAACAATTACGATATGTAGTGGCGATTGCCAATAGTGGTACTTTTCGTGAGGCTGCTGAAAAAATGTATGTGAGTCAGCCGAGCTTGTCCATCTCCGTCAGAGATCTGGAAAAAGAATTGGGCTTTAAGATTTTTCGTCGGACCAGTTCTGGGACTTTTTTGACCCGTCGGGGAATGGAATTTTATGAAAAAGCGCAGGATGTGGTCAAAGGGTTTGATATTTTTCAAAATCAATATGCCAGTCCCGAAGAAGAGAAGAAAGAATTCTCTATTTCTAGTCAACACTATGACTTCTTGCCACCTTTGATGACGGAATTCTCGATCCGCTATCCGGAAAATAAAAACTTCCGCATCTTTGAATCAACAACGGTCCAAATTTTGGACGAAGTGGCTCAAGGGCATAGTGAGTTGGGGATTATTTATCTCAACCGTCAAAATACCAAGGGAATTATGCAACGGGTCGATAAATTAGGGCTTGAAGTGGTGGATTTGATTCCTTTTCAGACTCATATTTACCTTCGCAAGGGACACCCTCTGGCTAAGAAGAAAAAACTGGTCATGGAAGATCTAGCTCAGTTGCCAACTGTTCGCTTTACCCAAGAAAAAGATGAGTACCTCTATTATTCAGAGAACTTTGTCGATACCAGCTCGAGCTCACAAATGTTCAATGTGACCGACCGGGCTACCTTGAATGGAATCTTGGAACGGACAGATGCTTATGCGACGGGATCAGGCTTTTTGGATAGCCAGTCAGTGAATGGCATTACCGTGATTCCTTTGGAAGACAACCTGGACAATAAAATGGTCTATGTCAAACGCGAAGAGATGGATCTCTCTCCTGTAGCAGAGAAGTTTGTCGAGGTCATGGTAGAATATTTTGATCAAAAGAGGTAAGAAATGAAGAGAAAAACAATGGTCCCAGTAGCGATTGTCCTTTTGGTCCTACTGGATCAGCTGGTCAAATGGTATGTGGTGAAGAACATTCCACTGGGTGTCGTCAAGTCTTTTATTCCCCATGTGGTCAGCCTGACTTATCTTCAAAACACAGGTGCAGCTTTTTCGCTTCTTGAAAATCAGCAATGGTTCTTTACCCTCATCACTCTAGTCGTGATGGTAGGGGCCTTTTACTATCTTTATAAGCACCTTAAGGGGTCGCTTTGGATGGTGATGGGCTTGACCTTGGTGATTGCAGGTGGCTTGGGGAATTTTATCGATCGCCTGCGTCAGGGCTTTGTGGTCGATATGTTCCACCTGGATTTTATGAATTTTGCCATTTTTAATGTAGCAGATAGTTATTTGACAGTTGGAGTTTTCTTGCTCCTGATCCTGATGTTGAAAGAGGAAACGCATGGAAATTAAAATCGAAGTAGCCGGTGCGCGACTGGATAAGGCTTTGGCGGATTTGACTCCCTTGTCACGAGCTGTAGCCAATGAGCAGATCAAAGAAGGAAAAGTTCTGGTCAATGGAACTGTGAAAAAAGCTAAGTATACGGTCAAAGAAGGAGACATCATCCAGTATGAAGTCCCAGAAGTGGAAGAGGTCAGCTATGAAGCAGAAGATCTGCCCTTAGACATCGTCTATGAGGACCAGGATGTCGTCGTCGTCAATAAACCCCAAGGCATGGTTGTTCACCCGAGTGCCGGCCACACCAGCGGGACCTTGGTCAATGCACTCTTATACCATGTCAAGGACCTTTCAGGGATCAATGGAGAATTGCGTCCAGGGATCGTTCATCGGATCGACAAAGACACGTCAGGCCTCTTGATGGTCGCAAAAAATGACCAAGCCCACGTCGCCTTAGCAGAGGAACTCAAAGACAAAAAACCTCTCCGGAAGTATTGGGCCATTGTCCATGGCAATCTTCCTAACGATCGGGGCATGATCGAAGCACCAATTGGTCGCAGTGAAAAGGACCGGAAAAAACAAGCAGTGACGGCTAAAGGAAAACCTGCAGTGACCCGTTTTCAAGTCTTGGAACGCTTTGGGGATTACACGCTGGTAGAGTTGCAACTGGAGACTGGTCGGACCCACCAAATTCGGGTGCATATGGCCTATATTGGCCATCCAGTAGCTGGAGATCCTGCTTATGGACCTAAGAAAACACTCAAAGGACAAGGACAGTTTCTTCATGCGCGGACACTTGGTTTCACCCACCCTCGCACAGGAGAGACTTTGGAATTTACAGCAGAAGTGCCAGCGATCTTTGAGAAAACGCTGGAAGACCTTCGAAAAGGATAATGGAGAATGGCTGAATGGAGATTCAGTCACTTTCATTACTTACGAAATAAATAGTATTAGAAAGAATCACAGCGATGAAAGCAAAACGAATCGTCTTTAAAGTAGGGACCTCGTCTTTGACCAATCCAGACGGGAGCCTCTCTAGACAGAAGGTCAAGGTCATTACCCAGCAGTTGGCTCTCTTACACGAATCGGGCCATGAGTTGATCTTGGTCTCATCAGGGGCGGTTGCTGCTGGGTTTGGTGCCCTTGGTTTTAAGAAACGGCCGATTAAGGTGGCAGACAAGCAAGCCTCTGCGGCAGTTGGTCAAGGTTTATTGATGGAAGAATATACCTCTAATCTTCTTTTACGCAATATTGTTTCTGCACAGATTTTATTAACCCAGGATGACTTTGCGGATCAACGTCGCTATAAGAATGCCCACCAGGCCCTTTCTGTCTTACTCAACCGTGGGGCGATTCCGATTATCAATGAAAATGATACGGTCTCTATCGCTGAGCTAAAAGTTGGTGACAATGATACCTTGAGTGCGCAGGTTGCGGCCATGGCCCAAGCGGATCTTTTGGTGCTGTTGACGGATGTCGATGGCCTCTATACAGCCAATCCTTCTCAGGATCCAACAGCCAAGCGTTTGGAGCGGATCGAGCACATTTCTCGCGAGATGATCGAGATGGCTGGAGGTGCGGGTAGTAGCAATGGAACTGGCGGTATGCTGACCAAACTCAAGGCAGCGACCCTGGCGACAGAGTCTGGGGTTCCTGTCTATATTTGCTCGTCTCTCAAGCCTGATGCCTTGATCGAAGCGGCGCAAGAGCAAGCAGATGGCAGTTACTTCCTTGCAGAGGACAAGGGTTTAAAAACCCAGAAGCAATGGCTAGCCTTTTATGCAGAAAGTAAAGGAGCTCTTTGGGTGGATGCTGGAGCGGCTGAGGCCTTGTTGCAATATGGAAAGAGCTTATTAATTTCGGGTGTGACTAAGGCAGAAGGGGATTTTTCTTATCAAGACATCGTCAGCGTCTATCATCAAGAGTCAGGACAATTACTAGGGAAAGGGAAAGTTCGTCTCGGCCAGTCGGCTGTGCGCGATATGCTCCAATCTAAAAAAGCCAAGGGAATCCTCATCCACCGGGATGATTGGATCTCGGTAACTCCTGAGATTGACTTACTCTTTACAGAATTCTAAAGGAAAATGTATGGAAACAACACAAGAACAATTTGCCTTAGCGGGATCGGCTAAGAAAAGCATCAATACGGCCAGTACAGCTCTTAAAAATCAGGCCTTAGAAGCTATGGCCAGCCAGCTTCTGAAAGCGACGGAAGCCATTTTAGCAGCCAATCAAATCGATATGGAAGCGGCACGCGGGAAGATCTCTGAAGTCATGCTAGATCGTCTATTTCTTGATCAAGAGCGGATTGAAGGGATGGCAGAAGGGATCCGTGCTTTAATCGATCTGCCAGATCCGATTGGGGAAGTGCTGGATACTGAAGTTTTGGAAAATGGCCTTGAAATCCAGAAAGTTCGAGTCGCTATGGGCGTCATTGGGATCATTTATGAAAGCCGTCCAAATGTAACGTCAGACGCTGCAGCGCTTGCCATCAAGAGTGGAAATGCAGTGGTTCTTCGTACTGGAAAGGATGCCTTTCATTCTGCCCAAGCGATCGTGACCGCACTCAAGGCTGGATTGGAAGAAGTCGGACTCAATCCAGACCTTCTCCAATTGATCCAAGATACGAGTCGAGCTTCCAGCCTTGCTATGATGAAGGCTAAGGGCTATCTAGATTTGCTCATTCCACGTGGTGGTGCTGGATTGATCCAAGCGGTGGTTGAAAATGCCATTGTCCCCGTGATCGAGACAGGAACTGGAATTGTTCATGTCTATGTGGACAAGGAGGCTGACTTCCAGAAAGCCCTAGCGATTATTGAAAATGCCAAGACCAGTCGCCCCTCTGTCTGCAACGCTATGGAGGTCTTGTTGGTCGATCGAGCGATCGCGTCTGATTTCTTGCCTTTGGTCAAAGAGCGCTTAGTGGATGCACGAGAAAGATCCGTTGAGTTGCGCCTAGATGAGCAAGCACAGGCCATCATTTCGGGAACAGCAGCACAGGAGCAGGATTTTGATACCGAATTTTTAGATTATATATTAGCAGTCAAGGTCGTTGATGGAGTTGAGGAAGCGGTGGACCACATAGAAGCCCACAGCACCCATCATTCGGATGCCATTGTGACTGAAAATCCTGAGACAGCCGCTTATTTTACAAAGCAAGTAGATTCAGCAGCCGTTTATGTCAATGCGTCTACACGCTTTACAGATGGGGGTCAATTTGGCCTAGGTTGTGAAATGGGGATCTCGACGCAGAAACTCCATGCGCGTGGACCAATGGGACTGCGGGAGATGACTAGTTACAAGTATATCGTCAGTGGAAATGGTCAAGTGAGGTAAGTCATGAAAGTAGCATTTATCGGTCTTGGAAATATGGGAGCTAGTCTGGCCAAAGCGGTCGCAAAAGAAGTGGCTAGCACAGACCTGCTCTTGGTCAATCGTTCCCCACAAAAGGTGGAAGAGTTTATCAGCCAGTATGGGGGAACGGCGTCTGATCTTGAACAAGTCTTTCAAGAGGCGGAGGTCATCTTTTTAGGTGTCAAACCCTACCAAATCTGCCCTTTACTTGAAGAGTACCAGGATATTTTGGGCCAACGTTCCAATCTCCTGTTGGTTTCTATGGCAGCAGGTCTGGAACTGGAGCAAATGGCAAGTGTAGTTAAAAATGAGCGGGTGGGTCTCATCCGCATCATGCCTAATACGCCCGTAGCTATTGGTCAGGGTGTCATCAGTTTAGCCCGCTCCCAAGTAGTGACAGACCAACAGCTAGCCCAAGTCAACCGGCTTCTAGCAGGAGCAGGAGTTCTCTATGAAATCGAAGAAAAATTGATGGATCCTGCAACGGCTGTTGCAGGCTGTGGTCCAGCCTTTGTCTATCAGATGATCGAGGCCATGGCGGATGCAGGAGTAGCCTTGGGATTACCACGTAGTCAGTCTCTTCAGATGGCGGCTCAGACCTTCAAAGGGGCTGCCAGTATGGTCTTAGAGACGGGGCAACATCCTGGAAGCTTGAAGGATGCAGTTTGTAGCCCAGGTGGCTCAACCATAGCAGGAGTCAATCGCTTAGAACAAGTCGGCCTTCGGGGCGATATTATTGCAGGTGTGGAAGCAGCCTACAAACGCACCCAAGAAATGGGACAAGAGGCAGGACAAAATTAGATAAAATAATTGGTCAAAACCAAGTTTGGAGAACGTTGACGAACTGTTCTTTTATACAAATCTAACAAATTCAGAGTTATCCAATCCTCTATTGAAACTTTTCGCCGTGAGAAAAGTGCCTGAAACTTAATGGTTTCAAGCACTCGGGAGTTTTGAGAGTAAAACAGTTCGGGGAACTGTTTTAGCCTGAGCCTAAAAATTGAAAAGCGAAGGGGTTCAAAACGAATTGAACACGGGCTGCGGATTGTGTCAAAAAGATAAGTTCTCCTAGAATCTAAAGATTCTGCGTCAAACTTCCTATTTTGACTTTATCCGCAGACGCCCTCTGTATCTTGATTTAGTCATGGAACTTCTATGAAGTTCGCTGACGTCCGTTCTCACCTAAGGAAAGTTTCTAAGAGGACTTTATTTTCAATGTAAAAGATTGGTTTTGGCCAATCTTTTTTACGTTAGAGCGACTCTATTTCTACCAAACCATTTTCAGTCAGACGATAGATTTTTTGGCAGACTTCCTTGAGGAAGGTCCGATCGTGGGATACTGTAACCAGTCCGCCTGGGTAGTCTGCGAATAGGCGACGAATTTCTGGTTGGGAAGTGGGGGAAAAATTGCGAGTAGGCTCGTCCAAGAGCAGAAACTGGGGACTTGTGAGTACTAATTGAAGGAGAAAGAGTTTGCCTTGCTGGCCACCAGAAAGTTCAGAGATAGGATGGTGCATTTCAGAATAAGTAAAGTTGAGGGAGGCTAAATGCAATTGAATGGTGTTGATTTCTTCGCGATCGCCTGAATGCTGTAGAAATTGAACCGGTGTCTGAGTCAAAGGAAGGCGTTCAGTGTAATCTTGAGGCATATAGGCAGTGCGAATACTTTCATTCTTCCGTAAGATCTCCCAGATCATTTTTAGAAAAGTGGATTTCCCTACACCGTTGGAACCGATAATCCCTATTTTATCCTGTCCTAGAAGAGTAAGAGAGAGGTTCTTGACCAGGACACGGTCACCAATTGCGAGCTCTTCCTGATCTAAGAGAAGGACTCGTTTTTGAGGAGACAAGGGAGTGAGGGGAGGGAAATGCAGATTGATGATTTCCTCATCATAGGGTTGGGAAGTCATGGATTGGAATTCTCGCTCGTAGCGCTTTTCTTGTGAGAGGAGGGACTTCATTTTCTTTGCTAGGAGACGTCCGGCAGTGCTATCCTTGGTGTTTCGTAAGGATGTTTCGACTTGCTGACGGACGCGACGGTGCTTCTCCATTGTTTTCTTGTAGGCTCGTTGATCGTTGGCCGCTTGCTGAGACTGTTGCTTGAATTGTTGCTCCCTCTGATTACTGTAGTCTTGATAGCCTAGGTGCTCTACAATGGTTTCAGCCTCCTTGCGGTGTTTGATCTGTCTGAGGTGAATGATGGTATCCGCCGTCTGAGTCAAAAAATCTTCATGATGGGAAATAAATAGGATGGTTTGGGGACTCGTTTGGATCATCTGCTGGAGCCAATCCAAGGTCTCCAAATCCAGATCATTTGAAGGTTCATCTAAAAATAGCAATTCATGAGGACAACAAAGTTCGTGAAGCAGTTGGACTTTGAGGGCTTCTCCTCCAGATAGACTTCCGATAGCTTGATCGCTTGCAAAGCGCTCGCTATTAAAATGCAATTGATCAGCCAATCTGTAGAGGCTGGCATAGTCTAGCTCGTCCTCTCCAAAAAAATAATCTTCCAAGGTTTTTCCCTTCAAAGCTTCCGGTAAAGTTTGGGGAATATAGGCATAGGAGTGAAAGGAAGTGGTGATTTCTCCTTCTATGGTCAGATAATCTGGTAGAGATTTTGGGGACATGAGGACCTGAAGTAAGGAAGATTTTCCATTCCCTTCTTCGCCAATAATGGCAACTTTTTCTCCTTCATGAATGGTTAGGGACAGATCACGAACCAGATCGCGTAAATCTTTTGTATGTCGGATAGTGAGGTGGGATAGTTTTAGCATAAGATTCCTTTCTACTGGGACAAAAAACAGCTCTACCTATTTAGTAGAGCTGTATTCATGTGGAACCCAAGCAGAAAAAAACCTTATTTAGCCAACAAATGGTTGGAGAATAGGCGAGAGGGTACACAAAAAGAGATAGAACAAGCAGTCCACTAAATAAAGTATTTTATTTAACGAAACTTAGTTGTTCATATCTCCTTACCTCCGAATATGATTAGATTTATTCTATTCCTTTTATTCGTTAATGTCAAGGAATTCCTTGCTTCTTATTCCCTTTTCTTTTCGGACTCGGGGGGATTTTATGGTATAATTAAAGATATGCATACAAAACCAACGTCCGCTTATGTCCACATCCCATTTTGTACCCAGATTTGTTTTTATTGTGATTTTTCGAAGGTCTTTATTAAGAACCAACCAGTCGATGCTTATTTGGATCATTTGATCCAAGAATTTCGTCGGGAAGAAATCACACACTTACGGACTCTCTATATTGGGGGTGGGACACCGACAGCCTTATCTGCAGATCAGCTAGCCTATCTGCTCAAGGAACTGACCAAGTCGCTTGATCTGTCTCAGATGGAAGAGCTGACGATCGAGGCCAATCCTGGTGATTTGGATCCGGATAAGATTGCGGTCTTGAAGGATTCGCCAGTTAATCGGGTTTCATTGGGCGTGCAGACCTTTGATAATCGCTTGCTCAAGAAGATTGGTCGAAGTCACCAAGAGCAGGACATTTATGACAATATCGACCGTCTGAAGCTGGCTGGTTTTGACAATATTTCGATCGACCTCATCTATGCGCTTCCGACACAAACCATGGACCAGGTCAAAGAGAATGTTGCTAAGGCTCGTGCCCTTGACATTCCCCACATGAGTCTTTATAGCTTGATTCTGGAGAATCACACAGTCTTTATGAATCGCATGAGACGGGGCAAGCTTCCTCTACCAAAAGAGGAGTTGGAAGCAGAGATGTTTGAATACATTATTCAGGAGTTGGAGCGAGCGGGCTTTGAGCATTACGAAATTTCTAATTTCTCCAAGCCTGGTTTTGAAAGTCGACACAATCTCATGTATTGGGACAATGCTGAGTATTATGGTCTGGGAGCTGGAGCATCCGGCTATGTCGATGGGATTCGCTACAAGAATCATGGCCCCATTCGTCACTATATGCAAGCTGTCGAAGAGGGAAATGCGCGTGTCCAAGAAGAGCATCTGACTCAGACAGAAATGATGGAAGAAGAGATGTTTCTAGGACTACGTAAGAAAACAGGCGTTTCCAAGAAGCGTTTTGAAGAAAAATTTGGTGTGAATTTTGACCAACAATATGGATCAGTGGTTGAGGAATTGACCCAGCAGGGCCTGTTGGTCCCTGACAAGGACATTGTACGAATGACCAAGAAAGGTCTCTTTTTAGCAGACACTGTAGCAGAGAAGTTTATTTTGGAGTAGAAAATGGCAAAAACATTTGAATACAGCATGAAAATTCCGTTTGATATGAGCGATGTCAATGGTTATATTAAGATTCCCCAATTGATCTTGCTGTCTTTACAGGTATCGGGCATGCAATCGATTGAGCTGGGTATGAGTGATATGTACATTTTAGAGAACTACAATCTAGTCTGGATTATCACGGATTACAATATGAAGATCGAGCGTCTCCCTGTTTTTGATGAGAAAATCACTATCGAAACCTATGCCAAGAGTCACAATCGACTTTTCTGCTACCGGGCCTTTAATATCAAGGATGAAGCAGGAAATACTATCATTGAGATGGTCGCGACCTTTGTCTTGATGGATCGTGATACACGCAAGGTTCATCCTGTTATGAGTGAAATCACGGATGCCTTTGACTCTGAATTTTCAAAAACCATGCTCCGTGGTCCCCGTTTCAAAGAATTAGAAGGCGGCGTCGAACAAGAATACCGGGTTCGGTTTTACGACTTGGATATGAACGGACATGTCAACAATAGCAAGTACTTGGACTGGGTTTTTGAGGTGATGGGAGCAGACTTCTTGACCCATCATATCCCTAAAAAAGTTCATCTAAAATATGTCAAAGAAGTGCTAGCAGGAGGTCTCATCACCTCTCAATATGAACAAGAGGGCTTGAAAACTCAGCACCAAATTACTTCAGATAGTCAGATCAATGCCCAAGCTGAAATTGAGTGGGAAGAAGTAGAAGAAAAGGGTTGGAATTATGGAAAGTAGAAGATTAAAAAATAAAAAACAGGAACTTGAAAGCTATCAAAAACGGGTTGTGGCCTATGCCAAGCGTCAAAAGAACCCTTTGTACATGTTGGGAGATTGGCTCTTGACTCTTTGTGCTTTGGGCATCATCCTGGTAGAGGAAATTTATAAATTTTTCCGCTATCGCTTGAATTTAGAGAGTTTTAATCGCTTTTTAAGAGAAGATATACGCTGGTATCGGGTCTGGATCCATTTCACCTTGGCCTTTCTTTTACCGGTCATGATCTTCTCGATTGGGATTACTAGCCAATCAGGATCCTTCTGGTCCAATTTCTATCACCGCTTGTCTCAAGGCGTGCTCTTTAGCACAACAGTCAGCCTCGCTGCGACCTTAGTGACGGATTTTGTCGAGAATTTGCAACCAGAAACTAAGTCTGACGGGAAAAATCGGAGCACTAAACGCACGGTTTATCAAATCAGTGTGGATCAGGCAACCGTGATAGGCTTGTTATTGACCATTGTCATCCTCATGGTAGCATCCTTCTTGTTCACCCAATCGGGAAGTCAAGGGATTAATTTTACAGGTTTGGTGTTACAATTTGTCCTCTATGCTGGAGCCTTGCTCTTATATGGTTCTGGTGGACGAGTCGATGCAGAGAAGTTACATGACGAAACGGAAACAGAAAAGGAAGAATAAATGCACTATAAGGGCTATTTGATTGATTTGGATGGCACTATTTACAAAGGAAAATCACGAATTCCTGCAGGAGAAGCTTTTGTTCATGAATTGCAGGCGCGTGAGATTCCCTATCTCTTTGTCACCAATAACACAACCCGTACACCAGAGACTGTTCGGGATATGCTGGCGACTCACTTCAACATTGAAACCCCTGTTTCGACCATCTATACAGCTACCCTTGCGACCATTGACTACATGAATGACCAAAATTTGGGCAAAAAGGTCTATGTGATCGGAGAAGCGGGGCTCAAAGACGCTATTGAAGAAGCTGGCTATATCATCGATGAAGAAGCACCTGATTATGTGGTGATTGGCCTCGATTGGCAAGTGGATTATGAGAAGTTTGCTATTGCGACCTTGGCGATTCAAAAAGGAGCACACTTTATTGGGACCAATCCGGACCTGAACATTCCAACAGAGCGTGGCTTGATGCCAGGAGCAGGATCCCTGATTGCCCTTGTCGAAGCAGCGACACGGGTCGAGCCAGTGATCATTGGGAAACCAAAGGCCATCATCATGGATAAGGCTATTGAACATCTGGGGTTTGAAAGAGAAGAAGTCGTTATGGTAGGGGATAATTATCTAACAGATATTCGTGCTGGTATTGACAATGGGATTCCAACCCTTTTGGTGACGACAGGTTTTACCAAACCAGAAGAAGTGCCGACCTTACCAATTGCACCGACACATGTTGTTTCCAGTTTAGCGGAGTGGGATTTTGATGCTTAGAAGTTTGAAATCAATCAACCAATTTTTCTTTATCTTGTCAGCTACGATTCTTCTCACCATTGCTCTCGCTTGGGCCCTCTATCCCGTGGAGATTCATTGGTTGGGGATTCAAAGTCGAACTGGTTTTTCGGCTTCAGTCATCATGAAGAATTTTAATGTCTTGATGAACTATTTGACCAATCCTTTTCAATGGGTGTTGAAGATGCCTCAATTCCCCTCTTCAAAAAATGGTTTGCACCATTTTGAGGCTGTCAAGTACCTGTTTCATTTGGTGACGGTCGTTTTCTTGGTCACTCTACCTGGTTTTATCCATTTTATGCGGACAGTCGTCAAAAAAGGCTACCTGGCCTTGTACCGAAGTCTCTTCTTTTGGATGATGGTTTTACCAGTAGTGCTTGCAGTGATGACTGTTATAATTGGTTTTGATCAATTCTTTACGCTTTTTCATCAGGTCTTATTTGCTGGGGACAATACTTGGCTCTTTGATCCGCGCGTGGATTCGATTATTCTTGCATTACCAGAAGACTACTTTATGCATGCCTTTTTGATTTTCTTTGTCTTATACGAAGGAATGTGTGCGAGTTTTTATCTATTTTCTAGGAGGAAGAAATGAACCAATACAACCGATTATTAGACCCTAAAAAAGATATAGGAAGGTATTCCGGGACCCTTGCCATTTATCTCTTGGTAATGACCTTGGTAACCGTCCTGTGGGAAGTCCTCCTTGGATTGACCATAGCAGGCTCTCTCAGAAAAGATCCAAGTCAAGTAACGGAAAAACTCAATGCCCTGAATGTTTGGGCTGGTATTCCCTACCTTATCTCTATTTCCATTGGACTCTTTCTCTTTAATGCCTATCGCAAGAAGGCCCTTTATAAATATGATCTTAAGCACAAGGGGCGTAAGATGACTCTTTCAGTCTTCTTTATTCTTCTCGCCTTTCTTGGCTTTTCTCAAGTCTTTTCATCTGTGATGACACAAGTGATTGAGCGCATGTTTGAGACCATTGGCCTTCATTCTCCAACCCCCGATCTAGGTGATACGATTGAGCGATCATGGACCATGCTCTTGTATGCTGGCTTTTTTGGTCCAATAACAGAGGAATTCTTCTTCCGTGGGGCAGGCTTGCGAGGCTTGGAACGGTATGGGAAGATTTTTGCCATTGTCATGACGGCTATCTTGTTTGGTCTCTTCCATGCCAATTTTGACCAGCTCTTTTTCGCGAGTATCATTGGTCTAGGTTTCGGCTACATTGCCTTTGAATACAATATCTGGTGGGCTATTTTCTATCACATTTTCAATAACTTTGTGATTTCCCAAGGCTTGCATTATGTGGCCTATCATGTGGACGAGGGACTAGCGAATTGGCTCCAAATCGGTGTTTTAGCCATTGGTTCCATTGTCATGATAGTGGTTCTTGCGACCAAATGGCCAGCTATCAAGGCTTATATTCAAGCCAATAAACCACAGCCAGGAGTTTTCCAGCGTGCCCTCGCTTCCTTCTGGTTCTGGTTCTTCGTGCTATTGACTATCCTGATGTCTATTGTTCCTTATGTGATTCCGCTCTTCCAGATGGCCAATCTTAAGGGGTGAGCTTGATCGATTATTAGCAAAGAGGGATCGTTTTAGATCCCTCTTTTTGCTATAATAGAGAGAGTAATAATAATATAGAATCTCTGTAAATAACATACAAGGGTAGCTTACTTGAGGATAAAATTATGGAATGGAATGCGAACTTACTAGATTTTTTACAAAAGTTGACTTACAATCTAGTGGATTATATTAGCGATAAAGATTATATGGAGTTTGTTCGTGAATCCTTGAAGCTCTCAAGTCAAGCACTAGATAACAAAAGTGAGATTAGTCCCGATATTCTTTATGATCGATTGGAAAATCTGGATGAGTATGGTATTTTAACTTTTATGGAGCTGGACAAGGAGACTAATTCTCTTGTATGGAGCTGTATTGCCAATTATTTTGCTTTGATTTGCTATCATTTGTATCAGCAATCTGGAGAAAAGTATCTTCCCCAAACAATTGAAAGTGTTGATGAGGAAACGCTAGAAGCTTATGTTTCGAGTTACCTGCAACTGGTAGCTGAAAATCAAAAATTAGCGGACCAACTATCAGCACTAGACCTTGAACTAATTTTGAATGATCCTTTGGTTGACAATTACTTTGGAGATCTACTTCGTGAAATTCAGATGAAATATTGATTTAGCACTTTTATTAACGATGAGATTGTCCCAAAATTTCTTATCTAGCTAGCACTAGACAGGGAGAAAATATGTTTGATAGTTATTTTATGCTAATTTTTTCAGAAGCAATCGTTGATCAACTGGAAACACCCTATAAACCTCAGATTCGCTCTGCTTTCGATGTTTGTTGGGACTTTTTGGAGAATAAAGATAGAGGTGGAGATAAGCTCTATGCTCTATTAGATGATGGCACAGACTTTGGCGGACTTTTTATCTATATGCAATTATATGATAATGAGGCGAATGTGCCATCCTGGGATAATATGACTTATGCAATAGCTACCATTGCAAAAGTAGCTTATTCATATGAAAATAAGAAAAAGCTACCATCTCCATTGGAAAATATCGACGATTCTTTGATAGAGAATTTTATTGAGAATTTAAAAGAGATCAATTTTAATTTTTATGATCACGTACAGGATGTTAAAGACTTCCTTGCGCTTGGCAAATCACCATCTAAGGAAGAGGCCATAAACGAATTAAAGAGAATAGGATTATTGCAATGACACAATTTGAAGATAAATTTATGGAAGTCCAAGCAAGCATGATTTCGTTAGCGCTGGAATATGTCCAAAATCAAGTAGATAAAATTTTTATTTATGCGATAGCGGACAGTTTGTATAGTTTTAATCTCTTCTATGAGATTAAGGGAAATATTGTACACAAACACTTAGTAAATGATTATTTACCTAAAGACTCTCATGTTGATATTAGTTTACAAACTGCCTTGTTAAAGGAAGGTATCAAGGATGTAGAGGCAATGATTGATATTTGCCAAGAATACAATCGCGAACACCCAACTGAAATGTGGTTGATTTATGATGTTCAAAAAAACAGCCTTGACAGTCGCTATAGCTATGAAGGACGTTACGACAAGGATGAAGAATTGCTTCCACGTTTGGAGTTTGAAAAATGGTTCGAGGAAGTAAAAAACAAGCAATTGTAGGAGATAAAGGTATGTCCCAACAAGATCAATCAATCATCTACCCCCTGCCAACTGATGCGCTATTACAGGAAAGAGAAGCTGCGTGGAAAGTTCGACTACCTGAAGATTATTAGGAATTTATAAAGAATGAGAATGGATTGATTCCGTCAAAACGGTATTTTCATTTTGGGAATAACGAGAAAGTAATCGATCGCTTTTTAGCCATACTAGCTATTTCAGGTGAGAAACCAGAAGAGGTTTATGATATCGGAGTGCTGAGTACACAATTAGAAGGGCGCATTGTCTTTGATGAAGATTATGTCGGAATGCAACTAATCCCCATAGCAGCATTGTTCGGTGGTGATTTTGTTTGTCTAAATTATGTCAAGGATTCCGAAAATCCAAGTATTTGTATCTGGTATCACGAAGAATCGTACGAGCTAGAGCCAGCTATAGAGTTAGTAGCAAATAACTTTACAGAGTTTTTAGATATGCTACAGGATGAATAAAAGTCAAATTTGTAAAAGAGACTTAAAAAAAACGAAGCATTTTAAACACATTACACTGAGGGACTAGCTCCCCCTTTTTTGCTATAATAGAGAGTATGAACAACTTGATTAAATCCAAGCTCGAGCTCTTGCCGACGAGTCCGGGCTGTTACATTCACAAAGACAAGAACGGTACCATCATCTATGTGGGCAAGGCCAAGAATCTTCGCAATCGCGTGCGGTCCTATTTCAGAGGAAGCCACGATACCAAGACAGAAGCGCTGGTATCTGAGATTGTGGATTTTGAGTTTATCGTCACTGAGTCCAATATTGAGGCCTTGCTTCTTGAGATCAACCTGATCAAGGAGAACAAGCCTAAGTACAATATCATGCTCAAGGACGACAAGTCCTATCCCTTCATCAAGATTACCAATGAGCGTTATCCCCGTCTTATCATCACGCGCCAGGTCAAAAAAGATGGCGGTCTCTATTTCGGTCCCTATCCAGACGTAGGAGCGGCTAATGAGATCAAAAGGCTTTTGGACCGGATTTTTCCTTTCCGCAAGTGTACCAATCCCCCTTCCAAGGTCTGCTTTTATTACCATTTAGGGCAATGTATGGCCCACACAGTCTGCCACAAGGATGAGGCTTATTTCAAGGGCATGGCCCAGGAGGTTTCTGATTTCCTCAAAGGGCAGGATGACAAGATTATCGATGAGCTCAAGCTCAAGATGAATACCGCTGCGCAAAACATGGAATTCGAGCGGGCAGCCGAGTATCGGGATCTGATCCAGGCTATTGGGACCCTGCGGACCAAACAGCGGGTCATGGCCAAGGATTTGCAGAACCGGGATGTTTTTGGCTACTACGTGGACAAGGGCTGGATGTGTGTGCAGGTCTTCTTTGTCCGTCAGGGCAAGCTGATTGAGCGTGACGTCAATCTCTTTCCATACTACAATGATCCAGACGAGGATTTGTTGACCTATGTGGGGCAGTTTTACCAGGAGAAATCTCACCTGATTCCTAATGAAATCCTTATCCCTCAGGATATCGATGAGGAAGCGGTCAAGGCACTAGTGGATACCAAGGTCCTCAAACCCCAGCGTGGGGAGAAGAAACAATTGGTCAATCTGGCCATTAAGAATGCGCGTGTCAGTCTGGAGCAGAAGTTCAATCTCCTTGAAAAATCCATGGAGAAGACCCAAGGTGCCATTGAAAATCTTGGAAAACTCCTGCAAATTCCAACTCCTGTGCGCATTGAGTCCTTTGATAACTCCAACATTATGGGGACCAGTCCCGTATCTGCCATGGTGGTCTTTGTCAATGGGAAGCCAAGCAAAAAGGACTACCGCAAGTACAAGATCAAGACCGTTGTCGGACCAGATGACTATGCCAGCATGCGAGAAGTCATTCGCAGACGCTACAGCCGGGTTATGCGGGATGGCCTGACGCCACCAGATCTGATCGTCATAGATGGGGGTCAGGGTCAGGTTAATGTCGCTAAGCAAGTCATCCAAGACGAGTTGGGGTTAGATATTCCCATTGCAGGTTTGCAAAAGAATGACAAGCACCAGACCCATGAATTGCTCTTCGGTGATCCCCTCCAAGTCATCGAACTCTCTCGAACCTCGCAGGAATTTTTCCTCCTCCAACGGATCCAGGATGAGGTCCACCGTTTCGCCATCACCTTCCACCGCCAGCTCCGATCCAAGAATTCCTTCTCCTCCCAGCTGGATGGCATCGAAGGTTTGGGACCAAAACGCAAGCAGTTGCTGATGAAACACTTCAAGTCACTGACCAAGATCAAAGAGGCCACTGTAGATGAAATTGTCACAGTCGGTGTTCCGCGATCAGTGGCAAAGGCAGTGCAAGAAAAATTGAACTCAAGTGAAAAACAAGAAAGTCAAAAAGAAACTGAAGGACAGAAAGACTAAAAGGTTGGACGATGATTTCAGATTTTGTAAAAGTTGCAGACATGCCTAAAGAGGTGATTGAAATTATAAGGATAAAGTCCCTGTTGAATTGGTTGAGATTTGGGAAAACCAAGGTTTGGCTACCTTTTTGAATGGCTACCTAATAGTCATAAACCCAGATGACTATAGTGAATTAGTGAGAGATTCGTATTTTAGGGGTGATATTTCTATTCCAATATTTGCGACAGCATTTGGAGATATCATAACTTGGGAAGAAAACAAATATGTGGGAATTATTAAATACAAAAATAGCAGTTTTAATATCATGATAAAAAACTTTACTCATTTTTTGAATTTTATAGATAGTAATCATATTACAAAACATTTTGACCTACCGCTTTACCATGAAGCTATTGAAAAATATGGTTCGTTAGATTATGATCAGTGTTTTGGCTTTGTACCCTTGTTAGCATTAGGTGGATTCAAAGATGTGGAGCATCTAGATAAGGTCAAGATGTATGAGCATATCTTATTAATAACCGCACTGGTAGGGAAGATTGAATAGGGGAATATTCTGCAAATACGTAATGATATGATGGATAATTTTCAATAAAAGGAACTAGTAATGAGTACAGTAGATCTAATCATTAATCACATTACAAATCAAACAATGTCCTATAAGGTGTTAAGAGAGTTTACCCCATTTTCTTTAAGTGAAATAAAGTCTAGAATTGAAAAACAAGAACCAGTCATGTCAGTCAATGATTTGAAATTAGATGAATTAAAGAAAATTAGAGAAGTTTTAACAAAATTAAACATTTTAGGAACTAAAGTGACTATGAAGGATGTTACGGGTGAAATAACTTTAGAAGTATTGAATAATATGATTGCTAGTTATGAAGGGATCGCAGAAGACACAGAAGAACTAGGTGAACTGATGTTTTCTGATGAGGATGTCTGGAGAACAATAAAATGACAATTGAGAAAGAATTGAAAAAGGTTTTAGAAAATATTTCATTGATTCAAACAAGTCAATCCGAGGTGAAATTTCCAGTAGACGATCTAGGTGACTTTGCAGACTATTTATCAGACTACATTCCAAATCATGTAGATTGGATTAAAAAAGGAAATGAAAAGTTAGCCAATTCTATAATACAAGGTAAAAAAATAGATAGAGAAGCATTTTCACAGTTAATAGTGGGTGTACGCAATCTCGCTTTGGACTTTGAAGAATTATGTGATATGCTACTTAAAATTTCAGATGAAATTGATCCAAGTGGTTCATGATGAAAGAAATTTTGTAAATTATATAGATGGATTAGTAAATCACTCAAATACAGAAACAGGGTGGAGACTAAATAAATGATTGAAGTAAGCAAACTAATAAGACAATATATCGATTTTTTTGAACAATTAAATATTAATCAGCATATAGATAATTCTGAATATCTTATTGATTTAAAAACTTGTGAGAATGAAATAGAAGACTACTTGGAGCAATTAAAAAATGGAATTACCTTGTTAGACAAAAAGAAAGATAAGATTTCTTCATCAAAAGATCAAGATTATACAACTGGTTTTGTAGATGTCTTTTTGGCTCTAGACGGATTAGCAGATAGCTTTTCAGAGTTTAAGCAAATGTCCATAAAATTAAATAAGCAATTTATGTATCATAGCGGTGAAATCACTCATGAAGAATACCTAGATAATGGTTACTTGAATGTAGAGGTTGTAGAGGATGAAGAAGCCGATGATGAAGGGAATATCTAGTTCATTCTAGAACCTTATTATAATATAGTCTAAACCATTCATATTCATGTGGATGGTTTTCACGTTTTGTACTCGTTTTTGTTATACTAGTTTTATTGTATGCTGATTTAGGCGGGGCGAGATGTGATCACACGTCTTAAAATACAATAGGAACGAATGGATTTTAGGTTTGATGGAAAATAACTTACTACTGACAGGAGTAGATTTTGGTGGGGTTAGTCCTTTGTCTCTTAAAGAGTTGAAAACTAATCTAGAGTCTATTTCTGATGAAAAAGAAAGTATTTTACTGATTGCAGAGATATTAAAAAAGGGGGATTTTTCAGTTAAACCATTGTTGATTGAACTGATGAATCAAACGAAAGATGAATCTGTCTTAAATTTGTGTATTCGATTGTTTTGCTCGGTATGCACCAATGAAGATTTAAGGGATGTTTCCAATCTTAGATGTTTATCCGATGTGTCAGAATTTGCTATTTTTACATTTGTCACTGGTGCTGTGGACACGATGTCCTATGAAGTAGTTCCTTATTTGCTTGCACTTTGGGACGAGTGGGAAGATAGCGATTCAGACATTGAATATGCGATCCAAGATGCATTGGATGATTATTTTTATGATCAGAAATTATCGACGGAGGAAGCAACCGAAGAAGAGGTTGAAGAATTATGGTCGTTAGTAAGCGAACAGAAAGAACCAGATACCTATTACTATAAGGGCTCTCCTGTCTTTCCGGGAATGTTTGCTAAGGAAATCATGACTTCATTGTATACTGGTATCCAAGTTGAAGGTAAGTTTCATAAATACCTTCAATCTGCTCTCCTTTCTACATTTACTGGTAAAAGGGTTCCAGTAAAAGTTAACGAAACAATTTCAAGAAAAGATATCGATAATATGATTGATTACATTGAAGATGTTTCCAAGCGAGACTGGGTCGAAGGAAGAAAATATTTTTATGGTTTTGAAATCAAATGATGACTGGTCGTTTAAAATGTGATATCCAAGTGTGATCACATTTTTTATTTTTGCTCGTTTTTGTTATACTTAAGGCACACAGATTTTTCAATCCATAAAGGAGTAGATATGAACCATCGAATCGCCATTTTATCTGATATACACGGAGATACGACAGCCCTGGAGGCAGTGATTGGGGATGCGCGTGCTCAAGGCGCGACAGAATACTGGCTTTTAGGGGACATTTTGCTTCCGGGGCCTGGAAGAGAGGACCTTTTTGAATTGCTGGATGCGATTCCGATTACAGCGGCTGTTCGTGGAAATTGGGACGATTGTGTCCTAGAGGCTTTGGATGGTGAGTACGGCCTTGAGGATCCGCAGGAGATCCAACTTCTTCGTCTCACTCAGTACCTCATGGAAGGACTAGATCCTAAGCGGATCGATTGGCTTCGCTCCCTTCCCTTGGTAGAGAAGAAGGAGGTCAACGGTATTCGCTTTTCACTGACCCACAACTTGCCAGAAAAGAATTACGGTGGAGACTTGCGTCCAGCTAATGCGACGGAGAACTTTGACCAGTTGCTGGATGATCAGACGGATCTGGCGATCTACGGTCATGTCCACAAACAGTTGCTTCGCTATGGCAGTCAGGGCCAACAGATCCTTAATCCAGGAACTATTGGTATGCCTTATTTTGACTGGGAACCAATTCAAAACCACAGGGCCCAGTATGCTCTGATCGATGTCGAAGAAGATGGGATGACCAACCTGCAATTTCGTAAGGTGGCCTATGACTATGAAGCAGAGCTCCAAGATGCTAAGGACAAGGGCCTTCCCTTTATTGAGATGTACGAAGAATTGAGACGCGAGGATAACTATCGGGGTCATAACATCGAGCTCCTAACTGGCTTAATTGAGAAATACGGTTATGCCAAAGAAGTAGCTGCCTATTTCAATTTTTTCAATGAATCATAGGTAGATCTCTTGTGTATTCAACCTATCCCAAAAGAGGCGGATCTTTAAAATGTCCGCTTCTTTTTTCACAATCTTAGGCTGTAAAACCCTGCAAGCTCTTTCATTTTGTGTTAAAATAGAGGTAACAGAAATAGAAAAGGAAGAAGCTTATGAAATTTCTAGAGCTCAATAAAAAACGCCATGCGATCAAGCATTTCACTGACCAACCGGTCGATCCAAAAGATGTACGGACTGCCATTGAGATCGCAACCTTGGCCCCTAGTGCCCACAATAGCCAGCCTTGGAAATTTGTGGTCGTTCGTCAAAAAAATGCGGAATTGGCAAAATTAGCCTATGGTGCAAACTACGATCAAGTTATGGAAGCACCTGTGACCATCGCCCTCTTTACTGATACTGATTTGCAAAAACGGGCTCGCAAGATTGCGCGTGTCGGTGGGGTGAAAAACTTCACAGACGAGCAGTTGCAATACTTTATGCAAAACCTTCCTGCTGAATTTGCACGCTATGATGCCCAACAGACAAGCGATTACTTGGCTTTGAATGCCGGTCTTGTGGCTATGAACTTGGTATTGGCTTTGACGGACCAAGGCATTGGAACCAATATTATTTTGGGATTTGATAAATCAAAAATCAATGAAGTATTGGACATCGAAGAGCGTTTCCGTCCAGAAGTTTTGATTACGGTTGGCTATGCGGCTGAAAAAGTAGAGCCGAGCTATCGCTTACCAGTGGACGAAATCATTGACAAACGCTAAGCCAATTAGCAAATAGAAGATCGAGGAGGAATTCATGACAACAGTTGACTTTAAAGCAGAAGTAGAAAAACGTCGCGATGAGATGATGGCTGACTTATACAGCCTCTTGGAAATCAATTCTGAACGCGATGACAGCAATGCAGATGCAGAGCATCCTTTTGGACCTGGTCCTGTAAAAGCTCTTGAAAAATTCTTGGAAATTGCCAAACGTGATGGATATGAAACCAAGAATGTCGACAATTATGCCGGTCACTTTACCTTTGGTGAAGGAGAAGAAGAACTTGGGATCTTTGCCCATATGGACGTCGTGCCTGCAGGTAGTGGTTGGAAGACAGATCCATACAAACCAGAAATTATCAATGGTAAGCTCTATGCGCGTGGTTCGTCTGATGATAAAGGGCCTACAATGGCCTGCTACTATGGTTTGAAGATCATTAAAGACCTAGGACTCCCTGTTTCTAAGCGCGTGCGCTTTGTTGTCGGTACGGATGAAGAATCGGGCTGGGGCGACATGGATTACTATTTCAAACATGTCGGACTTCCTGAGCCAGATTTTGGCTTCTCACCAGATGCGGAATTCCCAATCATCAATGGGGAAAAAGGAAACATCACTGAGTACCTTCATTTTGGAAATGACAACACAGGAACTGCCCATCTTCATAGCTTTACAGGTGGCCTTCGTGAAAACATGGTACCAGAGTCGGCGACTGCAGTCGTTTCTGGACAACTTCCAGATCTTGCTGGCCTCTTAGATGCCTTTGCCAAGGAACACCAGCTCAAGTATGAAATCTCAACTGTTGATGAAGAAACCTATACCGTTACGATTGTTGGGAAATCTGCTCATGGATCAACTCCTGAAGATGGAATTAATGGTGCGACCTACTTGGCTCTCTTGTTGAACCAATTTGATTTTGGTGGTGCTGCTAAGGCTTACCTTCATGTGACAGCTTCACTTCTTCACGAAGATTTTGCTGGTGAAAAATTAGGTATTGCCCATACAGATGCCAAAATGGGACCATTGAGCATGAATGCAGGTGTCTTCCATTTTGATGAAAGCCAAGCAGACAACACTATTGCCCTCAATATCCGTTACCCTCAAGGTACAGATCCTGAAACCATCAAATCCACCCTTGAAAAGATCGAAGGAGTGGCTACAGTAAGCTTGTCAGCCCATGGTCACACACCTCACTATGTTCCGATGGATGATGAATTGGCATCCACCCTCTTGCGTGTTTACGAAAAACAAACTGGCCTCAAAGGACATGAACAAGTGATCGGTGGTGGTACCTTTGGTCGCCTCTTGAAACGTGGGGTTGCCTTTGGTGCTATGTTCCCAGACTATGTCAATACTATGCACCAAGCTAATGAGTTCGCAGATGTTGAAGATCTCTATCGTGCAGCAGCTATTTACGCAGAAGCCATCTATGAACTAATCAAATAATCCGCTACTCGGCCGGTTTTTCTGGCTGAGTTTTTCCATAGAAGGAGGACTTATGTCAAGGATTGAAAGCATTAAACAAGCCATTATGGCAGATCCTCAAAATAAAGAATATACAGATAAAGGGATCGAGCCACTCTTTGCAGCCCCAAAGACAGCTCGTATCAATATTATCGGACAAGCTCCAGGGATGAAGACGGAAGAAGCCGGTATTTACTGGAAGGATAAGAGTGGTGACCGCCTGCGCGAATGGTTAGGAGTTGACGAAGACACCTTTTATAATTCTGGTTTGTTTGCGGTCATCCCCATGGACTTTTATTTCCCAGGTCATGGAAAATCTGGTGACCTTCCACCTCGCAAAGGCTTTGCGGAAAAGTGGCACCCTCAACTCCTCAAGGAGTGTCCGGATATTGAGTTGACCCTCTTAATTGGACAATATGCCCAAGCATACTACCTTCATGAGAAGGTTAGTGGCAAAGTAACCGAACGCGTTCACCATTTTAAAGACTATTTGCCAACCTATTTTCCACTTGTTCACCCTTCCCCTCGCAATCAAATCTGGATGGCTAAAAATCCTTGGTTTGAGGCAGAGGTGGTGCCAGAATTGCAAACCTTAGTACAAGAGATCATTCAAAAATAAAGGAGAGCGAAGATGGATCCTTATCAACAAGTTAAAGAAAAATTAGATGAGTTAGGAATTTCATTTGATGTGGTGGAACACCCACCTGCATTCACGACGGAGCAGGCGGATTCTTATATTGAAGGCTTAGAAGGTGTCCGCACTAAGACCATGTTTTTGACCAACAAAAAGAAAACTCAATACTATTTGCTCATCATGGATGACCAGAAGCCATTGGATATGGATGATTTCAAAGAGCAAGTGGAAGCCAACCGGATCCGCATGGCTTCAGCAGATTCTTTAGCTGAAAAAATGCAATTACCGCCAGGAACGGTTTCTCCATTTGGTTTATTGAACAATGAAGAAAAAGATATTCGGGTCTATTTTGATCAGGATATTGTGTCAGAGGAAATCATGACCTTCCATCCCAATACTAACGAAAAAACCATCTTTATTAAAACCCAAGACTTGTTCCGATTTTTAGAGTCTATTGACTTTAACTATGAAATCCTAACCCTTCCATAACATATCTTACAGGAGAAATCATGAAAGAAATTCCATTTTCAAGCTTTTACCAAGCTTATCAAAAAGGAAACATACACGTTCTTGATGTACGCGAGCAGGAGGAATATGATGCCCTTCACTTAGATGGGGTTCGTCTTCTTCCCTTATCTGAGTTAGCAGATCGCTACCAGGAATTAGACAAGGATCATCCCTATTATGTCATCTGCAAGTCTGGTCGACGATCAGCACGTGCTTGCCAATTTTTGGAAGAGCAAGGCTATGATGTGACCAACGTCCAAGGTGGCATGGATGCATTTGAATCCTAAAAAATGACCTCTGAAAAGAGGTCGTTTTCTTTACTAATTTCTAAAAATGAGTAGAATTTGTATGTTTTTCAAAAGATATTACAGGGATTTTCCAGTCTTTCATTGAAAATGGTTCAGAAATTTTGTATAATACCCTAGTATAAACAATAGTTAAGGAGATTCATTATGTCAAAACAAGATTGGCTGGATTATTTCGAAGCCGTAAATGGTCGTTCTGCTAGTGCAGAAGAAATTGCTCAAGCACTGGCTGCAGGAGAATTTCAAGAAGAAGTAGTGGTTCCAGAAACCCCACAAGCCCCAGAATTTGTCGCAGCACCAACTGCACCTGTGGAAGAACCAGTTGCTGCTCCACAAGCCCCAGAGTTTGTTGCAGCGCCAGCAGCTCCTCAAGCTCCAGAGTTTGTTGCAGCACCAGCAGCTCATGCAGAAGAACCAGTAGCAGCTCCTCAAGCTCCAGAGTTTGTCGCAGCACCAACTGCACCTTTTGAAGAACCAGTAGCAGCTCCTCAAGCTTCAGAATTTGTCGCAGCACCAACTGCACCTACAGAAGAACCAGTAGCAGCTCCTCAAGCTCCAGAGTTTGTCGCAGCACCAACTGCACCTGTTGAAGAACCAGTAGCAGCTCCAGTTCAAGAACCGGCCCCTCAAGCTGCTCCAGCGAATGGACCTGCTTTCCAACAAGCTCCACAACAAGCCTACCAACAACCTACTCAAGCAGCTTATCAACAAGCTCCTTACCAAGGTCAACCAGGGCAACCTTATCCTGCCCAACCAAGTCAATTTGGTGTAGCCGTTGGTGGTTACTGGAATTGGTTCCTTTCAGCTTTGAAACGTCCAACTGCTGTAGAAAATCCAAAAGCTCTTAACGGAATTTTACAGTATGTCTTGACTGCTTTTGTCTTGACCCTATCAACTTTCTTCACAGCTAGTGGAGCTACAGGTGGTTATGGAATGGATTTCCGTGCCTTTATGTTGACATTGATTTCCCTATTCTTTAGCGTTTACGCCTTCCAAGTAGCTGGATTCTTTGTTCGTCGTGTGGTTCTTCAAGATAAGGAATACAGTTACGGTCGTTCATTTGAAGAGTTTGGACGTTTGTCTGTTTACACTTTGCCACTTGCCCTTCTTGCTTTCTTAGTAGGTCTTGTAAAAGTTTATGAATTTTATGGCTTTGTAAACTTCCTTATTTTCTTCTTGTTCTTTGTTGGAACATGCTATGTCGTTCATCAAGGATTGAATAAGACAAGCTTTAAAGCAGATAAATTCTTGCTTCTAGTAGCATCATCTGTTGTCTTGCTTCTCATTGCCATCTTTGTCATTTATGTGAATGCTCGTATTTTAGAACAAGTAGCCGTAGGATTTATTCCAAGTGCTCCAAATTTCTCTAACTTTGGATTCTAACAATATCACAAAACGGAAGGTGGGGGAACCCACTTTCCCTATTTTATAATGAGGGAGAAGAGATCCATGCAAAAGAAATGGGTTGAATTATTTGAAAAAGTGATCGGTCGCAAACCGTCACCAGAAGAGTTTATGGCTGGGAAAGCCTGTGGTTTTGATTTAAAACAAATTCAGTCTATCGCAGGCAATGCCCCAGAAGAGAATCTAGCACCTGTCGAGGAACCGGTGCTTGAACCAGTTGAAGAAGTGAAGAATATTGATCCACTTCTGGCAGCTCGTCAGGCTTGGTTGCAATATTTTGAGGAAACCTATGGCCGCAAGCCAAGTGCAGAAGAATTTACCGCTGCCAAAAGTCAGAACTTCGAGTTTTTTGCAGGACCTGTTCCTGAAGCAGAATTTGTGAACCCAGATTCAATTGAAGAAACACACGAATATGTCCCTCAACAGCCCACTCAAGAGTATACGGCTCCACTTGCTACTGAGCAAACGCAGGTCTTTGATGGATCAACCTTCACAGAGGCAAGTCCAGCTCAGAAAAAACCAAAAGCTCCTAAAACGAAGAGTGGGAAAAAAGGTTCTAAGAAGAAAATTGGGATTATTTCTGCCATTGCTGTTCTTGTGATCGCTTTGGTAGCAGCCTTCTTTTACTTCCAGTCTACAACACGTGTCGAAGTGACAGCAGATAAATTCATCAAGGCGGTAGACACCAAGGATTATCGTGAAGCAGCAGACCTGCTTTCAACTGATAACGATAAATGGACGAAGGATGAAGCGGAAAGCTTGATCACCAGCATGGAATATCAAGGGGTCGATATCGGCACAGAGTTGAACAAGATCATCGATAATGGTGGAGAAGGCAGCTATACGGATAAATCTGGTAACAAGATCTTTGGTTTGGAAAAGGCGGACAAGAAATTTGGAATCTTCCAAGAATATCGTGTGGCCAGCTATCCAGTGCAAGTCAAGGTCAAGACCAATTTGGACCAAGCCAAACTCAAAGTGACTGCTAATAAAACCGTGACCTTGAAGAAAGATGCAGTGACAGACCTTGGTTCTTTCCACTACAATACAAAAGAAATGGAATTGACTGCTAAAACAGAAGTCGGAAATGTCACTTCTAAGATCCATCTCAATCCTAAAAAAGCAACAAAGAATAACTTAGAATTGCAGTTGAATTCTGAAAAACGCAATTTAGAAGTTGAGTTCCCAGATGAAGTTGAAAACCCAACGGATGTGAAGGTTGTGGTCAACGGTAAAGAAGTCGGAACTAGCACGACCTTTGAAGTAGACAGCATCCCTTATCAAGAAATTGAAGTGCACGCCGTCTTCAATATGAATGGGGAAACCTACACAACTGAAAAGGCTAAGGTGACGATTGAAGAGGGTGAAAACGATCCGATCGAACTCAAACTAGCCAAAGATACCTTAAAACGCATCAAGAGTGCACAAGATGCTAAGAAAGCGCAAGCAGCCAAAGAAGAACAAAATCGGACCTTGGCAGAAGAGTTCTTGAAAGAGTACCGCGACGCTGTCTTTAGCTCAGTTTCAAATCGAAATAACACCTACTCTAAATACTATGACACACAAAGTCAAGCCTACAAAGACATGGTAGAATTCACAACGGGTGATGGTGTTCGAAAGGCTAAAATTGACTACTATACTCCAGGAGCTTTGGATATTCAAAGTGTCACTGAAGAAAATGGTGTGGTGACGATCAAGACTTATGAAGACTTTACCGTGCATTATACAGATAGTCATCCAGATTCACAAAACCGCAAGTACAAAACTTATACTTTGAAAAAAGTAGGTGCAAGTTATGTGATTACGGATATTGTCGTAACAAAAGAATCATAGGAGATTCCCATGAAAGCAAGATTTTCCAAATTAACCTTGGTGACAGTTGCCTTGTTAACCCTGACAGCTTGCTCCCAATCTCAATCCACTAGTTCTAAATCTTCTGCAAAAGAAGAAACCAAACAAACGCAAACCAAGTCTTCCAAAGAAACGTCTTCTGCAAAGAATTCATCAAAAGAGACTGGCAAAGAAGAGTCGTCAAAAGCTGGTAAGTCAGATGTGAAAGTGGACTCTGGTGTTAGCTACAATGGTTCTTATTATAGTGTTAAAGGAAAATATGGTGAGGTGATGATCGCCAACAAACATTATCCTTTGGCGCCGGACTTTAACCCAGGTGAAGATCCTGAAGCTGTTTCAGCCCTACATGAATTGATTGCAGCCATGCAGGCAGAGGGGTATCCGATCAGTGACCAATATAGTGGTTTTCGTAGCTACGATACCCAAGTTGGCCTCTATCAAAACTATGTCAATCAAGATGGTCAGGAGGCAGCAGATCGTTATTCCGCAAGACCGGGTTATAGTGAACACCAAACTGGTTTGACCTTTGATTTGATCGATACCAGTGGTAATCTGGTGACAGAACCTGGACCAAGTAAGTGGTTGCTTAAGAACGCCGCTAAATATGGCTTTGTGGTTCGTTACCAAGAAGGAAAAGAAAAAGTGACAGGCTACATGCCAGAGAGCTGGCATCTCCGCTATATCGGAAAAGAAGCACAGGATATCGCTGACTCGGGTTTGAGTCTGGAAGAATACTATGGCTTCACTGGTGGCGATTACGTTGATAAATAAAAAAGGTTGGGATTGATATCCCAACCTTTTTATTGTATGTTTTTTAGAAACGCATCCAGCTCTTTTTGATTCTTGAGAGAGATGAATTTATCGGGATAGGTAGAACGGATATTTCGATACCTTTCTTTGGCCTTCTTGGTTCGACCGTCCCAAAGGATCCAACGGATGAATTCCCAGTCAAAGCGTTCAGGGCAGCCTGCTGCCATACTCTCGCGAACGCGTCCCTTATAACGACGGAATCGTTTCCAGGCTCTATAGAGGCAGTTCCAACGAGAGAAATTGAGAAAGATAATGTGGTCGGCTTGCTCCATTCTTTCCTCATAGCAACACCAAGAATAATTTCCATCAATGACCCAGTCTTTATGTTGGCTAAGAAACTGTTTCATCTGTCCCTCCATCCAATCCCGGTCACTGTCTATCCAGCCGGGTTGAAATTGGAGGGTATCCATATGAAGCTTGGGGATGGAGTAGTAGCGAGATAAGGCTCCAGCCAAGGTAGATTTTCCAGATCCAGAATAGCCGATAATAACAATTTTCATAAGCACCTCTCAAAAATTTAGGAACAAAAAAAGCTCCGGAGAGCTTGATTTTTATGCTGTTCTTGATTAACCAAGTTTCGCTGCAAGACGTGCTTTATCACGGCTAGCTTTGTTCTTGTGGATCAAACCTTTAGTTTCTGCTTTATCGATAGCTGAGCTAGCAGCGCGGTAAAGTTCTTCAGATGGGTTTGCTTCAAAAGCTTTGATTGCAGTACGCATAGCTGATTTTTGAGCTGAGTTTTTTTCGTTTTGTTTAACGTTCAATTCAGCGCGTTTGATAGCTGATTTAATGTTTGCCAAGTTATTCACCTCCATTGATAATCTAACTATCTCATTATATATGAAAAGTTAAGATTTGACAAGCCTAAAATAGCTTTTCCTTAAAAAAGTACCGTTAACAGGCCATTTTCTCTAGCGTTTGAGATAAATTTCGTCAATTTCATGGTTGGTTGCCTTATGGAGAATCAGATCAGCTCGATTTCTGGTTGGTTGAATGTAATGTTGCAAGTTGACTAAATTAATGAATTCCCAGACCTGATGGGCCATGTTTAAAACTTCTTCTAAGGGTTGCTCTGTAAATCGATAGTAGTAGTTATTGGGATCATTTTGAGCTAATGCAAGGAGTTTTTGGAAGCGATCGATATACCAAGATTCGATATCGTCGACCGCGGCATCCACATAGATTGAAAAATCAAAGAAATCGGTCATATAGAGAGTGTCATTTTGCGGATTTTGAAAGACATTTATACCTTCGACAATGACAAAATCAGCTGGTAAAATGGTTTGCTTCTCATCTGGGACAATATCGTATATTTCGTGGGAATAGACAGGGATTTCTACACTCTTGTTGTTTTTGATTTGATTAAGAAAATCAAGGAGCAATTCCATATCATAGCTTTCTGGAAATCCTTTTCGATTGAGGATCTCTTGTTCTTTTAAGATAGCATTTGGATAGAGAAAGCCATCCGTTGTCACCAACTCCACCGTCGAGCCTTCAAAGGTTCGAGACAGCAGGATTTGAAGTAAACGGCTAGTGGTAGATTTTCCAACCGCAACGCTCCCTGAAACCCCAATGATAAAGGGTTGGCGTTCACTCGTTTTTTGAAGAAAAATACCTTTTGAGAAGGCCAAATCTTCTTTGGAACGCTTGTAGATTCCAATCAGGTTTGTTAAAGGCAGGTAGACGTCACGTACATCCTGGAGGTTGATGCGGTCGTTAAAACTTTTAATAGAATTGAGCTCTGTTTGAGAGAGAGGTGGGGTGGTTTTGCGGTGTAAATTTTGCCAAGTTTCCCGATTAATTTTTTCAAAATGTAGAAATTCTTTGTCCATATGTCACTCCTATTGTAGTCTTTAGTATACCAATTTTTAGAGGTCATGTAAACGATTTAAAAAAGGAATGAATTATGATAAAATAACCTTATGAGTAAAATGTATTTCGATGTAAACCCCGATGCAGCCCATGATATTCATGATCTGGCTGTTGTTTTATTGGGGCAAAAGATGAATTTCTATACGGACGCGGGCGTCTTTAGTAAAAAAATGATTGACTATGGAAGCCAGGTGCTCTTATCAACTCTGGATTTTCAAGAAGAAGAAAGTGTCCTCGATGTTGGCTGTGGCTATGGTCCAATCGGCCTCTCTCTAGCTAAAGCACAGGGAGTTACCGTGACCATGGTCGATGTCAATGAGCGGGCACTGGACTTGGCTAAGAAAAATGCCAGTCGAAACGGCGTGGAAGCTCAGATCTTTTCTTCGGATGTCTATGAAGCAGTAGAAGGGGTCTTTGACCATGTAATCAGTAATCCGCCGATCCGAGCTGGTAAGAAAGTGGTTCACCAAGTGATCACTGGTAGTTTTGAACATTTGAAACCAGGTGGAGACTTGACCATTGTCATTCAGAAAAAACAAGGGGCTCCCAGCGCTAAGGCCAAGATGGAAGAGACGTTTGGCAATTGTGAGACCGTAAAAAAAGACAAAGGCTATTATATTTTAAGAAGTGAGAAAGAATCATGAGAGCAGTAGATATCATTCAGAAAAAAAGAGATGGTCTTGCCTTAAACAAGGAAGAAATTGAATGGCTGATTGAGGGCTATGTGGCTGGAACGGTTCCAGATTACCAAATGTCTGCTTTTGCTATGGCTGTTTATTTTAAAGGGATGACGACTGAAGAAATCTCTCATATGACCATGAAGATGGTCCAAACGGGTCAACAGTTTGATCTGTCAGCTATTCCAGGGATCAAGGTGGACAAACACTCGACTGGTGGTGTCGGAGACAAGGTAACCTTGGTCTTGGTGCCTTTGGTTGCAAGTTTCGGAGTGCCGGTTGCAAAAATGAGTGGTCGTGGCTTAGGCCACACAGGTGGGACCATCGATAAGTTGGAATCCATTAAAGGTTTCCAGATTGAACGGACCCAAGAGGAATTTATCCAGCAGGTGCAGGAGATTGGATTATCGGTCATTGGTCAATCCGACCAACTCGTAAAAGCAGACAAACTCTTGTATGCTCTGCGTGATGTGACAGCGACAGTGGACACCATTCCTTTGATTGCTAGCTCCGTCATGAGTAAGAAAATTGCTGCAGGTGCGGATGCCATTCTTTTGGACGTGACGGTAGGCGAGGGTGCCTTCATGAAGAATATTGAGGATGCTCGTCGCTTAGCCCGTACCATGGTGGATCTTGGAAATGCAGTGGGTCGGAAAACCATCGCTGTCATTACAGATATGAGCCAACCTTTGGGAACCAGTATTGGCAATCGTTTAGAAATTTTAGAAGCCCTGGATATTCTGAAAGGACAAGGGCGAGCTGATGTGACGGAGTTTATTTGTGAGTTAGCGCAAATCATGTTGAAATTGGCCAATGTAGAACAATCGATTGAAGCCATCCATGAACACTTGAGCAATGGACGAGCCTTAGCCAAGTTTGAAGAAATGGTGGTGGCTCAAGGTGGAGACTTAGAAGATTTGCATCGTCCCGTCAAAGTGGATCAGGTCCTTGAAGTAACAGCGGACAAAGATGGCGTCATTGCTGCTTTACCTGCCATGGAGTTTGGCTTGTTTGCCATGCGCTTGGGTGCTGGCCGTGCTGTCAAATCAGATCCCCTCGATTACGAAACAGGAATTGTGTTTGACAAAAAAGTGGGAGAGCACGTCAAAAAAGGGGAACGCATTGCCCGTATTTTCATGAATGAAAAAAATTCACAAGAAAGAGTTACAGAATTCAAAAAAAATGTTAAAATACTAGAAAGGGCTGAAAGCGTTAAAGAAATTATTGAAATAATATCTTAAGCAGCTCAGGAGATTGTATGAAGTTAAATAAATATATCGATCACACTCTTTTAAAACCAGATGCGCAACAAGAACAGATCGAAAAGCTGATCGAAGAAGCCAAGGCTTATGATTTTGCGAGTGTCTGTGTGAACCCGACATGGGTGAATTTTGCGGCTGAGGGCTTGCGCGATTCAGACGTTAAAGTTTGTACCGTCATTGGTTTTCCTTTAGGAGCAAATACACCATTTGTCAAAGCGTGTGAAACAAAAAATGCGATTCAAAATGGTGCCGATGAGATTGACATGGTCATTAATATTGGGGCTCTTAAGTCTAAGAATTTAGCACTAGTTGAAGAAGATATCCAAGCTGTAGTCGAAGCGAGCGGTGATAAGCTGGTCAAAGTCATCATTGAGACTTGTCTCTTAACAGATGATGAAAAGATCGTTGCTTGTCAAATCGCTAAGTTAGCTGGCGCAGACTTTGTGAAGACGTCAACTGGCTTCTCAACTGGAGGAGCAACGGTTGAAGATGTGGCCTTAATGCGTCAAACTGTTGGACCCGACATGGGTGTTAAAGCTTCTGGTGGTGCTCGCTCTTATGAAGATGCTCTTGCTTTTATCGAAGCAGGTGCGACCCGTATCGGGACTTCTTCTGGTGTAGCCATCATGGAAGGAAGGGTGGCTCATGGCGACTACTGAGTTGATCAACTTAGCAGTTGAAGTGAGTCAACAAGCCTATGTGCCTTACTCTCATTTCCCAATTGGAGCTGTACTGCTAACAAAGGATGGGGAAATCTATACAGGGGTCAATATCGAAAATGCCAGTTTTGGTTTGACCAACTGTGGAGAACGGACAGCCATTTTTAAAGCTGTTTCTGAAGGAGCTCGTGAGTTTCAAGAGCTCATTATCTACGGGCAAACAGAAAAGCCCATCTCTCCATGTGGTGCTTGTCGCCAGGTCATGGCTGAATTTTTTGAGCCAGACCTTCCTGTAACCTTGGTATCTAAAGATAAATCGACGGTCGTGATGACGGTCAAGGAATTACTTCCATATTCCTTTACAGACCTGACTTAATTGGTTTGTGAGGCGGTCTTTTGACCCTTTCAATACTTCGCAACAATGTTGCACAATAATTTAGGAGGTTCAGTAATGAACAAGAAACAATGGCTAGGCCTTGGTCTAGTAACTGTCGCTGCTATCGGACTTGCAGCATGTGGAAATCGTGCGTCTAAAAAAGATAGCGCTAACTCAGAATCTAAAACAGATTTGAAAGTTGCTATCGTTACCGATACTGGTGGTGTGGATGACAAATCATTCAACCAATCTGCTTGGGAAGGTTTGCAAGCTTGGGGTAAAGAAAACGGTCTTTCTAAAGGGAAAGGATTTGACTACTTCCAATCAACAGATCAATCTCAATATGCGACAAACCTTGATGAAGCTGTTTCTAACGACTACAAATTGATCTTTGGTGTTGGTTTTGCCTTGAGCGACTCTATTAAAAAAGCTGCAAAAGACAACGAAGATGTGAACTACGTCATCATCGATGACCGTATTGAAGGACAAAAGAATGTAGCATCTGCTGTTTATGCCGATAACGAAGCTGGTTACCTTGCTGGGATCGCTGCTGCAAAAACTACAAAAACTAAACAAGTTGGTTTTGTAGGTGGTATGGAAAGTGAAGTTATCACTCGTTTCCGCGCTGGATTTGAAGCTGGTGTTAAATCTGTTGACCCATCTATCAAAGTTCAAGTAGACTACGCTGGTTCATTCGGTGACTCTGCGAAAGGTAAAACAATTGCTGCTGCACAATACGCTGCAGGTGCAGACGTTATCTACCAAGTAGCTGGTGGTACTGGTGCAGGTGTCTTCTCTGAAGCTAAAGACTTGAACGAGAAGAAAAATGAAGACGAAAAAGTTTGGGTTCTTGGGGTTGACCGTGACCAAAAAGCTGAAGGTGAATACACTTCTAAAGATGGCAAAAAATCTAACTTTGTCTTGGCTTCAAGCTTGAAGAAAGTCGGAGAATCTGTAAAAGACTTAGCTAAGAAAGCTGCTGACGGTAAATTCCCTGGCGGTAAAGTGATTACTTATAGCTTGAAAGATGGTGGAGTTGATTTGACAACCGACAACCTTTCTGCAGATGCTAAAAAAGCTGTAGAAGATGCTAAAGCTAAAATCCTTGATGGGTCTCTTAAAGTTCCTGAAAAATAATATTTGATTGGAGCGGCCCTCCCTTTAAGGGCCGTTTCTTTTAAAGTGAGACATTTTTGTCTCAATAAAATCTGTTAGTCACCTAGCAGATTTTATTGAAATAAAAAAATTTTGAAAGGAAACACCCCATGACACATGAATATGTCATCGAAATGCGTGAGATTACCAAAAAATTTGGTGACTTTGTAGCAAATGATAAGATTAATCTTCAGTTGCGCAAAGGTGAAATCCATGCACTTCTTGGAGAAAATGGTGCAGGGAAATCTACACTGATGAATATGCTGGCTGGTTTATTGGAACCAACAAGCGGAGACATCGTGGTAAATGGAAAAACTGTTAACCTAGACTCACCTTCAAAAGCAGCTTCTTTAGGAATTGGAATGGTACACCAACACTTTATGTTGGTTGAAGCTTTTACAGTTGCTGAAAATATTATCCTTGGTTCTGAAACCACGAAGCATGGTGTTTTGGACCTTAAAAAAGCCAGTCAAGATATCCTTGACTTGTCTAAAAAATATGGCTTGGCAGTAGATCCAAATGCCAAAGTTGAGGATATTTCCGTTGGTGCGCAGCAACGTGTGGAAATCTTAAAGACGCTTTATCGTGGAGCCGACATCCTGATCTTCGATGAACCAACTGCGGTTTTGACACCAGCTGAAATCGAAGAATTGATGACAATCATGAAGAACTTGGCGAATGAAGGAAAATCTATCATCTTGATTACGCACAAGTTGGATGAAATCCGTGCTGTTTCAGACCGCGTAACGGTTATCCGTCGCGGGAAATCTATTGAAACAGTCGAGATTGGTGGAGCAACCAACCAAGATTTGGCTGAAATGATGGTCGGTCGTTCTGTTTCCTTTAAGACTGAAAAAGGTCCTTCTGAACCAAAAGAAGTGGTCTTATCGATCGAAAACTTGGTCGTGAATGAAAATCGGGGAGTCCCAGCTGTTAAGAATCTTTCCTTAGAACTTCGTGCTGGTGAAATCGTTGGGATCGCAGGGATTGATGGAAATGGTCAATCTGAGTTGATCCAAGCCATTACAGGTCTACGGAAGGTAAAATCCGGTTCAATCAAGATTAAAGGCAAGGATGTTGTAGGACTTCGCCCACGTCAAATCACAGAAATGAAGGTAGGACACGTCCCTGAAGACCGTCACCGGGATGGTTTGGTCCTTGATATGATGATCTCTGAAAACATTGCTCTTCAAACTTACTATAAAGAACCTCTTAGCAAGAATGGTATTTTGAATTATCCAAATATTACCTCTTATGCCAAGAAGTTGATGGAAGAGTTTGACGTTCGTGCAGCTAGTGAAGTGGTACCAGCTAAGGCTCTCTCTGGAGGGAACCAGCAAAAAGCCATTATCGCTCGGGAAATTGATCGTGATCCAGATCTCTTGATCGTTAGTCAGCCAACTCGTGGTTTGGACGTCGGAGCGATTGAATATATCCACAAACGTTTGATTCAAGAACGGGATAATGGAAAAGCCGTTCTGGTTGTCAGCTTTGAATTAGATGAAATTTTGAATGTTTCTGACCGTATTGCGGTTATTCATGATGGGAAGATCCAAGGGATCGTAACCCCAGAAACGACGAATAAGCAAGAACTTGGAATCCTCATGGCAGGAGGAAAAGTAAAGGAGGGAGCATCAAATGAATAAGAATTTAAAACAAATTGCTGTTCCATTGGTGTCTGTCCTTTTAGGATTGGTCCTGGGTGCCATTATTATGTGGGCCTTCAGCTATGATGCCCTTTGGGGATATGAATTGCTGTTTAAGAAAGCCTTTGGTTCGATTAAGAGTTGGGGTAATATTTCCCGTGCTATGGGGCCGCTGATTTTAGTTGCTCTTGGATTTTCGGTGGCTAGCCGGGCCGGCTTCTTTAACGTTGGACTTCCTGGTCAAGCTTTTGCAGGATGGATCATGGCGACTTGGTTTGCCCTTTCCTTCCCAAATATGCCTCGCTTACTGATGATTCCGATGACTGTTTTGATTGCGGCTGTTGCAGGTGGATTTATTGGAGCGATTCCTGGTTTCCTTCGTGCCTATCTCGGAACCAGTGAGGTCATCATCACCATTATGATGAACTACATTGTTCTCTATGGTGGGAATGCCTTGATTCATAGCTTCCCAGCTTCCTTGATGGAAAACAAGGACTCAACCATTGATGTGGGAGCCAACGCTGTCTACCAGACGGAGTGGTTGCGTAATTTGACGGACAAATCACAAATGAACATCGGGATCTTCTTTGCCATCATCGCATTGGTGGTCATCTGGTTCTTGATGAAGAAAACTACACTTGGGTTTGAAATCCGTGCCGTTGGTCTCAATGCGAATGCGGCGGAATACGCAGGGATGTCTGCAAAACGGACCATTATCCTTTCTATGATCATTTCTGGTGCTCTTGCTGGTATCGGTGGGGTAGTAGAAGGTCTGGGGATTTACTCAAATGTCTACGTTCAAACCAGCTCAATGAGTGTTGGATTTAACGGTATGGCCGTTGCCCTTCTTGCGATGAATTCACCAATTGGTATTCCATTTGCTGCCTTCTTGTTTGGAGCGCTTCAAATTGGAGGAGTTGGTATGAAGCCAGCTGCAATCCCTGAAGAAGTCGTTCAAATTGTGACAGCATCTATTATCTTCTTCGTATGTGCCCACTACATTATCGAAAAGATGATCTCGATGCGTTCAGCTAAAAAAGGAGGAGCAAACTAATGAGTATTGTAACGATTTTAAGTATTCTTGTTTCCTCTATGATTGTGTATGCAGCGCCGCTGATCTTCACAAGTATCGGAGGAGCATACTCAGAACACGCTGGGGTTGTTAACGTTGGTCTGGAAGGAATCATGGTTATGGGAGCCTTCTCAGGTATTATCTTTAACTTGACTTTTGAGCCTGAATTAGGAAGCTTGACACCATGGTTGTCCTTGATCGTTGCTGCAGGGATTGGAGTACTCTTCTCCTTGATTCACGCGGTGGCAACCATTCATTTCCGTGCTGACCATATCGTCTCAGGTACAGTATTGAACTTGATGGCACCTCCATTGGCCGTCTTTCTTGTCAAAGCGATGTACAACAAGGGACAAACTGATAATATCAAAGTTGCCTTTGGGAAAACATCCATCCCAGTCTTATCTAAAATTCCGGTGATTGGGGATATTTTCTTCAACAATGCCAGCATCATCGGCTGGGTTGCGATTCTCTTTTCATTCTTTGCTTGGTTTATCATGTTCAAAACGAAATTTGGATTGCGTCTTCGTTCAGTTGGTGAACACCCACAAGCAGCAGATACATTGGGAATCAATGTATATAGAATGCGCTACTTAGGAGTGATGATCTCAGGCGCCCTAGCAGGAATCGGAGGGGCTATTTACGCTCAGTCAGTTTCTGTTAACTTCGCAGTGACTACTATTGTAGGTCCTGGATTTATCGCCCTTGCGGCTATGATTTTCGGGAAATGGAACCCAATCGGGGCCATGCTGGCTAGTCTCTTCTTTGGAGCTTCACAAAGTTTGGCTGTTATCGGGAATCAATTGCCTTTGCTTAAAGGTATCCCATCCATCTACTTGCAAATTGCGCCTTACGTCTTGACCATGGTTGTCTTGGCAGCCTTCTTCGGACAAGCAGTTGCGCCTAAAGCAGATGGTGTTAACTACATTAAATCGAAATAATGCACAGAGAGAGGTTGGGACAAAAGTCCTAGCCTCTCAATTGTTTTTGGATTGTCGAGTAAGACGCAGTGGTTGAGTGGGCTCTACTACGCTGATTTTATCAGCTTTTACAGCCCTACTCAACTGTGCGGAGGTGGGACGACGAAATCGAATTCTAACGAATTATCGATTTCTGTCCCACGCTCTCTTTTGCTTTCTAAAGGCCCCTCTTAGTCGCAATTTCTTTAGATTTAGGGTACAATAAGAATACAACTTTTCACGTATTGGAGGAGCAGATGTTTAAGTGGATGAGACGCCTGATTGGCATGGTGATCGTTTTATTTATTTTATTAGTGGTCCTATTGGTTCCTGGATCTATTCCTGAAGGGGAGCAGCTGAGAAATGTGCAGTCAGGGAGTTCTTTGATTGAACTGGCTCAAAATGCAGTTTCAAACGCCTCTGTGAGCACTGAAGGACTCTCAACTGAGCTAAGTCTCAATTCTGTGCAATTGAGTCAGGTCGTAAAAACAAGTGCTGGTTCCGCCCTTGACAATTCTGACTATCAAAAGATGGCATTAGGAATGGATGGCAATGACCTTCACGTCAAAGTTCCTGTTTCCTTAGGTCCAGTTGATAGCTATCTAGATTTAACCATGACCGGTCAAGTTGAAAACAATGTCATGAATTTGACTGTGACCGGTGCTAAATTAGGGAAAATGCCCATTCCAAAATTCTTGGTTCTCAACTATTTGAAGGATCAATCCAATCAAAATGGAGGCGGCTTCACGGTTAATGGTGATCAAATCACCCTTGAGATCCCTCAAGCAGGCTATAGTATCTCAAAAGCGAGAGTGGAAAATGGCAATGCTAAGGTAACCGTTAGTATATCCTTGTTTTAAGTCTTTGTAATTGGAGTTGTCATGCTTGTCTTTGAATTTTGTGCAGAGAATTTAACTTTTATTGATAAGGCGATTGCTGCTGGGGCAGGTCGCATTGAACTGTGTGACAACCTGGCAGTAGGCGGGACCACACCGAGTATAGGTGTGATCAATGAAGCAATCAAACTGACAAGAGAGAAGTCCGTGGATCTATGTGTGATCATTCGGCCCCGTGGTGGAGATTTTGTCTACACTGATCCAGAAGTCGAAGCTATGCTGACGGATATTCGTGCTACGAAAGAAATAGGGATTACTTGTTTTGTGCTGGGTGCGCTGACGAGTGATCGAAAGTTGGACAAGAGGGTCATGCAGCTTTTACTTGCAGCCTGTGGAGAGGCAGAGGTGGTCTTTCATATGGCCTTTGATGAGTTAGCTCATACAGATCAGCTAGAAGCGATTGAGTGGCTTTCTGATCAGGGTGTAGCCCGCATTTTAACACGAGCTGGAAGTCCAGGTGACCCACTAGAGCAACGTTTTGCACACTATCATCGTTTATTAGATGCGGCTAAGGGAAAGATTCAGATCCTACCAGGTGGAGGTGTGACCCTTGACAATCGTCAGCTCTTTTTGGAACAATTGGGTGTTTGTCAACTGCATGGCACGCGCATCGTGTTTTAAAAAAGAAACGCTCACTGCCTGAAGTAGTTTTGAAGATCCGTTATCAAGGTTGGAGACGTTGTTTCCAGCCTCTTCTAGTGCAAAAATGAATAAGGGAGAGAAAATGTTTTTAGAGCATTATTTTGACCGATACACCTTTCAGCCAGAAAAGGGATTGGCTTTTGGATTTGAAAAGAGAGGGGCAGGCTATGAGTACCAGTGTCCCGTCTTATCGGACTCTTTTCTCTTAAAGGTCCGTGTCTGCGACCAGAAGATATCTTTTCAGGTCTATGATCAGGATACAGGGGACGAGTATATCCAGATCCATCAGGAACAGCTACAAGGAAATTTCGTTGGCCAAGTCAGAGAAGCTTGTCAGGAAAGTCTTGCAAGGATTCGCCAAGCTTGTTTTGAGGTAGAGAAATTTCTCTATCCTCAAGCCAAGCGTCTCATGGCCTATATCTCTCTGTACTATCAGGGAACGATTGAGTATTTGTGGGAGAGATCTCCAGAATCTGGTGCCATTCGCCACCGAGACACCCTCAAGTGGTATGGTGTCTTTATGACCATTGATTGGAAAAAACTAGATGCTGGCAAGTCTGGGAAAATAGAAGTTTTGAATGTTAAGTCTGATCAAGTAGCCCGTTTCATCCAGCAGAAGGGGATTTATCCAGCTTTTCATATGAATAAAAAATATTGGGTGAGTATCCCCTTAGATGGAACAATTGCTGATGAGGAGTTGTTTGCTCTAGTGGATAGTAGTTGGCAACTCACAAAAAAGGGGAAATAAGATGAATCTGTTGAGGAAATTATCTTGGTTTTTTAATTTAGAGAAGAAGCGATACTTGATCGGGATAGGGGCCTTGATCTTGGTTAGCTTTTTAAATCTCATTCCTCCAAGAATCATGGGCCTTGTGATCGATTTGATCGATAAAAGAAAGCTGACACTGGGGCAGTTAGTTATGGATATTGCCCTTTTGGTCCTCGCAGCTCTAGCCATGTATGGCCTTCGTTTTGTTTGGAGACGCTATATTTTTGGGACGGCCAATAAGTTGGCTCGGATCTTGCGTTATCGTTTGTTTAAGCAATTTACGCTCATGTCTCCGTCTTTTTATCAGAGTTATCGGACAGGGGATCTCATGGCCCATGCCACCAATGATATCAATGCGGTGACTATGTTTGCTGGTGGCGGGGTTATGTCTGCAGTGGATGCTTCTGTGACCGCCTTGGTGACCCTAGTTAGCATGTTTTTCATGATTGATTGGCGCTTAACCCTCTTAGCTATTTTGCCTCTACCGGTTATGGTGGTAGTGACTTCAACTATTGGCCGTAAAAACCACAAAGCCTTCAAAGAGGCCCAAGAAGGATTCTCAGAGCTGAACAACTTTGTCCAGGAATCAGTATCAGGAGTCAAAGTGACCAAATCCTTTGGCTTTCAGGCAGATGAGATTCAGGCTTTTGAAAAAACCAATCAGATGGTCTTTTCAAAAAATATGACTTCAGCCGGTTACAATGCTTTGTTTGATCCGACTACTCTTCTTTTTGTCGGTCTCTCCTATGTTTTGACGCTCTACTTCGGGGGGCTATTTGTTCAGGAAGGAAGCCTGACGGTTGGACAAATCGTAACCTTTATTACCTATCTCAATATGCTCGTCTGGCCCCTTCAAGCCATGGGCTTCTTGTTTAATATTAGTCAGCGTGCTAGCGTCTCCTATGATCGGATTGAGACACTTTTAGCAGAAACACCTGATATCCAAGATCCAAGTCAACCAGTTACAGTCATTCAAAACGGAGATTTGGAATATGACATTGAAGAATTCGCCTATGAGAAAGAGCCTGTCCTTGAGAAGGTTGCCTTTCATTTAGAAAAAGGGCAAACCCTTGGAATTGTAGGACCAACTGGATCTGGAAAGACTACCTTGTTGCGTCTCTTGCTTAGAGAGCATGACTTGGAGCAGGGAGATATTTTGCTCAATGGAATCTCCATCAAACATTATCGCTTAGAGGATCTTCGAAGCTTGATCGGCTATGTCCCTCAGGATCAGATCCTTTTTGCCATGACCATTCGTGAGAATGTAGCTTTTTCAGATCCACAGATCGAGGAAGAAGAGGTAATGAAGGCTCTGAGAACTTGTGGAGTCTATGAGGATATTCTGGTCATGCCAGACCAGATGGAGACAGTGTTAGGAGAGAGAGGGGTCTCTCTTTCTGGCGGGCAAAAGCAAAGAATTGCCATGAGTCGAGCATTGGTCATGAATCCTGAGATCTTGATTCTGGATGATTCCCTGTCTGCAGTAGATGCTAAAACGGAGCACCAAATCATTGAAAATATGAAGCTAGAACGCAAGGGGAAAACAACGATCATTACAGCCCACCGCCTATCAGCGATCGTTCATGCGGATTTGATTCTAGTAATGGAGAATGGACAGATCAAGGAGCGAGGAAATCACGAGGAATTAATGGCTCAAAAAGGTTGGTACTATGAAACCTACCAAGCCCAACAATTATCAGAAGAAATGGAGGGAAAGCTGAATGAAAACATCTGAAGCTCATGTGATGAAGCGGCTCTTGACTTACATGTGGCGTTATAAATGGCTAACAGCCCTAGCCTTAGCCTTTACCTTTCTAACTAGTCTGTTATTGACGGCGATCCCACTTGCAGCTCGCTGGTATATTGACCACCTAGTGGATCCAACAGAAGCAGGCTCACCAGTTTTGACAGCTTTTCAGTTTTTGATTCTCTACTATGGGTTATTCATTGGGCGCGTGCTGGCAACTTATCTGAGTCAGTTAACCTTTGCGCGTGTATCCAATTCTATCGTAAGAGACATTCGTCTAGATATTTTCCAAAATCTTCAAAGGCTGGGTATGTCCTTTTATGACCAGACAGCAGCAGGTTCGATTGTTTCGCGCGTGACCAATGATACCCAGGCAGTCGCAGACATGTTTTCTACGGTCTTTTCAAGCCTGGTTTCATCCTTTTTACTCTTTCTAGTCACTCTTGTAACCATGTTTAGCTTGGACTGGCATTTGACTATTTGGATCCTGCCTTTTCTTCCCATTATTTGGTTTTCCATTCGTCTCTATCGCAAGTTATCCAATCGCTTGGTCAAGATGACACGACAAAAATTATCAGATATCAATGTGAAATTATCGGAATCCATTGAAGGAATGCGGATCGTACAGGCCTTTCGTCAAGAAAAGCGCTTGACGGATGAATTCGAACAGATAAATGGGGAACATTTAGACTATGCCAACCGATCTGTGGATGTCAATTCCCTCTTTTTGAGGCCAGCTATGACCCTGTTACAGGTTCTGGCTTATGCGGTTATTCTAACCTTTTTCGGCCTAAATTGGCAGTCCTCTGGCTTTACAGCAGGTCTTATCTATGCCTTTATCCAGTATGTTAGCCAGCTTTTCCAGCCCTTGATTGATGTCACCCAAAATTTTGCAACCTTGCAGACCTCAACCATTTCTGCAGGGCGTGTCTTTGAAATGATGGATCGAGATGACTACGAGCCAAAGCAAGCTGGTAGCCTGAAAGAAATCGAGCGGGGAGATATTCGCTTTGACCATGTATCTTTTTCTTATGATGGCAAACGGGATGTCCTAAAAGATATCTCCTTTGAGGTTAAAAACGGACAAACCATCGCTTTTGTTGGTCATACTGGTTCTGGTAAATCCTCTATTATCAATCTCTTCATGCGCTTTTATGAATTTGATCGTGGCCAGATCTTGATTGATGGACAGGATATCAAGAACTACAGCCAGGAAGCCTTGCGCAAGTCCATCGGTTTAGTGTTGCAAGAACCCTTCCTCTATCATGGAACCATTGCTTCTAATATCCGAATGTATCATGAAGAACTGACAGATGAGGAAATCCGACAAGCAGCTGCATTTGTGGATGTAGCAGACTTTATTGAGAGTCTACCCGGTGGCTATGATCATCCGGTAACAGAGCGGGGTTCTACCTTATCGACTGGTCAGCGTCAGCTTCTGGCTTTTGCTCGGACCATTGCTGCCCAGCCTAAGATCCTCATTTTGGATGAGGCCACTGCCAATATCGACCAAGAGACGGAAGAGATGATCCAAAATTCTCTGAAGAAGATGCGCCAAGGGCGGACAACCATTGCCATTGCCCATCGCCTTTCTACCATCCAAGATGCCGATTGCATCTATGTTCTCGATAAAGGAAAAATCATCGAATCAGGCAACCACGACCAACTCATTGCTCTAGGAGGAACGTATAAGAAAATGTATGACCTCCAGGCTGGTATGATGAAATAAGGATAAACAAGGTCTAAATGCAAATTTAACCTTGTTTTTCTTTCTTGAAAGCTGTAAAATAAAGAAAAGAACAGAAAAAGGGAGCATAAACCATGTCAAACGATCTGATCATGATGGGAGTTGTGATTGTCTTATTTGGACTTTATTTCACCCTTCAAGTTGAGCTCAATAAAGTCAGAAATCAATTCACTCACTATCTTCTTAAACCAGGTAGTATTTCTAAGGAACAAAAAGAGAAGTACCTCAAAGAACCAGAGATGGAAGCGATTCGCCTGATTCGCCTCGATTATCGGATCGGCCTTCAAAATGCTAAACTGATCTATGAGCAATTAAAGAAATAAGAAAAACCCTCGTATAGTCTATACGAGGGTTTCTCTTTCAAAAAAAGGCGTAAGCTTTGGTAAAACATTGGTCACATCTGCCGATTTGATCTTGGCGAGTTGATAAGGACAAGAAGTGATGTAGGCTGCTTCAAAGAAATCAAGCGGGAGTCCACTGTGTTTTAAGGCAGCAAGGGATTGAACTTGGCTGAGTCCTAGAAGGATCCCATCGTGGGTCAGGGTCAGATGGGGAAGAAGAGGAGACTGGGCCATCAAGGTCTTTAGACTGGCTTCTACCTCTCTTTTTCTGGCTAGGAGTCGCTTTTTATTGGTCAGATACATACCGTTATCAATGTAGAGACTCAAGGCCTTTTGCATGATGAGATTGCTATCATAGTCCAGAATCGTCTTATAGGTTAAGACCGGCTTTAGAAGGGCTTGGGGAAGGATCATGGAAGTGATGCGAAGAGCAGAAAAGAGATTGGTCGAAAAAGATTTGATATAGATGACACGGTTCTTTTGATCCAAATAATGAAAAGAAGGAGCATTGCTGCCATCAAGATCTCCAAGATAGTCGTCCTCAACAAGGTAAACATCATATTGGTCAGCTAGTTGCAAGATCGCTTCTTTCTGCTTGGTCGAATAGCTATGACCGAGCGGATAGTGAAAACGAGGGATCGTGTAGAAGAATTTGATATGGCCACTTTTGAAAATCTCTTCAAGTTCCTCGAGATCAATTCCCATTAAATTTCGTTGAATGGTACGGTAGGCAAGTTGCTGCGAATCTAAGAGTTGGTTCATCCGATGATAAGTCGGTTGCTCGATCAAGATCTGAGACTTTTTATTGGGAAAGTCAATCTGGCTGAGGATATTGAGCGCCTGCTGGGTACCAGCAGTCAAAACAATCTGATCCGCAGTCGTATAAATACCTTCTTCCTTCAATAAGTCTTGGATCGATTGGCGTACCTCTAGTAATCCTGCTTGGTCCGAAAAGTTATTGAAGAGATAATTCTCCCGTCCAATCAAGGTTTCATTGATACAGGTCCGGAAGTCCTCAAAAGCCTGGTTGCGGTCTTTCTCTAATTTTAGAGGAAGATCCTCATGTCGATTAGGTTCTTGCTCCAAAACATAGTAGCCACTTTGAGGCTTAGCATAGAGGAAGTGCTGGTAAGTCAAGTCCAGCAAGGCTCGTTGCACTGTGTCCTTACTACAAGAAAATTGACTAGCTAACTGGCGAACGGAGGGAATTTTTTGTCCAGTTTCCAGTTCTCCATCTTGAATGGCTGCTTTTAGAACATGAATAATTTGTTGATATTTGCTCATCTTCATCCTGACTGTCCCCATACAGTTTTTTTCTATTGTACAGAAAAAATCAAAAAAAAACCACTCATAAGAGTGGTGAGCATATTACATAAAATATACAATCGCTAAATACTGAAGAGCAGAAGCCGCCAGGATGAAGAGGTGCCAAATCATGTGGAAGTATGGTTTTTTCTTAGCATAAAAGCCAGCTCCAACCGTGTAGCACAGGCCGCCCATGAGCATGAGACCCCAGAAGATCGGATTGGTTTGGCTAACGATTTGGGGAATAATAAAGATGACCAACCAGCCCATGATCAAGTAAAGAGCGAGACTGAACTTTTCATTGACTTTTTTGGCAAAGATCTTGTAGAGAATACCAAAGATGGTAGTGCCCCATTGGATCAAGATAATGCTGTAGCCCATCCAGTTGTTCATCAAGGTAAGGACGACTGGTGTGTAACTACCTGCGATCGCAATGTAGATCATTGAATGGTCGATAATGCGAAGCACATACTTTTGAGGTGAATCGTAAGACATGGCATGGTAGACGGTCGAAGAAAGAAACATCAAAAAGAGACTGATCACAAAGATAGAAGTCCCAAAAGCACTGAGCAGACCGTGTTGCTCAAAGCTATAGACTGCTGAGATTGGAAGCAAGATCAACATGAGGAGGGCGCCAACAGCATGGGTTACGCTATTTGCGATCTCTTCTCCAAAGGATAATTTTTTACTTAGTTTCATGGTGTAATTCATCAGTTTCTTCCTCCGTTGTTGCTGGTTGAATATAAGATAGGGTTTCAAGATAAAGTTGAACTGTCTGACAGGCAGAGCGAATGATGGGAGCGATCGGCTCTTTTTGCTCATTGAGATAAGCGACAAAGCTATTATAGAGAAGATCTGAACTCGCCTGGTCCTGCAAGAAATTTAAGGTAGAAGCGATCTCCTGAATAGAAAAGACCGTTTTTAAGGTTGTAATAGCGATCAAGCGAGCCACCTGTCTACGCTGGTATTTCTTCTTATCTGGTTTTTCGACATAGCCATGTTTTACGTAATTGTTGATCATGGCAGCCGTCAAGCCCTTGTCTGAAGAAGAGAGAACAGGTGCACAGGTTTTATTGACATAAAGTAGGACCTGATCGAGATAGAGGTCTAGCTCAGGCAGTTGCTCCCACGTTGGATAGGAAAAAGTGGCCACGAAATCTTCACCTTTCTTTAATCTAGTTTTCATAACTAGATAATAACATTAATAAAAACTCCTGTCAAGAAAATTTGAAAAATATGGTACAATAGACCTATGAAACTATTAATTCCATCCGCCAAAGAACTGAACGAACAGGCTCGTATCGTCGAGCCCCAACCCTTGTCAGAGAACACAAAAACCATCCTCCAAGCTTTGAGGGCATTCTCCCTAGAAGAATTAGCGACCTTTTACGGGATCTCAGAGGAAAGAGCTCTAGTAGAAAAGGAAAGAATTGAGGCTCTGTTAGCTGGGAGTGCCAAGACCTATCCTGCTTTGGGACTGTTTGATGGCCTTATGTATCGTAGTATTGAGCGTCAAGACTTATCCGAAAAAGAGCAGACTTATCTGCAGGAGCATTTGTTGATCACGACTGCTTTATACGGTGTGCTACCTGCCTATAAAGGGATTGCTCCCCATCGCTTGGATTTTATGATGAAGCTAAAACCAGCTGGAAAATCTCTAAAGGAATTCTGGAAAGAGGACTATGATCAGGCAGTAGAAGGTGAAGAACAGATCTTATCCCTTTTGTCTTCTGAGTTTGAACAGGTCTTTTCAAAAGCCATTCGTGAACGAATGATTCGGATCAAATTCATGGAGAATCGTGGTGGGACACTAAAGATTCACTCGACGATTTCAAAGAAAGCACGTGGGGCTATGGTGACAGCCATGATGAAGGAAGAAATCACCCATCTAGAAGATCTGAAATCACTAGAAGTAGCAGGTTTCTCTTATCGTGAGGATTTATCGCAAGAGAAAGAATGGATCTTTGTGAAAGAATAAATAAAAATATTCCTGAGAAGCGTCAGGAATATTTTTTTTGATCTGTTAGATAAAGAGAATGCACGATGAAAACTCCAAAATAGAGGATTTTGGAGTCAGAATCGACTTGAGCAGTAAGGCTTAGGCGATATGTTTGAATTTCTTCAAGAGTTCTGTCAACTCAGCTTGCTCGCCACTATTAAAGACTTGCATCAAGCGTTGAATATTTTTGATATGATCTGGAAGAGCTTCTTCGATCTTTTTACGACCGGCATCTGTAATAGATACAAGATAAGCACGGCGGTCTTCTGGATCGGTTTCGCGTGTAATCCAACCATCGCGGACCATATTGCGAATAACCACAGTCATATTTCCAGAGGTCGCAAGAATGCTATCAATCAGATCTTGAATGCGGAGATCGCCTTTGCTGTACAAGGTCTCAAGTACAGAGAATTGAGTTGGTGTCAACTGGTGCTTTTTAAAGATATGAGCCTCAGAGGCACGGATCAATCGTTCTGCCTTGTGGAAGACGATCATGGTTTTTAAATCTACGTTTGCTTCTTTGAATAATCTCTTTAAATTTTCCATATCTATATTTTATCAATAAATAGTATTTCTGCCTTTTAATTTTATTTTCAAATTAGTTACAGAATTGTGACAAATTTATTAAACTATGAACAAATGATAGTAAAGGTGTTAATTTTAGTTTGTTTATCAAACAATTTTATACTAAAACATTGTAACAGGTATGAAATATTAGTAACAATTCTTTCTTGAAAATCTATAGAATTCTAGGTGGCTTTGGTGTATAATGAGGGAGTGAAACAGAAAAATTATCTTTTTATCATATGGCAACATATAATAGGAATCTGTGTCTTAGTTCTGACGGTCCTTTTTTCTTGGCTATTTCTTGCTGAAAAAACTTCTGATCGCTTGCAGGATCAAATGGCGCAAGCAAGAAAAATAGCTCTGTCTCACTCTTCGATTGCGACCATTGAGACGGAGAGTTTCTTTCATGGCAAAGAAGCGTATCTTTCCTTTATTGGCAAGGACCAAGAGGGGCAAGAACTAGCGGTTTTGGTGGCGCAGGCGGATGATGCAGTCTATACCTACCCTTTGAAAGAAGGAGTTAGTTCCAAAGAGGCAGCTTCTGTCGTCAAAGAGAAGAGTCAGGACGCGACTGATCGGGTAACTTTTGGGCGCTTTAAAGGCAAACCGATCTGGGAAGTCAAGGCTGGGAGCTCTTATTATGTGGTGGATTTCAAGACTGGGAAAGTCACCGGTGTTTTTTAAGATTTGAGGAGGAAATATGAAATTATCAAATCGTGTATTGGAAATGGAAGAAAGTGTGACCTTGGCTGCTAATGCGCGTGCCAAAGCTTTGGCAGCAGAAGGTCGTGATATCTTAAGTCTGACCCTGGGTCAACCTGACTTTGCGACTCCAAAAAATATTCAAGAAGCTGCAGTCGCATCCATTGAGGATGGTCGTGCCAGCTTTTATACGGTCGCATCTGGACTTCCAGAATTGAAGGATGCCATTAGCGACTATATGAAGGAGTTTTATGGCTATGCTGTGAATCGGAATGAAGTAGTGGTCGGTACTGGTGCTAAGTTTATCCTCTATGCCTTCTTTACTTCTGTCATTAATCCAGGTGATGAAGTCATCATTCCAACCCCTTGCTGGGTTTCTTATGTAGACCAGGTCAAGATGGTAGAGGGCACACCTGTTACTTTCCAAACAACAGAAGAAAATCACTTCAAGGCAACGGTAGAGCAACTGGAAGCAGCACGGACAGACAAGACCAAGGTAGTCTTGCTGAATTCACCATCCAATCCAACAGGAATGATCTACAGTAAAGAAGAACTCGAAGCAATCGGAAATTGGGCTGTTGAACATGACATCCTTATTTTGGCAGACGATATCTATGGTCGTTTGGTATACAATGGCAATACCTTTACGCCCATTTCTAGCTTATCAGAAGCGATTCGCAAGCAAACTATTGTTATTAACGGAGTTTCTAAAACCTATGCTATGACTGGTTGGCGGGTTGGTTTTGCTGTAGGAGATTCTGAGATTATTGGAGCCATGGCCAAGGTGATCAGCCAAACAACTTCCAACTTAACGACCGTTTCCCAATATGCTGCAATCGAAGCTCTTACAGGAGAGCAGTCTTCTATTGAGATCATGCGTCAAGCATTTGAAGAGCGTCTGAATACCATTTATCCTCTCTTGAATGAAGTACCTGGGTTTGAAGCCATCAAACCACAAGGAGCCTTCTATCTCTTCCCAAATGTCAAGAAGGCCATGGAAATGAAGGGATATACTGATGTGACGGAATTTACCACAGCAATTTTAGAAGAAGCAGAGGTTGCTTTAGTAACGGGAGCTGGCTTTGGTGCCCCTGAAAATGTTCGCTTGTCTTATGCAACAGATTTGGATACCCTCAAAGAAGCTGTTCGCCGACTCAAGGCCTTTATGGAAAAATAAAATTACAAGACCCTTAGTAATGAGCTGAGGATCTTTTTCTTTAAAAAAAATCTGGTTTTCACAGGTAGAACCTAGCACTGAAAGCCTTTTTATGATACAATTAAGAAGATAATGTCTTCGGACAAGTTTAACGAGAAAAGGAAGATGAATGATGACAAAACGGATTACTATCATCGAAGTAAAAGACTACGTTGGTCAAGAAGTGACCATCGGTGCTTGGGTGGCCAACAAATCAGGTAAAGGAAAAATTGCTTTCTTGCAATTGCGTGACGGTACTGCTTTTTTCCAAGGTGTGGCTTTTAAACCAAACTTTATCGAAAAATTCGGCGAAGAAGTGGGGCTTGAAAAATTTGATACCATCAAACGCTTGAGCCAAGAAACATCAGTGTTTGTGACTGGTATTGTCAAAGAAGACGAGCGTTCTAAATTTGGTTACGAATTGGATATTACAGACATCGAAGTGATCGGTGAATCTCAAGATTACCCAATCACTCCTAAAGAACACGGGACAGACTTCTTGATGGACAACCGCCACTTGTGGTTGCGTTCACGCAAACAAGTTGCCGTTATGCAAATCCGTAATGCCATTATCTATGCAACTTATGAGTTCTTTGATAAGAATGGCTTCATGAAGTTTGATAGCCCAATTCTTTCAGGAAATGCTGCAGAAGATTCTACAGAACTTTTCGAAACAGACTACTTTGGAACACCAGCCTATTTGAGTCAATCAGGTCAGCTTTATCTGGAAGCTGGTGCTATGGCCCTTGGTCGCGTCTTTGACTTTGGACCAGTATTCCGTGCTGAAAAATCTAAGACTCGCCGTCACTTGACTGAGTTCTGGATGATGGACGCTGAGTACTCTTACTTGACACACGATGAATCACTTGACTTGCAAGAAGCTTATGTCAAAGCTCTTCTACAAGGTGTTTTGGACCGTGCTCCTCAAGCCTTGGAAACATTGGAGCGTGATACGGAGCTCTTGAAACGCTACATTGCAGAGCCATTCAAACGGATCACTTATGATGAAGCGATTGATCTCTTGCAAGAGCATGAAAACGATGAAGATGCGGATTACGAGCATTTGGAACATGGTGATGACTTCGGTTCACCACATGAGACTTGGATTTCAAACCACTTTGGTGTGCCAACATTTGTCATGAACTACCCAGCAGCTATCAAGGCCTTCTACATGAAACCAGTTCCTGGAAATCCAGAGCGCGTGCTTTGTGCAGACTTGCTTGCTCCTGAAGGCTATGGAGAAATCATCGGTGGCTCTATGCGTGAGGAAGACTACGATGCCCTTGTTGCAAAAATGGATGAACTTGGCATGGATCGTACAGAGTATGAATTCTACCTTGACCTTCGTAAATACGGTACAGTTCCACACGGTGGATTTGGTATTGGGATTGAACGGATGGTTACCTTCGCGGCTGGTACTAAACACATCCGTGAAGCTATTCCATTCCCACGTATGTTGCATCGTATCAAACCTTAATAGACGTAAAAACGCCATTAGGCGTTTTTCACTTTTATCTGCTTCAAAAAACTATGAAAGGAATTTCAATGCTGAAAATAGACATCATTGATGGGAAAGAATACGAAGAAGGCCAAGGGTCTTTGATCGCAGATCTAGACCATAGCATTCAACAGATGCTCAAGACCTCCTACCCGGAAAGTCAAATGGATGATTTTATCACGTATAAAAATTTGAGCCAGTATTGTATGGATTATCTTGGACAGATTATTGAGCGTGCCAATGATAAAAACGAAGCCATTAAACAGCAGGTGACAGGTGTCATGCCCGAAAGCGAGCGCCCCTTTAACGTTGAAGACCGCTTGACAGCCAGCTATACCTTCGGTCAGCGGGTAGCGGATTCGGTCGCACGCTTCGGTGGTTCTTGGACCTTTATTATTAGCTTCATCATGATGATGGCTATTTGGATGCTGATCAATGTCTTGCATCCCTTTGGCTGGAATTTTGACCCTTATCCTTTCATCTTGCTCAATCTTGCACTTTCTACGATTGCGGCGATTCAAGCTCCTTTGATCATGATGAGCCAAAACAGGGCAGCAGATTATGATCGCCTGCAAGCGCGAAATGACTTTAACGTCAATATGGAGTCGGAACGAGAAATTCGCTTGCTTCACACGAAGATTGATCATATGGTGCAGCAAGACCAGACGGATTTACTGGAAATTCAAAAGTTGCAAACCGAATTGTTGGTGTCCTTGTCTAATCAAGTGGCCCAGTTGCGTCAAGAAATGAATCAAGAAAAATGAAGAAGGTGGAGAAAATGTAGGCAACTCTAAGTAAGTCTTTTAGAAACACTCAAATAATCTATTGAAAGAGGAAAAACAATGTTTAAAAGAACTTACAAACGAAATATTTCACTCCTAGCAGGTCTGGAATTTACATCTTATTTTGGAATCACCAGTTTTTGGATTTTATTTTTTATTCAGAATGGTCTTTCTTTGCTTCAGATTGGTTTATTAGAGAGTATCTTTCATGGGACCAGTCTCTTGTGTGAGATCCCGTCTGGTATGTTAGCCGATCGATTTAGCTACAAGACCAATCTCTATTTGGCTCGCTTGTCCAGTATTGGATCCTCGATCTTGATTTTATTTGGTCAGGGGAATTTTTGGATCTATGCCATTGCTATGATGGTCAATGCTTGGTCTTATAATTTTGACTCGGGGACCAGTACAGCTTTCTTATTTGATTCAGCTGTGGAAGCAGGTCAAAAAGACCGTTATCTTCAGATTTCTAGCTTTTTGTCTGGTGTGGCCGAAGTCACCCGAACGTTAGGTACAGTTGTGGCAGGCTTCTTTATTCACGGAGCATTGGCTTGGACCTATTATATTGCTATTGGGCTTTCCTTGCTTTCCATTCTTTTGATCTTTCTGATGAAAGAGCCAGAGAGCAAGAGTGATGAAAGAAATCATTTGACCTTAAAGCGGATATTGGAGGTAGTGAAACAAGAATGGCAGGAAAAAACAGTCTTGTTTTACTGGATGCTCACCTATCAGTTGGTAGGGACCATCATGTGTATGTTTTATTTTTACTACCAACAGAAAATTAGTGACTTAGCTAGTTGGCAAGTTTCGCTCATCATGTTAATTGGTAGTGGATTCAATCTCCTAGCGGTTTATTTGGCTAGTCAAATCGGGAAAAAATGGAATAGTAATCAAGTCTTTCCGATTCTGGTTGCACTGACAGGGTTGACCTTGCTTTTGGTAGGTTTAAAGACTCCATTTGCCTATCTGAGTGTCTATCTCTTGACCAATGCCCTTTATGCCGTTTATCAACCTATCTACTACAATGATTTACAAGCTTATCTGCCATCCAGTGTACGAGCAACCATGCTGAGTATCAATTCGATGATGTTTAGTCTATCTATGATTGTCATCTTCCCTTTGACTGGTTGGTTCATTGATAGCTGTGGCTTTGTAGCAGTCTTTATCGTATTAGGCCTTCTAACGCTTTTCTCTTTCCCTATCTTAATGATTGGATTGAGGAAAATGGGAAAGACCTTAAGCAAGGTGCCAAAGAAGGAATAAGATTTCCGACCTTCATCTGGTCAGTATTCAACTCTCTCTGCTCTGCAGGGAGAGTTTTTTCATCTTAAGAATTTGTGGTAAAATATGTATATCCATTAAAAAAAGAATCGAGTCGTATGAAATCATTATTGAAGTATTTTAAGGGCTATCTATGGGAAACTTTTCTTGGGCCCGTGTTTAAACTCTTAGAAGCTATTTTTGAATTGTGTGTTCCCTTAATCATCGCCCACTTAGTCGATCAGGTCATTCCGAAAAAGGAAACGAGCGCAGTGGTGATGACGGTCGGTGTTTTGTTTTTATTTGCGAGCTTTGGGGTTGTCGTAGCTATTACTGCCCAGTATTTTTCTTCTAAAGCAGCTGTCAGCTTTACCCGCGAGATGACCAAGGATTTGTATGATAAGATCTTGTCGCTTCCAAAGGACAAACGAGATAGGATCGGTACTTCAAGTTTGGTAACCCGTCTCACTTCGGATACCTATCAAATCCAGGTTGGGATCAACCAATTCTTGCGCCTCTTTTTGAGAGCACCGATTATTGTCTTTGGTTCTATCATCATGGCTTTCACCATCAGTCCTAAACTCACTCTTTGGTTCTTGGGGATGGTGGCGATTTTAACCCTGATTATTGTGATCATGTCTCGGATTGTCAATCCTCTCTTTGCTAAGATTCGGAAAATCACAGACCGAATGGTCACGGTGACGCGTCAGCAATTTCAAGGGATGCGGGTGATTCGGGCCTTTGGACAGCAAGTGAGTGAATTGGACGAATTTAAAGAAGTCAATCAAGACTATAAGATCTGGCAAATTCGTGCTGGTATCTGGTCTAGTTTGGTGAGTCCCTTGACCTTCCTTGTGGTCAATACGACCTTGGTTTGTGTCATTTGGCAAGGACAATTGAATATCTCTGCTGGCCTTCTTACCCAAGGAATGTTGGTCGCTTTGGTCAATTATTTATTACAGATTTTAACAGAATTGATTAAGCTGGCTATGCTGGTCACGTCTTTAAATGTCAGCTATATTTCAGCCAAGCGTGTCCAAGAGATTTTTGATTTGAAGGAAGAAGACCTCCTAAAAGCTTTGCCGGAAGAAACTGCAAGAGAGCAAGAAGCGATCAGCGCAGAGGAAGTTTCTTTCACCTATCCAACGGCTTCAAGCCCAGCCCTAGAGGAAATTTCCTTTGATCTTGACCAAGGACAGATGCTGGGAATTACCGGTGGTACAGGATCTGGGAAGTCCACCCTTGTTCAGTTATTGAGTCATTTGTATACCGTGAGTCAGGGGAAATTAGCCCTCTATCATCAAGCTCACTCTCCTAAAACTCTCAAGGAGTGGCGGGAGTGGGTAGCTGTAGTCCCACAGAAGGCAGAGCTCTTTAGAGGAACTATCCGCTCCAATCTCTTACTGGGAATGGAAGGAAAGGTGTCGGAAGATGATTTGTGGTGGGCATTAGAAACGGCTCAGGCGGCTGATTTTGTCCGTGAAAAAGAAGGACAACTGGATGAGCCGGTTGAAGCCTTTGGTCGAAATTTTTCAGGTGGCCAACGTCAGCGGTTGACCATTGCGCGTGCCCTTTTGAAGAAGGCTCCTTTCTTGATTCTGGATGATTCAACTTCTGCCTTGGATTATTTGACGGAAGCACGTCTCTTAAAATCGATAAAAGAAGAATTGAGTGATACGAGTTTGATCTTAGTATCTCAACGAACCAATAGTCTCAAGTCTGCTGATCAGATTTTGGTCTTGAACAAGGGACATCAAGTAGGACTGGGAAATCACGATTTCCTTTTGTCTACCAATGAGATTTATCAAGAAATTCATTATTCACAACACGGGAGGGAGGAAGCATGAGTCAAAAACGTTCTAGTTATTTAAAACGTCTGTTTAGAGATTTTGCTAACCATCCTGGTCTCCTGATTCTAGCCAGTATCGGGACAATTGCTCAAGTAGCCTTAACGGTTTGGTTACCGATCTTGATTGGACATGCGGTTGACCTGGTCATCAATCCTCAAGGGATGAAAGTCTTATTGCCAGTTTTGATCCAAATGGTGCTGATTATTTTGGCAAATACCTTGATTCAATGGATCAATCCTCTTCTCTATAATCAATTGGTCTATCGGTTTAGCCAAAACCTAAGGGCAGAAGTGATGGAGAAAGTTTACCGCTTGCCCTTATCTTATCTGGATAAGCAAGGGAGTGGGGACTTCGTCAGTCGCCTCACGACCGATGTAGAGCAACTCAATAGTGGTCTTCTGATGGTCTTTAACCAGTTCTTTGTTGGCCTCTTAACCATTCTTGTCACTATCGTGACCATGGCGGAATTGGATTTCTTTATGATGGTGGCGGTTCTGGTCTTGACCCCTTTATCCCTGGTGATTGCTCGTTTTATTGCCAAGCGTTCTTATACGCTTTTCCAAAAGCAGACCAAGGCGCGTGGTCTTCAAACTCAGTTGATTGAAGAGTCTTTGACCCAGGAAAGTTTGATCCAGTCCTTTAACGCTCAGGATCAATTCCGTAAGGCTTTTAAGGGGACGAATGAAAGCTATGCCAACTATTCCCAATCCGCTGTCTTTTATTCTTCAACTGTCAACCCTGCCACTCGCTTTGTGAATGCCTTGATTTATGCAGTAGTGGCTGGATTTGGTGCTGTACGCATTATTTCGGGATCTCACTTTACTGTTGGTCAATTGGTGACCTTCCTCAATTATGTCAACCAATACACCAAGCCTTTTAATGATATCTCTTCTGTCTTGTCAGAACTCCAAAGTGCCCTTGCCTGTGCAGAGCGCTTGTATAGCGTCTTGGATCAAGCTGAGGTCGAAGAGACAGGCCATCAGATTCTGGAAAGTCAGGATGTCAAAGGTGCGATTGGTTTTGAGCACGTCGTATTTGGCTATGATTTGGGGCGGACTTTGATCAAAGATTTAACCATTCAGGTTCCAGCTGCCAGTAAAGTGGCCATTGTAGGGCCTACAGGAGCAGGAAAGTCGACCTTGATTAATCTGCTCATGCGTTTCTACCCTGTTAATTCTGGAGAGATCACGATTGATGGGGTGCCAATTACGGACTACACCCGTGCTTCTTACCGCCAACAGTTTGGTATGGTTTTGCAAGAAACCTGGCTCAAGGTCGGGACGATTCATGAAAATATCGCCTTTTCTCGTCCAGATGCAAGTAGAGAAGAAGTTATAGAAGCAGCCAAAGCGGCTAATGCAGATTTCTTCATTCGGCAGTTGCCACAAGGGTACGATACGTATCTTTCAGATGCTGGAGAGTCTTTGTCTCAAGGTCAACGCCAACTCTTAACGATTGCGCGGGTTTTCCTTTCAGTTCCTAAGATTTTGATCTTGGATGAGGCGACATCCTCCATCGATACTCGGACTGAGGTCTTGATTCAAGATGCCTTTAATCAACTCATGAAAGGACGGACCAGCTTTATCATTGCTCACCGCTTATCGACCATTCAAAATGCCGATATGATCCTTGTCATGGTGGATGGCGATATTGTTGAGCATGGCACTCATGAAGAGCTGATGCAAGCGCAAGGTGTATACTACAAGATGCAGACAGCTCAGCAACAGATTAGTTAGAATGTAGACAAACTATTTTTAAAGTAAATAAGTAAAGTGATTCTGTAAAGAAATAAATATCTACCTAATTTGTATAACGAATTAAGAGAACATTAAAACTTTCCGCCGTGAGAAAAGTGCCTGAAACAATTTAGTTTCAGGCACTCGGGAGTTTTGAAACTTTAGGTTCAAAACTAAGTCATGGAACTTCGTAGAAGTTCGCTGACGTCCGTACTCACCTAAGGAAAGTTTTTAATATGTCTTTATCTTCAATCTAAGCATTTTCAGATTTGAAAATGCTTTTTTCATCTAAAAAAACATCTAGCAAAATTGCTAGATGCTTCAGAAACCACTATTTTTAAACGTTTAGAACCTTATCTAAGAATTCTTTCAAACGTGGGTGTTGTGGGTTGTCGAAGATTTGGTCTGGTTTGCCGTCTTCGAGGAATTCACCGTCTGCGGTAAAGATGACGCGGTTGGCTACTTGGCGGGCAAATCCCATCTCGTGGGTAACGATGATCATGGTCATGCCTTGCTCTGCCAACTCTTTCATAACGTTCAATACATCTCCAACCATCTCAGGGTCAAGGGCAGAAGTAGGTTCGTCAAAGAGCATAATATCTGGATTCATGGCAAGTCCACGTGCGATAGCCACACGTTGTTTTTGACCACCGGAAAGACTATTTGGATTGGCATCGGATTTATCTGCGAGTCCAACTTTTTCCAACAATTCCATTCCGACTTTTTGAGCTTCTTCGCGAGTCATCAGTTTGTGCTCTACTGGCGCAAACATAATGTTTTCAAGGACGCTCATGTGCGGGAAGAGGTTGAAGTGTTGGAAAACCATCCCAATATTTTCACGGACCAAATCAACATTGGTTTTTGGATCGGTTAGATCATATCCATTAACTGTAATTTGACCTTTTGTAACTTCTTCGAGGAGATTGAGACTACGAAGGAAGGTCGATTTACCAGAACCAGACGGTCCGATAATGCAGACCACATCCCCTTCGTAGAATTTTGCTGAGATTCCTTTTAAGACCTCATTTTCACCATAGTATTTGTGGAGGTCATGGACATCAATTTTTAATTTAGCCATTAGTTAACCTTCTTTTCTAATTTTTTTGCAAATCGTGTTAGCAAGGTGATAATCACGAGGTAGAAGACGGCAAGGATCGCATACATCTTGAAACTTTGGTAGTTTCGAGCGATGATGATCTTACCAGTTTGGAAGAGTTCTACCAATCCGATCGCAGAAACGATAGTCGTATCTTTCAGGGCAATGACGAATTGGTTAACAAAGTTTGGAAGCATGAGTTTGGTTGCTTGTGGCAAGATGATCTTGCGCATGGTCTTGCCATAAGAGATCCCAAGGCTTCGGCTGGCTTCCATCTGTCCAATCGGTACAGCTTGGATCCCCCCACGAACAATTTCTGCAATATAGGCAGCAGCATTGAGGGAGAGGGCGATGGTACCTGCAACAAAGTCGTTGATTGGGGATTGATGACCTGTGACCGATTCAATCAAGTTTGGAATTCCCCAGAAGATGAAGGCGGCGAGGATCATGAGTGGGATCCCACGAATAACATCGACAAAGATCTCAGCAGTCCAGCGAAGCCATTTATAAGGGCTAACACTAAACATCCCAAAGATAACACCGATCACCATAGCAATGGCGAAAGAGAGAAGGGCAAGGGCAAGAGTGACACCCAAACCACTTAACAATTGTTTGTAGTTGTTTTGAAGCAAGCCCCAGATCGTTGTTTCATCTGCTGTTGTACTTGAAGTACTTGACTTGCTATCTGCTTTAAGGTATTTATCGAGAATCTTTTGGTATTGACCACTTTTCTTCAAGTTTGCAAGACCGTTATTGAACATTTCGATCAATTCAGGATTTTCACCTTTTTTAACGGCAAATGCTAGTTGACCACTTGGAGTTCCTTTGATAGGTGTTTTGAATTTACGTCCTTGTTTAATGGCGTATTTGATAACAGGTTCGTCATCCATGATCGCTGCAACAGAACCAGAATTCAAACTGTCATACATAGAAGCTCCGTCAGAGAACGTTTTGATCTTGTAACCATATTTCTTTTGGTTTTCTTCAAGGAAGTTTTGTGAGGAAGTACCGTTTTTAACACCGACTGTCTTTCCTTTTAGGTCATCATAAGAATCAATCTTGCTACTTTCTTGAACGGCTAGAATAGAATTGGCTGTGTAGTATGGTTCAGAAAAATCAAATGTTTCTTTCCGAGCATCTGTTACGGTCATCCCTGCGATCATTCCTTGCGCATGGCCGGATTGGACATCACTTACCGCTGCGTCAAATCCAGGATTATTAATCTCGATTTTAAATCCTTGGTCTTTGGCAATAGCCTTGATCAAGTCCATATCGATCCCTGTGTATTTGTTTTTTCCATTTTGGAAGACAAATGGTGCAAAAGATGAGTCACTTGAAATGCTATATTTTGATTTTTTAGGAGTTGCTTTTTGACCAGCAGGAGTAGTTGTTTCTGGAACGGCACTGTTACTTGATGATTGGCTTTCACCGGTCCATTTCTTGATGATCTCATCAAGTGTTCCATCAGCTTTCATTTGAGCGAGAGCCTTGTTAAATTCAGTGATCAACTTTTCATGATTTCCACCTTTTTTAACACCAAAGGCAAAGCCACCGACTGCTTCCCCGTCCATATTGATAGCTAGGTCCTGACCCTTTTGGATGGCGTATTGAATAACAGGTTGGTCATCCATGACTGCATCGACCGCACCAGCTGATAAACTGTTATACATGAGATCACCGGTATCAAAAGTCTTGATCTTGTAGCCGTACTTGTCCTTGTTTTTATCGAGGAAGCGTTGGGCTGCAGTCCCGTTTTTAACACCGACTGTCTTCCCTTTTAATTGGCTGTACTTCGTGATTTTGTCAGCTTTTTTAGTCGCAATAACAACTTTTGTATCGTAGTAAGTATCAGACATGGTGAAGACTTTTTCACGTTCTGTTGTTTTGGTCATTCCGGCCATGATGGCATCCGCTTGACCAGCTTGAACTGCATTGACCGCTGCATCAAATCCTGGGAAGGATTTGTCCAAATCCCAGCCATTGATTTCAGCGACCTTGTCCAAGATCTCTACGTCAATTCCTTTATAGGTTTGATCTGAATCCTTAAATTCAAACGGTGCATATGCTGTGTCAAAAACGACCTTGATCGTTTCAGCATGAGCATGACCAGCGAATGCAACGAATGGAAATAAGAAAAGCAAACATGCTAGTAATTTTTTCTTCATTTCTGTCTCCTTCTAATTCTTTCTCTTAGGGGTTTTAACCCATGAGCACATTGACCAAAGGATGGCCTTAAAAAAACAAATCATTCATACCAAAACGAGTATGAATGGTCTTATGTTTTTCTACAGAAGCTATTATATCAGAAAAAAGTCATTTCTGCAAGAAAATCGAGTTTTGATGTTAGGTTATCTAACATAGGTTGATCTTGCAGCTCTGGATTTTCTTTGCTACAATGGACCTATTAGATCAAGGAGGTTGCGATGAAGAAAGGGTTGATCATTCAAGGAATCAGAACGAACACTTCTGTGTCAGTTTTTGTTTCTACACTATTTTATATATTTTTAGCCTCTTTCTTTATTGAAGGGGGACTTTGGATTGGTAGTGAACTTGTGGGACCATTTTCTCAAGTTATAGGTTTTCTAGTGGAGTTCTTTTCGCCAGGAAATGGGACAGCAAGTATTCAAGAATTTTTCTACCATTATCTTCTCTATTATGAGCTTTTCAGTTTTGTAATCATACTATTTCTCTTTATTTTTTGGGTGAAGGTCATAGAGAAGAATGCTTTATCAAGCTTAGGCTTTGTAAAAAGAAATTGGCTCAAGTATCTAGTCTGGGGGATCATGATTTCCCTTCTTCAAATGGGAGTGATCGCGCTTGTCTACCAAGTAAGTGGCATCGGTTCTTTTGTGTTAAATGAGCTCAGTTTAGAGCCCTTGCTTTTTATCCTAGGATTATTTCCATTTTGGCTTCTGCAAGGGGGGACGGAAGAAGTAGCGACGCGAGGTTGGCTTCTGACTCGGATTGCTGCAAGAACTAATCTGCCTTTAGCGATCGCGATTTCTAGTAGTCTCTTTGGCATTCTGCATATGGGAAATGCAGGAGTGACCTTCTTATCCGTTCTGAATATCATCCTCGATGGAGTGCTGGCTGGTCTGCTTTTTATCTATACGGATAGTATCTGGCTAGTGGTCGCCCAACACGGCACTTGGAACTATGTACAAGGAAATCTCCTTGGTTTTCAAGTCAGTGGTACGGGAGCAGATGCCTCTATCTTTAGTTTTACCATGGGAGATGGACCTGACTGGTTGACCGGAGGGGCATTTGGAGCAGAAGGATCAATCATCACCACTCTGGTTCTTCTTGTATCCCTAGTGATTGTCTATCGCTTAGGGGAGAGGAAAGAAAGAGTTGATAATGAACAAGTGTGTCATGACTGACAGAAAATGATGATGAAAATGAAGACCGGGACTTGAGCCTGGTCTTTTTCTATGTGAGGATTCTCTCCTCAAAAGTCAGAGAAATATCGTCTATTGTGGTAAAATAAGGGAAGTATAATCAAAGGAAGAAAGTATGATTAATCGAGTAACAGATAACAAATTTAAACTAGTATCGAAATACCAACCGTCTGGGGATCAACCGCAGGCCATTGAACAGTTGGTGGATAACATCGAGGGTGGTGAAAAGGCGCAAATCCTGATGGGGGCGACTGGTACGGGGAAGACCTACACCATGAGCCAGGTTATTGCCCAAGTCAATAAACCGACCCTGGTTATCGCCCACAATAAAACGCTAGCAGGCCAGCTCTATGGGGAGTTCAAGGAATTCTTTCCAGAGAATGCGGTCGAGTATTTTGTTTCCTACTACGATTACTACCAGCCAGAAGCCTATGTGCCATCTAGTGATACCTATATCGAAAAAGATAGTTCTGTCAATGATGAGATTGACAAGCTTCGTCACTCCGCGACATCAGCCCTCTTAGAGCGCAATGATGTCATCGTTGTGGCTTCTGTCTCTTGTATCTATGGGTTGGGTTCGCCTAAGGAATATTCCGACAGCGTGGTCAGTTTGCGTCCTGGTCTGGAGATTTCTCGTGATCGTTTGCTCAATGACTTGGTGGACATCCAGTTTGAACGCAATGATATCGACTTTCAACGGGGGAAATTCCGTGTCCGTGGAGATGTGGTCGAGATTTTCCCAGCTTCGCGTGATGAACATGCCTTCCGGGTGGAGTTTTTCGGGGATGAGATCGAGCGGATTCGTGAGATTGAAGCTTTGACGGGTCAAGTTCTAGGAGATGTGGACCACTTAGCCATTTTCCCAGCCACTCACTTCGTGACCAATGACGACCATATGGAAGTGGCCATTGCCAAGATTCAGGCTGAGCTGGAAGAACAGTTAGCTATCTTTGAGAAGGAAGGAAAACTGCTGGAAGCCCAACGCCTGAAACAACGGACAGAGTACGATATTGAAATGCTACGGGAGATGGGCTACACCAATGGTGTCGAAAACTACTCTCGTCATATGGATGGCCGGAGTGAGGGAGAGCCACCATACACCCTTTTGGATTTCTTTCCTGAAGATTTCCTCATCATGATCGATGAAAGTCACATGACCATGGGCCAAATCAAGGGTATGTACAATGGAGACCGCTCGCGCAAGGAGATGTTGGTCAACTATGGTTTCCGTTTGCCATCTGCCTTGGACAACCGGCCACTGCGTCGTGAAGAGTTTGAAAGCCATGTCCACCAGATTGTCTATGTGTCAGCGACACCAGGTGACTATGAGATGGAACAAACCGATACCATCATCGAGCAGATTATCCGTCCGACAGGTCTACTCGATCCAGAGGTCGAAGTGCGTCCGACCATGGGACAAATGGACGATCTCTTGGGTGAAATCAATGCGCGTGTAGAACGTGGAGAGCGGACCTTTGTCACCACCTTGACCAAGAAGATGGCAGAAGACTTGACCGACTACTTTAAGGAAATGGGTGTCAAGGTCAAATACATGCACTCGGACATTAAGACCTTGGAGCGGACAGAAATCATTCGTGATTTGCGTCTGGGTGTTTTTGATGTCTTGGTCGGAATCAATCTGCTTCGGGAAGGGATAGACGTACCAGAAGTTAGTCTGGTGGCCATTCTCGATGCGGACAAGGAAGGTTTCCTCCGCAATGAACGCGGACTGATCCAGACCATCGGGCGTGCAGCCCGTAATAGTGAAGGTCACGTGATCATGTATGCGGACACCATGACCCAGTCTATGCAAAAAGCCATCGATGAAACAGCCCGTCGTCGGAAAATCCAGATGGCCTATAACGAAGAGCATGGCATTGTCCCACAAACCATTAAAAAGGAAATCCGTGACCTCATCTCTGTTACCAAGGCGGTGGCCAAGGAAGAGGACAAGGAAGTGGATATCACCAGTCTCAACCGCCAAGAGCGCAAGGAACTGGTCAAGAAACTGCAAGGCCAAATGCAAGAAGCCGTCGAAGTGCTTGATTTCGAGCTGGCAGCGCAAATTCGCGATATGATGTTGGAAGTCAAGGCTTTGGATTAGATAGGATAAAACGAATGAAGATTATCATTAAAACAATGGAAACACCTGAAGAGATAGAAGGAAAATCTCTCGTTCATTGGCAAACGTGGAGAGAGGCTTATGACGATCTTTTACCCGCGGATTTTCAGGAGACGATGACATTAGAAAAATGTCGATTCTTTAGTCAAAAATATCCAGAAAATACCTTGATTGCGATGGATGGAAAGAAGGTCGTTGGATTTATCAGCTATGGAAATTACCGTGATGAGACCATTCAAGCTGGTGAAATCATTGCCTTATATGTTTTAAAAGATTACTATGGAAAAGGTGTGAGTAAACAGTTAATGCATGCTGCATTTGTTGCTCTCGATCCATTCTCTGAAATTTATTTATGGGTATTGAAAGATAATAAGCGAGCCATTGCTTTCTATCAAAAAATGGGTTTTACTTTTGATGGCCAAGAACAAATACTTGAACTTGGAAAACCTGTTAAGGAATTGCGGATGATGTGTTCTTCAAATAAAAATTCCTAAAGGACCTATCTATCAATCTTTGAACCATTATCAATTAATCTAGTAAAAAATAAAAGAGATAGAATGAACCAAAGAGATGAAGGAGAAGACGAATGAAAATTCTAGTCATCAACGGGCATCCGGATAAGGAAAGTTACTGTCAGGCTATTTTTCAAACCATTGTCGAAACTATTGACTCAAATCGCCACGAGATTGAAGTCATCAGTCTTAATGAAGAAGACTTTGATCCAGTTCTTCGCTACGGTTATCGAAAGCGGATGGAGGAAGATCCCTTTATCCTTCGTTCTCAAGAATGGATCCAGTGGGCGGATCACCTGATCTTTGTTTATCCCATCTGGTGGAGTAGTATGCCGAGCCTTATGAAGGGCTGGATCGACCGGGTCTTTACGCCGGGGATTGCCTACTCGGCCAATGATCAGGGAAGCTTTATCTGGAATTACCTCAGAGGCAAGCAATTCAAGAAGTTGCTCAAAGGAAAAACGGCCAGTATTTATGCGACCTCCATGGCGCCTACTTGGTGGTACAAGATTTTTTCAGGCCCTCTCAATATTCCGGATAGTTATGGCATCTCTGTTTTGAAGAATGCAGTTTTGAACCACTGTGGGATTAAAACCAAGCGCGTCTGCATCTTGGGAGAAGTCGGCCGCGATGTGAACACCGCTAGCATGCGAGAGAAGCATCTTCAAAAGGTAGCAGAAGAAGTGAAAAAACTCTAATCCTGTCCTCGTCTTTGTTGGACATGTCCAGGCAAGCGGTTGTATTCTTAACGGATGTTGGATAAAATAGGAATAAAATCTATTGGAAATAGGGGAAATAAATATGTTTCTATTTATGTATATGATCTATGTCATCTATTCCATTTCACAACTGAAAAAAGAAGATAAAAGGGTCTCTCTTTTTACGAAGATTGTCGTTTATAGTTTATTGGTTTTATCATTGGTTAAGATCTATTTCGGCTTAGTGGCATTTATATTTTCCCCTTTACCACTAATTGGTTCTATAGTTTCTTTTGCTCTTGGCGGTATGAGACTCGTTCTTAGAATAGTTATAGCTCTTAGCTTACTTTTATTATCGCTAAGTCTATTTTTAGATAGTAAAAAAAATGATCCAGATGCTCCTCAAATTGATCATTGGATTCGATTGGCTTATCATATTCTGTTGATGTTTCTTTAGGAGATCCAGTTTAAACCAATTATTACGAAGGGGAGATCAAACATGAGAAAGTATCTGAACCTGTTTATGATCATGTATCTGATTTTGCTACTTTTTGTTTTTGTCAACTTCCTATTAAGATTCTTTGGCTACGCATTTACGCCACTTCTTTGGAATCCCTGGTTGTATCTTGGAGCTGGGACGGCTTTTAGTCACATCTGGTATCGCTTTTATCGAAAACATGCTCCAAATTGGAAGAACTTTGTTAGTGTTCTTTTGAGTCTCTTTGCTATGGCGATTCTGGTATTTTTCATTGAGTTGTTCTTTACCTTTGATGGTCATGGTCCGGTTACGATTCACTTGGAATATTCGATAAAAGAGAAGACCATTGTCTTTGAGAGAGGCTTTCTTTTGGATATTTTTGATGAATACCATGAGCTGGTAAATCCCTTTGTGATGAAGAAAGAGGTAAAGAAAAAAGTTTATTTTGATTAATTGTTAACATTATAGAAAGGAAATTTATGTCACGCGCAACATCTACTGTACTTACCAATCTTTGTTTGGTAGAAGATCCTACGAATGGAAAAGTAGTCCTCCAATACCGCTCGCCGGAACGTTACAAGAAATGGTCTGGCTATGCCTTTCCTGGAGGCCATATCGAAGAAGGAGAAAGTCTTGCAGAATCCGTCATTCGTGAAGTCTACGAAGAGACAGGACTGACAATTGCAGATCCAAAACTCGTCGCAGTCAAAGACTGGTCGCTAGATGATGGAGGCCGCTATATTGTCTTTTGCTACAAAGCGACAGAATTCACAGGCCAGCTTAGATCATCTGAGGAAGGAGAAGTTTCTTGGGTTGAGAAAGACCAATTAGATCAGTTGGACTTATCCTACGATATGCTTCCTCTGCTGGAAGTGATGGAAGACCCAGATTTGTCCGAGTACTATTATCGTAAACGGACAGACTATGATTGGGAAAAATTAAGATTTTAAGCAAAGGAGGCTGGGACAAAAGTCCTAGCCTCTCAATTATTTTTGGATTGTCGAGCAAGACGCAGTGGTTGAGTGGGCTCTAC
>NZ_JACLQU010000013.1 GCF_016648855.1 Streptococcus parasanguinis
ATTAGACGGATTGATAAGAAAATATAGTGAGATACAAATAGATAAAACCAACGCCACTATAAAAATTTTTTTATGTATTTGCATTTTTTACCCTACCCTTTCTTGTTTTACAACATTAAATACCAATCACCAATTTTATATAGCCTGATTCATTCTTTTCCTCCTCTTTCTAACAGGCTATTTTATAGTTCTTACACCTTAATCATATACAAATTTCAAAATAATACAAGTCTGTTTTTCTAATTATTTTTATGGTATAATAATATAGTTGGAGTGATAAATAAAAGCTCAGCAACTATCTTAGTAAACTCTATAAAATTAACTTTTTAGATAACAGCGTGATATATTTAAGCTACTAAACAGTTCAATTCAGTATGTTTTTTGCCCTACTTTTTAATCATGATATTGAAAATACCTAAAAGCGCCTTCCGAAATTCAATTAAATTTCAACATTTTTACTCTCAATATGAAAGTTCTTTCCAAATCCATGCAGGGGCATCTAAATCAACAGGAAAAGCCTTGAAATCAAGACTTTTTTTCTTGTCTATAGCAGATTTATTTTTGTATTCATTAACAATTAATAATTGAGAATCAAATTGAACACAGTAAACAAATCCGATTCCTTCATACTCTACCAAACACCATCCCCCTATTATCCCCCCACTTGTGGTATGATGGTAGAGTATGTTTAGGTGCCAAGCCACTTGAGCACCTCCGTGCTAAAAGGAGAACGAATATGAAAATCGCATGGAATGAAATTAAATACCAACCCAAGAAGTTTATCCTGATTGAACTCCTCATTATCATCCTCATGTTTATGGTGGTGTTCTTATCCGGGCTGACAAATGGACTGGGCCGTTCGGTATCGGCCCAAATCGATAACTATGGGGCCCTGCACTACATCCTTTCGACGGATTCAGAAGGGATTATCCCCTTTTCAACCATTACAGCGAAAGATTTAGATGAGGTCCAAAAGATAAAAGGGATGGACTATTCTGGCTTGTCGATCCAGCGGGCAACCGTCTCAAAAACAGAGGATTCCAACACTCTGGATATCACCTACTTCGCGACCGATCACAATGAAAAAAAAATCCTCAACCCAATCATAGAAGATACAGACCTCAAGATCTCCGACTTAAAGAAAAACGAGATCATTTTGGACAGTTCTTTCAAAGAGGATGAAGGGATCCAAGTCGGCGATCACGTGATCGATAAAACCTCTAAGCAAAAACTCAAGGTCGTGGCCTTCGCGAAAAATGCCAAATACGGCTATAGCGAGATTGGTTTTATCAGCTCGGATACCTACACAGGCATGCGACAAAAAACAGATCCAAGCTATCAATGGCAAGCCCAAACCCTTGTGACCAAGAAAAGCATCCCTTCTAGTGATCTAGCCAGCAACTTGATGGTGGCGGATAAGAAGCAGGTGATCGATAAAATCCCTGGCTACAAGGCTCAAAATCTGACGCTACGGATGATCACGTGGGTGCTCTTACTCGCTTCTTCTGCTATCCTTGGGGTTTTCTTCTATATCCTTACCTTGCAGAAGTTGAAACAGTTCGGCGTCTTGAAGGCCATTGGCATGTCCATGAGCCAGATTACCTATGTCCAACTATCCCAGCTCACCATTATCTCCCTCATCGGAGTGCTGCTGGGACTTGGCTTGGCAACCATAATGGCGCCATTTTTACCCAATAGCGTCCCTTCCTTTATGACCCTGAAGGACAATCTCACCATCTCGGTTAGCTTTATCCTGACCTCTATTTTGTGTGGTGCCTTGTCCCTTGTCAAAATCAAAAAAGTAGATCCAATCGAAGTCATTGGTGGAAATGGAGAATAAGATGGCCATTATCGAATTAGAAAATATCAGAAAATCCTACGCCGATGGTAGCCAGATGCACCATGTCCTCAACCAGCTGAATTTAAGCGTCGAACCCAACGAATTCGTCGCCATCTTGGGCCCTTCAGGATCTGGTAAATCCACGCTTTTGGCCATCGCTGGCTTGCTTTTATCAGCGGATGAGGGGCGGATTCGCATCGCAGGCCAAGACTTGACTGGTCTCAACCAAGGCCAATGGACGCAAAAACGGCTGGAATTACTCGGCTTTATCTTCCAAGACCACCAGCTCCTCTCCTATATGAAAATCGGTGATCAGTTAGAACTGGTGGCCAAATTAAAAGGGGAAAAGGACAAGAAAAAACGCCAAGAGGAAGTCAAAGCCTTGTTGGCAGATCTTGGCATCGAAGCTTGTTACCACCAATATCCTAATCAGATGTCCGGTGGGCAAAAACAACGGGCAGCCATCGCTCGCGCCTTCATCGGAAATCCACAGGTCATTTTGGCCGATGAACCAACGGCTAGCCTAGACCCAGATCGAGGGCAAGAAATCGCCCAATTGATCCAAAAAGAAGTCAAATCCAAAAACAAGAGCGCCATCATGGTCACCCATGACCGCTCCATCCTGACCTATGTGGATACCATTTATGAATTAAAACACGGCCAATTGCATAAGGTAGAAAAGGTTGATTAAATACAAGAGAGTGGGACAGAAATCGGTAATTCGTTAGAATTCGATTTCGTCGTCCCACCTCCGCACAGTTGAGTAGGGCTGTAAAAGCTGATGAAATCAGCGTAGTAGAGCCCACTCAACCACTGCGTCTTGCTAAACAATCCAAAAATAATTGAGAGGCTAGGACTTTTGTCCCAGCCTCTTTTTATTCTTGTGGCTCCTTGGGCAGCTCCATACGGAAGCGCAAGCCCATAGCTGTTTTATCAAATTGGTAGGCCAGTTCTTCATGGTCTAGCAAGTGTTGGACCACGAAGAGTCCCAGACCTCCTTCCTTCTTCTGACGGCTAGCGGTCATTGGCAGCTCGGCGGTCTCTACCATTTCCTGGCTGGCATTTTCAATCGCCAAGTGCGTCCCTTCCTCTTCGAGACGGAGCTGGATCTCTCCACCCGCATCCGAATGCTTAACGGCATTACTGATGACATTTGAGAGAACCAATTTCAGAATCGCTGGGTCCATATAGACGGCTTTGTCAGGGATCTGATTGTCAATCGTGAGCGCGCGGGATTGAGCCAAGACCTTGTACTGGTCGAGGATCTGCTCTACGACCTGATCCAGCTGGATCCACTCCTTGTTACCGGCCAATTCTTGGACAGAGGACAGGGACAGGATTTCTAGGACGATCTGGTTCATCTCATCGACGATATCGAGGGAGACCGACAGGTAGCGGTCCCGATCCTTGTAGCGGCCAATCTTATCCCGCATATTTTCTAGGATAATCTTCAAGCTGGCTAGCGGCGTCTTGAGCTCATGCGAGGCCCCCCGTAGGAATTCGACCTTCATCTGCTCCAACTTCAGATTTTCCTGTTTCTGCTGCTCTAGATTGTCGATCACTTCTAGGAGATGGTGATAGAGGTCGTTGATCTGTTGCTTGAGGACGCCGATCTCATCCTGCGAATGAATGGGAAGACTGGCCGTCCGATCCAGTCGCTTCATCCGCTTGGTCATCTGCTTGATCTCCAGGATCGGAGCAGAAATCAGGCGGGCATAGAGATAGGAGGCAATCAGTGACAGAACAAAGGAAGCGAGGAGACTATAGGGAAGAAAGCCCAGACTGATGTCCCGCGCTTCCTTTTGGGAATCGACAGTTGCTAAGAATTGCAAGGTCAAGTCCTTCCCCTCTTTAGTCTGGATCTTTCGCTCCTCAATGACCAGGGAATTGTTCTGGCTATCCGGGTTCAGGAGCAAGTCATCCTTGACCTCTAGGGCATTTTGTTTTTCCTTGCCCTTGATCGAGACCTTGATATCATTGGTCTTGGAATAAAGGTCGATGACCGACTCAATAGTTCCTTCTTTCTGGCCTTGAAAACTCTTAGCCAAGGCCTGTGATTTCTTCAAAATCGTCTGGCGTTGAGACTCGATATAGGTAGAGGGGAAAATAAAGTAAACCGAAGCATGTAGAAGGATGACTAAGCCACTAAAAAGGGCAAAGGTGATCAGAAAGATCTTTGCAAAGATACTCCGTTTGGTCATGGTCTCTCCAATTTATAGCCGACATTGCGTACCGTAACGATACAGTCCAGCTCTAGTTTTTTTCGTAGTTCCTTGATATAGACATCAATCACCCGGTCAAAAGGAATCTCCTCCGTCTCCTTCCAGACGGCATCGAGGATCTGAGAGCGGGTCCGGGCCTTGCCTTCATGCTGGAGCAAGTATTCCAATATTTCCAACTCCTTGGCATTCATGGAAATGGCTTGGCCTGCTAGGCTGGCTGTGTAGCTCTCAAAATCCACTCGTGCCTCTCCATAGGTGAAGACCCGGGAAGGCTGGAGCTTTTTAAAAATAGCTTCGATACGGACCTTCAAGAGGGACAAGGAGAAGGGTTTTTCCAGATAGCCATCTGCCAACTCTCCAAAGGCCGTCAACTTATAGTCCTCATCATGGAAGGCCGTTAGCATCAGGACAGGGACTGAGCTGGTCTTGCGGATGGCCTTGAGGACTTCCAAGCCATTGAGGATGGGAAGTTGGATGTCCAGCAAGACTAGATCCGGCGCTTCTATGTGAAAGAGGTCCAGGGCCTCCTGCCCATCACCTGCTTCAAAGACCTCATAGCCACATTCCATGAGATAGTCGCTCATCCCTTCGCGAATCAGGACTTCATCTTCTACGATTAGTATCTTCATACACTTTCCTTTTATCTAAGAAACTTCTTCTACCTCCTATTATACCCTATTTCTATTTTAGGAAACAATCTCTTATTCGACATCCACCAAGAGATCTTTTGGTTTCTTATGCAAGAGCCATTGAGAAGAAAGGATGGATACGAGAATCAAGAGGAGGCCACCGACCAACACAATCACCAACAATTGGCTCGGTTGGATGTCCATATGGAGGTCTGTCAGGGTCTTACTGAAGCTTTCTGCCTCAGCTCCACCACCAAGGTTGGCTGCAGAGGATTCTTGAGCCATTTGTTTGGCAATGCCACTGGTTACGTTCTTGAGTACCGTATCTCCGACTGTTTTGGCAAGAAGTCCTGCAACTCCATAGGAGAGGAGGAAGGCTGGGATGGAAATCATGACCAATTCTGCCACGAATTGCCCTGCAATCTGCACCTTGGAGAGTCCCAGAGCTAACAAGATACCCACTTCTCTGCGACGGGCATTGAGCCACAAGACGAGGAGAAGGGTGAGAAGCAAGCTAGCAAAGACGAGGCTACCGATAAACAAGTAGTCCGCTACTTGGAACATGCTGCTGATCGATTTTTGCAAGGCCGGGTAGTTGGAAGAGCTCTTAACCAAGTCATAGAGGTTCCAGTCAATGTCAAGTGCTTTGATTTTTTCGATCAATTGATCGAGGTCCTGATCCCCTTTGGCAAAGAAGGTCGCATCCTCATAGGTAGCTGTTTGAACAGTATTGCCGTAGAGTTTGGCAGCTGTATCCAGGTCAGAGATGAGGGTATCTTCATACAATTCTTGGGCGTAAGTTAGAGGAGCTTGGTTCTTCCCTGAGAACAGACCCTTAATGGTCACTTCGACAGTTTCATTAGCCCCTTTTTCATTGTCAGCATCGTAGAGATTGGACTTGAGACGCACCTTATCGCCCACCTTAAGACCATTCTTTTTCGCCAAATCTTCATGCATGAGGATTTGGTTTTTATCCTTATCGGTCAGGTGCTCCCCTTGGACCAGCTTGTAGGCTCCAGAGACAAATTTATCTTCTTTTGAAGAGTCATTGACCCCCGTCACCATCAAGGTATTCTTGAAGTATTTGGCCCGCTCTGGAGATTGGTTTTGCAAGGTCTCTTCGGTCTCAATGATCTCATGGTCTAGGATATCTGCGATGGCATTGATCCGCCTGATCGAGGAGGTGATCCCCTCTACCTGGCTAATTTTTTCGATATCTTCTCCTCTGAGATTCCCAGCTCCACGAGGGGTTCCCGGATTGGTCCGTCGGTTGATCTGCATGGAAAAGCTATTGGTGATGGATCCCAGGCTTTCCGATGAAGCTTTTTGGGTTGCCCCCTTCATGGAGAGTCCGATCAAGCTCAAGGTCCCCATGAGGAGAATGATGGCAAAGAGCAGGAGAGACTTGGGCCATTTCCGTGTGATATAAGCAAAAGCATTGCGCAACATAGCATTCCCTCCTTACTTGCTCTTCTCAACGAGGCTACGGCGACTCAATTCCAAGACCACATCGGAGGCCTCTGCCACTTCCTTACTGTGGGTGACGACGATGACACATTTTTGGCGTTCCTTGGCCAACTTCTTCAAAATGGCAATGATGTCACCAGCTGTCTGTTCGTCAAGGTTTCCAGTCGGCTCATCCGCCAAGATGACAGGTGCTTCTGAAACGAGCGCACGCGCAATGGCTACCCGCTGTTGCTGCCCTCCAGATAATTGCAGGACATTGCGTTTGATTTGCGTTTCGTCCAATCCCAATTCCAAGAGAATGTCTTTCCCAGCTTGTTTGTTGACCAGGCGGACATTTTCAAGTGGCGTCAAATAATCAATCAGATTGTAATTCTGAAAGACCAGGGAGACATGGTGCTTGCGGTGGTAGCTAGACCCTTTGGTCTGGATGTCCTCCCCATCAAAGAGAACCTGCCCCTTCTTGGGATTGTCCAGACCAGCCAAGAGGGAGAGGAGGGTCGATTTCCCTGCTCCAGACTGACCGATAATGCTGTAAAATGTCCCATTTGCGAACTGATAGTTCACGTCTGAGAAGATCTCTTCTTGGTAGCTTTGGTAACTATAGGATACATGTTTGAGTTCTAACATAAGTATCATTTCTCCTTAACTCATTTTTGTTAATATTTCTTTTGGGCTCTTGCGCCAGATCATGCTGGTAGTTACACCGAGCGACAAAAGGATCAAGCACAAGAGGCTAGCATAGGCGATTCCTAAGGAAAGGCCTTGAGGGACTTGGTTGAGCAAGTCTAGGGTCTGCTGTTGACCGGTCTGTCCGACAAACTGCTCTAAGAAACGATGGCTGACCATCCGCCCGATGAGAAATGCTGGGATCACCGCTAGTAAGGATACCAGCACCACCTCCAAGAGGAACTGTCTAAAGATCCGGCCCTTACTCTTCCCAATGGATAAGAGGACGCCGATTTCATGGATCCGCTCCCGTGTCCAGAGACTGAGTAAGAGCGATAGAGCACCGGCTCCCGTCACCAGGAGGACGATCATCATGATCCGCACCAGGCCTTCTAGGGTCTGAGAGGATTCCTTCATCTGGTCAAAGGCCTTGCGATCTTCGACCACGCGTAGCGATTGCCAATCCAGATCCAAGCTTTTAACTTGCTTCAAGAGGGCATCGATTTTCTCAGGATCTTTGACGCCAAAGGTGACCTGCGTCACTTCTTGCTGACTGAGACCAAGGAGCTTAGTCGCATCCTCATAAGGGAGGTAGACTTGGTTTTCACTCAGGTCTGAGGTCATCCCTGTGAATTTTTCCTGTTTCTTACCCGAAAAGATCCCAACGATTTTAAAGGTTTGCTCTTTGGCAGGAGTCTCTCCCATCTGAAAGCTGGATAAGGTCAAGGAATCTCCGACCTTTAGCTTATTCTTCTTAGCCAACTCTTGGTGAATTAAGATCTGGCCGCGAGCCTTGTCGGATAAGTGCTTGCCTTGCACCAGTTGGAAACTGCTACTCCGGAAATCCAGGTGCTGGTCTGTCTTCTGGGTAAAGACAGCACCTAGCGCTTGCTTGGCTTCCTGCCCCAGATCATCCCGTTCTACCGACTGCTGTCCCGTCACCGCTTCTTTCCCAAGAATACGAACGGGACTTTCATATTGAGGAACCATAGATCCAACTCCAGCTAGCTGTCGCACCTTTTCAGCCTCCTTCAGCGCAAAGGGAGTAGCCCCCTGCTTACTGGTCAGAGCAAAACTGGTCCCAGCCGATTGCTTGATATGTTCCTCTAACCTTCCTCCCACTTGCATCAGTGAAAAACAGAAATACAAGCAAGAAAGGATCAAGAGGAGAATCAGAAAGAGAACCAGATTCCTCGTTCTTTTTCGAGAAATATAGGCGATTGCCTGTTGTAAGATCATGAACTCACCCTCCATTTCAAGGTCCACGGCAATGCCATGTGGACGCTTTCATCATTTGTTATAGTTATTATAGAAAAGAAATGTGAAATGTTTATGAAATAGAAAGAGAGTGGGACAGAAATCGGTAATTCGTTAGAATTCGATTTCGTCGTCCCACCTACGCACAGTTGAGTAGGGCTGTAAAAGCTGATGAAATCAGCGTAGTAGAGCCCACTCAACCACTGCGTCTTGCTCGACAAACCAAAAACAATTGAGAGGCTAGGACTTTTGTCCCAGCCTCTATTCGATTTAAATAATATTAGGAAAATATGCGCCCCACTTGCTTGACCTTATTTTTCAAAGATTTCTCCTTCTTGGATCCTTGAAAAGATCTGATCGGTCAGTCGAACATTCAAGAAGCTCCAAAGAGCAAAACCACCAAAGGTAAAGAGATAAATAGCTGTCAGTAACCGTTCAGGACTACTGAGACTGATATAAACTACTGCCAGATTGAAGAAAATAAGAAAGATGGTTTGAATTGGATTTAAAAGAGCAATGAGGAAACTATTTAGACAGACCTTTCTTGTAGGATCTTCAAAGAGGCCGATATAAGGGAAGATCAAGGTCATCCCTCCACATAGAAGGACGATAAAGGGAAGCAAGATCCAAATCCCATACTCACTTAAGAAGTCCGTATTTGAAAAAAGACAGTAATCCAGATAAAGAAGGGCAGATAGTCCTAGACAAGTCAGCCAAATCACCGTCGCTTGCTTGAAATTAGCGCGAAAGAGACGGAAAAAATGAAAAACGATATCCGTATCTTCCCCTTTCAACAAGCGGTGCCACATGGTTGCTAAAGCCGTAAGCGATGCACCGATCGTGAGAATTGGAAGGCAGCAAACGATAAACAAGGTGTTCAAGATAATGATGTCTGTCAACCGGGTCAAGGTCTTGACCAAGCGTCCATCCAATGAAAATAATTTTTGCATCTTCTTCTCCTTGTTCTTCATCTCTATTTTCTTCCACTTCCTCCAAGGAAGCACTCAGGGGCTTTAGGCCCCTGAGTTACTTACTTGAATCCATTTAGACTCCTGTTACTTCACTTCTTTTTGGTAACGATCATAGGCATCCTGTTGAATCTTCATAAAGTCATCAATGCCCATCTTCTTCAATGTTGCTTTGTAATCGTCCCAATCCTTTTCGACGCCCCCTTCGACTACCCATTTAGAAGCTTGTTGGGTAACATAGGAGTTGATATCGACATAAATAGAGGACAATTTGTTCAATTCTTCTTGAGAGTAGATGACATTTGGATATGCTGGCAAAGCGTATTGTTTCAATTCTTTGTCCATCTTCAATTTGAGGCCATCACCTTGCGTTTGGTCGATGTCGACATGACTATTGATATCATCTGACACATATTTTGGTCCAAAGTCACGAAGGGAATTAATCCAAGCCCATTCATCGGCAGATTTACCATCTTTTGGAGCCAAGACCTTGTACTTGTCACCATCTTTTTCAGTTGCAATGCCAAAGGATCCATAGAAGTTTTGGATGCTGGCATCGTCCGTGTAGAATTTATCCAACCATTTGAGCAATTTTGCAGGGTCCTTGCACTTATTCGTGATCAGTATTTCATTGCGTCCATAGTTCAAATGATCTGGGTCAGAAATGACATATTGTTTGCCATCCGGGCCTTTCAATGCTGGGAGAGGAGCATATTCGCTGGCATGTTGGCCAAAGGTTGCATCTGCTGTCCAACCACTTGACACACCGACACGCGCCACACCCTTATCCATCCGTTTGGCAACAGACATGGAGGTATCTTCTGTAAAGAGTTCAGGGTCGATCAAGCCTTTCTTGTAGGCTTCATGCATCGCCGCTATCCCTTGTTTATAACTTTCTTCTGTTCGTAGATAGACCGGCTTGCCATCTTTGACGGACATTTCATAGGTATTATCTCCACCCAGACGGTTGTTGAATGGCAAAATATAAGAGAAGGTCGGATCAAAGTTACCAGAGCCAAATGGAATTTCATCATTGACATCGCCATTGCCATTAGCATCCTTATCCTTAAATGCTTGTAAAACAGTCACCAATTCATCATAGGTTTCCGGCATCTTCAAGCCAAGGTTGTCCAACCATTTCTTATTAATAAAGAGTTGGTTGCCGACGATTGGCCGCATTGGCAATTTCTTAGGCAGGCTGTAAATATGACCATCTGGGTTGGTCACCATGGCTTTTAATTTCGGTTCTTTTTCAAAGGCCTTGTTCAAGTTTGGCATATTATCCTTGATCAAGTCTTCCAATGGAATGAACATGTTTTGGTTCTGAGCGATTTCAGAATCCGTGAAGGCATTGGATCCCAAGAAAGCGTCTGGTAAATCTCCACTGGCAACAAGAACAGATTTCTTATCAGACCAGTCTGCAGCCACCATGGTATCCCATTTGATCTTGATACCTGATTCCTTGGCTGAATCATCTAGAAAACCTTTGTGATAGTCTTCCCCCCAATCCGACCAACGAACGGTCGTGATCTTGAAGGTATTTCCATCATTCTTGTCATTGCTTGATTTATTTGTGGAAGCTCCACAAGCCGTCAAGCCAGCTAAAGCAGCTGCTCCAAGGAGCAGATAGGCAAATTTCCTGTTTTTCATGATCTTCTCCTATTCTTTCAAGGCACCTATCATGACACCTTGATTAAAGTATTTTTGGACGAATGGATACAGCATCATAATCGGTGCTGTTGAGATAACGATGGCTGCATATTTCATCATATCAGCCTTAATACGGAGGTCAGAAGCTACCTCCCCTGTTGCTTGCGATTGCAACATTTGATTACTAATTAAGAGACGGCGCAGGATCAATTGCAGGGGTTGAAGATTTTCATTGGTCAAATAAATCAAGGCATTGAACCAAGAATTCCAGATCCCTACTGCTGTCCAAAGTCCAATAACGGCAATAATAGCCTTGGACAAGGGGAGCACGATCTTTCTAAAGTAATAAATGGTTCCGCACCCATCGATCTGGGCGGCTTCCCACATCCCTTCTGGAATACTATTGTTAAAGAAAGTCCGAGCTACAACGATATTGTAAGGAGATACTGCAAACGGTACGACCATTACCCAGAAGGTGTCGACCAAGCCCAATTGTTTCACTGTCAAATAAATGGGAATCAAGCCCCCAGAGACGAACATGGGAACGATAAAGAAGACACTGACCCATTTCTTAGCAAAGAGGTCCTTTCGCGACAAGGCGTAACCAGCCGGGATATTAATGACCAGGGCAACGATGGTCCCTACAACCGTGTAGAGGATGGTGTTAAGATAGCTCTTTAGAAACAAAGGCTGCTCAATCAAACGTTGATAGCCGTCTAGTCGCCATTCCCTCGGGATAAACCAAACCTTACCAGTTGCTACATCAGACGGATTACTAAAGGAGGCAATGATAACAAACCACAAAGGGTAGACAATCAAGAGAATCAAGCAAATCGCTAGACCATAGATAAAAATATCAAAGAGGATTTCTGACTTGGTCTTTCTCGCATGTTGAAACAATTTCACAATTTCTCCTCCTTCCTAGAACAATCCCGTCTTGGTATAGCGTTTCGCAAACCAGTTGACCGACAGTAAGATGATCAAGTTGACCAAGGTATTAAAGAGACCGATCGCTGTCGAATAACTATATTGAAAATTAATCATCCCCACTTTGTAGACATAGGTCGAAATGATTTCACTTCCTGCCAGATTAAGTGGATTTTGCAAGAGCAAGACCTTTTCAAAACCAACACTGAGTAGGCTTCCTGCTCTGAGAATCAAGAGAATCATCGCCGTTGGTAACAGTAAGGGTAAGTCAATATGACGGATTTTTTGCAATCGACTCGCCCCGTCCATGGTCGCTGCCTCATAAAAGGTCGGATCAATGGCCGATAGAGCGGCTAGATAGATGATACTATCCCAACCGATATGTTGCCAGACATCGCTCCAGACATAGACACCCGCAAAGCTACCTGGTTTAGATAAGAGGGCAGGCATCTTTAAGCCAACCAATTTGAGGACATTGGCTAACAGTCCACTACTTGGGGAGAGAAAGAGAATAATCATCCCACACATGACCATGGTCGAGATAAAATGAGGCAAATAAGTCGTTACTTGAAAGACTTTTTTGAACTTGCCCACACGAATCTGGTTGCAAATAATGGCTAGAACAATCGGCAAGGGAAAACCAACCAGAATACTGTAAATAGAAATTTTCAAGGTATTCTTCATGGTTGTCGCAAATTGGAAGGATGAGAAGAACTGGTTAAAATACTTGAGACCAGCCCAAGGACTTCCAAATATCCCAGTAGCGGGAGAGTAATCTTTAAAAGCGATGACTAGACCCGCCATAGGGATATAGGCAAATAAAATCAATAAAATAATCGATGGCAGGAGCAGCACATATAAAGGAATATTTTTCTTAAATTTGCTCTGCTTCGCATTAACTTCGCTTTTCATAAGGCCCTCCTTTTCTTTCTCCTTTATTTTATAGGAATCCTTTCCATCTTTATAGAACTTTTTCGTGCATCTTCATTCACTTTTCCGTTTTCTCCACACAAAAACATGCACTTTCCCGATTTTTTTTACTTTAATATCGGTTTTGTTCATGAATCCGTTTTCAAATAGTGCTATAATATATGTGAGGTGCTCATTATGAAAGCTATTCACAGAAGTACACGAGATCACTCGATTCAATTTTTTTCGCGCCTACTCTTTCTCCTCTTAGTTGTCAATACCTTGATCAACCTTTTGATTGGTGGGATTAGCCGAAATTTTATTAAACACCAAAATATGCTCCATTTAGAGGACTCGATTCATATCTATGCGGATTCCTTAAATACAGAGCTTCACTCCGTTGAGCGTTTTATGTACAGTACCATTAGTCACAATGACTATTTGACAGAGCTCAATACTCCGCTTGATTTCACAGATTTTCATGAAAATCTAAAAAAACTGCGGATTGATTTCACGGAGTTTCAGTACCAGATGGATAGCCCCATTACCTTTTTCATAGAGACAAAAGATATCCCACATTTTTTCAACGCTTCCAGTCTTCAACTGCCCTACCTGGACTATGTACAATTGAAAGATCATCTTAAAACCTATGACAAAGAAACAGACAAGACCCGTCAAAAATGGCAACGAATCAGCCTGAACCAGCATGATTATCTCTTGAAATCCCTTCATTACAAGGGCAAGGCTATCTATGCCATCATTTCTACCCAGGATATTTTAAGACCCTTGCAAAAGCTCAATATTGGAAAAAAAGGGCGCTTATCCATCGAACGCCCCAATCAGATCCATGCTACAGATTCCGTTATTCAAGCCGATAGCAATCAAACCCACCTGCCTTTTGATCTTTATGTGACAGTTGATTACGGGGACGTTTTCCGTACAAATATCGTACTTGAAACTCTCCTCTCCTTGGTTCCTTTGATCATCGCTGTTCTCTCCACCATTCTGATCCTTTATATTCGTCAACGGATGATCCAGCCAATGAAACGACTCACCCAGCGTCTTTCTCAGCTAGATGCTGCTTCTACCAAGCTAGATGTAATCGAAGACCAAGGGATCTTAGAGATCGATCAGGCCAATCACAAGCTCAATCAGGTTCTGATCCATATGAAAGACCTCCAAATTCGAGCCTACCACGCGCAACTCAATCTCAAAAAAGTCGAACTCAATTACCTCAAAAATCAAGTCCGACCCCACTTTTACCTCAACATGCTCTCCATGATTCACAGCATGCTCCAAACCAAGGACTATAAGGAAATCGAGGAGTTGACCAAGGTGACTTCCAACTACTTGCGTCACCTCTTTCAAGCCAACCAAGATTTCAATCGCTTAGCAGATGAAATCCAACATATCCGAAATTACCTAGAGATCCAGAAAATCCGCTATGGCGACAGCATCCACTTTGACCTGGACTGGGATCCTGGTCTGAAAGATGCTGCTATTCCCCCTCTGCTGTTACAAACCTTTGTGGAAAATGCCATCAAACACGGCTTTTCTTTCCAAGATTCCTTCCACATCCAGCTTTCCATTCATGAAGAAGCAAACCAACACCTTGCTATTTGCCTTCAGGATAATGGTCCTGGTTTTAGCTCCGCTATCTTACAAGATCTAGCAGAGAAAAAATCCTTAGTCACAGAAGATGGCCACCACATTGGTTTGACCAATGCACGGGAACGACTAGATCTCCTCTATCCAGATCACTACACGCTTCAATTTTCAAATGGATCCCAAGGAGGGGCCCGCATCCAACTGAGCCTTCCTTATGAACCCTACAAAGGAGACACACATGAATATCCTACTCGTTGACGATGATCGTTTTATCATTAAAGCCCTACAGGAAACCATCCATTGGGAAGCCTTGGGCATTGAGCAGGTATATACTGCCTCCAGTCTGAGCCAAGCCCAAGCCATCATTCAAAGTCACCCAATCGCCCTCATGATCAGTGATATCGAGATGCCACAAGGCAGTGGGCTAGATCTCCTAGCCTGGGTCCGGTCAGAAAAATATGACATTCAAACGATCTTCCTCACCAATTATGCTGATTTCAATTATGCCCAAAAAGCCATTGAACTCCAAAGTTTTGAATACTACCTCAAACCGATTGACCCCGACCGCTTAGAATTTATCATTCAAAAAGCCCTCAATAAGATCAAGCGCCACAAGAGTGCGGCCCAATTAGCCCAGCAAGGACAAAAAGAAGCTGAATTTTGGCATGACTACTTGCGAAAACCGCGTCCATCTCAAGCAGAACAGCTCCTTCAAGAAGTGGCAAAACGGGGCTATAGCCCCAAACCTCATGAAGACTACCTCTTAGTCCTCATCACTCTCCACTTAATTGAAGAAGACTTTCACCCCAGCGTCCCTTCTTGGCGCTTGCAGCTCCGCCATTGTATCAAGGAGCTCTCCCTGGATTTCCCTGTCCACTACTGCGCCCTCAGTAAAATCGAAAGCCAGACCGATCGCTACCTCTGCCTCTTCAAAAAGAATCAGACTACAGAGTGTGCAGACTTCCTAAAGGCTATCCAGCAGAAGATTCAGCAAGACTTAGACCGATCCTCTATCCTTCTCTATTCAGATGCTATTTCCCTTGAGACGCTATTGATGCAGGCTCTGCAACTCTGCCAATACAGTGAAGAACAAGTCTTCCATTGGAACAGTATCCACTCCTATGCTTCTTTGGCTCCACTACCTCAAAAGCCTGCTCATCGGACATCGCTCACTTTTACAAATCAACTAGAGACAGAACAGCTCCTCCAAATCATCCATAGCTTAGAGACTCAAGATCGCATTCCGCTCTCAGCTCTAAGTGAACTCCAGCTAGACTGGACCCAGCAAATTGGGATTTATCTGGACAAGAACGGCATTCTCGCCCACAAGTTATTTCAAAACAAACACCATCAATTTCTCTTCGAACGGCGGTTTCATGCCATCGAAGCTTTTGAGGCCTATATTGGAGATTACTGGAGCTCTGCTCGCCATTATGTGATCGATCTAGAACACCAATCCAATCTCATCCAGCGGATCACCGACTACATCGACCACCATTACAAGGAGGATATCAGTCGCACTAAGCTGGCCGAAATGGTTTTTCTTAGTCCAGATCATCTAGCACGGGTGTTTAAGCGCGACACCGGCGAAACCTTGGTGAAATACATCACCGATAAACGGATGGCCGCCGCAAAAGAGATGCTATCGCAAAGCGATACCCCCATTTACCAAGTCGCCCTCCAGGTGGGCTATGACAACTACTCCTACTTTACAAAGGCTTTTAAACAAAAGGTCGGCCTCTCCCCAGGAGATTACCGCAAACAATGCCAAGAAGCCTTTTAAAACAAGAAAAAACCTTTGAAAAAGGATTCCTTTTCAAAGGTTTTATTTTCTTTTCTTTCTGATTTCTTTTTCAATGGCACTAGCAATCTTCTCCACCATATAGGCCGTCTGGAGATTGCGCAAGATCAAGAGGGCCCAAAAGCATGCAAAGAGCATTTGACCCGCCATGGTCGCTTCATTGAAAAAGTATGTCTCCATAGCAGTAAAGACTGCTATCACTGCAAATTGTTTTCTATTCATAAAATTATTTTACCATGATTCAGTAAAAAATTCATGTATTAATCGTCTTGCAGGGTGATTTTATCGGATAAAAAGTGAAATTCCTCAGGGATGACACTTTCCTCTTCTTCCACCACTTCCGCTTTTTGACCACGCGCCTTAGCCGAAAACTCTGCCCGAATTTGAGTCCATTCTTCCATCGAAACCGCTAAAATCTCTGGCGAGAAGCCGGCAGCATTGCTGAGAATATTGCCAAACATGGTATTGAGGTTGTCCCGCTTCATGGTCTGTTCAGCATTAAAGGCAGACTCAAAGGCTAAAATAGCGTGATTTTCATTGGCAGCAACCGGCTGGGATCCGATTAAGAGGGCCTTATCCGCACCTGCCAAGCTCTCGATAATTTCCCCCCAAGCGTTCTGAAGACGGATCAAGTTGGTCCGTGCCAACTCTGGGTTTTCAACCGCCTCTTGTAAAATGGCGTTGACCTTGTTTCGATCTGCACGGTAGCCCTTGTTCGACTTGGTTGGACGAGCTACTGTCGGTTTTGAAGCAGGAAGGCTAGCACCGGCCTGGATCAATTGTTGCTTGAGCTGAGCGACTTCTTTCTTCAACTCTTCCAGCTGGGCTAGCACATTGGAAGGAACTTCCACAGCAGCTGAGTTAGAAACTTGGCCTGTGCTTTCAGCCAATTTAATGGTCATCATTTCAGTATAGATACGCGGTTGCAAACTATTTTTGATGTCCGCAAGACTGGTCGTCGCCTGGTCAATCAGGGCAAAAAGACGGGCTTGATCAGCTTCCAGATTCGCCGCAAACAAGTCACTAGCGTGAGTGTTTTCGCCACCTGTCTGGACAATCAAGAGATCTCTCAGGTATTGAAGTAAGTCCGTAACGAAACGGGCCATATTCTTCCCGTTATCAAAGATAATCGCCAGCTGATCCAGCGCCGCTGTCGCATCATGAGCCAGGATGGCAGCTACGTACTGATCGAGCGCAGCTAGGCTGATTGAGCCCGTAATCTCTTCAGCGATTGCTGTCGTCAACTCACTACCTGCAGTTAGACTCAGGGCTTGGTCCAAAATGGACAAGGCATCCCGCATCCCACCTTCAGCGCGTCGGGCGATGATCTGAACAGCATCTGCTTCATAGGCAATGCCTTCAGTAGCTAGGATATTTTCCAAATGCTGGACAATATCTGGCAATTTGATAGATTTGAATTCAAAGCGTTGCACCCGTGACAGAATAGTAGCTGGAATCTTGTGCAACTCCGTTGTTGCAAGGATAAAGACCACATTTTCCGTCGGCTCTTCCAGCGTCTTCAACAAGGCATTAAAGGCCCCTGTTGAAAGCATATGGACCTCATCGATAATGTAGACCTTGTGCTTGACTAGACTCGGAGCATAAGTGGATTTGTCGCGAATATCCCGAATTTCATCGACCCCATTGTTGGACGCCGCGTCGATCTCAATGACATCTTCTAGGCTCCCATTGGTAATGGATTCACAGATATAGCAGTCGTTACAAGGCTCCCCATTGACTTGATTAGGACAGTTCATAGCCTTAGCAAAGATCTTGGCCACACTGGTTTTCCCAGTACCACGAGGACCCGAAAAGAGATAGGCATGGCTGATCTTCTCCTGCTCGACAGCCTGTCTCAATGTCCGTGCCACCACTTGCTGGCCGACCAATTGGCCAAAGGTCTGGCTACGGTATTTCCGATATAAAGCTTGATACATTAGTTCTTAACTCCAAACATCTTAAAGTCCCAGTTTGTCTTTTCGATCAAGATGGTGACAAACTTTTCCAAATACTCTTGATCCAGCTGATCGTAGTCAGAGACACACTCCGAATCCAGGTCTAAAACCCCAAGGAGCTGACCGTCCATGACCATAGGCACCACAATCTCACTCATAGCCCGACTATCACAGGAAATATAGTTGGCATGCTGGCGCACATCATCGACAATCATGGTTTCCTGCTTTTGAGCTGCTTCTCCACAGACACCCTTTCCAAGAGCGATATGGACACAAGAAACACCTCCCTGAAAAGGTCCCAAGATCAATTCCGTTTGGTCATACAAATAAAAACCTGCAAAGACCGAACGAGGCAGGGCTTGATTTAAAAGAGCACTGGCATTGGACAGATTAGCCAAGGCATTGGTTTCTCCTGTTAAGAGAGCGTCTAACTGAGCCAGCAAGAGCTGGTATTGTGATTCTTTTTCCGAATGTTTCATACCTTCCATTATACCAAATCTTTGCCCAAAAATTAAGCTTCAAACAGCGAAAGAAAAGAGAGTGGGACAGAAATCGGTAATTCGTTAGAATTCGATTTCGTCGTCCCACCTCCGCACAGTTGAGTAGGGCTGTAAAAGCTGATGAAATCAGCGTCGTAGAGCCCACTCAACCACTGCGACCACTGCGTCTTGCTCGACAATCCAAAAACAATTGAGAGGCTAGGACTTTTGTCCCAGCCTCTGGAATATAGATAAACTAATTTTTAGTAAAATAACTTAAGCGATTCTGCAAAGAGATAAAATCGAGGTCTCATTAATTTAAATTGATAAAGAATATACTAAACTTTCCGCTGTGAGAAAAGTGCCTGAAGCTTAACTGCTTCAGGCACACGGAATTATTGAGACCTTAGGCTCAATAATTAGTCATGGAACTTCTTAAAAGAAGTTCGCTGACGTCCGCACTCACCTAAGGAAAGTTTTTTATGATACCTTTATCTATTCATGTCGCCGATTGAAGCGAAAGACTTCAAAATATTGAATGGCCCGGTAGATTAAAAAGATGGTCAAGATGATGGCCACTAGCCAGATAGTTTTTAAACCATAAAACTGGATCAAGTAGGTCGAAAAGATGGCCCCACAGACGAAACTCCCGATCAAGCAGGTCATAAAGATGGCTTCCCAGAGGAATTTCATCTCCTTTTCTCTGACAAAATTTCCATAAGCCACCATGGTTTTCTTGAGATTTCCGGTCATAAAAGAGTGGTTGTAGGCATAGCTACCTACTTCTCCAAATGAGGTCGCTACGATTCCTAAACTCAGGCCAAAAAAAGGCACGATGAAGACATTTTTTACCGATGCTGGTAAAAATCCTGTCACCAAAGTTGTGAGGATATAGGGCACTAGGGTACTCAAGCGCCAGACTGAATTATCAATCAAGCGACGCAAGACCGTCATTAAAAAGATCCCCAGCATAAAGGCCAGCATCGTGGCTAACTTCACTTCTACATCTGAGATCTGCTGGCCGATCAAACCAACCGATAGAAAGACCACATTTCCCGTCTGGCCTGCCGCCAAGGTCCCACCCCGACAAATAAAGGTATAAGCATCTGAAAAACCAGCACACATGGTCAATAAACAAGCGAACGCCTTGGTCCGCGAATGAAACTCCCTTTTCATTTCCATTCTCCTTAGGAAAAAGAGGGAGTGGTACAGAACGTTACATAACGTTTTTCGTACCTCCCCCGCAACATTGATGGAGAACTCTTTCGAGTCTTTTAGCGAATGAAGAGTCTCATCAACTACTGAGACATTCCGTCACTCCTCATATCCGTAGACACTTGGTGACCAGTTGCCCTTCTTCTCTCTTTTTCTATTTTCCCTCACGCGCTTCGTTGAGGATTTTTTCAATCTTGGTTGTGATCAAGTCAATCGCAACCGTATTGGTTACGCCCTCAGGAATGATCACGTCCGCATAGCGCTTGGTTGGCTCGATGAACTGGTGGTACATCGGTTTTACCACACCAAGGTATTGCTCAATGACGCTATCGAGACTCCGTCCACGCTCTTCCATGTCCCGCTTGATACGGCGAATGATCCGCACATCATCATCGGTATCAACGAAAATCTTGATATCCATCAAGTCCCGAAGGCGCTTGTCTTCAAGGACTAAGATTCCTTCCACGATGAAGACATCTTGTGGTTCCTGACGATAGGTCTTGCTGCTGCGCGTATGTTCAGCATAGTCATAAGTTGGGATATCCACCGGACGACCCTCCAAGAGTTCATTGATCTGCGCAATCATCAAGTCCGTATCAAAGGCAAAAGGATGGTCATAGTTGGTCTTGATCCGCTCCTCAAAGGTCAAATGACTTTGGTCCTTGTAATAAGAATCATGCTCAATCATGGCAATCTTTTCATTCGGGAAATTAGCCAAAATGGCACGAGACACACTGGTCTTTCCACCACCAGAACCACCAGTAACACCAATAATAATAGGTCTATTTTGCATTTTCTACTCCATTACCTGTAGTCGTCTGAGAAGAAATAGACATCTCAGACACATCTTATCCATTTTACCATATTTTTGCCTAGACATGAATAGTTTTTCAGTAAGAAGTTTGGAAACAAAAAGGACCTTGCGGTCCTTTCATTACTTCACTTTTTCTAATTTAGCGGCAAATTCATTACCACCACGTAAGACGAGTATATTTTTTCCACCATTGACAGGTACGAAACAATAATTTGAATTAGCTTGTATATAGACTTCCTTAGCGCTCTTCACTTGATAGCCTTCTGATTTCACCGCTTCTTGAATTACGTCAAATGTGTGTTCAATCTCTTCTTTAGAAGTCGTGTCTCCATCATACTTTTCTTGATCAGCTAGAGAATAGAATGCGTAAGCCTTGTTATCGTAATACTTATCACTTATAATTCCATGATCTGAAATCTGAACAGTTGTATTATCTCCTTCTGTCACATTCTTCCATTTTCCAACCATGGCCTTTGGTGTTTCAACCTTGTGATAGACCAAATTATCTTCAAAGTTTCCTTTGTATGACTTATAAGTTTTCAAGTCGAATAAATCATTTCTTAAAATAATATTGCTTCCGTCTTTTTGGAGCAAGTTATAGCGTGTGTTCCCACCAGACTTAATAACAACAATTTCTGTCGTCTTCAGGTTAAATTTCTTATCGACATCCGCAAGTGAATGCAAGTCTGTTGCATTTAACAAAGAAAGTGCTGTATTAAATTCTTTTTTCGCTTCATTCCCCTTGAGAACCTTTTTGATGGTCTCACCACCATTGACTTTTTGTTTCTTTCCACTTAGTTCATAAGTAACCGGACTAGAATCCGTATTTCTCAACCAAACCCCATCTAGACTTGGTCCACCTGAAAAGAAAAAGAACCAAGCAAGAGCAATCACTGCGACAAGTCCCGCAACTGCGACCCCAATCTTTGTTTGTTTATTGAAAGAAAATGTCAATTTTTTCGGTCTTGGCACAGGTTGCAAGGTTTTCGCAGATGGTTGTGGTTGGACAAAACCCGTCTGCTCTTGTGAAAGAGGCGCACTAGGTGCAACAGGTGCTTCCTGAGAAGGAGCCTGCGCTTCAGTTGATGGAGCTGGTGCTTCTTTTCGCTCTACGACAAACTCCCCTTTTTCACGCGCTTCTTGAAATTCTTGCATACTTGGCTTGCGACCATTAACCGCTTCAAAGTATTCAACCCAATCTTTTTGATTCATCATATCCCCCTTATTGATTCATTATAAAAACTAACCATATTATACCACAAATCCATGGTTTATTTTGTGATTTTCAGAAAATAAATGAAAAGGACCTTTCGGCCCTTCTGATTTATTTCACTTTTTCCAATTTTTCAACTAAATGATAGTCTTCTGTGAAAACAAGAACTGTCTTTCCTCCATTTACAGGGATATAATAAAAATCAGATCCTAGTTGCTTGTACACGTCTTTCATACTATTTAACTGATAATCTTGAGAATCCACCGCATCTTGAAGATCTTCATATACCTCTTTCACTTTGTCAGCTGTCTTTTCTTGGTCAAACTTAGTTGAAGGCATCTTTTGGAGTTCTTCTAGGGTATAAAAAGCCGTACCTTCGCTGCTATCAAATTCACTATAAGTAAGAATTCCACGATCATTTAATTCAAGGTAATTGGTTTCATCGTCATAAGAACGCTCAATTTTCCATTTCCCAACTAACACTTTAGGAATTTCTGTCTTGTGAAAAATAGCATTTTTCTTAAAGCTCTCTGAATGATCACTATAGGTCACCAAATCCATCAAGTCATTAGCTAAAATTACATTGGTCCCATTGCTTTGGAGTAGATTATAAACAAGCCCATGTTCGTCTTTGATGATGACAACTTCCCTCGTGTGGAGGTCAAATTTTCTATCAACATCAGCTAAGGTTTTCAGCTTGGAGTAGTTTAACTGGTTTAAAGCTTTCTGAAACTCTTGACTCGCTTCCTTCCCCTTATAAACTTTTTCAATCTTATACTTACCATTAGATCGTAGCTCTTCTTGATTTAATTCATAAACTACTGCTGTTGAATCAGAAGGCCCAACCCAAATTCCTTCCAAACTTGGAGTCGGTTGGAAGAAAAAGAAGTAAGCCAGTACAATAAAGGCTAGTATTCCTACACCTGATAAAACCCATTTTGTCTGCTTATTCCATTTCACATCAAAGCGTTTGATAGCTGGTGCCGCATGCCTCGACTCTACTTGCGACTGCATTTGAACCTGCTCACTCTTCTCTGGTGAGAATACCGCTGATGGAACTTGTGCTTCAGGATCGTTCTCTTTTCGTTCCACTACAAACTCACCATTCGCTCGTGCATCTTGAAACTCTTGCAGACTCGGCTTCCGGTTATGGAGTGCTTCAAAATAGTCAACCCAATCTTTTTGATTCATCTATTCCTCCTAATCGATAATTGTTTTCAAACTGATCCTATTATACCATACATGGAAGATCTCTCACTCATTTTCAGAAAATAAAAGAAAAAAGTCCAAGTAGTTTTCCACTTGGACTTTCTTCCTTATTTCAAAACTTTTTGTGTTTTCGCGTAGTTGGCTTCTACAGCTTCTTTTTCAGCCTTCCACCAGTCTTGGTGGTCTGTATACCACTTGATAGTGTCTTCCAAACCTGCTTCGAAGTTTGTGAATTGTGGTTCCCAACCCAATTCTTCACGCAATTTTGTTGAATCAATGGCGTAACGCAAATCGTGACCAGCACGGTCTGTGACACGGTCGTAAGAATCTTTTGGTTGACCCATTTTTTCAAGGATGAGTTCAAGCACTTCCTTGTTATTCTTTTCACCATCAGCACCGATCAAGTAAGTTTCACCGATACGGCCTTTAGTGAGAATAGCCCATACACCCGTTGAGTGGTCGTTAGTGTGGATCCAGTCACGGACGTTCTTCCCTTCACCATAAAGTTTTGGTTTGATACCAGACAAGATATTGGTGATTTGACGTGGGATGAACTTCTCGATGTGTTGGTATGGTCCATAGTTGTTTGAACAGTTTGAAATGGTTGCCTTAACACCGAAGGAACGAACCCAAGCCTTCACGATCAAGTCTGAAGCAGCCTTGGTTGATGAATAAGGGGATGATGGGTTGTATTTGGTTTCAGCAGTGAATTTTTCACCAGGACCTTCCCCATGTCCAGGAAGATCTTCACGCAATGGAAGGTCCCCATAGACTTCGTCTGTTGACACGTGGTGGAAACGAATATCGTACTTGCGAGCCGCTTCCAAAAGTGTGTAGGTACCGATGAAGTTGGTGTGGATAAATGGTGACGGGTCGTTCAAGGAATTGTCATTGTGGCTTTCAGCTGCATAGTGAACGATCGCATCTGCCTTAGCAGCCAATTTATCAACCAATTCAGCATCAGCGATGTCCCCCACAACCAACTCGACACGATCTCCAAGGATTTCTTCAATGTTGGCACGGTTACCAGCGTAAGTGAGTTTGTCAAGGACAGTCACATGTACGTCTGGATGGTTGTTGTAGACATAGTGTACGAAGTTTGAACCGATGAAACCAGCTCCACCAGTTACGATGATATGTTTATATTCTGACATTTTTTCTCCAAATAATTTTTAGTTTTGATTGTTCCTTAAATCAATCTTTTTTTAGCTTTCCTTAGGTGAGTACGGAAGTTAGGTGAAATTATCCAGTGGATGATTTCAGCAATCCAGGAAGTTCCATGACTAAATTAAGATACAAAGGGCGTTTGCGGATAAAGTCAAAATAGGAAGTTTGACGCAGAATTTTTCGATTCTAGGAAAACTTATCTTTTTGACACAATCCGTAGCCCGTGTTCAATTAGTTTTGAGCCTAATGTCTCAAAACTTCCGAGCACCTGAAACAAAAATAGTTCAGGTGCTTTTCTCACGGCGGAAAGCTAAGTATATAACTCGCTTCGCTCGTTTATAGCAAAGCTAAAAACTATAGAATGCTTTCTTTGATTGTTTAAAGAGCTATTCTTACAAATCTTCTGCTTTTAGGGGTTTGACGTCTTTGAGCAGTGGGTGGTTCTTGTCTGCTTCTGAGACTTCTGCTTCTGCCAAGTTTTCCCATTGGATGTCTAGGCTTGGGTCTGCGTAGTTGACAAAAGCATATTTTGGTTTGAGTTCCAATGCCCAGTAATCATTGACTAAGTATGTATAAGCAACTTTATCTGTCAAAACTTGGAACCCATTGGCTACACCACGAGGGACGAAGATGCCTTTTGAAGCATCGATCACAGTTTGGTAGGTGTTCCCAAAGCTATCGCCTTCACGAAGGTCTACCCAAGTTCCAAGAACCTTGCCTTCATCTGCTACAGAGATGTACTTGTCCCAAGGCTCTGCATGCAAGCCACGCAAAACATTTTTACGAGAGAATGAAATATTGTTTTGCAACTTGCCTTCCGCAAAGAAGCTTTCAGGGAAGCCAAGAGGAAGCATTTTTTCTTTTTGGAAGTTTTCTTTAAACCAACCACGGTTGTCCCCACGCACAGGAATATCAAACTCCATCAAGCCTGGGATGGCTTCAATTTTGCGTGCTGCTAATTCTTTATCAAAAAATTGTTCCGTCATTAAGCTTCTCCAATCAAACGGAGCAAATATTGTCCGTATTCGTTTTTCTTCAGTGATTGCGCTAATTCATGGACTTGTTCTTTGGTGATATAACCCATGCGATAGGCAATTTCCTCAAGGTTAGCCACTTGGACATTTTGCAAGCGTTGAACAGTTTCGATATATTGAGATGCTTGCAAGAGACTTTCGTGAGTTCCTGTATCCAACCAGGCAAAACCACGGCCCATGAGCTCAACAGAGAGATCTCCACGCTCCAAATAAGCCTTGTTGACATCTGTGATTTCAAGCTCGCCACGAGGACTTGGTTTGATGTTTTTGGCAATCTCTACCACATCATTGTCATAGAAGTAAAGTCCAGTCACTGCAAAGTTGGATTTTGGATGTTCTGGTTTTTCTTCGATAGAGATGGCATTCATATCCGCGTCAAACTCTACCACACCAAAGCGTTCCGGATCTTTGACTTGGTAACCAAAGACAGTCGCTCCTTTTTCCTTCGCTTCTGCCCGTTGCAACATCTTGGTTAAGCCGTTTCCGTGGAAGATATTGTCCCCAAGGATGAGGGCAACATGATCGTCACCGATAAAGTCTTCTCCTATGATGAAGGCTTGCGCCAAGCCATCTGGACTTGGCTGCTCTGCATAAGAGAGGGAAATACCAAGTTCAGAACCATCTCCAAGAAGCTCTTCAAAACGAGGTAGGTCTTGAGGCGTCGAGATGATCAGGATATCTTTGATCCCAGCCAACATAAGCGTTGACAGCGGATAGTAGATCATTGGTTTGTCATAAATGGGCATCAATTGTTTAGAAGCCGCACGTGTCAATGGATACAAACGAGTTCCTGAGCCCCCTGCTAAAATAATACCTTTCATAATGTTAGGCCTTTCTACGTAGTCATTACCCTTATTTTATCATGTTTATATAAAAAAGTCACCTTGCATTTGTGTTACAAGGTGATGACAGGAGATGAGTGTTGTAGAATTGTTAGCATTGGTCTTACTCATGATTCAAATAGATTACTGCTCCTTGACTGAGCCGTCTGAAAACCTTACCTTTACTTCAGATTTGGTCGTGCCTTTCCTAGAATCCATAAAGCTCTGAAATTCCTCATCTTCATTATGATAGACCCCTATCTTCATTTTATGAACATCTTTATCATAGGCTAATTCGTGTTGCTTTGTAGTCCCATCAACAAATGTAATTTTGACATCAGCTCCCCATGCGTCTGAAGTAATGGAGCTATAGGATGGGTTTTTAATCTCAATTTCCTCAATTCCCTTGTAAGAATGCTTCAAGGTCTTTACAAAGCTGACTTCATACTCTCTATTGCGTCGCTTCTCTTCCATTTTTTTGTTCATATGAAACAAAAAGATCCCAACTACCATAAGGAGAGCCAAAGCGATGACACTCATCATCCTTTTGCTTTTCTTTATAAACTTGATTTTTACCATAAGATAATACTCCTGACTAATGAAGAACCCTTTGAGCTGTATCTGACTATCTTTTTTCTCAAAGACAATAACAGCAATCAAAAAGAGAGCTTGTCCTGATGCTCTCCTTTTCAGTTCCTTATCCCAAAGCGACGTCTAGGATCATCATAATGACAAAGCCAACCATGAGACCCAGGGTCGCAACATCTGTGTTGCCGTTAGTCTGGGAATCTGGGATCAACTCTTCAACCACCACGAAGATCATAGCGCCTGCCGCAAAAGAGAGAGCATAAGGCAAGATAGCCGTCATGGATAAGACGGCCACTGCTCCTAGAAGGGCTCCGATGGGCTCGACGATGGCTGACATAGATCCCCAATAAAAGGCATTGAGACGGGATTTTCCATCCGTCCGGATTGGGATTGAAAGAGCAGCCCCTTCTGGGATATTTTGCAAGCCAATCCCAATGGCCAGGCCAACCGCCCCGATAAAGGCTTCTGGACTTGGATTGCTAGCCAGAGCTCCAAAGGCCACCCCAACCGCTAAGCCTTCTGGGAAATTGTGGATGGTAATGGCGAGAAAAAGGAGGATTGTTTTAGACAACTTCTTCTCCCGCGGCGTATGGATACTCTCAGCCTCATCAATCTCCTTCGTCATATGAAGGAGAGGGACGATGGCGTCGATCAAACGGAGGAAAAAACCTCCAGCTAAAAAACCGATAGCCGCTGGCAACCAAGCCAAGCTCCCATAGGAGAGTTTTCCACATACTAAATCGACGGTTGCAAGAGGGACCAAAGTGACGCCGCAATCATGACCCCTGCCGCAAAGCCCATCATGATGTCCAGTAACTTACGACTGATATGCTTAAAGAAAAAAACGATGGCTGACCCGACAATGGTACAGCCCCATGTAAACAATCCTGCGAGAAAGGCCTGTAAGACCACGGATTGCGATTGAAACCAATTCATAACAACTCCCATTTTCTCGATGATTCACTTCTTCTATTCTACTATTTTTAGCCAAATTACGGAAGGTCTTTCGAAAAAAAGAGAGTGGGACAGAAATCGGTAATTCGTTAGAATTCGATTTCGTCGTCCCACCTCCGCAAAGTTGAGTAGGGCTGTAAAAGCTGATGAAATCAGCGTAGTAGAGCCCACTCAACCACTGCGTCTTGCTCGACAATCCAAAGACAATTGAGAGGCTAGGACTTTTGTCCCAGCCTACTTCTTCACATATTGTTCAACTGGATAATCTGCTGGATCTAAGCGCAGGTTTCCTCCTACCACGAGTTGGGATAGGTGCCACCCAATGAGGGGACCAGTTGTGAGGCCAGACGAACCAAGTCCACTGGCGACATAGAGGCCTACTTGATCAGGAACAGCTCCCCAAAATGGTGAAAAGTCACTGGTGTAGGCACGGGTTCCCACGCGCTCCCCGATAACTTCTGCTTGAGCGAGTTCTGGATAGTAGGCCAAGGCTTCTGTTTCCATCTGATTCAGCAAAGCCTGATCCACCGTCAGGTCAAAGCCCATCTCATTCTCATGAGTGGCTCCCATACTGATCTTGCCCTTCTGAAAGGGAATGATATCCAGCTCTCCTTCCGGCATGACCACTGGATAATCAGCAATATCTCGGTCTAGCTGATAATCCCTCAACTGTCCTTTTTGAGGCCGGACATCAACTTGGTAGCCAAGTGGCTCGAGCATTTGACCCAACCAGGCTCCTGTTGCCAAGATGACTTTGTCATAGCTTTCTCCTGCTATCTGAAAACCATCCTCTGTAATAGCCAAAGCAACCTCTTCCTTAATCAGTCTTGCGCCACTGGCTTCAAGGAGAGTTTCCGTTAGAAGGGCTCCCTCTACATGGGCCCCACCTGAGGCATAAAGGAGCTGTTCAAAGCCTTGTAGACCTGGGAATTGTTGGCACACTTCTTCTTTGTTTAAAATCGCTAAGTCTCCGATCAAGGGAGATTCTTCCCGACGACTCAGCGCCAACTGATAGAGTTCGTCTAATTTTTCTTCCTTTTTCTTGAGGAGATAGACGCCGGTCTGCTGGTAAAAATCTGTATGAATTCCGTCCTTGGCCAGGTCTTCTACCAATTCTTGGTAGAAATCAGCCCCCAGACGAGCCAGGCGATACCAAGCCTTATTACGCCGTTTAGAAAACCAAGGGCTAATAATGCCTGCCGCCGCCTTGGTTGCTTGGCCGACTCCATGGTCATAGACAGTCACATCCACTTGTGCTTCTTTGGATAAATAATAGGCTGCAGTGGATCCCACGATCCCTGCACCAATAATCGCAACTTTCATCATGACCCCTTAGATATGGTAAAAAGGATTGGTGCTGGCTTGACTGCCAATCACTTCAATCTCCCAGGCTTCCTCAGCCTTCCACTGATTGAGCTTTTCTACTAGTTTTGACACAAAGAGAACCTCGATATGGTGCCCGGGATCTAAGGCCAAGAGGCCATCGCTCAGCATGTCCTGAGCCGTGTGGTAGTAGATATCTCCTGTGATATAAACATCTGCTCCCTTGGCGAGAGCATCCTTGTAAAAGGACTGGCCACTTCCTCCACAGATTGCGACATGCTTGATAACCCGATCCAAATCCGCCTGATCATAACTGACTATGCGCAAAGCATCTAAGCCAAAGGTTTCTTTAACCTTGCTAGTCAACTGTCCAAAGGTTTGTGTAGCTACCCGACCGATCCGGCCGATTCCAAGTCCTTCCCCTGTCATACTGAGGGGCTCTGTATCTTCAATTTCCAAGAGCTGGCAAAACCAATCGTTGAGACCATCTGGGACAATGTCAATATTAGTATGGCTGACGTAGACTGCGATATCATGCTTGATCAAATCGATATAGATCTGATTTTGGGCCCGATCAGCTACCAAATCCTTGATGGGACGGAAAATAGGCGCGTGCTTGACGATGATCAAGTCCACCCCATGAGCGATTGCTTCTGCCACCGTCTGCTCCCGAATATCTAGGGCTACCATGACCTTCTTGATGTCTTTTTGTAGCGTGCCGACTTGTAGGCCACGGACATCTCCCTCCATAGACAATTCCTGAGGACAATAGGATTCATAGCGTTTGATGACTTCACTTGCTAACATGTAGAACCTCCTTGATGTGAGCGATGCGCTCTTCTAACGATGCTCTGGCAGATTGATTCTCAACTGGGACCTGCTCCAAGGCGAAGGCTAATTTCTCCACTTCCTTGGACCACTTTTGGACAAAGGCTGGAGCTTGTTCCCGCATCAAATGGGGACCAAAGCGTAGTTCCTTGGCTGTCAACTCTTGAGAACCGTGTTCCACCACAAGGATCTCATAAAACTTCTCATTTTCTTCCAAGATAGCTTCATCAACAATGTGGAAATCATGGTCGACTAACCAAGCCCGCAGTTCATCCTCTCGATTATTGGGCTGCAGAACCAAGCGAGAGACATTGGCTAATTTCTCAAGACCTGCCGCTAAGATATCTGCAATCAAGCGTCCGCCCATGCCAGCAATGGTGATACAGGAAATGCCGTCTGCTGGTTCAAAGGCAGCCAAGCCATTGGCCAGACGGACTTCAATCTTGTCCTCTAAACCATTATCGACGACATTTTGGAGGGCAGACTGATAAGGCCCCTCTACCACTTCCCCAGCAATGGCAGCCTCAATCTTGCCTTCTTGTAAGAGGGCGATTGGGAGATAAGCATGATCACTCCCCACGTCCAACAGACGCGCTCCAGCTGGGACGAAACTGGCCACCAGATTCAAGCGATTTGATAATTTTGTAAATTCCATGTGCTTCTTTCTATACTTTTATTCCATCCTATAGTATACCATGTTTGCACCATTAAAAAAAGGCGCAACGGCGCCTTGTCTATTATGGAAAGGTATTACTTTAGACTTTCCTTAGGTGAGTCCGGACGTCAGCGAACTTCTTCAAAGTTCCATGACTAAGTTTTGAGTCTAATGTCTCAAAACTTCCGGGCACATGAAACTTATACGTTTCATGTGCTATACTCACGGCGGAAACTCTCGCTATCATCCTCAACAAGCCGATATTAGACTTTAGTCAATTTCCTTATATTCTACTTCCAAGCCACGTTGCACGGCTGGGCGATTGGCAATTTTCTCTGTCCAAGCTTGCAAATGCTTGTATTCCTTTACATTTAGGAAAATTCCTGCTCGGTCCCAGACCTTGTCTTGGGCGAGACGGCCATACCAAGACCAGATGGCAATATCTGCAATGGTATAGTCATCTCCTGCAATATAAGGTTTGGTAGCCAATTCCTTGTCCAGTAGGTCCAATTGGCGTTTGGCTTCCATGGCAAAGCGATTGATGGCATACTCGATTTTCTCAGGTGCATAGTGGAAGAAATGACCAAAGCCTCCCCCTAGGAAAGGTGCAGCCCCCGTCTGCCAGAAGAGCCAGTTGAGCACTTCTGTCCGTTTAGCCAGATCAGTAGGGATTAATTTGCCAAATTTCTCTGCTAGATACAGGAGGATATTGGCCGATTCAAAGACACGAATGGCTTGATCGCCTGATTGATCCAACATGGCTGGAATTTTCGAGTTTGGGTTGATGGCTACAAAGTCACTACCAAACTGATCTCCCTCACCAATCTTGATCCGATAAGCGTCATAGCCTGCATCCACTCCCAGCTCTTTCAATTCCTCCAGCATAATGGTGGCCTTGATCCCATTGGGTGTTGGAAGGGTATAGAGTTGGAAAGGTTGATCCCCTTTTGGAAGAGTTTGTTCAAAGCGGGCACCTGCTGTTGGTTGGTTCAAGCCACCCCAGGCTCCTCCCATTTGGCTCGGTGCTTTCCATACTTCTGGTAATTGATAGTCTGACATCTTTCTTCTCCTTTATTTCGCTACTCCTAGCATATCAAATATCGGGCTCCCTTTCAAAGATCTGCTACGCGAAGGCTACTTGACTTTTTTTGTCAAAATGATAGTATAGAAAAAATACAATTTTAAGGAGAAAACCATGTCCACGATCGACTTTCATAGTTTGGCAAAGACAGAATTGCACTGCCACTTAGATGGTTCCTTGTCTCTTCCGACCATTCGCCAGCTGGCAGCTATGGCCAATATTGACCTACCTGCTAGCGATGAGGAGCTCAAGCACCATGTCACTGCGCCTGCCCACTGTGAGAATCTTTTGGACTATTTGGAGGCCTTTGACTACATTCGGCCCCTTCTTCAAACCAAAGAAGCCTTGACGCTTGCTGCTTACGATGTGGCCAAGCAAGCTGCTCTTGAAAATGTCGTCTACATCGAAGTCCGCTTCGCACCAGAATTGTCCATGGACCAAGGCCTCACCGTTCCAGAAACCATCGATGCTGTCTGCGATGGTCTACGCCAAGCCCAGGAGGAATTTGGCATTGTTGCAAAAGCCTTGGTCTGTGGCATGCGCCAGTCCGATCAAGAGGTCACCTCTCGCATTCTTGCAGAAGCCAACCAAGTTAGTGATCAGGATTTTGTTGGTTTTGACTTTGCCGGAGATGAGCACAACTACTCTCCAGAAGATATTCGAACTTTAATCGAGCAAGTCAAGAGTTACCATCGGCCTATGACGCTTCATGCAGGTGAGTGTCATTGCCCACACTTTGTTGCCCAATCGATTGCATTTGGCATCAAACGCAATGGGCACGTGACGGCTCTATCTCATGAACCAGCCTTACTCCAATCCTTTATTGAAAATGGGGTCACTGGTGAACTCTGCTTGACCAGCAACTTACAGACAAAAGCAGCGCCGACTTTAGAGGATTTTCCTTATTTGAAAATGAAGGAAGCAGGTGCTCGAATCAGTATCAATACCGATAATCGGACTGTATCTGATACCGACCTCACCAAGGAATACGCCCTCTATCATCAGCATTTCCAAACCAAGGAAACTGACTTTTACCAGCACAATGTCCATGCCATCCAGGCTTCCTTTGCTAGTGAGGAGGAAAAACAAGAACTCCTTACCAAACTAGAAAAAGCTTACGCGGACTATCTATAAACGAAAAATGCTAGCAATATATGACTGCTAGCTTTTTGTATGGTTAAAAATTATTTTTTCAATTAAGAACCTATTTGTTTCAGTAAAAATAATGTCTTATTTTTAAAACTATTCAAGTATAAACTAAAAACTTTCCGCCGTGAGAAAAGTGCCTGAAACACTATTGTTTCAGGCACTCGGGAGTTTTGAAACCTTAGGTTCAAAACTAAGTCATGGAACTTCTTCGAAGTTCGCTGACGTCCGTACTCACATAAAAAAAGTTTCTAGGAAGACTTAACCTTCCATCTGCAGCTAGCACTCAAATAAGTGCTAGTTTTTTTAATCCTTCCACAAATCCATGGCCTTCAAGAAATCGTCTGAAACGGTCACATTGCGTGGGTTGGCTTGCTCGCGTTCTTGTAGTTTCGCCTCTACTTGGGCCAGGCTGTTGATGCCTTCACTGCGCCAGTTGCGTAAAATAGCTTGGATATATTTCCAGTGAGGCTTACCGTTAAAGACGGCTTCTCGTAAGGCTGCCTTGATCACATCTGGATCTGTCTGATCCTCGCGCACAGTCTTGGTCAAGTCTTCAATCTCAAAAGGCGTCAAGAGTCGTCCCAGTTCTTGTTGGAAGGTTTCCACCAAGTCCTTGATGACATTTCCCTTAGCAGGCGCGCTCTGTGTCTTCCCTTGTGTCTGGGCTTCTAAAATCTCATCCAAGCGCTCCAGGGCAATGGTCGCATCAAAGATGGCTTCAATCTCGCCATTGAGCTCAATGGTCCGGTACTGAAGGAGTCCCTTGGTGGTCAAATTGGACATAATCCGATTGACTTCTGTCACCGTTTTTCCTAGATGACTAGCAATCTGATTAGGAGTCAAGGCCTCTTGACCAGTCGTATTTTGAAGGAAGAAAAACTGCCAAACCAAGTAGTCATCTGCTTGGTCAAACAATTCATGATAATGAAAAAGCAAGGCACTTGGAAGAACCAAGTTGCCATACTTAAATGCTTGTGAATATGTCATAATTCCCCTTTATAGGTAACCATAAAATGAAATATCTTTTTCCAATTCTTCCAAGCGGTAAGGTGTTTCTTGATAAACCGCATAGTTGATCCAATTACTAAAGAAAGTCGTCGCAGCTAGATTCCAACGAATGCGAGGCTCTGTATTAGCGTCATCCCCATCAAAATAATTCTTGGGAACGTCCGGATCCAAGCCCGCCTTGACATCTCGGTGGTATTCTTTTGCCAGCGTATCGCGATCATACTCCAGATGGCCAAAGCTATAGACCTCACGCATGTCTGGACTGGCAATGATGGAAAGCCCAACTTCATTTCCCTGAGCGATCACTTGAAGATTGCTCTTTTCAAGGACTTCCTTCAAAGGAATATCTGTATAACGAGAATGAGGGGCAAGGAAGCGATCGTCAAAGCCTCTCATGAGCAGACTATCGGGACGCACCACTGCTTGGTCATAGATACCCGATAGCTTGTCACAGAGTTCTACTTTTTGAATCCCGTAACGGTGGTACAGTCCAGCCTGGGCTCCCCAACAAAGGTGCAAGGTAGAAAAGACATGCCGCTTGGACCATTCAAAGACCTGGGTCAATTCTTCCCAGTAGTCTACTTCCTCAAAGTCCATCTTTTCGACAGGCGCTCCTGTCACAATCAAGCCGTCATAGTAATTATTCTTGATATCCTCAAAGGTCTTGTAGAAGCTCTCCAAATGCTCAGCCGCCGTATTCTTGGATTCATGGCTCGCCATGTAGAGGAAATCAACATTGATCTGCAAGGGCGTGTTGGCAAGGAGCCGTAAGAGCTGGGTTTCTGTCGCAACCTTGGTCGGCATCAGATTAAGAATGAGAACATTCATCGGCCGAATATCCTGGTGAGTCGCCCGAACATCATCCATGACAAAAATATTTTCTGAACGAAGGATATCGACTGCTGGTAATTTTTTATCTAGAGTAATTGGCATAAAAAGCTCCCATCTTACAAGTTCTTAACTAACATTATATGATAGGAGCTTATAGTTTTCAATTATGGTTTTTCTGTAGCCAGTTATAGTATTAGACTATATTAGTAATGCATCAAGACTTTGTAGTCGTAATCACCGATCGCTTCGCGACCTTTCAATTCATCCAACTCGATCAAGAAGGCACAGCCTGCAACGACCCCACCGAGTTTTTCGATCATTTCGATGGTTGCTTTCACCGTACCACCAGTCGCCAAGAGGTCATCAACGATGAGGACGCGTTGACCTGGTTTGATGGCATCTGCGTGCATGCAGAGGGTATCCACACCGTATTCTTTTTCGTAGTCAGCAGAGATGACTTCACGTGGCAATTTACCAGGCTTACGAACAGGCGCAAATCCAATTCCCAACTCAAAAGCGACCGGACATCCAACGATGAACCCACGCGCTTCAGGACCAACGATCATGTCAATTTTCTTATCCGTTGCGTATTGAACGATTTCACGAATCGCATAACTATAAGCATTGCCATCTGCCATCAAAGGGCTGATATCACGGAAGGTAATACCTTCTTGTGGATAGTTTTCAATGCTTGCAATGTAATCTTTTAAATTCATGGTTAACTTTCTTTCATAAAAAATTTTTTACATTCCATTATATCATGAATTCCACTAACTTGCATCATTTTTTGCCAAATCATTTTCCCAAGCTCCCGCGTCAAAAGCAAAAATCCCACATCCGAAAAATGATGTGGGATTGGAAACATGCTTACTATTCATCTAATACTTTATTGTACTTGATTTTCATATCCCCTAAGTTTTTCCAAGAGTAACGGGAGCTTCCATTCTTGAACCAAGTACCAAGAATATATTGTTCAGCTACCTTCTTACTTTGCTTTTTCAACCAAGCACGGTCTTTGCCATAGGCGGCAAGTTTCTTTAGAAAATCACTACCCTCTACTTCTTGATCATCCGCATAAAGATAGACTTCTTCTTGAATCAATGCTCTTTTTTTAGAATTGTATTTGAACATCATACGAACCGATACATTTTCTTTTAACTGATATTTATACCTATAAACCCATTCCGAACTGTTTCGAAACATCATGACGGACAGGTCTTCTTGTCCCCCAACGATTTTATCTGAATAGGGATACATTTGAAATCCTTCATCTTCCTTCCAGATGCGATCACTTCCGATCGTTTCTGTAAATGGCTTAAACATCACATAGCGCATCAATCCACCATTTTCAGAGTAGTTAATCTCCTCCATAGGGTTTTTGAGGCTCAGGTAGATTCCTACCCAATAAAGTCCAAAAAGCAGGAAGGGACTGAGCCAGAGGAATTTTTTTAGGTGTTTTTTCATGAGTCCTGTCCTGTCAGGTAGTCGTAGATTTCGCGAACCGTTCCAAGGGCCATCAATTCCTGTTCTTTAACGGTTTGTTTGAGATTTTGGTAGATGCTACTTTCTGCGATTTCGCGTTTTTCTGCTTCTTTATTGACCTTCATGATGCCATTTTCAATGGTCACGAAGCCCAACTCTTGAAAGATCTGAATCATTTTGACCAAGAGGATCTGCTGGATCTTGAGATAGGCCGCTAGGTCTTTGAGTTTGTAGCGGACATCGAACTCTGGGTACTGGTAGATGGTCTTATAGAGCTTGGCATATTGGTCCCTGCTACCATATCCTGTCAGATAGTAGGCTTTGGCGATCTCATTTTTGAAATAGACAGCCTGGAAATCATGCTCTTGGAAGATTTGCCGTAGTTGTTCTAAATCCTCAGGGATATTTCCAACTACAACCGCGGATGTCCCTGTCAAATCTGGCAGTTCTTTAGTAAAATCAAGAATGGGAACACCTGCGGGGAGGCTGGCATTTTTAGAGCGGATATTAAAGAGCTGCACACCATCCACACGCGCATCAACCAGCATGAGCTGGAGGGTCGTTTGACCATTCCATTGGTTGACCGACAACTGCACAGCTAGCTCTAGGTCTTGCGCTTGCGCAAACTCTGACTCTAAGCTTCCCAAGCCAAAGGCAACCACCTCAAAGGTCGCATCTTCTTGAGAAATTTTGAGTTTCAAGTGGGTATTGCCAGCTCCCATCGAGCGTGCCCCTTCTACCTTGAAATTACGGACTAGAAAGACGGGCTTTTTATTGTCCATGCCAAATGGACTCAAGCGATCAAAGCTTTTCAAGGTCTCAAGCGTTAGTTCTGTTAGATGCAGTTCCTCGTCGATGGCTAGGGTGGACTTGCTGCTGAGATCAATCTCTTGCTCTGCAATGTAATCCGTAAGAGCCTGAGACAGGGCAGGAAGTTGGTCCACCTCCAGCGTCATTCCTGCTGCACCGGCATGTCCTCCAAAGGCGACAAAGAGCGACCGGTGAGGATCGAGGGCCTCAAAGATATTGACCGACTCAGGACTCCGAGCGCTTCCTTTAGCCCGCCTATCTTCAATACTTAAAACAACAACTGGCTGATGAAGCTCTTCTAATAGACGGCCGGCGACAATACCAAGGACCCCTGGATTCCAGCCTTCCTTGGCTAAGACCTGGGCGGATAAGCTTGGATCGACCATGGTTTTGGCTTCGTCATAGATAGCTTGGACGATCTCTTTTCGTTCTTCATTCTTTTGATGAATCATGAGGGCAATCTCGTGTGCCTCTTCATCGTCAAAACCAGTCAGTAGTTCGATAGCTGGATTAGGGTCATCGAGGCGTCCAAGGGCATTGAGACGAGGAGCAATCTGAAAACCAACTGTTTCTTCATTGACATCCTCCGGACGAATCCCTGCGATCTCCAAGAGCTCCTGCAAGCCCATGCGCTGGGTATGTTGGAGAACACCCAGACCGTATTTGACCAGAATCCGATTCTCATCTGTCAGGCTCACCATGTCAGCAATGGTCCCAATTGCTACCAGGTCTAAGAGATCGACTGGTACTTCCTCTAGGAGGGCACAGGCCAACTTAAAGGCCACACCACATCCTGCTAGATAATGGAAGGGATAATCCGCATCAGGATGCTCCGGATGGATGATCGCATAAGCATCCGGTAAAACCTCTGGCATAGAGTGGTGGTCGGTCACGATAACATCAACTCCCATCGCTTGGGCCATGGCAATTGCTTGATTGCCCGCGACCCCATTGTCCACCGTGACAATCAGGGAAATGCCTTGCTGCTCGATAAAGTATTTGTAGACACTCTCATTGGGACCGTAGCCGTCTGTGAAGCGGTTGGGTAGGTAGACTTGCACCTCTGCACCCATCTGCTCCAAGGTTTCCTTCATAATGGAGGCTGAGGTCATCCCGTCCGCATCATAGTCTCCGTAGATGAGGATCTGCTCATAATCTTCGATGGCCCGTCGGATGCGCTCCACTGCCTTGTCCATATCATGGAGCAAATAAGGGTCATGTAGCTTCTCCAACTTGGGTTCTAAAAAGTCTTCTAAATCCTCTTTGGTTTGAATGCCACGCTCATACAGCAAGGTTGCTACGGATGCTTCCAGGCCCGCTTTTTTGGCAAGGGCTAAAAAAGCCTCATCTGCACTTGGCGAAGCTAACTGCCAATCGTATTTTGAAGTGATCATCTAGCTTTTGGTCTCCTCTTTTTCTTATCTGAATATTATAACATGAAAGGCTAAAATGGCGGGAAATAAAAGGTCGACTTATACAAAAACCAAAATCAACATTTTGCCTTATTTTTGTTGCATTTAACTTGACTTATCACACTAAAAGAATATAATAATGTTGATAATAATCTTTTAAATATGCAATGGGATGATTATTCTGTTAAGTTTGCACTGCTTATTATCATTTTATATTATGAAGCGTAAATTTCTTCCGTTTTTCTATCGAATCATTGTTTTTAGAAAGTTTGTTTCAGGTCCAACCAATCCTCTAGTATGGACAGACTAAAGATAGGATATTGAGGTATGCCCCCATATTTTCTCAATAGAGGTAAGGTCCTTCTTCTCTAAATACATGTTCAAATAAAGCAACTGATTGTATGGAGCAAAGATCAGGAGTTTTTCAGTTTTAGGAGATATCACTATATAGAAAAACTTTACGAAATTTATGCAAAAGAAAGGAAATGAGGCCAATTGAAATTTCTATATAAAAAGATAGTTGCATTTGTAGCTATCATCGCCGTGGTAGCCTTAGGCTTGTCTGTGATCAAACCTGTTAGCGCGGCTACTGTTTCACCAACCGTCACCAATTTAAAGGCTCAGGCAAGTGGACAAAAAGTTATCTTTTCATTTGACTGGGATTTAACTGGTAAATCAGTTAAAGAAGGTGATACGTTTACCATTGATGCTCCAGAAGGTGTCAATATCACTGAAGTTGCAACTCAATCACTCCAAGCAAATGGAGCTGAAGTCGCAACCATTTCGATGACAAACAAAAAGATTACTTTTACTTTTAAAAAAGCCATCGAATCCATGAACCAAAACGTTAAGGGTGGTTTCTCATACAAAGCAGAATGGGATAACACTCCGGGAAATCCTGGAAATAAAACGGCTACCTCAAAAGTTGGTTCAGAATCAGTCGTCATCACACGTCCTGATGGGCCAGGAGTTTTCGAAGCAATCTTAAATAAATATAATCGTACAGGTGATTATGTTTCTAAACAATTCAAATTAGACGCATCTGAAAACTATGCATGGATGAATGTTGGAGATGACTATTATCTCACTACTTGGTTCATTCGTATCAACGGAGATGGTAAGAAACAAGCCATCACAAACCCTGTTGTGTCAGATAAAATCCAAGCTCCAGCTGTAGATTACTCAAAAATCACTTTTGCTCCTGCTGCAAACCACGCTGCAAGTGAATTCTTTGTAGGAACTTACTTGAAACCATCCTTCACTTTGAGAAAAGGTGGACAAGTGGTAGCTTCTGGTTGGGACTTCTGGAAACATGTGAAATTCGATGCGGACGGCAATGGATTTACCGTGAATTTATCAGATGTCAGTGATGTCTTTAAAACAGCATCAAGCGATGAATTGATCGTTGAATACCAAACATTAATTCCTAAGACAACCGTTCGCGTTGACAACAATGCTACGTTAACAGCTGATGAAATCAAAACACCATTAAAAGACCCAGCATTCTGGAATAACACAGAATTAAACTTCTGGGTATCCGGTGATAAAACTATAACTGTTCAAAAAGAATGGGTTGGTGATGAAGAAGCTGACCGTAAAGATATCACAGTTCAATTATTAGCTGATGGTAAAAAATTAGACGGTATGACTAAGACCTTGACAAAGGCTTCAGGTTGGACTGCAGAATTTTCTAAATTACCAGGGATTAAAGATGGACAACCGATTGTTTATTCAGTAGAAGAAACGAATACACCTGATGGTTATACTTCAAAAGTTGAACCAATCAATGAGTCGAATGTTATTAAAGTTGTAAACACTTCAAACAAACCAAAAGTAACTGAAACTACTGCAAATCTTGTTGTTAAAAAAGCTTTCGAAGTAGCCGGTGATCAAGAACATAAACAAGTTCCAATCACAGAAGGTCAATTTGAGTTTGTCTTGAAAGATGAAAATAATACGGTAGTTGAAACTGCTAAAAATAAAGCAGATGGCACTGTCAACTTCAAGTCTCTAACCTTCAATAAGGAAGGTAGCTATACATACACTATCACTGAAAACAAGGGTACGGATGCTACTATCAACTATAGTACACAAAGCATCACGGCTACTGTCGATGTGAAAAAAGAAAACGACAAACTCGTCGCTACTGTCACTTACTCAGGTGGAGATGGTGAACAAAAAAATACGATCACCAATACTCAAAACAAACCAAAAGTTTCAAATGCTAAAGTGACCTTAAACCTTAAAAAAGCATTTGAAGGTGGCGAACTTAAGGGTGATGACTTTGAGTTTGTTGCAAAAGATTCAAACGATAAAGTTGTTGGCACAACCAAGAACAAAAAAGATGGTTCAATTACTTTTGATAACATCACTGTAGACCATGCTGGTACATTCAAATATACCATCACTGAAACAAAAGGTAGTGACAAGACCATTACTTACAGTGATAAAACCATCACAGCTACTGTTGTAGTGGTTGAAAAAGACAACGCTTTGGTTGTAGAACAAGTCACTTACTCTGATGGTGAAAATGCCACAGATACGTTCACGAACAAAAAAGAAGCTCCTAAAACAGAAAGTGTAACAGCTAGCCTTCAAGTTAAAAAGCTTCTTAAAGAAGGTGAAACAAACTTACCGTTGACAGACGATCAATTTGAATTTGTCTTGAAAGAAGGAGACAATACCCTTGAAACTGCTAAAAACAAAGCAAATGGTACTGTAACCTTTAAGGAACTTTCTTATACTGCAGAAGGAACACATACTTATACCATTACCGAAAATAAAGGTACGGATGCTTCTATCAACTATAGCACACAAACCATCACTGCTACCGTTGAAGTGAAGAAAGTAAACGACAAACTCGTCGCTACTGTGACTTACTCAGGTGGGGATACTGAAAAAGGAGATACGTTTACAAATACGAAAACACCTCCAGCGCCTGTTCCTCCAACAGTGAAACCAACGACAGCTCAATTCAAGGCTAAAAAAGTATTGGCGATCAATGGTTCGAGTGATCGTACATTGAAAGCAAATGAGTTTACTTTCCTTCTCAAGGATCAAGCTGGTACGCTCGTTGATACCAAGACAAATGGTGAGAATGGGGATATTCTCTTCAATCCAGTAAGCTTTAATGAAGCTGGTACGTTCACCTACACAATTGTTGAACAAAAACCAGCTACACCGGAATCAGCAATTACTTATGATGAATCTGTTCATACTGTAACAGTGACTGTTACAAAAGACGAAAATGGACAATTGAATGCGGATGTGCAATACGACGGTAAAAAGGATACTCCTACTTTTACTAACACGTATACACCTCCAACTCCTGTTCCTCCAACAGTGAAACCAACGACAGCTCAATTCAAGGCTAAAAAAGTATTGGCGATCAATGGTTCGAGCGACCGTACGTTGAAAGCAAATGAGTTTACTTTCCTTCTCAAGGATCAAGCTGGTACGCTCATTGATACCAAGACAAATGGTGAGAATGGCGATATTCTCTTCAATCCAGTAAGCTTTAATGAAGCTGGTACGTTCACCTACACAATTACTGAACAAAAACCAGCTACACCAGAATCAGCAATCACTTATGATGAATCTGTTCATACTGTAACAGTGACTGTCACTAAGGATGCAAATGGACAATTGAATGCGGATGTGCAATACGACGGTAAGAAAGATACTCCTACTTTTACCAACACGTATACACCTCCGACACCTCCAACTCCAAGTGAAAAACAAATTACCACAAGCAAGATTTTAGAAGGTCGTGACCTTCAAGGTGGTGAATTTAGCTTTAACCTCTTGGACGAAAATGGTACTGTTCTTCAGACAAAACAAAATGCTGCAGATGGTACAGTGACATTTGATGCAATCGCCTACACGGAAGCGATGATTGGTACTCATAAATATACCATTAAAGAAGTCGTTCCAGCTGATCAGGCAAACATCCAATATGATGAAGGTCAAGTGGATGTCACAGTTACCGTCACAAAGGATGAAGCATCAAATGCTATCCAAGCAGTCGTTGCTTATGGAGATAAGAAAACCTTTATCAACAAGGTTATCCCACCAACTCCACCAACAGTGAATAATCCTGAATTGAAACTTTATACCCTTAGGGTTCGTAAAGTGGATGAAAAGGGTGATTACCTAGCTGGTGCAGTATTTGGACTCTTTGAAGCAGATGGTGTGACACCTGTTGCAAATCCTTATGGACAAGGCCAAGCGCAAGCAATTTCTGGTCAAGATGGACTTGCAAGCTTTGTTGGATTTGAAGCGAAAAATTACGTGATCAAAGAGCTCTCTGCTCCTAATGGTTACCAACTTTCAGATACATCCATCAAAGTTACTACAAGCGACTTTACTTCAGCTACAAACCTTGTCGTTGATAAAGGAAATGTGGTAAATAAACTTCTTCCACCTTCACCATCAATTGATATTCCAAATATACCAACACCAAGTAATAGCAAACCTAAAAATCCATCACCAAATGGAGATAAGCCTAAGCCTAGTGACAAACCTAAATCTAGTGAAACTCCTAAATCTAGTGACAAGCCTAAAGAAAGTAAACGATCCCTTCCTTCAACAGGAACGGAAGATCATTTAGGACTTCTTGTAACTGGTTTGACATTCGTCGCTACAGCTATTGCTTCTATGACACTTAAGAAGAAGGAAGACTTCTAAGCAACATGAAAGATCTAGTCAAACACGACTAGATCTTTTTCTTGTATTCGGTTACTCAATTCTGAATATTTTGATCTTCATAAAAAACAACTTTCCCATCTTTAACCTTGAATGAGTAACTAATGGAATCGGCGTAACTGCCTTTGGAATAGTAGAAATCATAGGCACCATCCGGTAGTTTGCTAGCGTCTAATTTTTTGGCTGCTGCTTTTAAGTCTTGTTCCTTAACGGATACACCATCCTTTATATAAATAGTCATACGGATTAACTCTTGATCGATTAAGGTCTGAAAAGGGATTTGATAGTAACCAGCAAAGTCCTTTTTCCCTTCTTTGAGATTTTGACTTGCGATACTATCTAGAATTTGCTCCTTCTCATCACGGTTGGAGTTAGATAAAAAACCAAAGAAACTAATATGAAGACCTAGAGATTGCTTCTTTAATTGTCCCTCAATTTTCTTCTCCTTCTTTTGGACAGATTGCTGCTTCAAGTACGCTTCCTTATACTCTGGAAGATGGTCACTAGTTGTATCTGTCCAATCATTATGAAACACCGTATCCGTTTCTAATGTCACTGTTTGTCCATCATAGGTTTTCTCAGAGTAGGTATAAGACACATGATAAGTTGGGATTTCCAAAGCAGTCCAATCCAGTTTGTTTATGGTCACATCCCCATGCAGACCAACCTTAGCAAGCTCACTGCTGACTACTTCCTTCGCCTTTTTATAATCACTCGGTTTCATGATCTTACAACTGGAAAGAAACAGGCAACATAGAATAAGTGGAATTCCTGCGAATAGTTTGAAATAGTTGAGCTTCATAGCCTGACCTCCTTGTTAAATCCGACCTAATCGATTAATTATTTACATCATATGGGAACATTTTTTTAATATCTTCTTTCATCTTTTTATTAGGAATTTTCTCTAAATCCATATATTTGAAGAATTCTTCATCATTTTGAACGACATGAACCTTCCCATCTTTAGTATACTCAGCTGGTATGGTCAGATTAGCGAAGGACTGACCAAAATCTCTAGAGACCACGTAGTTCTGTACTTCATACAAGCGTCTCAGCAATGAGAACTCTGTAGTATCCTTACTTTGATTTAATTCCTTTTTAAAATATTGGAAAAATTCTTTTTTATTATTCGCAAGATGTTCTTGACCATCTTTTGAAAGCTCTGCTGGTATCTTATGATACTGTAGGACATCATACCATCCACCTGAACGCTGCTCTGGAACTTTATAAAGCAGTTCCAAAAATGAAATATCAAAGTTGAGATCTTCTGGTCCGAGAAAGTATAGATAGGCATTCTCCCCTTTTGTCGATTCTTCACCCCATTTTACAGTAGTTGGATTATTCCCTTTGCTTAAAATAGAATATACTTTCGGATAGAGTGTTTTCAATGGGATGTCCTTAGTATAATCACTACGATCTGTAAATAACAAACGTGAATGTTGGAGCTGCAATTGTCCTCCTTCAAAATTGTATTCAAATGGATGTAAGTCTTTGTCGCTTTCTCGATTTTCTTTTTGAACTTGTTCATAACCTTTGCCTGATGAGGTTTTCCAAGCGAACTTTCCATCCTTAACATTCATTAACCCTATACGAGATTGATACTCTGTTTGTACATAGATATTTCCAGGTTTTACAATATATTTGTCTTTCTTATCGACAAGAATATCAATCGGAATGTATGTTTCTCCATCATCTGTATCCAACAACATAGAAGAAACTTTAACAGATAAGGGGATATAATTCTTATCCATATCTCGTACTATCTTAAAAACATCATATGTTTTCTTCACTAAGCGCTTGTCCTTGGTATCATAGACATCAATGAGCCAGTACTCTCCCTTTTGTGCTTTATTTGTAGTTAGGTAAGGAACTTGATTACCACGAATATAATATTGAAAATAGAGACGTGGGTCAGATTTTAATTTGTAACTTTCTTGTGCAATGTACCGTTCACTATTTCCACCATTTATAAACCATTCTACTTTAACTTTTGAATTATACGAATATGCTTCCAGCGCCTCATCCACTTCCTCTTTATTATCCCATTGAATGGCTACTGCTTTCCCACCTGCAATAAATTGGGAGTCAACTATGTTTGGACGAGGTTTCCAAGTTACAAATTGTGATATATCACGCTTATGAATTTCATACCGGATGAACCAGCCTCCTGCCAAGGTAACGAGTAATACAAATATCCAAAACTTGATTGATTTAAAAACCTTCTTCATTCCATCTCCTCCTAATCTCTTCCTCATTTTACCATCAATCCCCCCTTTTGTCAGTCAAATAGATAAGGCTGGGACAAAAGTCCTAGCCTCTCAATTGTTTTTGGATTGTCGAGCAAGACGCAGTGGTTGAGTGGGCTCTACTACGCTGATTTCATCAGCTTTTACAGCCCTACTCAACTGTGCGGAGGTGGGACGACGAAATCGAATTCTAACGAATTACCGATTTCTGTCCCACTCTCTTTATTTCATATAGATCATCCCTGTACAGGCTTGCTCTGAAAGTTCAACAAAGCCCAGGGATTGGTAAAAGGCTAGATTTTTCTCGCTACGTTCAGTGGCAAGGAGCCGTTGATAGACATTTGGGAAGGTCGCTAAAGCCTCTTTTAAGAGTTTCTTTCCAATGCCTTGGCGCTGGTGATCTGGTCTTACCAAAAGGTCCTGCACAAAAATAACCGAGTGGCCATCACCTACCAAGCGAATGTAGGCGACGAGCTCTTTCTCATCATAGACGGCCAACTGCCAGAGACTAGCTTTGACAGCTTGTTCCAGCATAGATGGGTTGTTGGTATAATTGGTCCAACCCACCGAGGTGTAGAGTGCGAGTAGGTCTGTCATCGCTGGAATTTCTTTTTTATAATCTAACATCTTAACTCCTTTTTAACCGATAGTGCTGGAAGAAGGCGATATCTCGGTAAGGGGACTCTTGGCAAACAGATAGCTCCATCTTGAGCATAGACTCTCGCCAGCCTTCTTGGCCCTTGAAGCGATTGTCCTGCAAGGCATAAAAGACACGGATCCCTTGGTAGTCCTGAACTTCGAGGGCTAGATCGTCTACTGCTCTATCTAGATCATAGGCCTGTGCCAAGCCCATGGAGTGGGTTTCCAAGTCTTGACCGGCTAAGAGATCAAGCGCCTTCTGAGTATCATTTTCAAAGACGACGGTCTGCAGGACGCGGCCAACCTCATTGTGCTTGACGATAGAGAGCAGGCCTCCTGGTTTCAAGAGACGAGTGAATGCCTTGAGAACCACCTTGCGATCCTCTACATACTCCAAGACATTGTGACAGAGGATGACATCAAAACTGGCATCTTCAAGACTTGCTAACTGGTCCAGACTCCCGACGAGTTGCTGGTAGGGATGGTCCTGGACCCGCAAGGCCACCATTTCCTCATTAGGCTCCACAGCTAGGACTTGATTTTCTTGCGCTAGATGGTTGGCTACAAGGCCAAAACCACTCCCGAAATCAAGCACCCGTTTTCCCTTGATGTCCTGTAATTGTTCAAAAAGGATATCATAATAGATCTGTCCCCAGGGTTGCTGGAGGTTTTCTAAATAGGCTTGAATATTCACGGCCATCGATCTCCTCCTATTTGAAATTGAACATCTTGCTGGCTAGCTTGTCTGAGATGCGTGGGAAAAGGGTATAGAGCTTGTGAGTTAGGTTCAAGAGCCAAGGCAAATTGAGCTCGCGTTTTGCTTTTCCAAAGTTCTTCACAATCTTCTTAGCCACAAAGTCTGGTTCCAAAATGTAGCGGTCCACAGCCTTGACATAGCTTCCGTCTGGGTCTGCCTGGTCAAAGAAAGTGGTCCGGATGGGGCCTGGATTAACCGTCGTCACATGGACACCAAAGGGCATGAGTTCCAAGCGCAGGGCATTGGAGAAGCCAATGGCTGCAAACTTAGTAGCCGAATAAAGGCTGGATTTGGCAGTTGCGACGAGACCCGCCATGCTGACGATGTTGACGATGTGCCCCTTTCCTGCCGCCTTCATGTGCACACCCATCAAGCGTGAGAGCTGCATGAGGGCAAAGGTATTGACTTCAAACATAGCATGAATTTGCTCATTGGTAATCTGGTCAAACTCTTCAAAGATCCCATAGCCTGCATTGTTGACCAAGATATCGATCTGCCCGTAGCGCTGATAGAGCTCTTCTACCAAATCTTGGACAGCTGATGAATCTGTGATATCGATCCCGATGCATTCAGCTTGAGGATGACTGGCATAGAGTTTTTCTAGGTTTTCTTGATTTCTACCTAGAAGAATCAGCCGATCTTCAGGGAGGAGCTTGACCATTTCTTGGGCCAAGCCTCCACTTGCTCCTGTTATGAGAATGGTTCGCATCTTAGATCTCCACTTCTTCCAAATCTTTGACGACATAGACATTTTCAAAAATGCTGGATGCATCCTTGCGCAATTGGCTGATGTCTTTTGATAAGAAGCGAGCACTGATGTGGTTGAGAAGAAGGCGCTTCGCTCCAGCTTCACGCGCTACTTCTGCTGCCTGCATATTGGTCGAGTGACCGTGTTTCTTAGCAATCTTCTCATCGCCCTTACCATAGGTGGACTCATGGACGAGGACATCTGCATTGACTCCAAGGCGGACACTGGCATCCGTCTTTCTGGTATCTCCAAGGATCGTGATAATCTTACCAGGTCGAGGAGCTGAAATATAATCAGCAGCAATGATCTTGGTGCCATCTTCCAGGGTGACATCTTGTCCATTTTTAACCTGACCAAAGAGCGGTCCAAATGGAACGCCCGCTGCCTTGAGCTTATCTGCGTCGAGTGTTCCTTCGAGGTCCTTCTGCATGATCCGATAACCGACACAGAAAATGGTGTGGTCCAAAGCTTCCGCGTAAACCGTGAATTTATCAGTTTCTAAAATCTTACCCAGAGAATGTTCATCGAATTCATGAAAATGGATGCGGTAAGGCAGACGAGAGCCTGATACGCGAAGACTAGTCATCACAAAGGATTTGATCCCTACTGGTCCATAGATATCCAGATCCGTCTGCTCTTCATTGGCCTGAAAGGCCCGACTAGAGAGGAAACCTGGCAAACCAAAAATATGATCTCCGTGTAGGTGAGTAATAAAGATCTTGCTAACCTTTCGCGGACGAATAGTCGTTTCTAAAATTTGATTCTGTGTCGCTTCGCCACAATCAAAGAGCCAGACTTCATTGATCTCGTCCAGCAATTTGAGCGCTAGGCTCGATACATTACGGGCTTTTGAGGGTTGCCCAGCTCCCGTTCCTAAAAATTGAATGTCCATTGTCTACTTTCTATCTATATAAATCATGGCCGTCCGGTTCTCTGAACGGAAAGAAAGGTTGCCTGGGTAGGCTTGCGCTAACTCGAGGAGCTCTTCTTGGTTATATCCTGACAGTTTTAAGCGTCCATCTTCCAAGGTCATCAAGTCAGTTAGGGCTGAGAGGGCTTCTGTTTTAGTGACCCCTTCTGGTTCAGCCTCTTGCAAGCAGATCTTGCCATCTTTTTCAAAGACCAAACAATGTGGAAAGATCTCTGCAATTTCGAATAAAATGGCAGGGGTGATATCCTCTGTTGGATGTTCAGCAAAGACACAGGCTAGCTCTTCATTTGCGTAGGCCAAGCCATAAGACTTACCTGATAAATTGAGGCGGATAAAGGGCTTCCATTCATCAAAGCTTTGCTGAACTGTGAATAAGTCAAATACCCGACTCAAGTCCAAGAAATAATCCATGGCCTCCTCGGGGCTCTTCTTTTGATAGAGCTCTGCGAAATAGGCGTTGATCACACTTGGGGGAGGCGTAATCACACGGAGACGCAATTCCTCAGGGATTGTGCTTAAAAGATTGGTCAGGTAGACCCGATCGAGGCTGGTATAGCCTCCATATTTTATTGCTAAATCAACGTAATCCGTCATAAAATTCTTCCAACTTCCACTTATTTTTCTCTGCGATATAGCCTTGAATGACCTCGACATCCTCTTCAAATTCGCGCTGGTCAATGATCGCTACTGTTTCTAGATCATGTGTCCGATAAGATTTTGAAAAAGGAACGCGAATGGTAAAGGGAACAAAGAGTTCTCTCAGTTTTTCTAGAAGCAAAGCCTGGAGATCTTCACGGGCTGTCTCAGAGCGTGCTGAAATCAAGCTAAAAGGTGTCTGGGTTGGTGTAAAGTCTGCCACTTTATCTGCTTTGTTGTAAAGCGTCAAGCGAGGGATCTCCAACATATCCAGGTCCTTCATGATCGAAAGCACGGTCTTTTCATGCTCCTCGTGATTAGGATCAGATGCATCGATGACATGGACCAGAAGGTCTACATTCTTACTTTCTTCCAAGGTCGACTTAAAGCTCGATACCAACTCTGTTGGTAGATCTTGGATAAAGCCAACCGTATCGGTCAGTGTCACTTGCAGATTGCCTGTTAGATGGATGCTCTTGGTTGTGGCGTCTAATGTCGCAAAGAGTTCATCGGCTTCATACTGACTCTTACTGGTCAGCTGATTCATAATGGTCGACTTTCCTGCATTGGTATAGCCGATCAAACCAATCTTGAAGACAGGTGATTCCAAGCGTTTTTCACGAAGGGTTTCCCGGTTTTTTTCAACTGCCTTGAGCTGGCGCTCGATATCGGTGATTTGATTGCGAACGCTCCGGCGGTTCAACTCCAACTGACTTTCCCCTGGACCACGAGAACCAATTCCCCCAGCTTGACGGCTGAGCATGATTCCTTGACCGACAAGGCGTGGCAAGAGGTATTTGAGCTGGGCCAAGTGTACCTGCAACTTGCCTTCATGACTCCTAGCCCGCATAGCAAAGATATCTAAAATCAGCTGCATCCGGTCAATGACCTTAACCCCAAGGATTTCTTCTAAGTTGACATTTTGACGGGGGGTCAGGCGATTATTGACCACCACGGTCGTAATCTCATCTGCTTCGACCATTTGAGCGATTTCTTCTAGTTTTCCTGAGCCGACAAAGGTCTTGGTGTCATATTTCTCCCGCTTTTGTGTATAGGAACCCCGGACATCTCCACCAGCTGTTTTAGCCAGGCTCGCCAACTCCTCCATAGACATGTCAAAATTGTCCATGCCTTGAAGTTCCACACCGACCAAAAGGATGCGTTCTTGTTTTTTTTCTGTTTCAATCATGCTGTAAAAACTCCTTTACATCTGCAAGAACCTGCTCCTTGAAGTGGGGGGCATAAATGGCGTAAAATTTTACTTCCATCCGATTTCGAAACCAGGTCAGCTGCCGTTTGGCAAAACGACGCGTATTGCGCTTGAGGATCTCACTGGCTTCCGCAAGGCTCTGCTCTCCCTTAAAGTAAGGAAAGAGTTCCTTGTAACCAATGCCTTTAGCTGCCTGAACTTCCGGATGGTCATCATAGAGCCACCGAGCTTCATCCAGCAAGCCCTCCTCTAGCATGCGATCAACCCTGCGATTGATGCGATCATAGATCAAGGACCGTTCATCATCTAGACAGATGAGATAAGGTTCATAGTCCGTCTCTTCGTTTGCGAGGTCCTGCCTAAAATGCGCAATTTCAAGAGCCCGCATGGCCCGACGGCGATTGAGCTGAGGAATCACAAGTCCTTGCTCCGCTACCCTTTGGTACAAGTCTTCGTCCGACAGCAAGTCCAATTGAGCGCGATAGGCCAGAATCTCTTCATGAGGAACTTCACCACCTAGATGATAACCTTCGAGCAGACTTTGGATGTAAAGGCCCGTTCCACCAGCAATGATAGGAAGCTTGCCTCGAGCTGTGATATCCTCAATCGCAGTCTTAGCTTCTCTTACAAAATCAAAAGCCGAGTAAGACTCGGTCACCTCCCGCACATCGATCAAATGATGAGGAGCTGCAGCTTGCTCTTCTGGTGTCGCCTTGGCTGTTCCAATATCCAGCTTGCGATAGACTTGCTGGCTATCGCCACTGATAATTTCACCATTGAGGGCTTGCGCCAAATCGATCGCAAGAGCTGTTTTCCCAACAGCAGTTGGTCCCACAATCACAATTATCTTGGTTTTCATCGTTTTTCCTTGCAAAATTCACGTTTTTTCGTTACCATATATTATAACATAAATATTTAAAGTTCAGAAAAGGAGAAATTCTCATGGCTAAAGGATTTGGTAAAGGTTTTGTTACTGGTGTTGCTGGTACAGTTGCTGCTGTCGCAGGTGCAGTTTACACATTCAAGAAGAAAGTAATCGAACCAGAAGAACAAAAAGCAGCTTTCATCGAAGAAAACCGCAAAAAAGCAGCACGTCGCCGTGTCTCACACTAATCATTCAAAAAGCTCCGGGAAACCGGAGCTTTTTTTGCTGAAGAAAAAGTCCATTTTGGAAAATTTTCTTTTACTGGTAGGGTTTGTCACGATATGCTAACACAAGTAATGCTAAAAGAATTAGAATGATATATATTATGCTTATTCAAACATATACTGAAACTTTCCGCCGTGAGAAAAGTGCTAGAAACACTATGGTTTCTAGCACTCGGTAGTTTTGAAACTTTAGGTTCAAAACTAAGTCATGGAACTTCTTCGAAGTTCGCTGACGTCCGTACTCACCTAAGGAAAGTTTCTATGATGACGTTTGTCTTCAATCTAAAAGCCTCGGGAAACCTGAGCTTTTAGATTGAAATTTCACCGTTCTTTGATCATCTTCGTTGCGATCTCCAAGAGCTCCACTCCCATCTGAAAGTGCTCGTCTAACAAATCATAGACGGCATCTTCGGACAGGACACCACAAGGAAGATCTGCCGGAAAGTCAGCTTGATTGGAAAAATCCAAATCATCAAAATAGACCTGACTACTATAATAATCGCGCAGTTGGATATAGCTTTCTTGATGCTCTCTTAGCTGATCCACTGCTTTTTTGGTTTCTTCCAAAGTTTTGGCATAGTCATTCAAATAACCTTCCATTCTTTGGATCCGTTCGATGTTTTTCTGTGCAATTGCCATGATTTACTCCACTTTTACCACTTCTAGATGGGGGCCACCTAGAAGCACGAGGTATTTTTCTACTTGCTCTTTGCCATAAGAACGACGAAGAGCTTCTGCATAGAGATCGAGCTGATCCCGGTAGCGTTCGACCAATTGGCTAGGAACCTTGTAGTGATCCGTCTTATAATCAAAGAGCAAGATCCGGTCTTCTAGCACCAAATAACCATCCAAGATCCCCCGCACGACAAAGTCCTCACCACTAGCTGGATCTTTCTTCAGCATGGCAAAAGGAGCTTCGCGGCGGACTCGAGAGGCTTCTTTTTGAAGCAAGGTCCCCAAAGGTGTCTCATAGAAAGCAAGGATGGCCTCTAGCTTGATGCGGGCTTTGACCGCTGGCTCTGCTTGAACTTGCTCCAAGGCTTGACGCAGCTTATCCAGCGTGATTTCTTCCTCAAGAGGCACGCGCTGCATGAGTTCATGGACAGCACTACCGACCTGGGCCCCTGTCACGGCTTTTTCTTGACCAAAAGTTGGGAGCTCAAAGTCAGGCGTCACAGTCTTTGCATCCATAATTTGGACGCCATTGGCATCCATGACCGGCTCGTAGAATTTCTTGATCTGACTAGGAGTACGGACACTTGGTAAATGAATGGCCGGAGCATAGAGCTGATTGAGCCGATCAACATTTTCCAAGATATCCAAGGCCCGACGAATATCCTCTGACTGACGGACATCCTTGAGCTGATCCAGCCGGGCATCCTTTTCCTTTTCTAAAGGTTCCAGGTGGTCTGGTGTCAAGTCTTCATCTGTCACAAAACGCGTGTCATAAGCCAGGGTATTCTTAGTAAACACATCTTGAATAGCAAAGAGCCAGTCCTGATAAGAGGTCCATGCTTTTCGTTTTTCCGGATCCAACTTGCCATTGCGACTAGTCCCCCAATCGGTATCACGCAGTTTGTCCTCGCGGCCTTTTCCGACCAGATAGAGCTTGAGCTCAGCCCGTGTCATGGCGACATAAAGAAGACGCATCTGCTCAGAAATCGTGGCCAATTTTGTTTCTTCCACGTTCCGTTGGTAGCAAGGCGTTTCGATCTGCAGGCGAATGGATTTTGGAGCAGCTGGATTCTCTGTCTCAACCGGCAGGTTCGCAACATATTTAAAGCCAATCCCTTTTTGACGACTGAGAATAATTGGCCCCGATTGATCCTTACGGTTAAAGGCCTTGTCCATATTGAGAATAAAGACATACTTGAATTCCAGCCCCTTACTCTTATGGACGGTCATGAGCTGGACGGCATCTTTTGGAGTCGCAAGAGGGACGCTGGCCAAATCGTGTTCATTTTCGATCACCTTGTCGATCATGGCAATAAAGCGCGACAAACCCTTAATGCTGGCCTTCTCATAATCATTGGCCCGAAGCGTCAAGGCATAGAGATTGGCCTGGCGCTGGGCCCCATTTGGAAGGGCGCCTACATAGTCATAGTAATAGCGATCCTCATAGATTTTCCACAGCAAATCATAGAGCGAATGGGTCTTGGCAGCAGCCCGCCAAGCGGATAAAACCTTGAGGAAGTTCTCAATTTTAGCAAAGAGCTTGGCATCGATCAGATTTGCATGCTCTGCGGTCTTTTCAAGGGCTAACTGGACCTTGTGGTAGAAGGGCATTTGCTTTTGCTCTGGAAGCGTCTGTAAGGAAATCCGTGCCAGCTCATCTTCATCAAAGTCAAACATGGGGGATTTCATGAGAGCAACCAAGGCATAATCATGCAAGGGATTGTTAATGGTCCGCAAGGTATCCAGCATGACCATCACTTCCAGTGACTCAAGATAATGCGCCTGTCCGCTATCTGCCACAATCGGAATATGGTACAGGTCAAAGGCTTCCAGTATCGCATCATTTCGCGTTCGAGACGCAGTCAAGAGCGTGATCTCTTTAAAGGGCACTTTTTCCACCCGATGGAGACGTAAAATTTCTTTGATGACTAGGAGAATTTCTCCCTTGGAAATCGTCTCGACTCCAAGGGGAGCTTCCTCGTCTTCGGTCTTTTCTTCCTGATCTTGGGAGCCATCATAGAGCAAAAATTCTGCCCGATGTTGTGGCAAGGCCATCCGTTGCTTGTCGCTTCCTGCGACCAGATAGTGGGTTTGATTGTAGTCAATCTCTCCTACCTCTTCGTCCATCAAATGGCGAAAGACATCATTGGTCGCGTCCAATACCTCCACATGACTCCGGAAATTTTCCTTGAGGAGGATCAACCGCCCTTTCGCCCCTTCTTCTTGGTAGGCTTTAAATTTATCATTGAAAATCTGTGGATCTGCCTGACGGAAGCGATAAATGGATTGCTTGATATCTCCCACCATGAAGCGATTGTGGCCATTTGACAGCAAGTCCAACATCCGTTCTTGGGTGTGGTTGGTATCCTGGTACTCATCGACCATGACCTCATGATAACGCTCTTGAAAGGCTTGTCTCACCTCTGGGAATTGCTCTAAAATTTGAATGGCAAAATGACTGATATCCCCAAATTCATAAGCTTTTTCTTGGATTTTTCGCTCCAGATAAGCGCGAGCAAAGTCTCTGATAAAGTCCCTTAGCAAGTAGAGCATGGGGCCTTCTTCTTGGTGGTAGGCTTGTTGAAATTCCAGCTGATAGAGCTGATTTTCCAAGTCTCTGAGGCGGTTGATATGTATGGTTTTATCCTGGTTATAAGCCGTGACTAACTCTTTCAACTCTTCTTTTCGGGCTCTGTTGGTCAAGGCTCCCCCATTTGAAGCCCGACTAATCGCCACGACCGCCTTTAGGACAGAGGTCAATTGCTCTTTATTGGTGCGACCTGTCAGGCTTCCAATCTGATCGAGCACCTCTTCTACAGCTTCCAAATATTTAGCCTTACCAAATGCTTGGCCTTCATTGGACAAATGAAAGGCAAAAAAGCTTTCTGCCTCATAAAGGGCCTGCTGGATGCTCTCCATTAGATCGCCTTCAACCTGTTCAAAATCGGTCTCCTCATAGCCTTTTAGAAAATGCTCTTCCAGCCATTTCTCCGGATCACTGGTCGACTGAAGAAAGTCATAGATCTGGTAGACCTGTTCTTTAAACAAGGTCAAATTTTTGCGCTGGCCGGTGAAATTCTTGACCATCTGCACAAAGGCTTCTTGGTTTTCTCCCTGGTAATAGCGATCAAAAACAGCTTGAAAAACTTCATTTTGTAAGAGGCGTTGCTCACTGGCGTTTTGTAAAATGCGAAACTGAGGCGCCAACCCAAGCAAATAGCCATAGCGCGTTAGGACCTTTTGGGTAAAGGAGTCCATGGTTCCAATATCGCTGGTGGCGACATCTGCGATTTGACGGGCCAAGTGTTGCTTGAGCTCTGAGTCATCACTTGCTTGCAAGGCTTTTCCAAGTTCACTTTCCAAACGCTCCTTGAGCTCTCCTGCTGCCTTGACCGTAAAGGTCGAGATAAAGAGCTCCTTAATCGAAATGCCTCGCTGGATCTGATCCAGTATCCGCTGCACCATGACAAAGGTCTTTCCTGATCCAGCAGAGGCTGACACCAGGATATTGGTCCCCGAACTATAGATGGCGTCGATCTGTTCTGGCGTCCGCTTTTGCTCTTTGGTAGAAGCTGCCTCTTGGGCCTGAAGGGCCTTGATTTCTTCTCTTGTCAAAAATGCTTGTTTGATCATTTGTTCAAGACCTCCTTCATCTTCTCGATCCAAGCGGCTTTCACCTTTTCACCGCGTATTCCTTTTTGGTCTAGTTTGGTCAAGAACCGTGCCTGACCTAGGTGACGATCGGCTTCAAATCCCGTGATGGATTTAAACTGCTCCACAAATGGTGCGATATTGCGCCCATTTTCACTATAGGGATTGATGGCAAATTGCCCCTTGAGGATCCCTTCTGCTGCTGTTTTATAGAGATAAGCGTTGTACAAGAGAAGCAAGTCCAGTTCTTCCTTACTCAGCATCATAGCCTTATTCTTATCATAGGCTTCGCCCAGATAAGGGGCCTGATCTGCCATAAAGAGCCCCTTGTACTGTTGACTTTTCATGGTTTGGTTGATGGCATCCTCTACTGTCTTGGTCTTTTTCAGATCCACTAGGGGGTCTCCCATTTCCAAATACATGGCCCCGAAAATCCCCTGCTCCTCTTGGTATTCCTTCAAATCCTGAATCGCAGAGAGATAGGTCGGCAATTGAGAATTCAGTCCATTAAAGAACTTGTCATAGTGGAACTGCGTCAGACTGGACTTATAGTCCACGACTCCGAGGGCTCCCCGATCCCTCAATTGATCAATACGGTCCACCTTGCCTCGTAGCTGCAGGAGACGGCCATCGGACAATGGATAAGAGGTGTGGGTACTTCCACCAAAGAGGGTCTCCTCACCGATGGTCTCGATACCATTTTGCTGGGCGAGGACACGCCCCGTTGTTTTCGCGGTATCAAGAAGCAAGTTGCGAATAAACTCGGTCTCTCCATTTTCTCCATACAATTGCTGAAACTCTGCTTCTTGGCTGGTTTCTCGAATCGCCTCGTTTAAACGCCGATCAAACGCTTGATCGGAGCCATCTTTTAAGACTAGTTCAAAGATCCGGTGCAAGAAATTCCCATGACTGCGGGCGTCTGGCCGGATGGTTTCATCCTCTTGTAAGCCCAAGACATAGCGCAGATAAAAGGCATACTGGTGCTTGTAGTATTCATTCAAGGCAGAAGCGGATAAGGTCAAGGCTTTGCCCTCTGGATAGAGCGCTTGAAGCGTATCCGACTGAAGCTGACGGCTCTTTAATTCCGTTGAAATCTGAGGAATCTGGATGCCTTTAGCGGCTAATTTCTTACGCAAGACCCGTACCGCCACACCCCAAAAGCTGGCTTCTTCAGGAGACAACTCACTAGCGATCTCCTCTTGATGGAGTTCGATCACGCGCGCTAAGAGGGCACGGTAGGTCCCAATGTCATCACTCGAAGCTTGGGCTTGTTTGGTTGTCCACTCGATGGCAATAGGTTCCTTGGCCAATTCTACAAGGTAAGGAGAGACACTATCTTCCATTTCATTGACTAAGCTAGGAGCCGATAAGACCAGTTGGCTGGTTGCCGCATTGAGGAGCGAAACTGCCACAAAGCGATTTTTCTTGAGATTTTCGCTGGTCACCACCTGGAGCTCTGCTCCTTCTTGGGTGGCCTCATTGAGCTGCTGGCGCTCTTCTTCACTGAGTAGAGAGGTGTTCTGAGCAATCTTTGGAAAACGCTCCTGGGTCAGCCCGATCGCGTAGACATAAGGCGCTGTCAAGGGTTCAATCAAGTCATAGGACTGAACCGTCACCACATCGACCGTAGCAGGAATTGTCCGGTATTGAGACAATTGCATCCCCGATAAGAGGAGGGCCAAAAAGTCATCCACTGTCAGCTCTTGGTCCTCAAAGACCAGGTTCAACTCCTCTAAGACATGGAGAAAAGCCTTCCAGACCTGATCATAGCGCTCCTGCTCCTCCAAGGCTAGATCCTTGATCAAAGCTTGGAGATTCTGAGAAAGTTGGGCCTCTTGCAGAAACTCTGTAAAGGCCGTTAAGAGACGGGTCACCTTTTGTTTGCGCTGTGAAAAGAAAGGGACTAGAGGTTCGACGACGCGTTGCCGGAGAGTATTGAGCTCTTCCAAATTAAACTTACCTTGACGATTGCTGGTAAAAGGCTTGTGAAATTTTGTAGCACCCTTTACTTCCGCAAAGCGAAGGTATTGCTCAAAAGCATCAACTTCTTCTTGCGTCAGATCACTATACAGACCCGTTTTTAACAGATTGATGACGTCTTCCGTCTGGTAATTGAACTGCTTGATCCGCCCTAGCGATTCAATGACCTGAATCAAGGGATGGTGGACCATGGCCTCACTTCGTCCCAAGTAAAAGGGGATCTGATACTGGTCAAAAATGGTCTTGAGCTGCAGTTGATAAGCTTCTACATCGCCTAACAAGACCCGAATATCCCGATAGCGGGCCCCATCATGAAGACGCTGACGGATGGATTTGGCAACAAATTCCAACTCTTCTTTTTGCGTATTGGTTTGCCAGAGTTGGACAGCTGTTCGATCTTGGTCCTCCAGCTCATCTTCCACTTGTGAAAAATCGTAGCGCGCTTCTAACATGCGGGTAATGCGACTAAAGGAGTCTTCGATCGCTTGCCCACAATACTGGGGCTGTACCTCAAATGTCTTTGCAAGCTGGAGGAGAAAGTCAACACTGGCTTGGTAAAGATTGCCCTCTCTAAAACTTGCCCGATAGGCTTTTTCACTGGCATAGACTCCGATGACAATCTCCACTCCTTTTCGGTGAAGGAGACTAATCAAAGCCTCTTCTTCCGCAGAAAAACGCGTGAATCCATCGACGACGATCGCCACATCCTGTAATTGCTCTTCCAGCTGCCCTTCTTCAACCTGATTGAGGAAAAAGGCCATCTTGGACTGGGATTCATACCGGTGCTTGACCAACATCTCAGAGACCGCTTCAAAAATCGCCAAGAGGTCTTCTCTTTTTTCAGCTTCCTCGAGCAACTCCAAATCGGTAAAATCCATCTGTGCCGTCTGCAATTCATGATAGAGCTGGACCAGTTGCTGGATAAACTGAGGATCCTTGCGCAGGGCCCCGTAAGCTTTGAGATCCTGCTCCTTCATCTGGGACAGAGCTTTAAAAAATAGCATACCTAGACCGATGTCATCCAAGGGTTGCTCCTCAAAAACCTGATTCAGGATGAAATAACGGGCCATTTGCGCAAAGCGCGTGACGGTAATGGCAAAAGAAGCCTGACCTTCTAAATAGGACAAGACCTTGGCTTCTTTTTCAAAGGAAAGAGAGTTGGGCGCAATGTAAAACACACGCTTGCCCTGTTCTACTAACCCTACGGCTTCTTGTGTCAGGACCTGGGTCAAGGGGGTCCGAACATCCGTATAGAGTAATTTCATCCGATCCGTTCTCCTTTTGGCATTTTCTTGAGAGCTTGTTATCTTCTTATTATATCATTTTCACAGGAGGGACTAAAGCAAGAAGTCATGCTCCTCTAGGCCCAATATTAGGAGATTTATGCTACAATAAAAGTTGAAGAGACAGAAAGGATACCACCTATGACCAGCATTTATGATTTTTCTTTAGAAAACCAGAATGGGGAGGAGATTCCCCTTTCTCACTACCAAGGTAAGGTTCTCATTGTGGTCAATACAGCAACAGGCTGTGGCTTGACCCCGCAATACCAAGGACTGCAAGATCTCTACCTGCGCTACCAGGAAAAGGGGCTGGAAATCCTAGACATCCCCTGTAACCAATTCATGGGGCAGGCACCAGGAACGGCAGAAGAAATCAATAGCTTCTGCAGCCTCAACTACCAGACCACCTTCCCACGATTCGCTAAAGCCAAGGTCAATGGTAAAGAAGCCCTTCCTCTCTATGACTGGCTCAAAAGCCAAGCAGCTGGGCCACTGGGCAAACGCATCGAATGGAACTTCGCAAAATTTGTCATCGACCGACAAGGCCAAGTCGCCCAACGCTTCTCCTCCAAAACAGAGCCAGCTGCCATGGAAGACTTGATCCAAGAATTACTTGAGAAATAAGCCAAAAAAGCCTGAGCCAATTCTCAAGCTTTTTTATTATTAATCAATTTCAAGTCCACCGGTGTAGAGGCGGTAATAGGTGCCACGTTCTGCCATCAAGGAAGCATGGTTGCCTCGCTCGATGATGCGTCCGTGGTCCATCACCATGATGACATCGGAATTGACAATCGTCGATAGACGGTGGGCGATAACAAAGACTGTCCGACCTTCCATCAAGCGGTCCATCCCTTCTTGCACCATCTTCTCTGTCCGTGAGTCAATCGAAGATGTCGCTTCGTCCAGAATCAAGACAGGCGCATTGGCAAGGGCTGCACGGGCAATGGCGATCAATTGTCGTTGACCATTTGATAGGCCAGCCCCATCATCTGTCAAGACTGTCTCATAACCCTGATCCAAGTGCTTGACAAAGGAATCCACATTGGCAATCCGAGCTGCTTCAAGGATTTCTTCCCGTGTTGCATCAGCACGGCCATAAGCGATGTTTTCCGCAATCGTACCAGTGAATAAGTGGGTATCTTGAAGAACGATTCCAAGAGAACGACGAAGAGAATCTTTCTCGATCAATTTAATATCGATTCCATCATAGGTAATCATTCCTGACTGGATGTCATAGAAGCGGTTGATCAAGTTAGTAATGGTTGTCTTTCCTGCACCAGTCGCTCCGACAAAGGCCACTTTTTGCCCCTTATCCGCGTACAAGTTGATGCCATGAAGGATTTGTTTCTTCCCATCATAAGAGAAATCAACATCATCAAAGACCACATTTCCAACCATCTTGACAAGCTGGTAATCTCCATTTGGACGTGGGTGTTTCCAAGCCCATTTGTTGGTTTTCTGATCGGTTTCGACCATTTCTCCATCGACCAGTTCATAATTGACCAGCGTCACTTTTCCTTGGTCGACTTCTTCTTCTTCGTCCAAAAGATCAAAGACACGATCTCCACCAGCCAAGGCCATGAGGACAAAGTTTAATTGTTGAGAGACCTGGGCAATCGGACCTGTGAAGGAACGGTTCAATTGCAGAAAGGCCATGAGACCACCAATGGTTAAACCACCGACGCCGTTTAGCGCAAAGAGTCCCCCGATCAAGGCTGTCAGAACAAAGGAAACATTTCCCAAGTTCCCAAGAATTGGCATGAGAACATTGGCATAGCGGTTGGCTTGGTAAGAAGACTCAAAGAGTTGGTCATTGATCCGATCAAAATCTTCAATGCTTTCTCTTTCATGCACAAAGGCCTTGACCACTTTTTGACCAGACATCATTTCTTCAATAAAGCCGTTCTCAATCCCCAAGTTCTTTTGTTGTGCCCCGAAGTAACGACCTGACTTGCCAGAGACATCCTTGATGATAAAGACCATGACGATGACCATGATAAGAACAATCAAGAACAAGAGCGGACTAACCGTCAGCATGGTAATCGTTACCCCAAGGATGGTAATCGCTGAGGATAGAAGTTGAGGAATGGATTGTTCAATCGCTTGGCGAAGGGCATCAATATCATTGGTATAGATAGACATGATGTCCCCGTGTTGGTGGGTATCAAAGTAACGTACCGGCAGTTTTTGCATGCGAGCAAACAACTGATTTCGAAGACTTCTAAGTGAGTCTTGTGAAACAGTCGCCATAATCAAGGTAAAGCCATAATTAGCAAGTACCCCGATCAAACAGATCAAACCAACTCGTGTTAAGAAGGACAAGAGCGGTCCAAAATCATGGCTATTGCTTGTCAGCATGGGCTCCACATAGACATCGACCAAGGACTGAATCGAAGCTGTCACATTGACCGTCGCAAGTGACGATAGAATGATTAAGATAAAGGAAACAATCAAGGATACCTTGTAGTTTTTCCAAAGGAAGTCGAGCAGGCGAAGGATAGAGCCTAGATTTGCTTTTTTCTTAGTTTTCATCTGCTTCTCCTTTCCCTTGTGTTTGCATTTCATATACTTCTTGGTAGATGGCATTGGTCGCAAGCAATTCCTCGTGACGACCGATCGCATCGATTTGGCCATCATTCATCACAATAATACGATCTGCATCTTGAATAGAGGAAATCCGTTGACCAATGATGATTTTGGTCGTATCTTTCAAGCTGGTTGCCAATCCTTGACGGATCAAACTATCTGTCTTGGTATCGACTGCCGAAGTCGAATCATCCAAGATCAAGATCTTCGGATTCATAAGAAGGGCACGCGCGATACAGAGACGCTGGCGTTGGCCACCAGAGACGTTGGATCCCCCACGCTCAATCATGGTGTCATAACCCTCTTTGAAATCTTGAATAAATTCATCGGCTTGGGCAATCTTACAAGCTGCGATGATCTCTTCATCTGTCGCATCCTTATTTCCCCAGCGCATATTTTCTTTAATCGTACCAGAGAAAAGGACATTGGTCTGAAGAACCATGGCCACTTGCTTACGAAGGGAATCAAGATCGTATTCTTTGACATCGTGGCCTGCTACTGTCACACGACCAGACTCGACATCATAGAGACGAGGAATCAACTGAACCAAGCTTGATTTCCCTGATCCTGTTCCTCCCAAAATACCAATCACTTCCCCTGAACGAATGGAAAGATTAATCCCTTGTAAGACATGGGTCTTGTCGCCATTTTCATCAGTATAGGCAAATGTCACATCCTCAAAGTTGATGGATCCATCAGCGACTTTTTTGATCCCGTTTTCTGGAGAGTCAATCGTCGTTTTGGTCGTTAAGACTTCATTGATCCGCTCAACAGAAGCCATGGAAATCGACAACATGACAAAGATCATCATAAACATCATGAGCGACATGAGAATGGTCATGGTGTAGCTAAACATAGAAGTCAAATTCCCAGTAGAGAGTTGACCACCAACGATCAGATGAGCCCCGATCCAAGAAATCAAAAGGAAAGAAGCATACATGGAAAGCATCATAGCTGGGCTACTCAAGACAACGACACAGATAGCCTTCATAAACATGTTATAAATCAAACGCGAAGCCTTCTTGAATTTAACCGTTTCATCTGCTTCCTTAACGTAAGACTTCACCACCCGCATATTGGTGATATTTTCTTGAATGCTGTTGTTGAGATTGTCATAAGCTTCAAATACTTCTGTGAAGAGTGGATAAACAATCTTCATGATGATGCTTAAGACAGCTGCCAAAAAGATGGTCACATAGACAAAGATCATGGCCATTTCTGGATTGATCAAGAAACAAGCCACAATGGCAAAGATCAAATTGAGCGGTGCCCGTACACAGATCCGGATCACCATTTGATAGGCATTTTGCACATTGGTCACGTCCGTCATCATCCGAGTGACTAACCCACCTGATGAGAACTGATCAATATTCTCAAATGAGAAGGTTTGAACCTTTTTGAAAATGGCCCGACGAAGGTTTTTAGCAAAACCAGCCGATGCATAGGCGCCATAACGGGCAGACTGCATCCCACAAAAGAGGGAGCAAAAGGCACAGACCAGCATGAGCCCACCGTAAAACAAAATATTGTTCATGTTTCTTTGTTGAACACCTTGGTCCAAAAGACTCGCCATGACAAAGGGAATCGAAATCTCAAACATGACTTCAAAGACCATGAACAAGGAAGCCAAAATCGATGGCTTCTTGAATTCTTTGATCTCGGAAATTAAGGATCGAATCATTATTACCTCCATAGTTTTTCATACTTTTTTCTGCAGTAGAAGCAAAGCTTTTTTCCACTGAAAAATAGGTCAAAACACACAAAACTCCCTGAGGGAAAGACCCTAGGGATTACGCGTTTTTTATAGTCTTCATTGTAACCTAAATTACAAAAAAATGCAAGATTTTTAGACAGCATCCGTTTTTCTGTTGATCTAGTACAAAAGAGGCTGGGACAAAAGTCCTAGCCTCTCAATTGTTTTTGGATTGTCGAGCAAGACGCAGTGGCTGAGTGGGCTCTACTACGCTGATTTTATCAGCTTTTACAGCCCTACTCAACTGTGCGGAGGTGGGACGACGAAATCGAATTCTAACGAATTACCGATTTCTGTCCCACTCTCTCTATGCATATCCTGTCTTATTCTTCCTTAGACCTAGCGACAAGATTCAAGAAGCGATCAAAGTAGGACTTGTTTTCTTTCAAATCCTTTTTCAATCTTTGTGCCTCTGTCAATTCATCCGTAATCAAGCCATCAATGGGTTGTTGCAAATACTTGGTCAACTTTTGCTTGTCATTAATGGTCCAGACATAGAGCTCTTTTTTCATCTCATGGGCTTGTGTCACCAAATCCTCCTGATAAGAAAAGTCTTCAATGGCAAAGAAGTCGACCGAATCGTTTTCAAAGCGACCGAATTGAATCGGAATGACATAGCCGGTCTTGATCTCAGGGGCTTTCTTCTCGACCTTTTCAATAACTGACAGATCCAAAGACATGGCTGGATAGTCCTTTTCAACCCCTAATTCCCGCATCTTCTGCACGAAGAGATCCACATAGTTGGCAGGTTCTCCACCATGAGGCTTGAGCTCGACCAAGAGCTTCATCTTCAATTCTTTGGCCCGTTTGACATATTCCTCAAACGAAGGGATATGACTCGTGTGGCCATTCTGTTGAATCTTGAGGCCTTGCACCTCAGCTAGGGTCATGTCTTTCACATCCTTATCCACCCCAGCAAGACGCTTGAGATTGTAGTCATGCATGACGACAAATTGATGGTCCTTAGTGAGAAGGATGTCCATCTCCGCATAAGCTGCCTTTCCCTTGGCAGCTGCTTCTAAAGCTTCCAGGGAATTTTCTACCCCTTTAGAAACATCCCCTCGATGGGCGATGAGCTTGATCTGGTCATTCACCTTTAGGGTTGCCAGTTCAAAGGCTGAGATCCCCGATTGGACCATGAGAAAGACCACTGTCAGGGCAAAGAGCCCCTTCATCTTTCGACTGCCTTTCGAGCGCATGACCGACCGGCTCGGTACCTCCCATGCAGAATCCAAGATAATGCCGAGCGACCCCACCTTTGTCAAGACTGTAAAAATAAATAGGAAGGTCCGAATCAAGACCAAGAAGATGGTCTCCACCCAGAAATACTGGCCTTCTTTATCGATCACGGTCAAGGTAAAGACCAGACCCAAGATCAATAAAATCCCTAGAAAGGTTAAGAGAAACTCAAAGGACAGAATTCTCCATAAGAGACGAAAACCTCCTCTTTTGGTCATGGACCAACTTTTTTTCAAGGCACGACCAAGTGGCAACTCCTCTACCACGAGGTTGGGGACCGTATAGATGAGGCGAAGATTGAGATAGATAAAAGTAAGCTGCACCACAAAGAGTCCGATGGAGCCGATCGTAGTCTTTTCAAACTCCCCTGTGATAAAGGTTGGAATATAAAGCCCATCTGTCAAGGTCGATCCAATCAAGACACCTGCGACAGGCAAGGTCAAAAGGAGATAGAGTAGAAAATAAAGCAGGTTCCAACCCGATAAATCCTTCAATCGACCAAATGATTGCCGCAAGACCTTTTTAAAGGACAAGTGTCGGTCGGTTCGCGATAGGTAAATGACCGAAATCAGGGTCCGCATCTCCAGCATAAACAAGAAAGCAAATACTATGATAAAGACCAAAAGAGCCAGTAAGCTCAAGGGATGGCTCATAACAGAGACCAGGTTATTCTTATCGATATTGGCCTGACCCGCAAGCAAGACTGCCAGATGAAAGAGCCAAGTCAAGGCCGCAGCTCCTATACCAACGACAAATTGTAGCAAAATTCCAATCGCGATAAAGGACCATTTGTTGCGCCAGATTAAGTAAAAGGCCCCCTTTAAGTCTTGCCAGTAAGTCCGTTTCATCTCAATCCCTTTCCTTTCTTTTATTCCCCTAGAATAGCGGAAAAGCCTCTCCCTGTCAATGATTTTCAAAAGAAAAAGGCTGGGACAAAAGTCCTAGCCTCTCAATTATTTTTGGATTGTCGAGCAAGACGCAGTGGCTGAGTGGGCTCTACTACGCTGATTTTATCAGCTTTTACAGCCCTACTCAACTGTGCGGAGGTGGGACGACGAAATCGAATTCTAACGAATTACCGATTTCTGTCCCACTCTCTTTTTTATTTATTCAGCTAAGAGCACTTCTTTGATGGTTTGTTTTTGGAGTTTTCTGTTAGATAGATAAAAGAGGCTTTCATAAACCACAGCAAAACCAAGCAAAGTCCAAAAGCAAACGTTCCCGTCAAAGTTGTGCTCAATCTTTTCAGGTACCGTGTCTTTGATCACACCAATCAAGATTTCCATGATGCCATATTGATAAGCCGTCCCAAGGGCAAATCCTAGATAAGCCCAGAAACGATAAGGGGCGAGAATATGACTTTGGCATTCACGATCGGTGTAGCCAAAAGCCTTCATAAGAGCCAAGGTTTCGCGACTTTCTGAGACCACAATCCCCAATGACAAAAAGAGGATCGAGAAAGAAAGGATCAAACCAATCATAATCATCATCGTTTGAATGATGTCATCTGTGTAGTCCCTTAGGCCAAAAGACAATTGAACCATGGCCGCGAAACACATGGAGCCAAAGACCACAAAAAACAAGATCGATTTTCTCCCCCAAATCAGCGACGAAGACAGCTCTTTTAGGAAGGATTTTTCTTTCTTAGGAGCACTCTTTCTCCTTTTGACCTTAATCGGTGTTGGAGATTTTTTCAATAAGCGAAGGGCCGGCGTTTGTAGTTGTCTTCTAGCATAACCAATCGCAAGAACCATAAAGAAGGTCGTTGGCAACACCACCAAAGCAAGCAAGAGCTGCCAATGAAAATGAATGGTAATTTCTGGCAGAATCCCCTTCTCATTGCGAAAGTCATAAAAATGTCCCATCATTAGAAAAGAAACGAAATAGCCAAGAAGCGCTCCAACTCCAAAACTGAGTCCAAAAGCCCAAAATCGTTTCGCCAACTGGCCATTGCTATAGCCTAAAGCCTTTAAAATCCCTAATTGTTCCTTGTGGTCATCGACAAATTGTTTGATATAAAAACACATGAGAAGGATCGACGTCAAGGACAAGACGACCCCACTGACCATAGCCACCATCCAAGATAGCGAAACCTGGGCATCATAGTAGGTCTGAATCATGGGATTGGTTTTCGAAATCTCCAACTGCTCGATATCTAGGTAAAAATTCAAGAAGAGATTGGCCACAAAGACTGCACAAGCCCCAATGATACTGACGACAACTAATTTTCGAATATCTTTTACTGAAAACATGGCTTACCATCCAATCTCATAGGCAGTCTGAGGCTGATCATTGGTCACAACTTCGGTAATCTTGCCACTATTGACACGAATGATGGTTCTGGCCATATCCGCAATATTTTGGTTGTGCGTCACCATGATGAGGGTAAAGCCTAGCTTTTCCTTCAGTTTCCAGATATAGTCCAGAATCTTGCGCCCTGTTTCTTCATCCAGGGCTCCCGTTGGCTCATCTAAGAAAAGAATCTCTGGCTTTTTGGCCAAGGCCCGAGCAATGGAGACTCTCTGCTGTTCTCCACCAGACAATTCACTCGGATACTTGTCCAGCTTATCGCCAAGCCCCAAATCCTCGATGATCTGCAAAAAATCATGATTGTTTGCCAGATCAGCTCCCATCCTTACATTCTGTCTGACCGTTAGATTCGGCAATAGATAATACTGCTGGAAAATAAAGGCAATCTTCTCCCGTCTAAAAGTTGTCAATTGAGCATCCGTGAGTTGCGATAAATCTTGTCCTTGAATGAGGATATGCCCCTCGTCTACCTTTTCTAATCCTGACAACACATTTAAGAGAGTTGATTTCCCAGATCCAGAAGGACCGAGGATAACCACATCATCCTGGTCTTGAATCTGCAAGTCAATCCCCTTTAAAACCTTAGTTTGGCCGTAGCTTTTGTGCACATTTTCTAGTTGAATCATTTCTTTCCTACCATTTCTTTGATGAGAGATTGACAAACCTCTGTCAGTAATCCAATCACTTCTTCCATGCTGAACTGGTAAATACCAGAAGCGACCATAGAGGCCATCCCGTGCGAGTAGATAAATAGATGCTGGTACAAGCGACCAGCCCCCTCAACAGTCAAAGGATAGTCTGCAACGATCGAATCTAGAACCAATTGGTAACTATGATCCTTCATGGGAAGAAAATCTTGAAAGCGACGAATCGGATCTTTGCTAGGATTTTGGAAAAGCAATTGAAAGAGTTGGGGCTCTTTTGAGGCGAAAAGGATATAAGCAACCCCGACAGATCGAAAAGGTTTCTCATCTTCTAAGGCCTTGCGAATATACTCCACCACCACCATCTCCGCAGCACCAATAACCTCTGCTTGTAACTCAGACATATTGGCAAATTGCCCAAAAATGACTCTCGGTGTAGCTCCCAGTTTCTCCGCTAATGCTCTAGCCGTCAAACTAGCCATTCCCTCTTCTCTCACCAATTGTAAAGCTGTCCCAATCATAGCCTCTTTACTAAATTTAACCTTGGGTGGCATAAGACTCCTTTCACGCAACATCTGTTGCGCAACACTTGTTGCATAAAGAATACCATAAAAAAGAAAGACTTGTCAAGAAAAATCTGAAAACCACAAAACAAAAAACCAGACCACCGATAAGAGTGGAATCTGGTTTGATAACCATTATTCTAAGGCAAATCATTTCCCGCCGCCAAGTAGATTTGGTACCATTCCTTGCGAGTTAGGGTGACTGTTGCTGCTTTCCCTGCTTCAAGGACATGCTGGGGCTTGGTCGTTCCGATGACGGCCTGCATCTTTCCTGGATAGCGAAGGACCCAAGCAAGAGCGATCGCTGTCGGAGTGACCTGGTATTTTTTCGCTAAGTCAGTAAGGACGTGATTGAGGGCCGCAAACTCTTCTTTGCCGACAAAATTCCCCTTGAAATAACCATGCTGGAGGACAGACCAAGCTTGAATCACCGTATCAGTTAAACGACAATACTCAAAGACACTGCCATCTCGCACGGCTGCTTTTGGCCCTTCCATGTTGACATGAAAACCAGCTTCAAAGCTCGGTGTAAAGGCGGCACTCAACTGCAGCTGGTTGACCTTGAGAGGTTGTTTGACAGCCGTCTTAAGCAATTCCATCATCATGGGATTTTGATTGGACACCCCAAAATGACGAACCTTGCCCGCTTGCTCCAACTGATCAAAAGCTTCCGCCACTTCTTCCGGCTCCATGAGGGCATCCGGTCGATGAAGGAGGAGACTATCTAAGCGCTCGATCTGCAGACGCTCGAGGATACCATCGACAGAGTCCAAAATATAGTCCTTAGAAAAGTCAAAATAAGTAAAGCCGTCTTTGCGAATCCCACACTTGGACTGGATCCACATCTGGTCCCGAAGATCCGGACGGCGCTTGAGAACCCTACCCAGCAAGACCTCACACTGGCCATCGCCATAAATATCTGCCAGATCAAAAGTGTTGATCCCAATCGACAAGGCTGCCTCCACCAAGGCCTCCACCTCGTCTTCACTCATCTGACTGATCCGCATCATCCCAAGGACAATCGTGGACAGACGCTCATTTTCAGCAAACTCAATATAGTTCATGTCCGCCTCCTTTTCTGTAATTCTATTGTAGTGAAAAGGCATGCAAAAGTCAATTTGCAATCAAAAAGCCCCCAGCGATATCTGAGGGCTTGTTTGATTAGCGATAGCTAAGAGCACGTTTGATGGTCTTCCATGGTCCGAGGTCATCGGTCTGAAGGATCAGGCTCGCATAGATACGAGCGATGAGAACTGTTCCCACGATGGTAAAGAGAACCGCAATTCCCAATGAACCCCAAGATTCAAGACCAGTCGCATAGCCATTGATGGTACGGAAAGGCATGAAGAAGGTTGAGAAGAAAGGAATGTAGGAACCGATCTTCAATAAGAAGACATCACCGGCACTTCCCAAGGTGGTTACCCCAAGGAAGCTAAAGATAACTAACATCATTAGTGGCGAAATCGCTTTTCCTGAATCTTCTGGTCGTGCAACTGTGGAACCTAAGAAGGCAGAGAGCACCACATACATAAAGATCCCAAGGATAATGAAGAAGACGGTATTAAGCGAGATCGCTTCTGCTAGGTGTTGGGTAATTGGAGAGTTTGGAGCAAGAATATCCTTGACAACTGGGATATCTGCTCTAAAGATCCAAACAGCTACTAGCCCAACGACATAGACAAAAATATGGGTAAAAATCACTCCGAAGAGTCCGAGCATGCGTGCGAAGAAATAGTCGGTTGCTTTGATACTAGAGAAGACCACTTCCATGATCTTAGTTCCCTTTTCACTGGCTACTTCTTGGGCTGTGATACTAGAGTAGAAGATCAAAATCATATAAAGCAGCATTCCCAGACCACCTGCAACCATGGTTTGCACCATTTTCAAGCCTTCTTTTTTCTCGTCAATTTTTTCTTTGAGAGAAACCTGTTGAAACAAGGCTGTCAGTTGCTCTTTGCTTAGATTAGCACGGGCCATATTGATCCCTTGTTGGACTTGGCTTAATTTAGCAGCGACAAGCGATTTTAAATCTGTTTTCATGGCTTGATCGCCCACATAAGTCGCTTCTAGCTGGCCTTCTTTTTCATCGACCGTTAGGTAAGCAGCTGCTTTCTCATCCTTGATGGCTTTTTTAGCTGCTGCTTCATCTTTGTAGTCTAAGGTCAAGCCATCGGTTCCTTTGAGGCTTTCTTTGACAGCTGTCACTTCTGTCACCAAGGCTACCTGGTTTTTGGCATCTGTAGAAGAACCTGTCAGATAACCGATTCCAATGCTCAATCCTAAAAAGAGGAAGGGACCGAAGACCATGAAGAGGAAACTCCATGATTTCACTTGTCTGATATAGGTTTCTTTCATTACAACAAACATCTGTTTCATACTTCTACTCCTGATTCAAGTTTAAAGATCTCATCAATAGTTGGGGCTTGGTGGTCAAAGGTCGCAAGGTAGTGGCCCTTGGTCAAGCGGTCAAATAATTCTGGACCAGCTGACGCATCATCCAAGATCAGCTTCCAAGTCCCTTGCTTGGTCATGCTGACCTTGGTCACGTGTGGCAGAGCTTCTAACTCTTCTTTGCTAAAGTCGTTTGAGACAAAGAGGCGAGTCTTGCCATAGCTATTCCGGACCTCTTGGACAGGCCCTGAAAGGACAACCGAACCATCACGGATCATTAGGATATCATCACACAACTCTTCGACATTGGTCATGACGTGGTCAGAAAAGATAATGGTTGCCCCACGCTCTTTTTCTTCAAAGATGACCTGCTTGAGCACTTCTGTATTGACCGGATCCAATCCGCTAAATGGTTCATCTAAAATGATCAATTTTGGCTCATGGATCAAGGTGATGATCAGTTGCACCTTCTGTTGGTTCCCTTTTGAGAGGCTCTTGATTTTATCGGTCAATTTCCCCTTCACTTGGAGTTTTTCCATCCAGGTCGGTAATTTTTCCTTGACCTCGGCGGTGCTCATTCCTTTTAAGGCAGCCAAATAGCGGACCTGCTCAAAAATCGTAAGTTTTGGCATAAGACTGCGCTCTTCAGGCAAATAGCCAATTTCCTTGTAGGTCTCTTGTGTAATGGGGTTGCCACCTAGACGAATCTCACCACTGTAGTCCAAAAAGCGCAAGATACTGTGGAAAATAGTTGTTTTCCCAGCCCCATTTTTCCCAACTAAGCCAAGTATATGCCCTTGTTGAGCTGTCAGATCCACTCCAAAGAGGACCTGCTTATTCCCAAAGCTTTTTTCTAAATGTCTAATTTCTAACATGGATGACTCCTTTACTCTTTATAATAACGTTTGGTAATTTTGTATTGTGAGACCAAGATATAGAGATAAATCAGTGATACCACTACTAATGCTAACAAGATATCTGTATGGAAAGCAATGCCAACTAAGAATATCGCAATTAAGGAAATCGGTAAGATATAATTGCTTAACTTAATGATAATTTCATAGTTTTCCTCGTAGCTAATCTGCTTTTCTGCTTCATCCATCATACTCATCATAAATTCACGCACTTCCTTGGCATTGGCATTGCGGGGAATCGGTTTTCCATAAATCAGATGGAAGGTCTTGCGAAAGAAGATATCCGATAGGAAAAATAGGGCAATCAAGACAAGAAAGAGATAGAGCATGGTAAAGTCTCCAAAGATAAAAGCCATGTCCCCAGCGCCAGGTCTATCTAAGTCGACCAATTGACTATAAAAAATGACGAATAAAAAGTAGGGCAAGATCATGATGCCTTTAAAAATGGTCGCTAAGCCATATAGTTTTTTCTTTTGAATGTCATAGTGATAGGCTTCATCATCGTCTTCTATTTGGAGCATCTTTTGATGGACTTTTCTCGCGCACATCAGTAAGGTTATCGTGAGTATAAATGCGACTAAGAATAAAACTGCTGAGCCCAAAAGGAGTACTTCTTTACTAAAGAAGGATTGGATTTCTAGGGGCTTTTCGTATCCAAACATTTCTGTCAAAAATCCGATAACTCCTCCGATCAAGCCGGAAACTGTAATGATACCTACATTTCTCCAAAAACGGTAACGAGGGGTTCGTTCTTGTTGTTGCTTTTTCATTGTTATTCCTCTTCCTCCACTAGACTAAAGACATTTTCCACAGGTTCCTTGAAAATCTGGGCGATGGTGATGGCAATGATAACCGAAGGGGTGTATTCACCCCGCTCCAAGAGACTGATAGACTGGCGCGAGACTCCAGCTAGCTTGGCTAGCTCGGATTGGTTGAGCCCATCACGCGCCCTCAGCTCTTTCAGTCGATTTTTTAAAATCATGGCTTTCGCCTCCTATAGCTGAACATCTTGAATATCTTCGATGCGAACTAATTTTGTCTCGCTTTGTTGTTTATTATTCACACGAGTCAGTTTGACCCAATCTTCATCGATATCCATAATTTCATATTTGGTTCCAAAACCATTTACTGTGACAGTGACTGTTTGGCCTTTCAATTCTTCTAAAAGTCTAGACATGTCTTGATTTCCTTTCACTTGTTTTTCTAATCGTCTAATGCGTTTGTTCAACCTTTTTATCTTCTTTTCTGAGCTTGCATAAATGATAACCAGAAAAGGGATAAATAGAATCCATATAGCTCCCATAAGAATACCTCCTCTTCTTTCAACTAAAAACATTGTAACACTTCTTTTTCTTTTTGACAAGCATATTTGTCAAAAAAATAAAAATATTTGTCAAAAATAAAAATATGATTGACAAGGTCATTTGAGGTACGAAATAAAAGGTCCGTATTTACGCACCTTTTAAGAATCCTTTTTCCATTGACAAGATTTAGAAAAAATTTTTATAATGAAGAAAATACTACTAAGGAGAATCTACATGACGATTCGTATAGCTCAACCAAATGATATTCCTGCTTTGCTTGGTCTCTTAGAACAGATTCTTTCCGTCCACCACCAAGTCCGTCCCGATATTTTCAAAGGAAGTGGCGGAAAATATAGTAAAGAAGAGTTAAAACAGTTAATGGCGCAAGAACAGACACCGATTTTCGTTTACGAAAATGCGGATGGCCAGGTCCTGGGGCATCTCTTTGTCACTATTAAAGAAGTCTCTGATAATCCTGTGCTTCATCCCATTAAAACCCTCTTCATCGAAGACTTGTGTGTCGATCAAGCAGCGCGTGGACAAAAGATCGGTGATCAACTTTATCAATTCGCTGTCAGCTATGCCAAGAAAATCGGCTGCTACAACCTAACTCTTAATGTCTGGAATGACAATGAAGGAGCCCTTCGCTTCTATCAAAGACAGGGCATGAAACCTCAAGAAACCGTTATGGAAACCATCATTGACTAATCCTTACATTCAAAAGAGAGTGGGACAGAAATCGGTAATTCGTTAGAATTCGATTTCGTCGTCCCACCTCCGCACAGTTGAGTAGGGC
>NZ_JACLQU010000014.1 GCF_016648855.1 Streptococcus parasanguinis
TTTGAAACTTTAGGTTCAAAACTAAGTCATGGAACTTCGTAGAAGTTCGCTGACGTCCGTACTCACCTAAGGAAAGTCTCAAATAAGTTTTAAACTTAAATTAATAACTACTCTTCGGAGTAGTTTTTTTCATAATACAAAAATTTTCTGAAAATTCCTTTTCTTCTGAAAACCTTTGTGGTATAATCTTAAAATAAACTTAAAATTTCTTGAGGAGATTTACATGAAAAAAAGAAATGTCATTGCACTTGCGGGAGTTGCCCTCCTTTCAGCAGGTATCCTAGCAGCTTGTTCGGGTGGTTCTAAATCATCTAGCTCAAGCAACGGTCAAAAATTCTCATATGTTTATGAGACTGAGCCAGAAAACCTAAACTATATCACATCTGGTAAAGCAGCAACCCACGATATCACTGGAAACTTGATTGATGGTTTGTTTGAAAATGATAAATACGGGAACTTGATTCCATCTCTTGCAAAAGATTGGACAGTTTCGCAAGATGGCTTGACTTATACTTATAAACTTCGTGACGATGCTAAATGGTATGATTCAGAAGGCGAAGAGTATGCGGATGTAACAGCTAAAGATTTCGTCACAGGGATTAAATATGCGGCTGATAACAAATCAGAAATGCTCTACATCATCCAAGATTCTATCAAAGGCTTGAATGACTACGTCAGTGGTAAAAATAAAGATTTCTCAGCTGTAGGAGTAAAAGCAGTTGATGATCATACCCTTCAAATCACTTTGAACCAACCAGAATCTTACTGGAACTCTAAATTGACTCTTGGGATCACTTTCCCTGTCAACGAAAAATTCGTAAAATCAAAAGGGGATAAATTCGCTCAAGCAAGTGATACTAGTTCCCTTCTTTACAATGGTCCTTACATCTTGAAGAGCTTTACTTCAAAATCTTCTATCGAAATGACCAAGAATGAAAACTACTGGGATAAAGACAAGGTCTACGTCTCAGATGTAAAATTGGAATTCTACGATGGACAAGACCAAAGTAAATTGGCCAAATCATTCGGTGAAAATGCTCTTAGCTTGGCAAAACTTTTCCCAACTGGATCTGGTTACTCAGAGCAAGCCAAAGAATTTAAAGATGAAATCACCTACACTCCTCAAGATGCTGCTTCTTATGTCATTGGTACCAACATCGACCGTCAATCTTACAAACACACAGCTAAGAAGACCGATGAAGAAAAACAATCTACTAAGAAAGCCCTCTTGAACAAGGACTTCCGTCAAGCGATCAGCTTTGCCTTCAATCGTGAAGCTTATGCTGCTCAATTGAACGGAAAAGACGGAGCAAGCAAGATCATCCGTAACCTCTACATTCCACCAACATTTGTCCAAGCTGATGGCAAGACCTTCGGTGAAATGGTAAAAACACAATTGGATACCTATGGAGATGAGTGGAAATCTACTAAACTAGATGATGGTCAAAACGGTCTCTTCGATGCGAAGAAAGCGAAGGAAGAGTTTGCAAAAGCGAAGACTGCCTTAGAAGCAGAAGGTGTGAAATTCCCAATTCACATCGATATGCCTGTGGACCAAACCACTCCATCAAGAGTTCAACGGGTGCAATCTTTCAAACAATCAGTTGAAGAAGCGCTTGGTAAAGAAAATGTCGTCATCGATATCCAAATGCTTTCGAAAGAAGACCTTCAAAATGTGACCCTCTTTGCGCCAAATGCGGCTGGCGAAGACTGGGATCTCTCTGATAATGTTGGATGGAGCCCCGACTACCAAGACCCATCAACTTACATGGATATCTTGAAAGCTTCATCTGGTGAAAATACTAAGACTTTCCTTGGATTTGACCCAAGTGAAAACAATGAAGCAGCTAAAAAAGTTGGTCTGTACGACTTTGAAAAGATGATCAAAGATGCTGGTGCTGAAACACAAGACGTCAACAAACGCTATGAAAAATATGCGGCTGCGCAAGCTTGGTTGACTGATAGCGCCCTTGTTATGCCAACTTCTTCATCAACTGGACGTCCATTCTTGACACGTATCGAACCATTCTCAGCTCCATTTGCATGGACTGGTGGTAAAGGAAAAGACCACGTGATCTACAAAGGAATGAAACTCCAAGACAAAGCTGTGACAACTGCTGACTACAACAAAGCCCTTGAAAAATGGCAAAAAGAACAAGCAGAGTCAAATAAAAAATCACAAGAAGATCTTAAGAAACACGTTAAATAAGGATCGATAACCGAGGCTGATGCCTCGGTTTTTTTGTGGATCAGATGAATATCTGTTTGATCTAAAAACGCTTACATAGTATAATGGGAGTGTTGATTACAAAAAGTTAGGAGACTGACATGAAAAAGAAAACAATGGTTTCCATTGTCGCATCGAGCTTACTGATCGCGCCAATGGTTTTGCACCAAGTAGCAGCAGCAGATGAGCAGACAGAAGAGTTAGCACCATCGACAGAAGTGGTGCAAGCTCCATCTACTGAAGCAACACCGAAAGTTAGTGACGCAAGCACTGCCGCTAGTGAAGAAGGGACAAGCTCAAGTGAGGCATCGCTGGATCGGACAGCAGTTGCCAATCAAGCAAACCCTGCTACAGAAGAACACACAAGACAAAGTGAGCCTACGGTCCCAGTAGCAACTCCAGCAGCAACCAACAGGGAAGCAGCCCCTCAATCTGCTCCTCCTTCAGAAGCTCCGGCAACAAGTCAGGATTTGGCAAAGGTCACAGGTAGCACCCTTGCAGAGGATCAGACCTCTAAAGAGTTGACGGTCCAAGATGCTGTTAATGGCTTGCTCCAATGGGCAGCAACAGATCCTAGCCAATTGGGCCAAAGCCAAGCAGATCGCGAACGCTTTGCCAAGAGTTTAGGCTTGATTGAAAAATCAGAAGATCTGACTCGTAAGGTTAGTCAGCCAGAATTGGCCAAGATGTATGAAACAGCTAAGAAACTCTACGATGCCTATCGTGCTGAAAAGAAAAGTCCGCTCTTTTTAAATGGTCGTGCCCAGCCTATTTTCCCTTATACGACGGGAGAAAAAGAAGACCAAGACTACAAATATGAAGACAGCCAAATTGTACGCTTCCCAGTCTATGTCGAAACGGACTATGATACCGATGCAGATGGCAAGCCAGACTTAGTCAAAGCCATTGTTCAATTACCAAAAGCCGTAGCGCAAGGGGATTTTAAGGCAGCCACCATTCTGGAAGCGCGCCCTTACGTAGCGGGGACACTTGATGAAAACTACGTGACCCTTGAAAGTTTGGGGCTTCCAACGGACGGTAGTTACGATATGAAGAAACTGCACAGCCAACCTGCAAAGAGACAGCCAGTAAGCAGTGAAACAACAGTAGAAGCAGCCAAAAAAGCCAAGGCTTCGGATTGGTATTACTACAGTCCCTACGAGTATATCTATGACTACGAAGATCTGAACTGGTACGACTATTTCTTAGTTAGAGGCTATGCCTTTATCTCGAGTGCCGGACTTGGTACCAAGGGATCAGAAGGCTTTAACACGACGGGGTCTGATCTCGAAATCAATGCCTTTAAGAATATTATCGAATGGGTCAATGGCAAACGCAAGGCCTACACCGATAAGACTAGCAATGTTGAAATCAAGGCAGACTGGGCAACAGGCAATGTCGCTATGACAGGTCTCTCCTGGGCTGGAACCACGACCTTTGGTGTGGCAGCGACAGGCGTAGAAGGCCTAAAGACCATCGTTCCGGCAGCAGGAATCGCCTCATGGTATGATTATTTCAATAGCCAAGGTACCCAGTTTGGTAATGCACCTTATAGTGACCTTTCATGGCTCTCCCTTTACGTTAGCACACGGATGCTGGACCAAGACGACTGGGCAGGTATTTGGCAAAACTATTCTAACTACATCAACCAACTGAACAAGGACCAGTACGCCCATGATCGTAACTACAGCGATGTCTGGAAGGAGCGGGATTATACCCTTCATCCAAAAAATCTCAAGACCAGTGCCCTGATCGTCCATGGCTTGAATGATGACAATGTCAAGACCAAACACTTTGAACTCATGTACGATGCCCTCAAGAAAGCAGGACAAGATGTTAAGCTCTATCTCCACCAAGGAGATCACGTCTATCCAGCGGCTATGTCACGGGGATACGGCATCACCGCCAATGGTCAGGACTTTTATGACCTGCTCAATACCTGGCTGACCCATTACCTCTACGGAGTGAACAATCACGTCGAAAGTTTGCCAGCGGTTCTAGCTCAAAATAACTATGATCCAAGCAAATGGACCAGCTATGATAACTGGAAGAGCAGTCAACGTCTCTTCTTGAATGCAAGCTCGAAACGGCTAGAAGAAACCATTTCTAGTGATTATGCGGCTGCAGGTGTTGAGATCGCTAACCGTAATGAAACAGTCAGCAAAGCCTCCTCTAAGGCCAATCTGACCTTTGTTTCTGATGTTACTGAGGACACTACGATCAAGGGACACATCCCCGTTCATTTCAAGGCAGCTCTTGCCAAAGGTCAAGGAAAGAATTTCCAAATCAACGCCCTCTTGGTAGATGTGGCAGATGAGGACTTTGATGTGGTGGGAAATGGAAGCGTCAAGCAAGATAAAACAGCAGACGCTTTCTGGATGGGAAGCAATTTAAGCAACCTATCTGTTGCCGAATACGAAACCATTAAGACCAAGTACAAGGTGATTGCTAAAGGCTGGATCAACCTTGCGAACCCTGAGTCTGGCTACGATTCCGCAAGCTCACGCGCTAGCATCGAGCCTAAAGTGGGAGAATACCACGATTACACAGTTTATCTCCAACCAAATCTTTATACGGTTAAGAAAGGTCACAAGTTAGCGCTTGTTTTCAACACCTATGACCCGTCTGATTTAACGGTGGAGCATCCCTATGAAGTGACATTCAAGACAGATTCTATCCAGGCAGCGATTCCAATTGTCGAAAAGACCCGCGCCCAAAAGGCAGCCTATGTACCGAGTGCAACAGATATAGACTATGCGAACTTGCCAGAAGTTGAAGGGGGTGCTTTAGTCGCTCCAGAAGTACACTACAAGGCAGAATATACGCTTCCAACCCCAGAACACCTTGTCCAACCAAGCCCAAATATTCCTGACAAGGTAGAGGAGATGAAGACAGGATCAGCTACACAAGAGCAACCTCATCTTGCCCTAGCAGTATCCTATATCCCTCAATTTGTTTCACAAGGATTGGTAGAAGATCCTAAGTCTGCGACCTCTGCAGTAGGAAGAGAACAAGCAGACCCTACGCTTCCTCAAACAGGGAGCAAAGATCATGCTCTGGGTCTCTTAGGGGTGATCAGCCTAACAGCTTCTAGTCTCATCTTTTGGCGCAAAAAGAGAGAAGATGCCTGAGGAGTCCCCGTAGCAAATATTTCTAAAATGGCATCATTTAGTGTAAAATAAAAGTAGAAATGCAGAATCAGTAGTCACTACTGAAAAAGGAGGAAATATGGCACACGTAATCACAGATGCAACTTTTGAACAAGAAACCAGCCAAGGCCTTGTCTTGATTGACTTTTGGGCAACTTGGTGCGGTCCATGCCGCATGCAAGCTCCAATCTTGGATCAGTTGGCAGAAGAAGTACATGAAGATGATTTGAAAATCTGTAAGATGGATGTAGATGAAAATCCAAATACAGCACGTCAATTCGGTATCATGTCGATCCCAACTCTTCTCTTTAAAAAAGATGGACAAGTTGTCAAACAAGTGGCTGGAGTTCATACGAAAGCCCAATTGAAAGAAATCATTGCAGAATTGAGCTAAAAAGAAGGGAGTGGGAAAGAACTCCGACTAGTTAAAAAGAGTTCGTTTTCCCACCCCCGTATAGCTTCAACAGTCTGGGAGACTGTTGAAGGTTGTGGATAAAGGAAACTTTGTTTCCCTCATTAGGTTATCTTCGGAGCTTAATAAGCGAACGAAGATACCAATCAACCACTACGTCATACAGTTATTTCTATCAAACATCGAAGGCTGGATAATTTTTTCCAGCTTTTTTTGATGCTCTTTATTTCTTTCAAATAGACGCGATACCCATTGACAGCGCTTTCTTATAGTGCTAAAATGAAGCTGTATTTCCTATAAAATTTTTACAGGAAAAAATTCTCCTAGGAAGATGTCGATCCTAGGAGAACATTACATATAAAGGTTATTGGCCCTCTGTATCTTGGGCTACCCAGACACTGACGGAGCGTTCTGCCACTGGGAATTCAGCAGTACCGTCTTCTTGGACTTGGACGGTTTCGCTACAATTTTCTAGTACATCATAGTAGGTGAGGCCTGCGTAGGATGAGCCGATCTCCATGACTTTTGTAGCAGCTTGGTTATTCGAAATCAAGCAGGCGATTGGTGCTGATTCTTCTGAACCTGAACGTGTCCAACCGATGCAATTAGGATCATCGAAATAGTCCGTTTGTTCCCCATAAGCCAGATCTTTACGAACCCATAAGAGTCGATCGAGGACCCCTTGGAAACTTTCTTGCGCAAATTGGCCCTCGATACCGTAGTAGTCTCCATAGAAGACACAAGGCAAACCAGCTTCACGAAGTAAGATCAAGGCATAGGCTGCAGGCTTAAACCATTCTTGGATCGTAGATTCCAAGGCTTGCCCTCGTTGGGTATCATGGTTGTCCACAAAGGTCACGGCCTGTTCAGGATGATTGAGCGCTAGTGTTCCATCAAAAATAGTTCGAAGGTCGAAATTTTCACCCTCTTGACTAGCTCTGAAGAGATTTTGGTGGAGGGCTACGTCGACCAGGTCATACAGGTAATCAATGCTTTCCAAGTACTCATCGTTGGTTTCTGTGTCGCCATTCCAAAATTCACCAAAGACGTAGAAATCTTCTCCATATTTTTTGGTGATATTATGGATGAAATTCTTCATAAAGAAGGAGTCGATGTGCTTGACTGCATCCAGACGGAAGCCCTCAACCCCTGTTGTTTCGATAAACCATTCAGCCCATTGGTCGAGATTTTCTATAACCTCGGGATGTTTGAAATCGATATCGGCGTACATGAGGTAATCGTAGTTTCCGTTTTCTTTGTCTACCAGATCTCCATGAGCCCAACCTTTGTTGTCCCCTTGGATTTGGTAGATCCCATTCTTATTACGTGAAGCATCGTAGTCAGTGCCGGTGAAGTGGTACCAATGCCAGTGGAAGTCATTATAGGCGCCATTTCGGCCATCAAAGGTGAATTTGGTCCATCCTTGAATGGTGAAGGGCTCAGTGAGGACCTTGTTTCGATCCATTGGATCCACCTCAACGACCTCGAATTCCTCTAAGCCATCGGCAGCAGCTTTATGGTTGAGAACGACATCGGCCATTGGTTGAATCCCTGCATCTTTGAGGGCTTGAATGGCTTGAAGATAATCGTCTTTGAAACCGTATTTGGTACGAACTGTTCCTTTTTGATCGAACTCGCCCAAATCAAAGAGGTCATAGACTCCGTACCCAACGTCATTGTTAGAAGTAGCTTTAAAGGCAGGCGGCATCCAGACCTTGCGAATACCCAAGTCTGCTAAGTGTTGCGCATCTTCAGCAAGACGCGACCAGTGGTTCCCATCAGCGGGCAAATACCACTCAAAATATTGCATTAAGGTTTGATTTTCCATTTTTATTTCTTCTTTCATGTGAATGTCCCTATTTTACCAAAAATAGTTGGATGCGACAAACGTTTGCGCTGGAAGCAAGCCCTTTCTAGAAAAGAAATCGCATACATGAAAGAAATGAAGTGAGAATATAAAAAGTAGCATTTTATTTACGTAGAAATATCAGTCTGGTACATATATTTCTATTCATTTTATAGTTTGATCATATCAAAGGAGGATTGGTTTGAAAGTGAAAACCACCAATAGAGAGAGCATCGAAACGATTTTTACTGAAGCCTTGGCAATCCCAAGCTTTACCAACACTGAGACCGAGCAAGGAATCGAAGCCTACCTGGATCAACGGATTGGCCAGATCCCCTATTTCAAGGAACATCCGGACCACTTTGGGCGCTATCAGGTGCCACAGGATCACTTGCATCGGTCGGTCAATTGGGCTTTGGTCGATAAGGGCAAGAAAAAAACAGTTATCCTTTTCCACCACCATGATACAGTCGATTTAGAAGACTATGGAAGCTTGTCGGAGATCGCACTCGATTCTGATAAAGTTGCAGAAGCCTTGAAAACACTGGATAGACGACCAGATATGCAGGAAGATTTAGCTTCTGGGGAGTGGAAATTTGGCAGAGGGTCTTGCGATATGAAAGCAGCCCTAGCCCTTCAATTGGGGGTTCTAGAAGCCTATGCAGCAGACCCCTCAGAAGGTCAGGTCAATCTGCTCTATCTCTCTGTTGGAGACGAGGAATCCTATTCACGTGGGATGCGGGGAGCTTTGGGTCTCCTCACAGATTTGCAGGAAACCTTTGATCTGAATTATGTATTAGCAGTGGATTCAGAACCCTTTGAATCAGAGGTTGGAAAAGAAAAGGTCCTTCACATTGGCACAGTCGGCAAACTCATGCCAGTCGTTGTGGCGCAAGGCGTCTTGTCCCATATGAAGGAGCCCCTTAAAGGGATCAATGCCTTGTCCCTCTTAGTAGCCATCGCAAGTCAGCTAGATCTTCATCCCGATCTGGCAGATCAGGCCTTGGGAGAAACGTCTCCCCTTCCTTCTTGGTCCTATCTCAGAGATTTGAAGGAGCAGTACGATGTATCGACCGTGCTCTATGCGGCTGGTTATTTCAGTGTATTGCATTTGAAGAAAACACCTCAAGAGCTCTTGCAACGAATCTATGAGCTTAGTCAAGAGGCCTTGGACGCCTTTTACAAGAAGTATGAGCACTTGCAGGATCAGGCTGGCCAAGAACATATTATTGCAAGGCCAAGAGTCATCACCTATCAAGAACTAGAGGAACGTTGCCAAGCCATAGAGGGCTACCAAGCCTTTAGAGAAGCTTCTAATAAAAAAGCGGAGCAAGATTTTCGTAATGGGACCAGCTACCAAAGCCTTGCGATTCAGCAAATCCAGCGACTCCTTGAGTTTCTCGGAGATAAGGATCCTATGGTGGTCATCGGTTTTGCGCCCCCCTATTATCCTTCCATGAATTGCCGCTTTTTAGACAATACCGATTTCAATATTGTGTCCCTCATCACTGATTACCGTGAGTATCTGGACACAAGAGGTTACCTCTTAAAAGTGGAAGAATACTTTATGGGGATTAACGACACCAGTTATTGTGCCTTAGAAAAGGATGTGGCTTCTTATCAAGTCGTCCTAGATAGCCTAGCCACACCAGCCCAGGTCTATGATCTGGATCTGGAAAAAATTGCTCAAATTCAGGTTCCAGCGGTCAATCTAGGCCCTTGGGGCAAAGAATTGCATAAGCGAGGAGAGCGGGTCTACAAAGAAGACTTTTTGGAGATCATTCCAAACTATTTACTAGAATTGCTCTACCATTTCGATGATCGCTTATCAACAGAATAAGAAAAAACGGTCCCAATGAGGATCCATTAGGGAGTTAACATGATTACATTTCACGGAGTTACCAAAGATTACGATGGGCACATTGCCCTCAACCACTTGGATCTGACCATCGAGGATGGGCAAATTGTCGGCTTGATTGGCCACAACGGAGCCGGTAAGTCAACGACGATTAAGAGCCTGGTCAGTGTCATCACCCCAACCACTGGATCGATTGAAGTGGATGGTCAGGACCTCTATAGCCATCGACTGGCGATCAAAAAGAAGATCGGTTATGTGGCAGATTCGCCAGATCTTTTCTTGCGCCTCACAGCCAATGAATTCTGGGAGTTGGTTGCGACCTCTTATGATATGAGTCAGAAAGACTGTGACCAACGCCTAGAGGAGCTTCTTAGGATCTTTGATTTTCAGAGCCACCGCTATGAAGTGATTGAATCCTTTTCACATGGGATGCGCCAGAAGGTCTTCGTCATTGCAGCCCTCTTGTCAGATCCAGATATCTGGGTCTTGGACGAACCGATGACCGGTTTAGACCCACAGGCTTCTTACGATTTAAAACAAATGATGCGCCAGCATGCGGATCGTGGCAAGACGGTTATTTTCTCTACCCACGTCTTAGAAGTGGCTGAACAACTCTGTGATAAAATCGCCATTCTTAAAAAAGGTAATCTTATTTTCTATGGGACGATCGAGGAATTGAAAGGTCAACACCCCGAACAAAGTCTGGAAAGTATCTATCTCAGCCTAGCGGGTCGGAAGGAAGAAGGTGGCGATCATGCGTCTTAAGATCATCCAGCAGCTGGTCAATGTTAATATCATCTATGCCAGTCAGCCTGCTCAGATCGCAAAATTACGTGCCAAACAGGCCAAAAAACCGGACGTCAAACTCGATGTCGCCCGTAAATCAGTGCTCAACTACCTCTTATTAGGATTGGTCTATTTCGTCATATTTGGCTTGCTTTTTAGCATCTATGATTTTGTCCATCAACCAGCCTTCTTTGTCAATATGGTGGCCCTCTTTTCCTTGATGACCATTTCCCAAGGATTTATGAGCTTTTACAATGTCTTTTATGAAAGCAAGGACCTCCAGTTTTACCGGCCCTATGCCTTCTCAGATGCGGAAGTCATTGCTGGAAAGAGTATCTCGGTCATCCTGACCCTTCTCATGGCTATCCTTCCCTTGGTCAGCTATTTTTTGATCCTGCCTGTCCAAGCAGGCGGCTTCAATCCGTTAGGGATCCTGCTTGGCCTCTTTTGTGCCTTAATTCTCTTAGGCGTTCTCTTTTTAGCGACGATCATCCTATCCCATCTGATCACTAAGACCCTATTTTTCAAAAAACACACGACCCTGGTCTCCAACATCATGGTCGGAATTGGTTCTCTTCTGAGTCTAGGAGCTTATCTCTATCTGAATCTAGTCCAGACCCATCGGGTAGAAGTGACAGGGGGCGCAGATATTCCCATTCTATTTCCACCTTTTACGGCCTTTCATCAGTTCATCCTCCATCCTTTTGATGGAGAAGCGATCCTTGGTCTCATGGGCTGGATCCTGGTCCTTCTGGTCTTGATCGGCCTGGTTCGCAAAATCGTGATACCGCAGTTCTATGATGCGGCCCTTGCAGTTGCGACCAACCAAACCGTTAAAGAGCGCGTGAAAGCCATCCATGTGGGCCAGAAAGACTCCTTTAGACAGTTTGTCATTCAGTATCATCGTAGACTCTTGAGCGATGGAACACTTATGGTGCAAGTCCTCTTGATGATGAGTATTCTGCCATATATTTTCCTCCTCAGTGGAGCAGCAGGAGCATCGAAAAATATAGGAGGCCTCAGTCCTTACCTGACGCCCCAGTATCTGGTGCCACTGACCCTTGTTGCCATCTTGATCGGTGTTTTCAATAGTTTTGGAGGCTTGACCAGTATCGGTATTTCGCTAGAGCGCGAAAACTTTGAATACTTGAGATCGCTCCCTATTGATTTTAAACGCTATCTCTTCATGAAGTTTTGGTTGCTCTATCTGGTGCAATCCATCCTTCCTGTCATACTTCTAGTTGGCGTTTGTCTCTATTTTGGCGTCCATCCCTTGGCTATCCTAGCTATGTTATTGATCTGGGTGGTAACAACCATTCCGATCTGCATTCGAGGCTATGTCAAAGATTTTCAAAATTTTAGCACCAATTGGACCAATATCACGGAGTTGATGACCCGTCATCGTGGGAATGCAGTTCTTCAGTCTATTCTCTTGATTGTCTTCCTCTTTGTGATGTTTCTCTTGATCATTGTCAGCTTCATTTGGACCTATCATTCCATCAGCACTCCACTAGCCGTGATCCTTTATAGTGTCATCCTGCTAATTGGAGCTGGGATCAGCTATACCATCTACCGCAAAAAAATCCGCACTCTCTACCAAGAGATCGGACAATAAAAAGAGAGAGTGGGACAGAAATCGGTAATTCGTAAGAATTCGATTTCGTCGTCCCACCTCCGCACAGTTGAGTAGGGCTGTAAAGATGATGAAATCAGCGTAGTAGAGCCTACTCAACTACTGCGTCTTGCTCGACAATCCAAAAACAATAAAGAGGCTAGGACTTTTGTCCCAGCCTCTTTTTTAGTGGAAACTTAAATTTCATAGCCCATGAGGAGCCCGCCTTCTTCGGCATAGAAACTACATAGTCCGGAAGTAGGAAGGACTTCGATGTTTGCACGGGCAAATTTTTCACGGACCAATGCAGAGAACTGCTCGATAAATTTTTCATTGTTGCGGTGGGCAATGGTAATATGTCCGCCATTATAGCCTGCCTTGATTAATTCATCAAAAGCTGCCTTGATCGCTTTCTTTTGGCCCCGTGCTTTTTGAAGCAACTCAAGGGTACCCGTCTTACTAGCTTCGCCGACCATACGGATATTGAGGAGCCCGACAACAGTCCCGATCAATTTGCTGAGACGCCCATTTTTGACCAGATTATCAACCTTGGCCAAAACAAAGAGCAACTTCGTCTTAGACTGGTAGGTCGTGATCACATCGACCACTTGATCAAAATCAAGGCCTTCAGCGACCAACTGATTGAGCTTGCGAACGATCAGGTCCACCTCACCCCCAGCTGACAAGCTATTAATGACGTGGATATTGGTATTCGGATGCTCTTCTAGATAAATCTTCTTGGCCACCTCAGCACTATTGTAGCTACCTGAAAGGGTTCCAGTGATGGTCACAACGACGATATTTTCAGCTCCTTCAAAGGACTTCATATAATCATCTGGACTTGGACAGGCAGACTTAGAAGCTGTCGTAGTCGCATACATCTCTTCCATCATCTGATCGATATTGAGTTGGGCGTCATCTGTATAGATGGTCTCTCCCACTTGGATGGTCAATGGGACACTGACAAACTCCGTATCCGGTGCCAGATTGTCCAAAGAGCGGTAGTCACAGCCTGAATCCGCAATAATTTTCCATTTCATCAGTTCATACCTCATAATTGTTAAAAATGTACATTGACAAGTAGTATGTCTTCTTTTACAATTATATCATGAAGTACAATGCTATCCAAGCAGATATCATCAGGTGAGACAGATAGAAAGTAAATGTTATGGCAGAAAGAAAAATATCTGAGAAATCATTGGAAAATCTCAAACGATTTAACCAAGAAAACAATGCGATTACACGAGAATCCATCGAAATCTCTCTCCTGCAATTGCTGGAGAAAAAAGATCTGAAAAAGATCACTATCTCTGAGCTGGTTCAGCGTGCGGGTGTCTCTCGCGCAGCCTTTTACCGTAATTATGACTCCAAAGAAGAGATTCTAGAGTCCATCTTTCAATCTAGTATCGCAAAGATTACCAAGTCTTTAGATGGCTACAACCTCAAGACAGATCTCTACCAAGTCTGGGTCTACCTCTTTAAGGAAGTCAAGAAAGAAGCCAAAATCATTAGCTTGGCCATTGATTATAATTTTGAGCGACTCTTGACCAAGGCAGTCTATGACTTTTTAGAAAAACGCAATGGCAGCTCCTCGAATGGCGCTGGCAGCTACCTCAATTCCTTCTGGAGCTCAGCCATTGTCTCTGTCATCTCCAAATGGATCAAGGATGGCATGAAGATTCCCGCTGAGAAGATCGCTACGTTAGGCCTACCCCTCTTTCCACAAAAGAAAAAGTAAACACCACCGAGAGGTGGTTTTAAAGTAAACTGCACATCTCCGTAACGAGCTCATATGAATAGATAAAACTGAGCACAGATTGAACAAAGGACAAGAACGATGATCGAAGAACGAATTTTTGCTGCTAAGCAGTATGTGAAAACCTTATTTGCTGATAGATCAGATGGTCATGATGTAGAGCATACCCTCCGCGTCTATAGCAATGCTATGAGAATCGCACAAGCAGAAGGTTCATGTGATCTGGAGATAGTAGGCTTGTCGGCTCTTCTTCACGATGCTGATGATGATAAATTGTTTCATACAGAGAATAATGCGAATGCTCGCATGTTTCTAGAAGAGATCAGTATTCCTCAAGACCAAATCGACCAGATTTGTCGGGTTATCAATGCTGTTTCTTTCAGTAAAAATCGTGGTAAACATCCAGAAACCTTAGAAGGCAAGATTGTCCAGGATGCAGACCGCCTGGATGCGATAGGAGCTGTAGGAATTGCGCGAACTTTTTCCTATGGTGGCTACAAAGGGAGGTCCCTCACTGATACCGTCCAACATTTCCATGACAAGTTGCTTCTCTTAAAAGATGAAATGAACACGGAGACTGCCAAACAAATGGCAGAAAATCGCCATCAGTTTTTAATCACCTTTCTAAAAGAACTAGAGAAGGAACTGGACTGAGTAAAATATTGAAATTAACTTTTATAAAAGACTCGTTTGAAAGGAAGATATGCTAAATAGACTATTGAAAACCCCCATTTTAAGTTGTTCAATTATATTTATTATCTGTTCAGTAGCAAGGCTATTCGAATACTTCTATATGAGGACAGATGAAACCTTTTTATCGTAGAATTTTCTACACAAGCTTTTTGGAATACTTTTATTGTGGGGAATTCTTTCAATTAGCAAATTAAGATGGATAGATATTGGTTTTACACCTAATGGAATAATAAGAGGTATAGGAAATGGCCTACTCTTTGGTTTAGTGTGCTCCATCTTTGCATATACAGTTGAGTGTATTGTTCTCTTGTTTCTTCATGACAATGTTCACTTATCATTTTATGCGAGTGGTTTCTCTTTAACTGATGAAAAAGAATCACAAGCAGGCATCTTGTTTATCTTGTTAAGTGTCTTATTTAACCTGATAAACGTGTGGATGGAAGAAGGAGTTTTTCGTGGCCTTTTCACCAAAATTCTTGAAGGGATTTCTTACCGTAAGAGTCTATTCTTTATAGCCTTCCTATTTGGAATATGGCACTTGGCAATGCCTTTCAGAGATTATCTTCAAGGAGAATCGTCACTCTTAAATCTTATTACCATGGGGATTGGCTATGTTATCCTAGCGGGAATGATGAGCATTAAATGGTCCTTACTATACAAAATGACAGGTTCCTTGTGGCTAGGACTAGGAGATCATCTTTTCAACAATCTTGCTTCAAATCTGGTTCATGTTGTCTCAAATTCTGAATCAGATAGCTTGCAGATAGTGAGAATTATTCTTTGGCAGTTGTTGTCATTTGCAATTGTTTTGAACATTTATAAAAGAAAGTCGAAGACTATAGCGAATCAATAATGAAGCTCTTTTAAGAATTTTTGAATCCTATTACATTTTATGAATCAACGATTTAAAAAATTTTTTATAAGGAACTCTAACAAAAGACCCCTATCTCAAACAGGGGTCTTTCTTTATTCTTGGATCATGGCTAGGAGATCCTCTCCTGTAGTGGTTGGAAGGATCCGGACTCGTTTGAGGGAATAGAGGCCATCAGCGGAGCTGGCGAGTCCATTTTTAGTGGTGAGGCCTAGTTTGTAGTCGGCTTTCTTGGCTTGGTCGATCGTGACCTGGCTGTAGCGACCAGATGGGTAGACGATAACGCTGGTATTTTGATCCAGCACCTTATCCAGCAGGCGTTTAGAAGCGACCAGCTCATTTTTTTGGGTCTCAAGACTGGAATTGGCTAGGTCTGGATGATTGACCGTATGGCTTTCAAAGGTCAAGCCAGCATGTTTCATCTCTTTGATTTGGTCAAAGGTCAGGACATTTTCTTTTTCCTTTTGGGTAAAGTCTGTGATGATATTGTTAGTGGCGGTCATCTTGTACTTCCTAAGAAGCGGATAGACAATAGTATAGAAATCTTCGACGCCATCATCAAAGGTCAACCAGACATATTTCTTTCCTTTTGGCACTTCATTTTTTGCGAGGATGCGATAGGCTTCCTCAGGTGTCAGGGTGTAGTAACCCGCTTTTTTCAGGGCCTTTAGTTGGCTTTCAAAGGTTTCTGGATCGACAATCAGATTGGCATTAGCAGCTTCGGACTCAGCCATATTGTGTACAGAGTGGTACATGAGAATGGGCAGTTTGACCGGCTTTTTCACTCGAGTCCACTCGATAGAGGAGCTACCTTCCTCGAGAGAACGCGTCACGGCAGTGCCACTTGTATTCCCGTCACTTGGCTGAGTGATCCGTTTGATCAGAAGAAAGCTACAAATGAAGATACAGACCAGTAGGAAGGCATTGATTCCAAGTAGGGCTTTGATTTTTTTAGGTACTCTTCGTTTACTCATAGTGTCACCGTTTTCATCATTTTCTCTATTGTACCACAAATTCTATGTTCTTTTCCAGAACTTGCTACAGGCAGATCCTGTCATGAAAATTCAGAATTTTTAAGGCAATTGGCTGTCAAACGCTCAAGTTTTTGTTATAATGGAGCTACTATAGAAAATTCAAGGAGTCAATAGGATGTCTGTTAAGATTGCCTTACTAGGATTTGGTACTGTTGCAAGTGGCGTACCATTTTTATTAAAAGAAAACCATGAAAAAATCACCCAGGCAGCTCAAGATGAAATCGAGATCGCTAAGGTCTTTGTTCGTGATGATGCGGAAAAGGAAAAATTGCAAGCTGCTGGTCACAACTACAACTTTGTGACCAATGTTGATGAGATCATTCAAGACAAAGACATTGCCATCGTTGTCGAATTGATGGGTCGTATCGAGCCAGCTAAGACCTTTATCACCCGTGCCCTGGAAGCAGGCAAGCATGTAGTTTCTGCTAACAAAGACCTTCTTGCCGTTCATGGAAGCGAGTTGCTAGAGATTGCTCAAAAACACCAAGTGGCCCTTTATTATGAAGCTGCCGTAGCTGGTGGGATCCCAATCCTTCGGACCTTGGTGAATTCCCTTGTTTCTGACAAGGTGACCAAAGTGCTCGGTGTGGTCAATGGAACCTCTAACTTCATGATGACAAAAATGGTCGAAGAAGGCTGGACTTATGAAGATGCTTTAGCAGAAGCGCAACGCCTGGGTTACGCTGAAAGTGATCCAACCAACGACGTTGAAGGAATAGATGCTGCCTACAAGATGGTGATCTTGAGCCAGTTCGCTTTTGGAATGAATATCCAATTTGACCAAGTAGGTCACAAAGGAATCAGCCAAATCACTCCTCAAGATGTCTCGGTCGCTCAAAGCCTTGGATATGTCATCAAGCTGGTCGGCTCCATCGTTGAAACAGAGTCAGGGATCGCAGCAGAAGTGACACCAACCTTCCTTCCAAAACAGCATCCACTCGCAGGAGTGAACGACGTTATGAATGCAGTCTATGTAGAATCCATCGGTATTGGGGAGTCTATGTACTACGGACCAGGTGCTGGTCAAAAACCAACTGCGACAAGTGTCGTAGCCGACCTCGTTCGCATTGTCCGTCGACTAAAAGAAGGAACAATCGGTAAAGCCTTCAATGAATACAGCCGCCCTCTTCAATTGGCTAAGCCAGAAGACGTGAAGAACAATTATTACTTCTCAATTAAGGCACCAGATGCGACTGGTCAAATCTTGCGTCTTGCGGAGATCTTTAATGCAGAAGGAGCTTCCTTCAAACAAATCCTCCAAGAAGACTCAGATGGTCAATTTGCAAGTGTCGTCATCATTACTCACCGAGTCAACCAAACACAATTCAAGAACTTGGTTGAAAAATTGGATTCAGAGGCGAATTTCGAACTCTTGAATACCTTTAAAGTCTTGGGAGAATAAGCATGAAAATTATTGTTCCAGCAACCAGTGCCAATGTAGGGCCAGGCTTTGATTCTGTTGGGATTGCCGTGACTCGCTATTTGACTATTGAAGTCCTTGAATCAGCTGATGCTTGGTTTATTGAGCATGATCTAGGAGCAGGGATTCCGACAGATGAGAAAAACCTTTTGCTCTCAACAGCTCTTTCTATTTCAACAGACATGCAACCCCATCGGATCAAGATGACCAGTCAAGTGCCCTTGGCGCGTGGTCTTGGTTCTTCTAGCTCGGTCATTGTCGCAGGGATTGAATTGGCCAACCAATTAGCCAACCTCCAGCTGTCAGATGCTGAGAAATTACGCATCGCGACCGAGATCGAAGGTCATCCAGATAATGTAGCTCCAGCTATTTTTGGAAATATGGTCATCGCGAGCTACATCAGTGAAGATGTCCAATATGTCACGGCTGACTTCCCAAGCTGTGACCTTGTGGCCTTTGTACCGAGCTACCAATTGAAGACCAGTGATAGTCGAAATGTCCTACCGAAAGAATGGTCTTATAAAGAAGCTGTTGCAGCTAGTAGCGTAGCCAATGTCGCTATCGCAGCTCTCCTCAAGGGAGATTTGCTGACGGCCGGTCGCTCTATCGAGTCAGATCATTTCCATGAGCGCTACCGTCAATCTCTTATCAAAGAGTTCCCTCAGGTCAAAGAAGTCGCACATGCGCATGGGGCCTACGCTACCTATCTGTCAGGAGCAGGCCCAACAATCATGAACCTCTTAGCGCCAGAACATACAGCAGCCTTTGTCGCAGCTCTTGAAAAACTCGGGCTAGATGGTCAGATTTTCCAACTTAAAATCGACACATTTGGCGTTCGTGTCGAGAAATAAGACTGAATGTAACACAATTGAAAAAAGGATGTATACTTTTGTATATGTCCTTTTTGCTTCTCCTATGGTAGAATGGAACTGTATGGGGAAAAGCTCAAGCTTTCCCGAAAAGCTAGGGGGAAACATGAAACCAGAATATTTATATAGCATTGCTACCGATCTTGGTCTGCAATTTGATGGCGAAGCTCGTGTGATGTACGGGGAGCGTGAAGGCTTCTTGTTAGTCATTGAAGGCGCTCAAACCAAGAATGTATTTACCATTTCACTCAGTGTGAAACAAGGTTCCGAAGGAGACTTGATCGAAGATAGTGAAATTCTTTGGAATGAATTAAAAGAACAATCAAAAGCCATTAATGCTATCTCTTTTGATGGTTACTTGACCTCGATCGTTGTCAAAGGCGGAATGACCAAAGGCAAGGCTGTCGAAACCTTATGGACAGCCATCCAAGATATTGTTGATTTCTTGCTCAACCACCAATTTGTGCAAGTGAATGCGCAAACGGGTGAGGAAGGACCAATTGGTCTGTATCAAATTGGAGATGCGATCTTCTTAATCGACGATGCAACCTTTAGAGCTTACCAAGCCGAAGTGCAAGATACAGTTGAGGCTTATGAAGCGCGGGAAGAAAACTTCCTCTTAGGGATTGTAGGTGCTGTGATCGGTGTGATCATCGGTGGAGCAGTTGCCCTCTTAGTAGCGCGTCTTGGCTATGTGTCTGTTTTGGCAGGTGCAGCCCTCGGTTATTGTACCATCAAAGGTTATGAGATTCTTGGTAAGAAATTGACTAAAAAAGGTGTGGTAGTTTCAGCTATTTTGATGGTCTTGACCGTCTTTTTGGTCAACCAATTAGATTATACTTTGGCGCTTATGAGTGAACTGGATTTGCCATTTGATATGTCCTGGACGCTTCTCAATGAAGCGACATTCTCAGGGGATGTCCCTGATAAATTTTACTTGAATCTAGGACTCTTAGCTGTCTTCACTCTTGGTGGTGCTTGGATTTCGGTCAAATCAGCTCTAGATGGACAAAAGAATCGTGCCATTGCTCGTAAAATTGCATAATGAATGATAAAAGGAAGGCCTGAATATTATAGGTCTTCTTTTGTTTTTTAGGGTCGAAAAATAGTCAAAAATTTGGTATAATGGTTTGTATTTTATATAGAGAGAGAACAGACAGAAAGATGATTGAAGAAATGAATCAAATTCTTGAAGGGATTGATATCCGTTTTCAAGAACCATTAAAATATTATACCTATACAAAGGTTGGGGGAAATGCTGAATTTCTAGCCTTTCCTCGCAACCAATACGAATTAAAACGCATCGTACGCTTTGCGAACCAGGAGAATATTCCATGGATGGTCCTGGGGAATTCTTCTAATATTATTGTCCGAGATGGGGGCATTCCTGGTTTTGTCATTATGTTTGATCGCTTGCGAGATATCAGTGTGGATGGTTATGTGGTCGAAGCAGAAGCAGGGGCTAAACTCATCGACACCACCCATGTGGCCTTGCACCATAGTTTGAAAGGCTTCGAGTTTGCTAGTGGCATTCCAGGCAGTGTTGGTGGTGCTGTCTTTATGAATGCGGGAGCCTACGGAGGAGAGATTGCTCATGTCCTTGTATCCTGTAAGGTCTTGACCAAAGACGGGGAAATCGAAACTCTGTCAGCGAGTGAACTAGCTTTCGGTTACCGTCATTCTAAGATTCAAGAGACAGGTGCTGTCGTCATCTCTGCCAAATTTGCTTTGTCACCAGGCAATCATGAGCAAATCAAACAGGAGATGGAGCGTTTGACCCATCTACGTCAGTTGAAACAACCCCTTGAATACCCTTCTTGTGGATCTGTCTTTAAGCGTCCTGTCGGTCATTTTGCAGGTCAATTGATCAGCGAAGCAGGTCTGAAAGGCTATCGAATCGGTGGTGTTGAAGTCTCTGAAAAGCATGCTGGTTTTATGGTCAATGTGGACAATGGAACAGCCAAGGACTACGAAGACCTGATCGCCCATGTTATTGAGGCAGTAGAAGCTCACTCAGGCGTTCGTTTAGAACCAGAAGTTCGTATTATCGGTCAAGCCTAAGAACGTTAGTATTGAAGAACAATTGATAGTGTAAACATCGATAGCATCAGTCGGAAAGGGGGTGAGTGCCTATCGATACCGTAAATAGGTGGGGCAGTCTAATAAGTCCCCGAGAGGTATTGGTGGTCTGACAGGTCTTCCTGTCAGCCGCTGCGTTTTCGTTTGAAAAGCAGTTTGGTAATCGTAGTAAAGAAGGAATTTATGTGAATTGAAAAAACCAATTATTGAGTTTAAAAATGTTACAAAGGTCTTTGAAGATAGCGGAACCGTTGTCTTAAAGGATATCAATTTTGAATTGGAAGAAGGGAAGTTCTATACCCTGCTCGGTGCATCTGGATCAGGAAAATCAACTATCCTTAATATCATTGCCGGTCTTTTAGATGCTAGCTCTGGAGATGTCTACCTTGATGGGGAACGGATCAATGATGTCCCTACCAACAAGCGGGATGTCCACACCGTCTTTCAGTCCTATGCCCTGTTTCCGCATATGACAGTCTTTGAAAATGTGGCTTTCCCCCTTCGTTTGAAGAAGGTAGACAAGGCTGAGATCGAACGCCGTGTTTCAGAAGTCTTGAAAATGGTCCAGTTAGCAGGATTTGAAAAACGTTCAATCCAAAAATTATCGGGTGGTCAACGCCAGCGGGTAGCTATTGCCCGGGCTATTATCAATGAACCACGAGTGGTCCTTTTAGATGAGCCCTTGTCTGCACTTGACTTGAAGCTGCGGACAGACATGCAGTATGAGTTGCGAGAATTGCAACAACGCTTGGGAATTACCTTTGTCTTTGTTACCCATGACCAAGAAGAAGCCCTCGCCATGAGTGACTGGATCTTTGTCATGAATGAAGGAGAGATCGTCCAATCTGGTACACCAGTAGATATCTATGATGAACCGATCAACCACTTTGTAGCCACCTTTATCGGGGAGTCCAACATTCTAGATGGGCGTATGATCGAGGACTACTTGGTTGAGTTCAATGGCAAACGCTTTGAAGCCGTCGATGGAGGGATGCGTCCAAATGAACCAGTTGAAGTCGTCATTCGTCCTGAAGACTTGCAAATCACTCTTCCTGAAGAAGGCAAGCTCCAAGTGAAGGTGGACACCCAGCTCTTCCGTGGTGTGCATTACGAGATCATCGCCTATGATGATTTGGGAAATGAGTGGATGATCCACTCCACTCGGAAAGCCATCGTGGGAGAAGTCATCGGGCTAGACTTTGAACCAGAAGATATCCACGTTATGCGTCTCAACGAAACCGAAGAAGAATTCGATGCGCGGATCGAAGAGTACGTTGAAGTGGAAGAGCAAGAAGCTGGTTTGATTAATGCCATTGAGGAGGAAAGAGATGAAGAAAACAACCTCTAATCTATTTATCCTCCCCTATTTCTTGTGGATTTTTCTCTTTGTCTTGGCTCCTGTAGTCATGATCATCTTTCAATCGTTTTTTAACGTTGAAGGGCAGTTTTCACTTGAAAACTACAAAGAGTTCTTTACTTCGCAAAATTTGACCTATTTAAAGATGAGCTTTAATTCGGTCCTTTATGCCGGAATCGTCACCCTGGTGACGCTCTTGATCTCCTACCCGACTGCTTACTTTTTGACGCTGCTCAAACACCGGCAGTTGTGGTTGATGTTGATCGTCTTGCCAACCTGGGTCAATCTCTTGCTCAAGGCCTATGCCTTTATCGGAATCTTTGGTCAAAACGGCTCCATCAATAGCTTTTTAAGCTTTCTCGGAGTCGCTCCCCAGCAGATCCTCTTTACCGATTTCTCCTTTATCTTTGTAGCCAGCTACATCGAGTTGCCTTTCATGATTTTGCCGATCTTTAATGTCTTAGATGACTTAGATCCAAACTTGATTAATGCCAGCTATGATTTGGGAGCCAATCGTTGGGATACCTTCCGTCATGTGGTCTTCCCCTTGTCCATGAATGGAGTCCGCTCAGGTGTGCAGTCTGTCTTTATTCCTAGTCTGAGTCTCTTCATGTTGACACGGATGATCGGTGGAAATCGCGTCATTACCTTAGGGACTGCGATTGAACAGCACTTCCTGACAACACAAAACTGGGGAATGGGTTCTACCATCGGAGTTGTTCTGATCCTTGCTATGCTCTTTACCATGTGGGCAACTAGAGAAAGGAGAGAACGATGAAAAAAGTATCTCATTTCTATCTAGGTTTCGTCTTTCTGATCCTCTATCTTCCTATCTTTTATTTGATCTTTTATGCCTTCAATAAAGGGGGAGATATGAATGCCTTCACAGGCTTCACGCTTGAGCATTTCAATGAATTGTTCGCAGATAGTCGCCTGATGCTGATCTTATCAGAGACCTTCCTCTTGGCCTTTTTGTCAGCCTTGATTGCGACAGTGATTGGAACCTTTGGAGCCATTTATATTTACCAATCGAAGAAGAAGTTAGAAGGTCCTTTGCTCTCCATCAACAACATTCTCATGGTAGCGCCAGACGTTATGATCGGGGCCAGCTTCTTGATTCTCTTTACGACGGTGAAGTACCAGCTAGGTTTCCTATCTGTTCTGGCTAGCCACGTGGCCTTCTCGATTCCTATTGTGGTCTTGATGGTCTTGCCACGACTCAAGGAAATGAACCGGGATATGGTCAATGCTGCCTATGACTTAGGAGCTACCCAAGTGCAAATGCTCAAAGAGATCATGTTGCCGTATCTGACACCAGCCATTATTGCTGGCTACTTTATGGCCTTTACCTATTCGCTTGATGACTTTGCCGTGACCTTCTTTGTAACCGGAAATGGCTTTACAACCTTGTCTGTAGAGATCTACTCACGTGCGCGTCAAGGGATTTCCCTCAGTATCAATGCCTTGTCCGCCCTTGTCTTTCTCTTTAGTGTGCTCTTGGTCATCGGTTATTACTTTATTACCCGTGAAAAGGAGGAAGCAGCATGAAAAAACTTTATTCATTCCTAACAGGGATTGTCCTTGTCATTCTGGTCCTCTGGGGAATTAGCCACCAGATCGAAGCGAGCATGAATACCAAAAATAGTGACAAGCTGGTCATCTACAACTGGGGAGATTATATCGATCCAGACTTGCTCAAGGAATTCACAAAAGAGACAGGGATTCAGGTGCAATATGATACCTTTGATTCCAACGAAGCCATGTACACTAAGATCAAGCAAGGGGGAACCACCTACGATATTGCGATTCCTAGTGAATACATGATTGCCAAGATGATGGATGAGCATCTGGTTGAAAAGTTGGACCAATCTAAGATCAAAGGGATGGAAAATATTGATCCAAAACTGTTGAACCAATCGTTTGATCCGGGTAACCAATATTCAGTACCTTATTTCTGGGGTACCTTGGGGATTGTCTACAATACCAAGATGGTTAAAAATGCTCCTGAACATTGGTCAGATCTCTGGCGTGAAGAGTACAGAAATGACATCATGATGTACGATGGTGCGCGTGAGGTCATGGGAATTGGTCTCAATACCTTGGGCTATAGCCTCAATGAAAAGGATCCAAAGAAATTGCAAGAGGCAGTAGATAAACTCTACACCTTGACGCCAAATATCAAAGCTTTGGTGGCCGATGAGATGAAAGGCTATATGATCCAAAACAATGCGGCTATTGGGGTTACTTTCTCAGGAGAGGCTAGCCAAATGCTCGAAGCCAATAAGGATCTTCGCTATGTCGTTCCAACTGAAGCCAGCAACCTTTGGTTTGATAACATTGTCATTCCAAAAACCGTGAAAAATAAAGAAGCAGCATATGCCTTCATTAACTTCATGCTTCGTCCTAAAAATGCTTTGAAAAATGCTCTTTATGTCGGCTACTCAACGCCAAATAAAAAAGCCAAAGCCATGTTGCCAAAAGAAATCCAAGATGACCAATCCTTCTATCCAAGCGATGAAACACTGGACCATTTGGAAGTCTATCAACAATTAGGCAAGAAATTGCTTGGAGTCTATAACGATCTTTACCTTCAGGTCAAGATGTATCGAAAATAACACAAAAGGAACCTCCGGGTTCCTTTTTGATTGCAGATAAACTCCTCTTAGAAACTTTCCTTAAGTGAGTACGGACGTAAGCGAACTTCGAAGAAGTTCCATGACTTAGTTTTGGATCTAAGGTTCCAAAACTCCCGAGTGCTAGAAACAATGGTGTTTCTAGCACTTTTATCACAGCGGAAAGTTTCATTATATATTTAGATGCTCTACAAAAATGCAACATTTGAATTTTTAGCATCACTTAGGTGTTATTTGTAAAAAAGGATTATCTATATTCTAGCAGAACACCGCAGGTTCTTTTATGATTGCTGCATAAAGTCTCTAACTAGTGAGTTAGATTGAGATTCAAATGAAAGATGCTATAATAGTAAGGAAAGTGACTGATTCGTTCAGTCATGAAAGGAAGGATTGGAGAAGATTAAATGAAGAGACGTGAGGAACTATTTTTGATCATTTTGTTACCGATACTAGGACTGGTTTTTCTTGGAGGAAAAATCATGACCCTGACCAAAAGACCCGAACAGAAGGTAACAGCCTCATCCTCAAAGAAAGTTGTACAAAAATCAAAAGAAGAAATAAAAAAAGAACAAGTAGCATACCTCAAAGAACACGAGCAGGAAATTGTTGATTATGTGAAGGCTCAAAATTCAAAAATTGAGTCAGTTCAGATTGATTGGACTGATGTGAGATGGAGTGATGGAGGATTCTTGTTTCCTGATTATTCTATTGAAGTTTATGGAACAGTAAATCATATTGAAAATTCTGGATGGAGCGCCTCTATGCCGATAAATGATGACGATTCAATTGATTTGAAAAAAATTTCCATATTTAACCATATAACCATCGGTGAAGAAATATTGGAGTAGTAGTTTTTTTGAACTATGTTGAAATTTAAGGATAAATTATGAAGAAACATACTAAAATTATTTTGCTAACAGTAACATCAATAGTTGCTTTATTTAGTATCGAAGGATGCACTATAAAATCAAAAGAGCAAACAAAACAAGCCTCAATTGCAACTTCTTCGACAAGCAGAGAGGACAAAGAAGCCATTAAACAAAAACAGCTCGCCTATCTGAAAGAACACGAGCAAGAAATGACAGCCTATGTGAAAGCACAAAATGCCAATATTCATCAGGTGTCTTATGACTGGGACAGTATTAAAACAGTTGTAGGAGGTAATGGAACACCTCAGGGAGGTGACGAAATACTATTAGTTTATGGTTATGCCAATGGAAGTGATCTAACAAATTTTAGTCTGAATTTTACGTTAGACGAAAATAGGATGCCAAAAATAGATTCAATTGGTTCAGACAATTTGTATCGAGTAGAAAAGAATTGATTCGTCCGTTAGACAATTAGAGATGCAATAGAGGAATCACCTTTAAACGAAAAAATTATGAAAAAACAAATAAATAATCTGATGATCGCACTTGCTTTCATTTCAACACTTGGATGTCTAGTAGGATGTGTGAAGCAAGAACGTGAAAAGAGCAGACAAGAGAAAATTGTCGCATCCTCATCAATTAAAGAAGGCAAAGAAGCCATTAAACAAAAACAGCTCGCTTATCTGAAAGAACACGAGCAAGAAATCGTCGATTTTGTGAAGGTTCAAAATCCAAAAGTTGAATCCGTCCAGATTGATTGGAACAGTATGCAAATTGAAGAGTCTGGAAATGGAACGCCTCAGGGTGGTGGATACAATTTATCTATTTCTGGTAAGATTAATCAATTAGAAAATACAAAATTCTCCGTTGATTTTTATCTAGAAGATCAAAATAGCATACCAACTATCAAAAAAATGGGCATGCTTAATGATATCTATATCGAGGAAAATGGTGGCTGGAAAATTTTTTCCTAAGTAAATAGAAGTATTAGTGTTAGGAGGAAAATGAAAAGTAAAATGAAATGTACACTTAAGTTATTAGCTTTAATGCTTATTTTCACAAGTATTGGAGGTTGTACGGTAAAGCAAAAAGCTCATACGAAACAAGCACAAACTATCACCTCTTCCTCCACCAAAGAAGATAGAGAAGTGCTCAAACAAAAGCAACTTGCTTATCTCAAAGATCACGAGCAAGAAATCGTCGATTTTGTGAAATCAAAGAGTTCAAAGATTGAATCTGTTCAAATTTATTGGGACGAAACGCAATGGATTGAGGGTGGAAATGGGACACCACAAGGTGGAGATGAGGTCATAGAAATTTTTGGTACCGTCAATCAACTTGAAGATTCAGGATGGAGAGTGGATGTCGTATTTGATTCTGATCAAAAGATGACATTCAGTATGGGCCAACATATTAGTATTAAGGGTGATAATATTGAGTAAGAACTGGAAGATTCAAAGCCTGTAAGGAGGATTTATGAAGAGACAAATGGAACTATTTTTGATCATTTTGTTACCGATCCTAGGACTGGTTTTTCTTGGAGGAAAAATCATGACCCTGACTAAAAGACCCGAACAGAAGATAACGACCCCATCTTCAAAGAAAGTCGTACAAAAACCAGAAGGAGACATAAAAAAAGAACAACTGGACTACCTAAAAGAACACGAACAGAAGGTTATTGATTTAGTCAAAGCACAAAATTCAAAAGTTGAATCCGTTCAGATTGATTGGGATCAGACGCAGTGGGGTGATGGTGGACTGACAACTCCTGAATATTATATGAGTGTTTATGGACGTATAAATCATATTGAAGAATCGGGTTGGGGAGTAGATATCCCAATTAATGAGGACAATACATTAAATTTAGATGAGATGTATATAGGATCCGACATTAGAATAGGGGGGAGATTATTTGACTAATTGGCATTTAAAGGATAGGAAAAAATGTGCTATGAGTTTGAAATAGAACAATAGTGCAAATTGTCACTTACATCATAGCTCTTAAATTTAAAGATTTGATGATTAAAGGTAAAGAAATCATTAACTCATGTTTTAAAAAGCTCTATGTTGTGAGATAACTTGATTTTCAAACTATAAATGCTATCATAATCGGAATAACATTTATCCAGTTTCCAATTTTAGAGAATAATCTGTACAGAATAATAGGAGGACTCATGAAAAGTCGAAAAATCATGATAATAGTTGCTTCAATTGCAGTGTTGCTAAGTATAGGAGGGTGTACCGTGAAACATAAAGATGATACAAAACAAGGAAAAACGATTACTACTTCATCTACGAAAGACCTAAAGGAAGATGAAGAAACTATAAAGAAAAAACAACTGAACTATCTAAAAGAACACAAACAGAAGGTTATTGATTTAGTCAAAGCACAAAATTCAAAAGTTGAATCCGTTCAGATTGATTGGGATCATACACAATGGAGTGATGGTGGACTGACAACTCCTGAATATTATATGAATATTTATGGACGTATAAATCATATTGAAGAATCGGGTTGGGGAGTATATATCCCAATTAATGAGGACAATACATTAAATTTAGATGAGATGTATGTGGGATCCGACATTAATATAGGGGGAAGATTATTTGAGTAATTGGAATTTAAAGGATAGGAAAAAATGTGCTATGAGTTTGAAATAGAACAATAGTGCAAATTGTCACTAAAATCATAGCTCTTTAATTTAAAACTTTGATGATTATCATTAAATACTCAATTAACTCGTATTTAAAAATCTCTATCTAGTGAGATAACTTGATTTTCAAACTATAAATGCTATAATAATTAAAATAATATTTATCTAGTTTCCAATCTTAGAATAGAAATTAGCAGATAATAGTATGAGTTGAGAGAATGACTATTACAATAAGTTTGTTATGAGAAATGACAGGTGGAAATTTTAGAGAATAATCTGTACATAATGATAGGAGGACTCATGAAAAGTCGAAAAATCATGATAACAGTTGCATCAATTGTAGCACTACTAAGTATAGGAGGATGTACCGTGGAACATAAAGAAGATGCGAAGCAAGAAAAAAATCCAGTTTCTTCATCAACCAAAGAAGCAAAGAAGCAAAAACAAGTCGACTTTTTAAAAAAACATGAGTCAGAAATCACGAACTACATAAAGGAGAATGATCCAGAAGTTGTTTGGGTCAAGTATGACTGGGATAGCGTGAAAGTAGGTGACAGTGGTGCTTTTACGGAATCTGGATTTGACATACGCTTGAAAGTCTACGGAGCGGATGATGCGGAAATCAACGGTTATTCTTTTTTTATTGTCCCAAAACCAAATATCGAGAATCCAATTTCAATAGATTCAATTTCTGGTTCGAATTTTCCGTAATAACATTTTTTATAGTAATGATTGGAGATATTCTTAATGGCTGATAACAATTGGAATTTGAAAACTTTTGATAATATGCATGCAAATATAGCTGAAAGTGCTTATCATCACCGCCCGAAAAATTTTCCCACGGATGAATTAAATGATGAACAAATGAAAAAAATTACAAATGGGGAATCTGTAATTTTTGATTTTTCGTTATCCGGAAAATATAAGGGGCAAACCACTAAAGGCGGCGGTACGGATCTACCGAATGGTGGCAAGGTTTATCTTCAACCGGATAGTAAAAAGTTATTAGAAGATGAAGAAACAGGATACAATGCCTATTATGTCACAGATACTGAGACGATCAATGCGAATACTCACCAGACGTATTTTTCGATTCGTGGAAGTGACGGTTTTGGTATTGATTTCTCAAATATTTTGGATGAAGATTTAAAGGAGTTTAATTCCAAAGATTGGATCAATAATGATGCAGCTTTTGCTCTTACGGATGCGATCGTTCCTCAAGCACAGTATGCTACAAAAGGTATGAAAGAAAAGATCGCTGAATTAGAAGAAAAAGCTGCCCCGGATGCTAAGATGGATGTGACAGCTCATTCACTTGGAACAATGGTATCTGTTCAAGGTTTAGCAGGATTAGATGATTCGGAATTAAACCACATTGGAAAAGCTGTTCTTTTTGATGGACCAGATACAACGTTGAGCTTGATAAAAGCAGGATATAGCCCAGAAAAACTGAAAATATTGGATGAAAAAATTGTTTATTATGTGAACCCTTTTGATCCAGTTAGTATGCTCAATCGGGATAGACCTTGGGATCAACAACTTGGTCAAGTTAATGTAGTTGTCCCAATTAAGTATACTAGTATGACGGACAAGTATTCTTCCCATGATTTTGGTGCCTATCAAATAGATAGTTATGGCAATATCCTAACGGCATCGGAATCCTATCATCCAGAGTTGTTAGTTGCAGGTCAGAGACTTGCAAAACTTAATAGAGAAAAAATTGATAAACTAAAGGAATACATTCCTAGAAAAACAATCAACCGAATCGTAACGATGAGTCCAGAGGAATTTAGTAAATTTGCTTCCCTAATACAAAAAGGAAGTAAAGATTTCTGGCATAATTACGATGATTTTTTTGATGGGCTTTCTGGTTTAGGAATAGATGGTGACGCGATCGTAATGATTGCTTCCAATCTCCCAGATCTGGCGTGGCTATACTATGATTATCAAAATCAATATGATAAAATTATAAAAGATGCTCAGAAAGCTTCTTTGGAATGGGATCGAAAAAATTTAGACCTCAAGAATCCTAATAATTTGCACAACAGAATTAAAAGTGCTGGGAGCTATGCGGAGCGAATCTTACTTCGCACAGAATTGTTATATGCAGCAGTTCAATTGGCAGATGCAGATATTGAGCAGAAGGTGTCAGAAACAGAGAAAATGATCACGACTGCGGAAGAAAATGTAAAAGCTTCGGTCGAATTATCTAGAAATGTTATTTTTGGATTGGGATGGGCATTGTCAGCAAGTGAAAGAGAAAGTTTAATGACTGACTTGACTTTTGAACATTTGTGGGATAGCGGAATTGCGGAGACCGATAAAAGTAATTTAAAGAACTACAAAGAAAAAATGAGTGGCTTCTCAAAGAGTATGATTCAATGTGCACAGAAACTTGTAGAGGTTGACGAACAAGGCGCTGCTGATATTTTTGGATCCCTATCATAAAAGAAGGAGGAAACGATGCCAATAAGTTTACCGTTTATGAATGAAAAAATACTGGAAGGACTGAAAGCACAACAGAGATTGGCAATAAAAGCGGCTGTTGTAGTAGCAGTGAACACTATAAAGCTAAAGAATATATCTCTCCAAGCAAGACTGCATATAAAAGCAGAGGAATTAGAAAACTATGCAAAAAAGACTTACAGTGAAAATATCACGGATGGTCTTGAGGGGCAAGCCGCAACTGCAGCAAAAGACTATTTATCTAAAGTGAGTAAACCAGAACTGACTAGTCCGCTTAGAAATTGAGAATTGACAGAAGATGAAGGAAGATCTTTATAAATTAGAACTTGAATTTGATAGCAAAATGAAACAGTTAAAGAAAAAAGAGGAATCTCTTGAAGAAGATCTCTCTTATTTTCTACAGCAAACGGACCAGTTGAAAGAAGAAGTCTATCGCATGGCAGAAGGTGAGTTACCTGCAGAAGTTCATACTTATTTTTTCCAAATGGATGAAAATAGTGAACGATTTCGACGTGACGTCTTTGAACAATTGGATCAAATACAGGAAGAGCGTTCAAAGCTCAAATGGGAGTATGACAATGAAATAGATGCATTCTATAAAAATCAGAAAAAGCTGGAATCAGAAGCTAAAAAAAATCAGTAAGGGCAACCTTACTGATTTTTTTAGTTGGATCCAGATGATGCTGTATCTGCGCCACTGTCTGTTGCTGTGGAACCTTGGTCTTGTGCTGCAGATGAACTGGTGTCTGTAGCGGATGAGCTATCGGTTTCTTTTTGTGAACTAGCATCTGTATTGCTTGAATCGGTTTGCGTATTGGTATTAGCATCTGTATTGGTAGCGCTTGAGTCAGATCCCTTATCGTGGACCACGACGACGCTGGTGCTGCTAGATGGTTTATCTTCTGTCTTTTGATTGTCTTTATTGAGCAGGCTCATAATGGTAAAGGAAGTGACGATAATCCCTAAAAGACTAGCAATCGTAGCTACAACTGTTTGAAATACGGATAGGCCTTGTTTGACTTTTTCACCACGTGAGGGTCTAGAATCTGTAGTATCCTCAGTTTTTTGGTTTTTGTTGCTTCTTGAATATTGTGACATGTTCATTCTCTTTCTATCAAAAATTGTTTTTTAACACTTTCCTATTATAAGTCATTTTCTGAAAAATGTCTAAAAAGAACTGAATTTTATGGAGTGATTTTACCTCATCTCTCTTTATCAAATCCTTGTCCCAAGCGGTTAGAAATGATAAAATAGAAGTTACGTAAAAAGAAAGTGATGGATGCGTAGGACATGATTTATTTTGACAATTCAGCAACGACCAAACCCTATCCAGAGGCCCTAGCGACCTATACAGAAGTGGCCACTCGGATTTGGGGGAACCCTTCTAGTTTGCACAATCTAGGTAGTCAAGCTACTCGTATTTTAGAGGCTTCTAGAAAACAGATTGCTGAGTTAATTGGCAAGAAAGCTGAGGAAATTTACTTCACGTCTGGTGGGACCGAAGGGGACAACTGGATCCTTAAGGGTGTCGCCTTTGAGAAAGCTCCTTATGGCAAGCATATCATTGTCTCTGACATCGAGCATCCCGCTATCAAGGAGTCCGCTGCTTGGTTAAAGACGCAAGGATTCCAAGTGGATTATGCTCCAGTGGATGCGCGTGGCTTTGTCAAAGTGGATGCCTTGTCTAGTCTTCTCCGTCCAGATACGACCTTGGTCTCTGTCATGGCCGTCAACAATGAGATTGGCTCCATCCAGCCCATCCATGAAATTGCGGCTCTCCTTGAGGATCGCCCAACGATTAGTTTCCATGTCGATGCTGTTCAAGCTTTAGCCAAGGTAGCAACAGAAGTTTATCTACCAGAGCGCGTGGACTTTGCGACCTTCTCTAGTCACAAATTCCATGGTCTTCGTGGAGTTGGCTTTGTCTACATCAAAGAAGGCAAAAAGATCACCCCTCTCTTAACGGGTGGAGGTCAAGAAAAAGAAATGCGCTCGACAACTGAGAACGTGGCAGGTATCGCAGCAACCGCAAAAGCCCTACGCTTAGCTATGGAAAACCAAGAAGTTTTTGCCAGCAAGACCCAGCAGATGAAAGAAGTCATCCGCAAAGAATTGGCCAACTATCCAGATGTCACTGTCTTTTCTGGTGAGGATCACTTTGCCCCTCACATCTTGACTTTCGGGATCAAGGGAGTTCGTGGTGAAGTAGTGGTCCATGCCTTTGAAGAGTTTGATATTTACATCTCGACCACCAGTGCCTGCTCGTCCAAGGCTGGAAAACCAGCTGGTACCTTGATTGCCATGGGAGTGGACAAGAGCATCGCTCAGACAGCAGTTCGCCTCAGTCTCGATATTGAAAATGACATGAGCCAAGTCGAGCAATTCTTGACCAAGTTCAAACTGATTTACGAACAAACACGAAAAGTACGTTAAATATAGAAGGAAATCAATATGACCTTAACCTATTCAGAAATTATGATTCGCTATGGAGAACTTTCTACTAAAGGGAAAAACCGCATGCGTTTCATCAATAAACTTCGCAATAATATCCAAGATGTTTTATCTATTTATCCGGCTGTCAAAGTGACAGCGGACCGCGATCGGGCCCATGCTTATCTACATGGGACGGATTATGAGCTGGTGGCAGAATCCCTCAAGCAAGTTTTTGGGATCCAAAATTTTTCACCTGTTTACAAGATTGAAAAATCAGTCCCAGCCTTGAAAGCTGCGGTGCAAGGGATTATGAAGGAGATTTACAAGGACGGCTTGACCTTTAAAATCTCAAGTAAGCGTAGCGATCACACTTTTGAACTCGATAGCCGTGAACTCAATCAAACCTTGGGTGGTGCTGTCTTTGAAGCGATTCCAACCATCCAAGCTCAGATGAAAAAACCAGATATCAACTTGCAGGTTGAAATTCGAGAAGAAGCAGCCTATATTTCTTATGAAACCATTAAGGGGGCAGGCGGCCTTCCTGTTGGTACGTCTGGCAAGGGCATGCTCATGCTTTCTGGTGGGATCGACTCTCCAGTAGCGGGTTACCTAGCCTTGAAGCGGGGTGTGGACATTGAGGCAGTACACTTTGCTAGCCCACCTTATACCAGCCCAGGAGCTCTTAAAAAAGCCCATGACTTAACACGGAAGTTGACCAAGTTTGGGGGCAATATCCAATTTATCGAGGTGCCCTTCACAGAGATCCAAGAGGAAATCAAGGCAAAAGCGCCAGAAGCTTACCTCATGACTTTGACCCGTCGCTTTATGATGCGCATTACAGACCGTATTCGCGAGGTTCGCAGTGGTTTGGTGATTATCAATGGTGAAAGCTTGGGACAAGTGGCTAGTCAAACCTTAGAGAGTATGCAGGCCATCAATGCGGTAACCAATACGCCAGTTATCCGTCCGGTGGTGACCATGGACAAGTTGGAAATCATCGATATTGCCCAAGCCATTGATACCTTTGAAATCTCTATCCAGCCATTCGAAGATTGTTGTACCATCTTTGCACCGGATCGTCCAAAGACCAATCCGAAACTCAAAAATGCGGAGCAGTATGAGCAACGGATGGATGTGGAAGCTTTGGTTGAGCGTGCGGTAGCAGGTATCATCGTAACAGAGATCACACCAAAAGCAGAAAAAGATGAGGTCGATGACCTGATCGAGGATTTGCTATAGGAGAGACTGGGAGTATCCAGCCTCTTTTTCTAACCAACTTAAAGGAGACAAGATGAAAAAAATTATCGTTTTAATGACAAGTTTGCTTCTGTTGACAGGCTGTGTCAAAGTATCATTTACTGGCCCGAAAAAAGAAGAAAAGACCAGCCAGTCAACCAGCAGTAAAAAAGAACCGCTCACATTTGTCAGAGCCGACCAGTACAAAGATCAGGACAACGAAGTCTTGGAAGCATCTGAGAAATTTATCAAGGAACATCCAACGCTTGGAGAAGCTGGAAAATTATTTGTCTTTTTTCCAGGATATACCTTTGGAAATGAGGAAAATCGCTTCGCCTTATTCTTTATTGTGAATCGTACCACCACAACCATCGATCGTGATGGATCCTTTGTCCTGAATTTGGAATATGATGGAGAGCCACTTTTTAAAGATGTCACAGTTGACTATGAAGTGAGCGAATCGGGTGTGTTAAAACCCAATACTGCTGCAGCGATTCCGATAAAAATTACTAAGGAACAAGAAGAAAAAATGAAGGGGATGAACGATTCGTCTAAAGCCAAAATGAGCTTCAATGACTTTAAATTTAAGGATAAGTAGATAAAGGCAGGTTTTGAATGCGATCTTAAACTACAAGATACAAAAAATAGATTTTTCAAAGAAAATTCGCTTTCAAAGCGCAAAAATACTTGTCTTTGTCTGATAGAAGTGATATACTTAGAGAGTTGACTATGCACATGCCTGTGCAACCGCTCGAACATCGTCGCTCATTTCTATGAGAGTAAGTGGTTCGTCCCACGATGCTAGGCGAGTCTTCACAAAAATACGGGGAAACCCAAAAATACATAGGAGGTGCATAATGAGCACATACGCAATCATTAAAACTGGCGGAAAACAAGTTAAAGTTGAAGTTGGTCAAGCAGTCTACGTTGAAAAATTGAACGTTGAAGCTGGTCAAGAAGTTACATTTAACGAAGTTGTTCTTGTTGGTGGTGAAAACACTGTTGTCGGAACTCCACTTGTTTCAGGAGCTACTGTTGTTGGAACTGTTGAAAAACAAGGAAAACAAAAGAAAGTTGTTACTTACAAGTACAAACCTAAAAAAGGTAGCCACCGTAAACAAGGTCACCGTCAACCTTACACTAAAGTTGTCATCAACGCTATCAACGCTTAATTTTTAGGAGAACACATGATACAAGCAGTCTTTGAACGAGCCGAAGATGGCGAGCTGAGGAGTGCAGAAATCACTGGGCACGCTGGAAGCGGTGAATATGGCTTTGATGTCGTGTGTGCATCGGTTTCGACTCTAGCCATTAACTTTGTCAACTCTGTTGAGAAATTTGCAGGCTACGAACCGGATCTAGAATTAAACGAAGAAGAAGGTGGCTTTCTTCGGGTCACAATCCCGACAGATATTCCACCACATCAAAGAGAAATGACCCAACTATTCTTTGAATCATTTTTCTTAGGGATGGCAAACTTATCGGAGAACTCTTCAGAGTTCGTCCAAACAAGAGTTATCACAGAAAACTAACATGGAGGAAAACAATTATGTTGAAATTGAATCTTGCTAACTTGCAACTTTTCGCCCACAAAAAAGGTGGAGGTTCTACATCAAACGGACGTGATTCACAAGCAAAACGTCTTGGAGCTAAAGCAGCTGATGGACAAACTGTAACAGGTGGATCTATCCTTTACCGTCAACGCGGTACACACATCTACCCAGGTGTGAACGTTGGACGTGGTGGAGACGATACTTTGTTCGCAAAAGTTGAAGGCGTAGTACGCTTCGAACGTAAAGGTCGCGATAAAAAACAAGTTTCTGTTTACCCAATCGCAAAATAATTGCTTTAAATAGCATAAAATTAGGCTTTCCGATATATTCGGAGAGCCTGTTTTTTTGTTTTGATACCCACGGTGATACCCATATTCTAAAAACCAATGTAGGAAGCAAATTTGTCAGCAACTTCATTTTTTGCTTTTTGGGTGACGTGAGCATATATGTCCATTGTTGTCTGTATATTTTCATGTCCTAGTCGTTCCTGGACCTCTTTGATCGTTGCTCCAGCCTCGAACAATAGGGAACAATGAGTATGTCTGAAGCCGTGAGGAGTGATACGCTTGAAATCAGGATACTTTCTCCAAACTCTATTCAGTAAATTATTTACATGCACAATACTTTTAGGGCTGCCTGATTCATTTTTAAATAATAAGCCTTTTGTACTGTATTTGTGCCAATCTTTCAAAATATCAATAGTCTTTGGATCCAGCGATATTGTTCGCTGGCTTTTTTTCGTTTTCGGTGTTTGAAATATGATTTTATTGTTTTCTCCCTTGGCTAGTGTTTGATTAACTTTTAGTTGTCCGCTCTCTAAATCAATATCGGTCCATCTTAATGCACCAACCTCATTCTTCCTCATTCCTGTGAAAGCCAACAGACGGAAGAAAGTGAGCATTTCTATGTCATCAAGCTCCTGGACCATTTCAAAAAAAGTTTTCAGTTCTTCTTTATTATAGAATTGTTCAAGCTCTTCCTTATCTTTCTTTTTTCTTTTTGGTTTTAGAGTTTTTCTCATTGGATTGCTGTCAATCAATTCCATCGATATTGCATAATCAAATATCTGATTAGCAATGCTGATGATCCCAAAAAATCTCTTATAGTCCTCAGCCCATTTATTGACCTGAGCTTGGCACATGGATAGAGTAATTTTATTTATGGGCTTATCTCCAAAATGGGGGATAATAAGTCTATCTGCTTTGTCAATTTGACTAACATAGGTCGATTCTTTTACAGTATTTCTATAATGCTCTTTCCAAGTTTCATATACCTGTTTGAAAGTAGTGGTTGTATTTCTGGTTCTAAATGTTTTCTTCTCATAATCAGCCAAACACTTAGCTTCAGCAAGTCTAGCTTCACGTTCGGTTTTAAAACCACGTCTAAGAGTTACAATCTTCTTTCCAGTTAAAGGATCAATTCCATGATAGGCTTTAAAATAGTAAGCGAAACCATCACCTTTTTTATATTTTTTGATCATTGATTTTTACCTCATTTCTTGTTAAAATGGGTATAAGAAAAAGACCTTTTTAATGGCTTTTCTTATCACACATTTCCTCACATTCAAGCTGCCAGGCGGTGTGAGGATTTCCTATTTTTTGATTTTTAATTTATTTAGTTTTAAATTACTATATACATTTTCAAAAGGAGGTTAAAAATGTTGCAATTTTTAAATTCTGTAAAGAAAACACAACATGAGATGAATGAAGAATTCAAAAATCTCCAATCGTCTAATTCACAAATGCGTAAACACCATGCATTAAAATTTGCTGAAAACGAGAAATATTTTAACCTTCAAAATGAAAGAGTGAGAAAAAAGATATCTCTTACAACTGTTCAAAGTAAATAGCAATAGGTCTTATAAATTTATCACCATTTTGTGTAATTTCAAAAGAACTCGTCACAATATTAATGAATGTACTTGAACCATGTGCCAAAAGCTGATTAGGGTCATCAGCAAATTTTTCAAAATTAGTTTCATTTTCGATATCGGAAGCTACTATTCCTATAATAGTGGCTTTTCTTTTTGAATTGTTAAGTAATGATAAGGAACTTCTCGGAATCCTTATATTCTCTTGTTCGCAGATTGAAAGTGTTTTCCCTAATTTAAAAATTTTACAATCAGACAACAATGATTCAACATAGGATGATAATTTGTTGAGTCTTTCAAAACTATATATAGTAGAATTTTCTATAACATTCTGCAACTCTTCTATCCTTTTTTGATTTTTTGTCTGGTTAGCCTTCTTTAATTTAGATAACTCGTTAGTTGCTTTATCGAATTTTTCCTTCTCATCTGAAACAAGGAATTCGAGAGATTTTATATCCATAGCATTTTTTAATAAACTGAAATCGTATGATTTGAAATGATCTTCCTCCTTAATAAAATCACCTTCCGAACATCCATCAATATCTGAAATCAAAGGACTGATTTTGTTTATTAATAGGTCCAACGAATAGTCATTAATGGCAGTTTCCACTAATTCACGGTTTCCATTTGAGTACACAAGAGCAGATTTATCAATCTCTTCTTTTGAATTAGATAATGTCCCCGAAGCAACTGCTACATCTAATCTTCCAGATACAGACTTTCCTTTTTTACTGGAAGTTTCCTCATGATTTGACTGAGAAGTGTTTTCCTCTACGATTTGTTTTAAAATCAATCCTTGATCTAATTGAGCTAATAAAGAATTAATTAACTTCGTATCTAAATAAATTATTTCTTTCATATTTTCTCCAATATCTTTTGTGAAGGTGATAATAAAAAAAATCTAACTAAATAATTTTCTCAAACACCATTGTAGCCTGGATGCGATCTCCTCCACCTAGTCCTTTGCTACCCCCGTTAGCTGTGCTGATGGTATGGAGTCGGTATCCTTTGGCAGCTTGTTTGTTAATCACATCTTCAAGTTCAGTGAGATTCCCAGATCCAGTACCAAATAACTTTTCTTTTAGTGTCACTTGAAGCACAACATAGTTCAATCCAGTTGCTCCTGAAGCACCAGAAAAAGAACTTTCTTGTTTAACATTATCAAAAAATCCCATAATAATTTCTCCTTTTTTAATCAATTAAAGACCTATATTCATCAATCACCATCGTTTCATTAGTGATGGTTTTCAAATTATATCGTTCCATAAAATGGATATAATTAAATTCTGACACATCATCCATAGTTTTTAATTCTTCTTCTAATAGATGATGAATCATGCTACGATCAGCTTGAAGTTCACACAACTCCCTATTAATCTCATACTGGACTGGAGTATGTTCTTTATGGCCCAATTCATGTAGGGCAACTTGCTTTTGATCTTGCTCTGATAGATTAATATCAATTGCAAGAACATTCAATGCTGGATTAAAGAAGCCTGGACTATGCCATTCGCTCCCATCAAAGTAGCATAAGCTTACACCCTCAAGGGCACAAAGCTCTTTTACAGTCATAAATGCACCTCTATTTATTCTTTAAGTGTGCCTCCAAGACTGCTGTAATAAAATCAATATCTTCTTCAGTAAGTGGTTTACCATCGAACAACATAGATTGCGCAGCAATGTCTCGAAGGTCAAGCGGTGCAGAAGCATCACCGCCTGTTGTAATTTTTGGATTATCTGTGCGTCCCAAGAGGTAGTCGGTGGACACGTTGAAGTAGTCAGCGATTTCCGATATTCTCTCAGCGTTAGGTTTTTGAGATTTCAACTTATAGAGTGTATTTCTGCTGTAACCTAAATCCTCTTCTAGTTTCGTGAGGGAAATTCCCCTTTTATCGGCAAGTTCTTTAATTTTTTCGTATGTCGGAAACATTGTTAAATCAACCTTTCAGAAGCATAACAAAAAATATTTCAACTTTTTAGGTGTAAAACTGTTGACAATACACCTAATTGGGTGTAAAATAGTTTTTGTAAGTTAATGAGTTAGTAAAAAACGAAGTTAAAACTTATCTAAAAATAAATAGCTTTGGCGAGCAAGATAATTGATAGATGTAAGGTTTTATCAAGTTTTTAACTATGCCTACATTTTAACCTTTTGGGTGAAAGTTGTCAAGCGTTTTATAAATTAATTTACTAACTCTTTAACCTTGTCCCTTGACAATTGAATAGAGCATGTGAGATAATATAGGGGAATTAAGGATTAGTTCTATATCATGGACTAGAAAAGACCCCAGGCTAACTTCCACATTAAGCTTGGGGTCTTTTTTGACACTATTTGTCCTTGTTCAGCCATTTATCAGCTAAACGAAGAACGACACCGACCACAATCGGTCCGATGATAGTTTTAAGGATTAGTTCCATCATGGGCTATCTCACCTCCTTTCGCAGGCGGTGTAGAAGTGCCACAAAATATTATATCACATGCTCTATCAGTTAGATAGGGCATTTTTTATTTTCAAAAGGAGGAAGTTACATGAGCCAACAACATCGCAAGTGGATCGAGCTTGTAAAAGAGCGAATTGAAAAACGTGGATGGTCACAGACGGACTTGGCCATTGTTGTAGGTGTTAGTCCATCAGCTATCACACAGCTGCTAAAAGATGGAAAAGGGAGTGATGACTTGAAGCTTCGTATTAACAAAAAATTGCGAATTAATGAGTCATGGGAAAAATTTGAGGAGTAGGGAATATAAAAAAGGCACCTAACGAGGTTAGGCGCACTAGAAAAAGAAACTACTAATAGTATAACACAAATTGGAGATGACAATGAATATTCTAAGTGAAGAATTTGAAAACGGAATAAGATCAGTGGTTCGAATTCAATTTAAAGAATCTTTCACTGAATTCTTAGACCAGGAGATATCAGAGAAACGATGGTTGTCACTAGAAAGTGCAGCGCACTATGCAAATTGCAGTTCAAACACCATCAGAAAATGGATCAAGATGGGATTGAATCTTTATCAAATTGATGGAACAAAACGAATTGACAAGAATGAATTAGATCAATTCATTCAAAGTAATATCGTTATTTAGATAGCAAAGGAGATAAAAATGGCAGTTTCTAGAGAAATGACATTATTAGAAACACAGGTGCTAAACACAATCCTACAAAGTGCATCATTTGAAACGCCAATTCAAGCCAGAGTCTTACAAAGACGTTTCAATTTAAGTAAACGAAAATTAGAAACTATTGTAGAAAGCCTGAAAGTGAACTTTAACCATCCTATTGTAGCAAAAAAAGAAAAGCCGAATGGATACTTTTTGCCAAAAACAAAGGAAGAACGAGATGCAGGTTTAGCACCCTACAAAAGGCAAATACTAACTGAACAAAAGAATTTAGCAGCAGTATTGGCAATTGATTTAGATGAATATAACAAGAAATGGAGATCAGAAAATGTTAAATGAAATTATTATTGGTGTATTGGTAATCGTGGTGTTATTTGAGGCGATCATGGTAAGTGCAATTAGCCAACGATGCAAAGAGTCGAAACGGGAATTAAAAAAGTTGATCAAGGAAAAACAACAAATCGAAGAAGCTCGGCAAGCTATGCGCTTTGGACGTCGTAGATAAGGAGAGGATTGTATGGGAAACGAGACATTAGTATTCATCTCTTTCGGTTTCATTATTTCCTTTACCCTTTTTAATATTTTTAAACTTCTTTGTAACCTTGAAAATACCTTGGAAGGTATTAGGGATCAAATAGAGAAAAGGGAAACTGATAAAAATAGCGATCAGGTTGAACTCTTTCTCAGACAAGCTCTTAACAAGGTAACAACCGAAAAGAAGGATAAAAGAAATCATTGCGATCGATGTTGAAAGTTGAATATCATTTTTTTCAACTAGATCATAAAACAAAAGGAAATTGTATACAGTAACTAACACTGAATATGAAATAATAAAAGCTAAAATTAAAAACGTAAATAAAGTCTCAAAATGTATTCCTTTCAAAACTTCAAGAGTTGACTCCATGCTAGTAGGTAAATATTTCAAATACAAATATGACATTAGTATTGTGATAAGCAAAGGAAAAATTAATGAATATTTATTTCTCATAGATAGACCCCTATTGTTTTTAATTTAATTATATCAATATTAAGGAAAAATAAAAATGGCAGAAAAAACAAATATCCTGCCTCACGACATACTAGCTGAACAGGCGGTACTTGGATCAATTTTCGTTGACCCAGAAAAAATCTTTATCGCATCAGAATTTCTTACACAGGAAAGTTTTTATAAGTTATCTCACGGTATTATCTTCAATGTTATGGAAGATTTGGCAGATAAGGGGGAACCAATTGACCCTGTATCTGTAAAATCAGCACTTGACTCTATTGGAGAGTTTGAGCGTATTGGTGGAATGGCTTTTCTTGCTAGTTTGATCAATTCAGTTCCCACTAGTGCTCACATTGAACATTATGCAAAGATTGTGGCCGAAAAAGCTAAAGCAAGAGAGGTCATCAATGATCTAGGTAAAGCACTTGAAAAAGTATATGAAGATCACCAAGATTTAGATGATGTCATAGTAAGACTTGAAAATACACTGACATCGGTAAGTGCCAATCAATACTCAGGTTTTAGAAACATCATGGATGTATTGGATTCCACTAATATTCGAATTGATGAACGATCTAAGCACGTTGGAGATGTTACTGGCCTTGCTACAGGTTTTACCGATTTTGACAAAATAACAACAGGACTACACGAAGACAACTTAATTATTTTGGCAGCCAGACCTGCTATGGGTAAAACAGCGTTTGCTCTAAATATTGCACAGAATGTCGCAATACGAGCGGGTAAACCAGTAGCTATCTTCTCACTGGAAATGGGGGCAGAGAGCCTGGTAGAACGGATGCTATCCGCTGAAGGAGTGATTCCATCCTATCACATCAGGACAGGAAAGTTATCTGACAGTGAGTGGAGACGGATGCTCTTAGCACAGGAACAGTTATCAAAGGCTCAACTCTATATTGATGATACCGCTGGCATCAGAATTTCTGACATCCGAGCACGATCAAAGAAATTAGCTCAAAAAACAGGAGAGTTAGGTTTGATTGTTATTGATTATTTACAGTTGATTACTGGCAGAGGAAAAGAAAATAGACAGCAAGAAGTATCTGAGATCTCTAGACAATTAAAGATTTTAGCCAAGGAATTAAAAGTGCCAGTAATTGCACTTAGTCAACTTTCTCGTGGAGTAGAACAACGTAATGACAAAAGGCCAGTTCTGTCAGATCTTCGTGAATCAGGATCAATTGAACAAGATGCTGATATTGTAGCATTTCTTTACCGAGATTCTTATTACCGTCGTGAGGGACAAGAGGAAGATGATAATGTGACAGAAGTGATCTTTGAAAAGAACCGTCATGGGGGATTAGGTACCGTCAAATTATTCTTCCACAAAGAATTTACAAAATTTACAAATATGGAGGTACAATAAATGATTAAAAAATCTGAAGTAGCAGGCTTTCTAGCTTTCTTTAAATTCCCTAAACCATTTATTTATGATGAAAAATATAAAAAACTTAGTAACAATGCAAAACTAATGTATATGTTACTGTTTGGTAGGCTTGAGCTATCGATAAAAAATGGCTGGCATGACAGAAAGGGAGATGTTTTTCAATATTATACAAATGAGCAATTAATGATTGATTTAAATAGCAGTGAAAAAACAATCATTAAAGTGAAGAAAGAATTAAGAGAGGTGGGCTTACTAGAAGAGGTTCGACAAGGAAATAATCTACCAAATAGAATTTATATCAGTCAAGTTGATGGAGCTGTAGAAAATACAGTTCTTGAACTGGAAAAAGTACAGCATGGAGCTGTAGAAAATACAGTTCTTGAACTGGAAAAAGTACAGACAAACAAGATAGATATTAACGATACTGATAATAACAATATTAAGTCGATTTGTCAGGAAGTTATTACTTATCTCAATCAGGTTACAAATAAGAACTTCAACAAAAATACAGCTAGCCATCATAAATACATTAAAGCACGCTTGAAGGAAGGTTATGAACTAAAAGACTTTAAACATGTGGTTAATGTTATGGCAGCTACATGGATGGGAACAGATTATGAACGATATCTACAACCTCAAACGCTTTTTGGGAATAAGTTTGATAGTTATCTTAATCGTAGCATACCAAAAAATATCCGCTCATTTGCTTCAGCAGTTGATGAAAGGCTGGGATTCTAATGGAAGCTCTAAAAGATATTGAAAGAAAAAAGCTACTAGATAAAATCTGTGAAGTGCACTCTTGCCAATTATGGGAGAGTCCAGTAGTTATTGCTGGAAAATTGAAATATTTGCAGGTTTGTCCAGAGTGTGAGAAGGAAGAAATTAAACGAATAGAGAAAAAGTTAAATAATGAGTCAGCAATTAATTCAAAATTAGCTAAAACATTTGAAGTATTCAATCGCTTCAGCTTATTTCCTGCTGAGTTGATTGGGAAAGATCTAGATAACTTTAGCACTGATAATCAGAGTGCAGAGCAAGGTTTAAATTTTTCAAAAAGGATGCTGAGAGACTACATTAAGGGAGAAACTGGAAACGTTATTATCACTGGACCTCCTGGAGTCGGTAAGAGTCATCTGTCAATTGCTTTAGCATCTTCTCTGAACAATAAATTCAAGGACATAGGTAGTCCTAAAAGTATTATTTTCATATCGGTAACTAGGTTATTTACTGAGATAGAAAATAGCTTTGGTGGGAAAGGCGATTTTACAGAAAGTTATGCTGTAGAAATGCTTAGCAATGTAGACTATCTCTTTCTCGATGATCTAGGAAAAGAGAGCAGCATGAGTGACACCCTCAAACAAGCAAACGAATGGAGGCAAAGGGTTCTATTCAAGATCTTAGACAATCGACAGACAACTTTTATAAATACTAACTTATCTAGTATCGAAATCAAAAAAATCTATAATTCAGCACTTGCAGATAGAATTTTTAAGGGTGCAAGTAAACATATTTTTAAATTCCCTGATGGGATGGAAAGCAGAAGGTATTAATGGAAAATAAAAAATTGATTGAGTTAATTAAGAAAACTCAAAAATGGTTTTATGATCGTAATTTACAGACTCAGAATCCTGATAAACAATTTTTAAAATTGTTTGAGGAAATTGGGGAATTAGCTAGTGGGCTAGCAAAAAAACAAGATGACGTTATAAAAGATAGCATCGGAGACATTGCTGTAGTGTTAATTGGCCTTACTCTACAATTAGGAATTGATACGAAAGAAGTATTTCCAGATACAGAATCAGTTCCTTCTACGAATTCTAACAAGGAAGAAGATCATTTTATTTTATTGCTAGATCAATCAGTTGCTGCTTACTTTAGTCGCCAAAATTATCAATTAAAAAATGTAGCATTTGAATTGATTCGAGTATCTAAGTTTTTGAATATCGATTTCACAGAGTGTTTAGGTTTGGCATACGAGGAGATCAAAGATCGAACAGGGCGCTTAGTTGACGGTGTTTGGGTGAAAGAGGAGGATTTATGATGGGCGAAAACAAAGTGAAACAGTATGATACTATCAACAACCCCAGCCATTATCATGGAAAAAATGGGATGGAAGCAATTGATGTGATAGAAAACTTCATAGGTGATTTAGCAGGAAAGGCAGGTTGGGCATGGGGCAATTCAATGAAATACCTTTTACGATTCCAAAAGAAGAACGGCATAGAGGATGTAAAAAAAGCCTTCCGCAATTTGGTATGGGTTCTTGAGGAAATCGCAGGTAAAAAAGAATCTTTAGCATTCCTCAGTTCTTTAGTAAAGGAGTTAGAGAATGAGCAAGTACACAAAGAATCAGATTGAACATGCTAAACAACAAGTGCAATTACTCCTAGCAAGTCGAGGTATGACTAGGCATCAATTATCCTTTGAATTAGGATATGGGAGAGATGCAGTTACTTCATGGTTAAATGGTAGAGTGCAGTTAGGAAAGTTTCAAGTTCAATGCCTTTGTGATTATTTTGGTGTGACAGAAAGTTCCATTGTTGGGGATCCAGAAGAGTTAGCAGATTACAAATTATATAAAGATGGCAGATACATCTGTCGAGGGCCACTTAAAGAATTGAGTCGTATTATCGGCAAAGATGCAGGTATGCTTAAGTATTATGCAGAATTGCATGCTCAAGGTAAAAAAACAGGAAATCTAACTGTGGTTAAAAGTGAGGAATGATGATGAATAAAGAAGATTTAATTAAAAAATATGAAGGCCTTGAGGGCGTATGGGACGCAAATGGCGCTGAAATAGCTCGTCAATGCTTTTTAAGAGACTTGGAACAATTGAATGAAATAGATACGAAAAAAGTCACAGTCCCTCAGTATGTTGCAGATTGGATTGAGTATTGCCAAAAACATGATTTTACATTATTTGGATGTCTTGATCCAGAAAACGGTTTTGAAAGTTTAGTAAATGAAACTTTTGAAGGAGATGTTAGAAAATGTATAAGATGGTGTAGGAAAGAAAGCAATATTTTAGCCCGTGCTTGGCTTTATGGCCACACAGTCGAGGAAGAGAAGCGGTATTACGTAAGATTTAAAGGGATGGAAAGTGATGATTTTAATTATTTAAACTTTATCAAATTTCAACACGCTTGGGTGTTATCGTCAATAAAGCTAGATAAAAAATTTCGTACAGAACACACCAAAAAACAATTAGAAGAAGCCAACTTCGGCTGGGTGTTTGATTGCCCGGGGATTGAGATTGAGGAAGTGGAATAAATGACGGAAACTAAAATACTTGATGCATGTTGTGGAAGCCGTATGTTTTGGTTTGATAAAAACGAAAGCCATACAACTTTCATGGACATAAGAAAAGAAAAGTTTGAAATCCATGGTAAAAAAGTTAATGTAGATCCTGATGTTATCGGCGATTTTCGTGATATGCCATTTGAAAATAATACTTTTAATTTGGTTGTTTTTGATCCGCCTCATTTAAAATGGGCTGGTCAAAATTCGATAATGAGAGCACAGTATGGTCAACTTGATAAAAAGACTTGGTCTGAAGATTTGGCTAAAGGCTTTGAAGAGTGCATGCGGGTCTTAAAAACAGGGGGAACCTTAATTTTCAAATGGTCAGATTGCCAGGTAAATGTAAAAGAAATACTAAAGGTCATTCCATTTACCCCTTTGTTCGGCCAGCAAAGAGGGACAACCCACTGGATGACATTTGTAAAGTTTGAAGAGGTGAATTGATGGAAGAAATTATTATGGCTTCATTGCCAAATAAAGAATTAAATCGTTTGATTAAAATTGAAATTGCTGTTGAGAACTTAATTGAAAACGGAGTTCTTAATGAAGATGTATTTAACCAATACTTGAACGAAGCATAAGTAGAGGAGTTGGAAGGATGATTCCAGACGACCAATTTATTAGAGAACTTATTGAAGATGAAGATATTATCTTCAATAAAGACAGTGAATATCACAAGCAGAAGAAAAAAGAAAAGAAAAATCCTATTTTCAAAAGAAATAAACCAAAGAAATTTTGAGGAGGTAGAGTGATGGAATGGAATAAGTTAACAACAAGAAATATTGCTGAAGATGAAAAGGAATATTTTAATGGTGGCATTGAATTTGTTTGGGAAGGTAAAACCCCGGAAATCGACGAAGAGGTCCTTGTCTATAATCCAACGACAAAGCGGATAATAACAGATACTTGGATTGATTATGGGGAAGGAATTGGTTTTGAGGATACTGATGAAGACACAGTATTCTGGATGAGATATCCAAAACCACCAAGTGACAAAATGATGAAAAAAGAGAAAATGCCCAAGATAGACGATTTTGTGTTTGCATTACAAGTAGGAAAACTTGTAGTAGATACAGCAAAAGCAATTATCGTAGACGATAATCTTTTGGGCAGCAATGGAAAGTTTGTTTTAGACAGTCACACGTTCAACATAACTGTGTCGGAGGAGAAATGATGAATATTGTATTTTATTTAAAAAATGGCAATAAGGTTGAAGCACATGGATGCAGTGAGAAAGATTTAACTAGATTGGTTAGTCAATTCAACAATGGACATTTAATGCGTGTTAAGAATGTATGCATTAACCCAAAAGAGGTAGTTTATTTAGTTGGATACGGAAGCGAGGATAACCAATGACCCTTCAAAACTTTATCTACATACTACTCACAGCAGTCTGGCTATCTGGCTTGATTTGGGCCATTTTGGTGGCTATTCTATCAAATACAGAGGATGATAAAAAAGATGAAATTAGAGACATTAGTTAAAACAAGAAATGCCTATCAAAAAAGACTAGAAGATGAGAAATTGTTCATATCTTTATGTAATCAAATAGGAAAACAAAATGCCACAGCGAACAAAGAATGGATGAAACGTAAAGTCATAGATTTAGACAAGGAGATTGAAGAGTATGAACAAAAATCAATTACTGATTGTTAATATTGCAGCTCTATTTTTAATACTCTTTCTATCAAGCATAAATCTAAACACACGAATAAGAAAACTTGAGCAAGAAAATAGGGATTTGCAATGGGAAGTAGAAGAGCACGAATTAAGCATCCAGCGCATGGCTGAAAAAAATACAATGCAGGATACTATTCTTAATAAATTAAATAGAGAATATCAAATGCGTGAGCATGAAAGAGCTCAGAAGCTGAAAGAAATTGCCGAACAGAACGGAGTAGGAGGATAAGAATAATGATTAACAATGTAACTTTGATCGGAAGATTAACAAAGGATGTAGAGTTGAAACGTACTCCTTCAGATATTGCTACTGCACAATTTACAATTGCTTGCAATCGTAATTTTAAAAATGCTAACGGAGAATACGATGCGGATTTTGTAAATGGCGTGATGTGGCGTGAACAAGCAGAACGCTTTGCAAACTGGACCAAGAAAGGGAACCTTGTAGCAATTGTTGGACGTATCCAAACAAGAAACTATGAAGGGACGGATGGTAGACGTATTTATGTCACAGAGGTTGTAGCAGAGAATTTTCAAATTCTAGAAAAACGTGATAATTCCGGCAATCAAAATTCGATGATGGAACAAATGCCACCTTCTCATGCTTCAAATCCAATGGACATCAGCGACGATGATCTTCCATTTTAGGAGGTATATATGATTATATTTGATGATTTCTATCGTGAAGAAGTTCGACGATGCTACAAAGAGATTGAAGCTCTTGAGGTAGAAAATAAAAAACTTAAAGAAAGAATAAGTCACTTCATACATTCTTCATGTGATAACGAGTGGAAGAAGATCGTTAAAGATTTTAAGATTAAGAAACAAAATCGGAAGTGGAAAGCAAGATAAACTAACAGATATAGCGATTCAGGAAACGGAGGTGAAGAATGCAGCTTTTTGATGATATCGATGAAAAAGAAACAATAAGAAGGGCTAAGAAAAAGCTCTCAGAATATCCACGCTGGAGAGAAATAGCATGTGATGACCCAATTCAAAAAGTAACGCAGGAATTCACATTTCAACCAAGGGGAGGAGCAGGACCTAATAAAGCTGTTGAAAATTTAGCTGTTCGACGTGTGGATGCAATGATTGAGTTAGAAGAAATTGAACAAGCGGTAAGCAGGCTATTCAATCCTACTTATCGGTACATACTATTTTCCAAGTTTTTAAAAAATCAAAAAGATCTAAACTACGAAATTTACAACTATCTAGGTATAGAGAGGACTAAATTTCAGGAACTATACAATAATGCTTTGTTAGCATTCGCAGAACAGTATCGAGATGCTGTGCTAGTATGTAATAAAAAAACGGTATTTTTGCGGTAAAAATACGGTAAACATAACACAAATTATGACTTAAAATAGTATTATCAGAAAATGAAGGCGGTAGCCGGGTAGTTTTTTGTGAATCTCCTAATTGTATTTTTTGGTTAGCTGTTCACCAGGAGAAATTCGGGGTGGCATGGGTTCGAATCCCATACAGCTAATATTTTAAGTCAGTTCTAACGGACTGACTATTTTTATTTGAAAGGAGTAGGTAAATGCGTAAAGTAGAACCGATTCGTGATACAGATGATATTGAACGCATGAAGGATTACTTAAAGAGTAAGAATGAACGAGACTATGTAATGATGGTTACAGGGCTGTATTCAGGAATGCGAGTTAGTGATATCCTGCCCTTGAAAGTAAGAAGTGTTAAAGGAACTCACATTGAAGTTACCGAACGAAAGACAGGTAAAACAAAAAGGTTCGCTATTAACCCAGCTCTAAGAAAAGCCCTGGATCATTATATAAAGGAAAATGAATTAAAGGATTATGATTACTTGTTTCCTTCGAGAAAAAAAGTAAGCAATGAAGGACTTAGAATAACACACATTGGCAGGGTGGCAGCATATCAGATCTTGAGGGATGCAGGAGAGCATATTGGTTTAACAAATATCGGAACACATTCCATGAGGAAAACGTTTGGATACCATCACTACAGAAAGAATCAAAATGTTGGGATATTGATGGAATTATTTAATCATTCTTCACCAGATATCACACTGGGCTATATAGGGTTCAAGCAAGATGAGCTAGATAATAGCATGCTGAATTTTGCTTATTAAGGCTATGTATTTAACAAAATGAAATAAAGTAAATTCATTTATTGACGATGGCCTACTTAACTATGAGAGAGTAAGGTGGAAAGTCTTATGATTCAAATTAACAGAATATAAGATATGTTAAATTCAAAGACCCTCCCCCTCTAATAAAATAACACCCATCAACTTAAAAATACCAGGCCTAATTATTACACCTTCCCTTATTAATTTACTCCCCCCTATCTAACAAAATAATACCCCCCACTATTCAATACCAGGGTATTGATACCGAATAAGGGAACGAGGATAAGGTGTGCAGGATGATATAAAACAGAGAAGACAATCGAGGTATACAATGAAAGAACTACGGGCAGACCGTAACGGACCACATCGAGTAGCATTTGAAAAGAATAAGAAGATACTACTCAAGACTCAGAATACCTGTGGGATCTGTGGCCAGCCTGTAGATAAATCACTCAGGTACCCTCACCCACTATCCCCAGTGATAGACCACATCATTCCAGTGAATAGGAATGGACATCCATCAGACATCAAGAACTTACAGCTTGCGCATTGGCAATGCAATAGACAAAAGTCTGATAAGTTATATGCTGAACAAAATTTTGAAAAAAATGCAATTGTTGGAAATCGCAATTTGCCACAATCAACCAATTGGCTGAAATACCACAGTTGACCCAGAACTGATAGGGGGGGTTACCCCCTCCCCTCGGTTCTGGCCGAGCTTCACGCCGTCACTGTACATATTTTCTCGTGCCAAAACGAAAGGATAAGAAATTGGAACTAAGAGGAATTGAATATCTCAGAAGAAAATTAGAATTTTGCAGGCCTAGAGTTAATTTGCGGTATAAGCATTATGCTATGAAAAATAATGACAACCCCATAGGGATTACTATCCCTATAAATGTCCGTGCTCAATACAAATCAACGTTGGGGTGGACTGCTAAGGGGGTTGATAGCCTTGCAGATCGTCTAGTGTTTAGAAAGTTCGAAAATGATGATTTTGAAGTTACTGAGATTTTTGAACAAAATAACCCGGATATCTTTTTTGATAGTGCAATCTTATCCGCTTTGATTGGATCGTGTAGTTTTATCTACCTTTCGAAAGGGGATAATGAAGAAGTGCGATTGCAGGTGATTGAATCAAGCAATGCAACAGGAATTATTGATCCGATCACTGGACTGTTAAATGAAGGGTATGCAGTATTAGCTCGTGATGATTACGGACAACCAACTTTGGAAGCATATTTTGAGTCGAATGCCACTCACTTCATTCCAAAAGATGAAGAGCCTTATTCAGTCAAGAACCCTGCTAATATTCCTTTATTGGTCCCTGTTATTCACAGGCCAGATGCAGTTCGTCCTTTTGGTCGTTCACGGATTACTAGGGCAGGGATGTATTATCAAAAATACGCTAAACGGACTCTAGAACGTGCTGATATTACTGCTGAATTTTACTCATGGCCACAAAAATATATCATTGGCCTGGATCCTGATGCAGAACCATTAGAAAAGTGGAAAGCAACAGTTTCTAGCCTACTAACTATCTCAGCAAGTGATACTGGAGAAAAACCAAGTATCGGACAGTTTACGACTGCTAGCATGACACCATTCACAGAGCAATTGAGGACAGCAGCAGCTGGATTTGCTGGAGAAATGGGTTTGACCTTGGATGATTTGGGATTCGTTTCAGATAACCCATCATCTGTAGAAGCGATTAAAGCTAGTCATGAGAACTTGCGTTTAGCAGGTCGAAAGGCTCAGCGATCATTAGGTGCTGGTTTCCTAAATGTAGCTTATGTAGCTGCTTGTTTGCGTGATGAATTTCATTACGAAAGAAGCCAATTCGTGAAAACAACCGTGAAATGGGAACCATTATTTGAAGCGGATGCTAATATGATGACCATGATTGGTGATGGTGCTCTTAAATTGAATCAAGCCTTGCCTGGCTATATCAATGCTGAAACGGTTCGAGATCTTACAGGTATTGCTGGTGATATGTCTGCTGTTCCTGTGACAAATGAAGGAGAACCAGATGGAACATGATGTATTACCTGGTATTCTAAAGGAAGTACAGCATCTTTTTGAAAGTGAATATGGGAAGAGCGAAGTTGTCAGTCGAGCTTTTGCAGAACTTCAGGCCAAAAAAGCAACTTATAAGACAGCGAATGAGTTCGCTATCGAAGTTGGAGAAATTCTCTCTAAGGCTCTGGAAGCTTCTCTAAGCGCCGATAAATTACCAGATGGTAAAATGTATTACAATATTGCTCAACGTTTGTTGATGGACGTGCTGGGTCGTAATTATGAGATAATAAGCGCTTATACTAGAGATGTTCAGGAAAATTTGAACAGAGAGGCAAAAATAGGGCTTAAAGTTCAAATTCCTTTACTAAATCAAGATCGAATAGATGGTATCGTAAATCGCTTTTCGTCTGAAGATAATTTTGAAGATGTAAGGTGGCTGCTCGGTGAGCCTATTGTCAATTTCACGCAATCAATTATTGATGATAGTATTCAAAAAAATGCTGAGTTTCATCATAAATCTGGATTACAACCCGAAATTATTAGAAAATCTTATCTCCATTGCTGTGATTGGTGTCAAGAGGTTCAAGGTAGCTATAAATATCCAAAAGTTCCAAAAAATGTATATAGAAGACATCAACATTGTCGTTGTATTGTTGACTATGATCCAAAAAGCGGGAAAGTTAAAGACATTTGGAGCAAAATTTGGAGAAAAACAGATGAAAGTGATAAGATAGAAGCAAGAAAAGATATCAATGGGAAATCTCAAATGAGCGAAGTGAGAAGACTTGCGCTTCAAGAAGGAATTTCTTCGAACCCTATTAAAAAAAGTCGTAAAAAACTAACAGAGAATCAAATCATTGATGCTGTTGGTGGTGGAGATAGAACAAAAGGATCATGCTCATCAGCAGCATTTGCTTACATAGGTAATAAAGGTGGTTATACCGTTTTAGATTTTCGAGGAGGGGAAAGCTGTGACTTTTTCTCTAGAAACAGTAGAATCCAAATGATAGGAAATCTTCCTGGTGTTAAAATGCATGTTGTTAAACATACAAATGACTTTACTGCTGTCAGAGAATTGTTGGAAAAGGTAGAGTCTGGGAATGAGTATTATTTAGCAGTAGGTAGACATGCGGCAATCATAAGAAAAAATGAAGGCCGTTTCGAATATTTGGAATTACAATCCCGAATATCAAATGGATTTAAACCATTAGATAACGTTGTTTTGAAAGAAAGATTCAAGTGTAAAAAAACGCATAGCACCAGACACGGTAAATATGATGTGGATAGTTGTATTATCGATTCGGATTCATTGAAAGATAATCCTGAGTTCCATAATATATTGAGTTTCATTAACACAGATGGTTCTAAACAAATGAAAGGAATTGAAGGCCATGAAAGATGATTATGAAAAAATAAACTGGTCTGAATATTGCTATAAAGAAAATCATGATGACAAAATTTGGTGGGTTGATACGTCATGGTTTGCTAGAGGGCTGATGTTATTTACGTTTGATAAGGAAAAGTTCTATAACCTTTTTGAAGATTACCCTCAAAACATGACCTCAGAAGAGGTTGAAATCTTCGATAAAGAAAATCCATATTGGGCTGAATTCTTTTCAGACCGAAAATAAGAATACTGAAGCACTCGAAAGGGTGCTTTTATTGTGGTTTTAATTAGGAGGTGATCCGATATCTCCCAGCGATAGGGTTATCATGCGATTACGATTGAAAGGTTATAGTATGGCTAGGAAGAAACTTGGCAATCAGAATCCTACTCAATCGGTGATTTTAAAATACGTCAAGAAAAATTCATTAGCAAATGAAGCGATTGATCTTTACGAAAAAACTGGTCTTTCTTGCTATTCTTGGCAAAAAAACCTTCTACTACCTATGATGGCTGTTGATAAAAATGGCTTATGGGTGCATCAGAAATTTGGATACTCTATTCCTCGACGAAACGGGAAGTCAGAGCTTCTTTACATTTTGGAGATTTGGGGGCTGCATAAAGGACTAAACATCCTTCACACAGCTCATCGTATTTCCACTTCCCATGCCTCATTTGAAAAGGTTAAACGTTACCTGGAAAAGATGGGATATGTGGATGGTGAAGATTTCAACTCTATCCGTGCCAAAGGACAGGAACGGATAGAATTATATAAAACTGGTGGTGTGGTCCAATTCCGTACCAGGACATCAAATGGGGGTCTTGGTGAAGGATTCGATATGCTGATCATTGATGAGGCACAGGAGTACACAACAGAGCAGGAATCTGCTTTGAAATACACTGTAACCGATAGTGCTAATCCAATGACTATCATGTGTGGGACTCCTCCTACTCCAGTTTCCAGTGGTACAGTCTTTACTAAGTATCGAGAAACGTGCTTATTCGGTAAAGGGAAATACTCTGGTTGGGCTGAATGGTCTGTGTCTGAAGAAAAAGAGATTGACGATGTAGATGCCTGGTATCATTCAAATCCTTCAATGGGTTATCACTTGAATGAACGAAAAGTAGAAGCTGAGCTAGGTGAAGATAAACTAGATCATAATGTTCAACGTCTAGGTTTCTGGCCTACTTACAATCAGAAGTCTGCTATATCTGAAACAGAATGGAACGAATTAAAAGTATCTGATATTCCTGATCTTGTCGGACAATTATTTGTTGGGATTAAGTATGGACAAGATGGTACAAACGTTGCTATGAGCGTTGCAGTGCGGACGAAAGATGGACGTTTTTTTGTCGAAGTTATAGATTGTCAATCAGTGCGCAATGGGAATGACTGGCTAGTAGCTTTTCTGCGTAGTGCAGATGTGGCCCAAATCGTTATTGACGGTGCAAGTGGTCAAAAGATTCTAGATGAAGAATTGAAGGACTACAAAATTAAGAATGTCATCTTACCAACCGTTAAAGAGATCATAGTGGCAAATGCTCTTTGGGAGCTAGGTATTTATCAAAAAAATATCTGCCATGCTGGACAACCATCTCTATCAAAAGTGGCTACTAACTGCGATAAGCGAAATATTGGTTCAAATGGTGGTTTTGGTTATCGCTCTCATTTTGACGATATGGATATTTCTTTGATGGACAGCGCTTTGCTTGCGCATTGGGCTTGTGTAACCACTAAACCTAAGAAAAAGCAAAAAATCAGTTATTAAAAAGTAGCAGTCTAAGAACTGCTTTTTTTGATGATAAAATTACCGAACTGCCGGGAAAGCAGGAGAAAGGAGACATGAGAATGTCAGAATTTAAACCAATTACTACACAAGAAGAATTTGATGTTGCTATTAAGGCCCGCTTATCTCGTGAGAAAGAGAAATACGGAGACTATGACCAGCTCAAATCTCGTGTTACCGAATTGGAAGAAGAAAATATTAGCTTGAAGTCAACTATTGAAGCTAATAAGCAAAGTAAGGATGATTCAGACAAGCAGCTTGAAGAAATGCAGAAGCAAATTGCTGGTTATGAGACAGCTAATCTGCGAACTCGGATTGCTTTGCAAAATGGATTACCTTATGACTTGGCTGATCGCTTGCAAGGTGCCGATGAAGAAAGTTTAACAGCAGATGCGGAGCGTTTGGCATCATTCATTAAACCCATTGGACATGTCGCACCAATGCGGAACCTAGAGCCTGCTCTAGAAAAAAATGAAGACACATCTTATAAAAACCTAGTACAAGGTTTAGTTTTTGAAGAATAAAGGAGTAATATTATATGACAGATCAACTATCAAAAGGTACATTATTTGACCCAATGCTTGTGACGGACCTCATCAACAAAGTTAAAGGTCACAGTTCATTGGCTAAATTGTCTAATCAGCAAGCTATTCCGTTTAATGGATTAAAGGAATTTACATTCTCATTAGATTCTGATGTAGATATCGTTGCAGAAAACGGGAAGAAAACACATGGTGGCGCAAGTCTGGAACCTGTAACTATTGTGCCTATTAAAATTGAGTATGGCGCTCGTGTATCTGATGAATTCATTTATGCATCAGAAGAAGCCAAAATCGACATGTTGAAATCATTTAATGAAGGATTCGCTAATAAAGTAGCTCGTGGTATTGATATTATGGCTTTTCATGGGGTCAATCCACGTACTAAACAAGAGTCTACAGTAATTGGTAATAACTGCTTTGATAAAGCTGTTACCCAAACTGTTAATTTCACGGATAGCAATCCAGATGCAAATGTTGAAGATGCAGTGAAAATGATTCAAGGAGCTGATAATATCGTTAGCGGTATGGCAATGGATACTACATTTGCAAGTGCACTTGCTAGCATGAAGAATGCAGCTAATGAGCGCCTTTATCCAGAATTGGCATGGGGAGCAAATCCAGGTGCTATTAATGGTTTACCTGTAGATGTAAATACAACAGTTGGACTTAATGTTGGGACAAACAAAGATGTTGCTATTGTTGGCGATTTCGCAAACATGGTGAAATGGGGATATGCTAAGCAAATCCCACTTGAAGTTATTCGATATGGTGATCCAGACAATTCTGGCAAAGACTTGAAAGGTTATAACCAAGTATATCTTCGTGCTGAAATTTACCTAGGATGGGGAATCTTGGACAACAATAGTTTTGCTCGTGTTGTGAAAGCGGGGTAGTATATGGAATACATTAATGTAAAAACAGGGGCCACTATTGTTACTGAAAATGCAATTAGTGGAGGCGATTGGGTTCCAGCTGATCAAGTTGAAAAAAATGTGGATTCCCAAGAAGAAGCGACAGATAGTCAGGGAGACCTGACTGTCTCCCAAATTAAAACCCGCCTAGATGAGTTGGGTGTTAAATACGATAAAGGAGCTAAGAAGGTTGACTTGCTTGCTCTTTTAGAACAACATGAAGGGTAAATAAAATGACAACATTTGCAACAGTAGAAGACCTTGAAACTTTGTGGCGTTCTTTAAAATTCGATGAACGGAAGAGAGCAGAGGCGCTGTTGAAAATAGTGTCAGATTCTCTTCGTGAAGAAGCTAAGAAAGTCAGCAAAGATTTAGATAAGATGGTGCTTGACAGCCCGTCTTATCAAAGTGTTGTGAAATCTGTTACGGTGGATGTGGTTGCTCGTACATTAATGACATCAACCGATCAGGAGCCAATGACACAAATGGCTGAGTCTGCTATGGGATATTCTTTTAGTGGCTCTTATTTGGTGCCTGGTGGTGGTTTGTTTATCAAAGAGTCTGAACTGAAAAGGTTAGGCTTCAAAAAGCAAAGATATGGGGTGATTGATCTTTATGGGACGAATTAAAGGTATTACGATCACTCTTATAGAAACCGTTGAGAAAGGAAGGGATGACTTTGGTCGTCCCATTTTTGAGGAAGTTGAAACTTTGGTGGATAATGTCCTTATATCTCCATCTTCAACGGATGATATCACAAGCCAGATAAATCTAACTGGACGGAAAGCAGAGTATACTCTAGCAATACCAAAAGGTGATCTTCATGATTGGAAAGATAAAGAAGTTTTATTTTTCGGTAAGAGATGGAAAACTTTTGGATTTCCTCTTGAAGGGATTGAGGAGATGCTTCCTTTAGCTTGGAACAAGAAGGTGATGGTAGAACGCTATGAGTGATATTAAGTTTAAACTCAATCGTGCAGGAGTGGCTGAATTAATGAAATCTGCCCCTATGCAGAGTATCCTTTCTCAATATGCATCTGATATTCAAGCTAGATGCGGTGATGGATATGTAAAAGATATTCATGTAGGTAAAAATCGTGCTAATGCAATGGTTAGTGCAAAGACCTATAAAGCTAAGAAGGACAATATGAAAAACAATACTCTTTTGAAGGCGGTGAATTAAATGATTGAAATTGTTATCAAGAAATATCTTGACGGTCATTTATCGGTACCGTCTTTTTTTGAGCATGAAACAAACATGCCACAAGAGTTTGTAATCCTTGAAAAGACTAGGGGAGCCAAGAAGAACCACGCAAAGACTGCAACCTTTGCTTTTCAGAGTTATTCAACAAGCATGCAGAAAGCTGCTGAATTGAATGAGAAACTAAAACAAGTTATCGAAAACATGGTTGAACTGAATGAGATCAGTGGAATCCATCTAAACAGTGATTACAATTTCACAGACACAGAAACTAAAAAATATCGTTATCAAGCGGTATTTGATATAAATTATTTTTAAGAAATGGAGAATGGAATGGGATCAGAAACTCAAACTACTCAAACAACATCGTCATCATTAGTGACGACAGCAAAACCTAAAATTGGGGGTGCAATCTATTCAGCACCTAAGGGAACTCCTCTACCAACAGATGCTACAACCGCCTTAAATGCTAAATTTCTATCTCTAGGATATATCTCAGAGGATGGCTTAGAAAACGAAAATAGCCCTGAATCTGAAAACGTTAAGGCATGGGGTGGTGATATCGTACACTCCTCACAAACAGAAAAACCCGATACATTCACTTATACATTAATCGAGGCATTGAACGTCAATGTTCTTAAGGAAGTGTACGGTGCGGATAATGTAACTGGGGATCTTAAAACAGGTATCACTATCAAGGCTAATTCAACAGAATTAACTAGCCATTGCGTTGTGGTAGATATGGTATTGAAAGATGGTACTATGAAACGTATTGTTATTCCTGAAGGAAAAGTAACGGGTATCGGAACTATCTCTTACAAAGACGCTGAGACAGTCGGATACCAAACAACTCTTACAGCATTTCCAGATGGAGAAAGCAATACTCACTACGAATACATCAAAGGAGCTTAATACATGTCAGAAACTAAATCATTTAAAGGGACTACTAAAACAGGTTTTCCATTCGATATCAGTATGGAACGGATGGAGAACTATGAGGTGGTAGAAACTATTGCTGAAATTGATGAAAACCCTCTTGTGCTACCTCGATTGCTTAAATTGTTGCTTGGTGATCAAGTGGCAGCGTTGAAAAATCACGTCCGTGGTGAAGATGGAATGGTACCAACTCAGAAGTTGATGGATGAAGTACGGGACATCTTCGAGTCACAGAATGTAAAAAAATAGTAACCCTTTCCAGAATGATCAAAACTGATGAAGATGCTTTGATTTGTGATTTAGCTGAGACGTATCGCATTTATGATTACAGACAGCTACCTGCATATCAGGTAGCTGTTTTTTCATTTGGTCTGCGTGATGATTCAAGGATAAAAGTTGCAATGTCAGGGCAGAATGTACCAACTGATCTATTAATCCAGGCAAGTATGTTGGATCGACTATCTATGCTTGTATGGATGAAAACCAAAGATGGACAGCAGGGTAAAAACCGTCCGGCTTCAATGGTTGATAGTCTTATCAAGGTTGAGAAGGAAAAGGAACAGATGGTATTTTCATCTGGAGAGGAATTTGAAGAATACAGAAGTAAATTGTTAGAAAAGATTGGAGGTGGTAGTTAATGGCGACAGAATTAGGTCAAGCATACATCCAAATTATGCCATCAGCTCGTGGAATCAAGGATATGATTAAGAAAGAGCTTGGCTCTGAAATACCTCAAGCAGGGCAGGAAGCAGGAGAATCTTTGAGTTCTAAGATGCTAAGTGTCGCAAAAAAAGCAATAGCAGCCGCCGGAATAGGTAAATTCTTTTCTGCATCATTGACAGAAGGGGCCAATCTTCAACAGTCATTAGGAGGGATTGAAACATTATTTAAAGGTTCTGCTGACACAGTTAAAAAGTATGCTAACGAGGCTTACAAAACTACAGGACTTTCAGCCAATGCCTACATGGAGAATGTAACAGGCTTTAGCGCCAGTCTCCTTCAATCTTTAGGCGGTGACACTCGGAAGGCGGCGGATGTTGCTAACATGGCTATGGTCGATATGGCAGACAATAGCAATAAGATGGGGACATCTATGGACCGTATTCAAGATGCTTACCAAGGATTCGCAAAGCAAAACTATACAATGCTAGACAATCTTAAGCTAGGATACGGTGGTACAAAAACAGAAATGCAACGCTTACTAGCTGACGCACAAAAATTGACTGGTGTTAAGTATGACATCAATAACCTATCTGACGTGTACCAAGCTATCCACGCTATCCAAGAGAATCTAGACATTACCGGGACAACTGCTAAAGAGGCTGCGACTACTTTTAGTGGATCATTCGCATCCATGAAAGCAGCAGCTCAAAATGTCTTAGGGAAATTAGCTCTTGGTGAAGATATTATGCCTTCATTGCATCAACTTTTTGAAACGGTTAAAACATTCCTTGTAGGTAATCTTATTCCAATGGTATGGAATGTGTTAAAAGGGATCCCACAGGTTTTAGCTGGTGCACTCGGTGAGCTTATGCACATGCTTTTCGGAGACTACATTGGAGAAAGCATTATGAATGATCTTTATGATGTTTTTGATAAAGTAGGAGGAGTGGTCAGCACTATCTATGATATGATTTTCGGATCATTGAGTAAGAAAGATAATATAGATTTTTTAAAGAAGCTAGGAATAAACGAGAAAACAGCTAGTAGTATTGTGAACATTGGTGATAATATCCGTACCATGTTTGAAAATATTGGTGCTGTTATTAGTAACGTTGCCGGGATTGTCGGAGAGTTCATCAGTGACCTTTTTGGACTTGCTAAAAGTAAAGATAGTGTTGGAGGAGTAGCCTCAGCTTTTGAAGCCATTACTAAAGTTTTAGCTGATGCATCAGGTAAGGTAAAAGATTTTACAAAGTGGATGCGTGAGAATAAAACAGTTATGGATATTGTTAAATCTGCTCTAGCCGGAGCCTTAGCAGGTTTTTTGGCATTTAAAGCAATTACAACTATTCAATCTATTATCACAGGTTTCAAATCAGCACTTTTAGCAGTTAAAGGCGCAGTTTTAGCTTTTAACGCTGCAATTGCTGCTAACCCACTCGGAGCATTAGTAGTCGCTATTACTGCTGTTGTAGGTGCATTAGTCTGGTTTTTTACCCAAACAGAAACGGGTAAGCAGATTTGGAGTGCTTTCGTTGATTTTGTAGTAGGCTTGTGGAATGGTCTTGTAGAGTTCTTTTCAGGTTTATGGACAACAATATCAGAAGGAGCAATAAACCTTTGGAATGGGGCTGTAGAAGTCTGGAATAGTGTTATCGAAGGAATAAAAAATGCTTGGAATGGAATAGTAGAATTCTTTGTTGCTTTGTGGGGAGGTATTTCTAGTACTGCTACAGCTGCATGGACTACAATTACAGAAACAGTAATGGCCATTGTCCAGCCTTTTATTGATGTTTTTATGTCAATTTGGAATGGAATGAAAGATGGTCTAGGTCAGATTTTCGAAGGCATTAAAATGATTTTCAGTGGGGCCTGGGAATTCATAAAGAGTATTGTAATGGGGGCGGTACTATTTATCATTGATTTGGTAACTTTAGACTTTACAAAAATGGGTGAAGATCTAGGATTGATTTGGGAAGGTATCAAATCTGCCGTATCAATGATTTGGGATGGTATCTGTACTTATTTTAGTGGGATTATTTCTACAATCATAGGATACTTCACTGGTGCTTTCGAAGGGCTTAAGACATTCTTGTCTGGAATCTGGGATTCTATAAAGGCAACAGCGGAAGCCATGTGGAATGCAATATGTGAAGCTATTCTTGGCATTATAGATGCTTTCATAGCTAGCGCAAAAGCCCTTTGGGAAGGTTTCAAATCTTTCATGTCAGGATTATGGGAAGGCATCAAATCTACAGCAATCGGCATGTGGGAAGGCATCAAATCTGGTCTTGGAAGTATTTTCGATGGAATTGTCACTGGCGCACAAAAAGCATGGGATACCATGAAAAACGGAGTTAAAGACCTTTGTTCAGGTATTAAAGGATTTTTCTCTGGCCTAGCAAATATCAATCTTTGGGATGCTGGTAAAGCTATTCTTGATGGCTTCTTAGGGGGATTGAAAAGTGCGTATAATGGTGTTAAGAATTTTATCGGTGGTATTGCAGACTGGATCCGTAAACACAAAGGTCCTATTTCTTATGACCGCAAGTTATTAATACCTGCTGGTAAAGCTATCATGGGAGGATTTGATGCTTCTTTACAAAATAGTTTTAAAGATGTGCAAAGAACTGTTGGTGGAGTAGCTGGATGGATTTCAAATGCATTTACAGGTGATGATTTTGATTTTGGATCAGGAGCAGCTTTCAGTAAAGATATCACATCCACATTGCAGATGCCTAACGCTAAATATGACACAACTGAGTCTAGAATGGTGTCTGAGATGATGATTCTGAGATCAAGTTTAGATACTTGGCTTGAGAAGATATCAAACAAAGACTCTAATACTTACTTAGATGGAGAAAAATTAGCCATCAATGCCTATCAACGTCAAGGACGAATCATGGCTAGAGAGGGGATCTAATGGCAGTAAATTATCTGATTATCAATACTTTTAACACAAACACTATATCAGATAGTGTGGTGACTGATTTTGGAGATATTAAAGGTGCTATCCCTCGATATGATGAGCAGAAAAAACTATTTGGAATGAATGGCCAGTATAACATTGAAGATGGTGCTTATGATGGATATGAGCGTACTTTGAAGTTATTTGTTAAGCGATATGAAGATGCTCAAGCTATTATTAACGCATTCCAGAAGCAAGACAATGTATTGGAATTTAGTTATCAGCCTGGTAGCATTTACTATGCAGATTTACTTGAATCAGAAATCTCGCTTCATGGACAAAATAACTGGATTGTAAGTGTCAAGGTGTATCAACATCCTTTTAGATATTTAAAAAATGTCCAAGAAGTTGTACTATCAGGACGTGGGACAATCACTAATCCAGGTACAATTTACTCGGAACCGGTTATTACAGTTGAAGGGCAAGGAGAAGTAACTCTAACGATTGGCAACCAGACAATGGTATTAAACCTACCAGGTGGGGCTAAAATTGATTGTAGGCAGCGGAAACAAAATGTTTATACATTGAATGGGCAACTCAAGAACACCTTGAGAACAAGAGGTCCTTTTTTTGAACTGCCTAAAGGAGTTATAGGTGTAACTACATCTGGTAATGTTTCCAAAATCAAAATTCAAGGAAATTGGAGGTATATCATTTGATTTATTTAAAAGAGGGTAATATTCCTCTTAATTTGTGTACGGATGATGATATCAGCCAGCAAGAAAATAATACTTATCAACTCACCTTCAAGTATCCTGTTAGTGATGAAAAATGGAGCCTGCTACAAAACGAAGTTCATTTGTTAGCAGATGATTTGTCAGGAGAACAAGAATTTGTAATCATTGACATCCAAAAGGGTCATGGATATATCACAGTATATGCCAATCAAGTAGCAACGTTGCTAAACGGGCATAGTATCCGCAAGATCAATGTAGATCGGGCGAATGGTTTTACTGTGATGAACAAGCTAGTAGAAGGGTTAAAGAGAGAATGCCCTTTTACTTTCTTTTCTGATATCTCTGAATTACATACTTTGAACATAGAGAATGTATCAGTAATTGATGCACTACTAAAAGGTCAGCACTCAATTATTGGTCAGTGGGGTGGTGATTTAGTCAGAGATAAATACTCAGTGAGATTGTTAAAAAATGGAGGGATTGAGAATCAATCTCTTTTTATGTACAAGAAAAACCTTTCTGAGTACAAAGAATCCACAACTACTAAATCGCTTAAGACAAGAATTCATTTTCGTAAGGTCATTACCGCATCTGGAGAAGGAGAGAAGGACAAAATCCTTGAGGCTACTGTAGACAGTCCACTTGTAGATAAATATAAGCATATCTACGAGGATGACATGGATGTCCAAGATCAAGATGTTAAAACCATTGAGGATTTAAAAGAGTATGGTAAGAAATACTTTCAGTCAAGTCTTTGCGATTTGCCAGATGAGAGCTTAGAGATCGATGTGGTGGGTCATGCCGATCAACCAGTAAAACTATTTGATACAGTATCAATCTTTTATGAACTCTATAATATTGATATTCGCAAAAAGATTACCAGCTATAACTACAGTCCAATGTCTAAAAAGTTGAAGAAGATTGGATTTGGCAAAATCTCACGTTCGCTAGGTGGTGCGATTGGCAAAATCGTTGACGATGTAGTCAAAGAGAAAATTGCTAGTCATGATGCTGAATATGAGGCTAAGGTTCAAAAATTAGTTGATAACGCTAATGAAGAATATGAGAAACGTGCTAAAGAGATTGAAAATAAGGTTACCGATGGAATTGAGCAAGCGAAAGCACAAGCGGAAGTAGTTAAGCAGGAAATAAACGGGATTGTTGCACAAAAAATATTAGAATCTAAGCAACTAACTGATTCTGAAATTGCAAAAGCCAATGCAAAAGCAGAGGAGGCATTGAGCAAAGCCGGCACATTCCCAAGCATGGAAAGCATATCGGCAAAACTTAAAGACGAGATCTTAAAAAGTAAAGATTTAAGTGACAAAATCAATCGGACTTTCTCAGAGATGGACAACGGCACCGAAATTTTTAACAAAATTTCCGGCCAAGTAACAAAAAAACTTGTTGAAGTCGAAGGTCAAGTAAACCAAAAGATCGGCCAAACGAATCAACGGATTGGACAAGTCAACAATGAATTGCTTTCGACTAATCGGGAAGTTGACCAAACAAACAATCGAATCGATCGGACTAATAGAAACTTAGAAGAAACAAATCGGGATCTTGCAAATATCAACTCTCAAGTGGCTGCCAACACACGTCAAATCGAAGTGCAAGTTACAAATTATAATGCAGTCAGAGAATCTACTAAAATGTTTGAACGCATTTTAGGTACAACAGAAGAAGGTGCACCAAACAAACTATCACGGCTTGTTATGTCTAGTGAGATATTTCAAACAGAAGTAGGTAAATACGTTACAGATGATAACAACTTGATTGTTAATTCCATGACGATGTCAACCAATACGCTTGTTGGGAATAACAATCCAAAAGCAAGTGTATCAGTCAGTAATGGCATTTTTACGATCAAAGCACAAGGCCTTACTGGTTATAACTGGTCAGGATTTAGTCTTCCTATTTACGTTAAAAAAATATATCATGGCGAAACTTACACGCTTGGGTTTAAGTATCGTATTAGGGAATATCCAGATAGTTCTTTTGCTTTCAATATTAAAAATCACGGATTAAATAAAATCCTCTTATCTTCTGATATTGGCAAGAATAGACCGCCTCTTAATGAGTGGCAAGAATTTCAGAAGACTTTTACAGTTCAAGAAGATTTTGCTTTTGGCGAGGACGCAAACTACCCATTTTACATCTACTTAGCTAAAAATGGCTGGATAGAGTTCAAAGAGCCTATTTTGGTTCGTGGATCTAACACAGGGCCATACAAACCAAGTCAATTTGATGACGCATTTGCAGAAACGAAAGCCCTTGGAACACGCCTTTATTCCAAAGTTGCCGAAGTTGACAATAAGACGTCAGAAGCTAAACAGCTCGCAATCGGAGCACAAGCAAGAGCGGATCAAGCGAGTGGGCTCTCTCAAACAGCTCAAGAAAAGGCCGAGGACGCAAAAACACTAGCTAGACAAGCGGAGAATTCGTCTCAAACAGCCAAACAAACAGCGCTAGACGCTCAACAGAAGGCAATCCAAGTCGCTGAACAAGCTAGACAGGCCCAAGCCACAGCGGAGGCTACACGGACACAAGTCACACAACTTGCAGGCTCATACGCAATAAAAAACCTTAATAGCGCAGGAGATATCATCAGTGGTATCAATTTAGGCGCAGATGGAAACAACCGTTTTGTCGGCAAACTAACTCATATCACAGGGGAAACTCAAATTGATAACGCAGTTATTAAATCTGCAATGGTTGACAAACTGAAAACAGGAAACTTTGAATCTGGATCAGTAACAACTCAAATCCTTGCTTCCAACGCAGTAACGGCAGATAAGTTGCTTGTTGATTCAGCAATGATCAACAAGCTTGTATCAAATCAAGCGTTTATCAGGGAATTGACATCGCAAAAAGCATTTATTACCGAGCTGAATTCTATCAAGATTGCTGCCGAAAGAGTTCAAGGTGGACGATTAAGTGCTAATAACGGTTCAACTGTCTTTGACTTAGACAATGGTACACTAAATCTATTTTCAAATACTGGTACAATTCGAAGGATTGACGATACAAGCTCCTCACAATTTATCAAATTTAACCAAGTTGGTCTTATTGGCGAGTATCTAAGAGACAATAAGGCTGCCAGAATCGTCATAGGAACAAATCAAGACAAAACTGAAAATACAGAAAATGCAACATTTGCTGGGATGCGCTTGTGGTCAGGAGCGAAGAATGATGTAAAAGAATCTTTGTACGAACTTGTTGGTGATCGAATCATATTCTATGCAAATGGTCAGTATAGAAGTCCTTGGATTATTCACAATAATACTAAAGATGGAAATAGCTATTTGATTCCAATGAATGAAAAAGGCGTTAAACATAATTTAGGGCGTGGCGATAAACATTTTAGCAAAGCTTATATTGATGATCTATTTATTGGAAAAGGATCACAAAATGTAGGAGGCTATCTATGGGATATCTTGACTTGTTTTGGTGTTCTCGCTCGTTATGGTTGGGACCTAAAGAATGGAGCTGTTCAAAATCATATAAAATCAAATCTCATCAATAAATATGGCTTTAAATAGAAAGGAAATTAACATGAACGAAAATATTTTACTAGCTATGATTGCTGAATTAAACAAGCAATTGGGGGACAAAACACTCGGAGAGATTGAGTTTAAGGCTCGATGTACTTACCTACAAGAAAAACTGGATCAGCTCACACAAGAGCTGGAGGTATATCGTACCGTCCTCGAATCAGATAAAGATTTGATGGACCTATTCAACGAAATCAAAAATAAAAATGAGGTAACAAACTAATGGATTATAAATTACAATTTAAATCATTTGACCCAGTTTTGAATGCTACTAAAGTAGCAATCAAACAAGATCACCCTTATCGGGTATTCGAAGAAGTTTTGCCAAACAACCGCATGGCAGAGGAAGATTCTGCGCTAGTCGAAGCGGTGTTAAACATTGTACGGATGGAACTTGATACTTCAGGTGCTGTAGTCGCAATCAAAAAAGAGCTTGATAAGTCAGTGGAAGCAAACAATGAGGCTATTGCTAAAATCCAAGCACTTACAAAAGATAATGAAGATAAAGCAGTCCAAATTAAGAACATCAAAAATGTAGCTGATTGGGCTGTGTTAGTCGCTGTCACCAATACCGATCATCCAATTGATCCTACATTATTCGCTCGTGGGCTTGAATTGGTTGATGTAGCTCAAAAAGGAAAGGTCTATCAACCTTACGATATCTTTGTTATCGAAAACCCAGGCTATACTCCACGATTTAAAGAAGGCAAATTAGTCATGATTCAGGTCAATGAGGAATTTACCTATAACGGCGAAACACTTGAAGAACTTGAGAAAGGACCTCGTAAAAATGGAAAATTAGAAGTCTGGAAATGGGAAATCCCAAAGGAATTAAACCCTTCTAATAATCTTGAAACTCAACCAGTAGCACAGCCCGAATCTTAATTGATAGGAGTGTGATTGATGTATCAAGAAGAACCAGATGGTATTTTTGGAATTATCGAGGTAGTTCGTGATTTTTACGATCATGGAATTGACGAGCATATAATTGTTTTTCTCTTGATGGCTATCGTTGCTCTAGATATCATTCTAGGTGTATCTAGAGCATGGGCATACCATGAATTTTCCAGTAGAAAATGGAGGAAGGGCCTAGTTAGTCACACAGCTATGATCTTGATTGTGGCAATCGGTTATCCCTTCACGTTATACATGAATCTAGCGCCTGTTATTGATGCATTTATCATCTCGATGATGGCAGCTTACGGTTCTAGTATTCTTGCTAGTCTATCAGCATTAGGGGTAGAAATTCCCTTTATCGATCAATACATCAAGAGAAATGTTGATCGTGAAAAATTTCTCTTAAAAGAAGGTTTGGAAGAACCTAAGAAGTTAAAAAAAGGAGCAAAGAAAAAATGAATCAAATCACAGGAATCGTAGTTAATTCACTAATGGCTATTTTTGTCGCTTTCGTCGGAATCGCTGTTAAATCACTCAAAGAGTATCTTCTTACTCGTGGTGGTAAAAAGGCATTGGAAGTAGTGGAAATCCTGGCAAAAAATGCGGTAAATGCTACTGAGCAAGTGTCGGGAACATTAGGAATTCATGGAGCTGAGAAACTCGAGCATGCAAAAGGCTGCTTGATTAATGGGTTAGAATCTCAAAATATTTATCTGACAAACGAAGAACTTAATACTTTTCTTGAGGCAGCTGTAAAAAAAGCTAACGAAGAATGGAAAAAGTGAGGTATTCTTATGGCAACAAGACAAGAAATTATTCAATTTATTATTGATTTAGCAAATTCTGGAATGGGTGTAGATAAGGATGGTTTTGCAGGAACTCAATGCGCTGATCTGCTCACATATCCTGCAAAAACTTTTTTTGGCATTGATCTATGGGGTAATGCTTCCGAATTGCTTGACTCAGCAGAGCAAGCAGGATTAGAAGTGCATCGTATGCCTACAGATAAGAATCCTAAAGCTGGTGCATTCTTCACAATGGATGCTTGGTTTGGCGGTGTCAACTTTGGTCATTGTGGAGCAGTAATTGAAGATTCAGATGGTTACAGCATGAGAACTGTTGAGCAAAATATCGATGGCAATCTTGATGCTCTTATTGTGGGTGGACCTGCACGTTTTAATAGTCGTGGATTTGAAAATGTGCAGGGATGGTTCTATCTTCCATACTCAGATACTCCGCTTAGCGAAAACTTCCAACCGCTTAGTGAAACTCCTAAAAATGATGAAATGGAACTTATCCCAGAAAATGGGACATTCATTGTTGGAGATGCTGCCATCAATGTTCGCCGTGGGCCAAGCCTAAATAGTGAGATTGTGGCTGTCTATGATGCTAACGAAAAAGTCCAATATGACTATAAAGGATCGGCAAATGGCTATCGTTGGATCTCATACATTGGTGAGTCAGGTAACCGTAATTACATGGCAATCGGACAGACAGATGAAGAGGGTAACCGTATCAGCTTGTGGGGGGATTTAGAATAAGGAGGATTTGAATGATTAGATCAAATTCAACTAATCTTAATCGGATAAAAGGGGGAGAAGTTGTTAAACAAGGGGACTTCTCCTCCACTTTTGAATATGAGTTACTTGATTACAAGTATAATAAAATCACTAATCTGGATGGCCAAAATGCTTCAATTAAGATAGCAAACCAAAAAGGTAAGTTGGTAATCAATGCAACCGTAGAAAATTCAAAGGTTAGTTTTAATATTGGAAAAATCTTACCTGCTGGTATTTACCTAGTAGAAGTACAATGTGGAGAGTATGTATTTCCTAGTGATCAATCTGTAAGACTGGAAGTCACACAATCAACAGAACATTTCAATAACTTAGAAGATATTGAAATGGCACAGCTTGACATCAAAAAAGCTGTTGAAGACTATCTAAAGCGTATTAATTTTGTTGCTTATGATGACAGCACTTTAAAGAGTGAAATAAGAGAATTAAAGGATAAGACACAAGGCCAGATTATTGATATTGCCCCTCTTGAAAGTAGAATTGCTAACCTTGAGAGCAGGGGACAAACAGAGACTATAGATCTCGTTCCTTACCTAAAAACCGAAACGGCTTACACCTTATTCCCAACTTACGCAACCCTTCAAGCACAAATAACCTCTAACATCAAGACAAAGCACCTTGAATTGGGCCTTGATTCGTTAATAGAGACCAAGTTAAAAAATGGAGATGATCCATATATTACCAACCATCATGTTGAGACCTGGTATACAACTAAGGCTGAATTCAACAATCTGGTATCAAGGGTACAGGCTTTAGAAAGTAAAGAGTAATCTTCTAAAACTATAAAGTAGTTTGATATTTCCATTACAATAGACATTTTTTAAAATGTCTGTTATAACAGCAAATAAGATATCGTGTTTTCAGAGGTATTGATACCCAAAATGATACCCAGTTTTTATAAACATCGCATTTTTTTCAGATTGATTTAACCGTAAAAGGTTGAATTATCTAGGGTTTTAAGGCTATTTCTCAAAATGTTAGATAGTGGTCATTAAACAAGTTTCTGTTTACCCAATCGCAAAATAAAAAGGTTTTCTAAACCTTTTTGTCCCGAGCCTTGATCCAAAGGTGAGGAAGCTAGAAATAGCAAAATTAAAGCTTTCTGATTTATCAGAAGGCTTTTTTCTTTTATTTATTTAAAAATATCATGTTTACTCCTGTTAATATAATGTTTGAATTTGTGTTTTTTGAAAAATGTAGTATAATAGAGACAAATATAGTAGGAATGGAAGTAGTACCATGAAAGATAGCAGACATGTTGAAATTCTTCAGGAACTGGATCGAAAAAGTGTGGTATCAGTCAAAGAACTCAAGGAACTCTTTGGGGTGACAGACATGACCATTCGTCGCGATCTGATCGATCTTGAAAAACAAGGTCTTTTAGTTCGTGTACATGGTGGAGCCCACAAAAAAGTAAAAGATAGCTTGTTAGAGGCTTCTCACAGTGAGAAAAATCTCATCAATATTGATGAGAAACGAACCATTGCAAAAAAATGTGCAGAGTTGATCGAAAATGGGGATACCGTCTTTATTGGGTCTGGTACGACAACAGATTTTATCGGCGACTATTTAGAAGGAAAGGAAATCAGTATCGTCACCAATTCCCTCCCCATTTTTGAAAAGCTAAAGGATTTTCCAAATTATGACTTGATCTTAGTTGGTGGTCGCTACCGGGTGAAGACACAAACTTTTGTCGGTCAATTTGCCAATAAACTCTTGAAAGAAATCAAGGTTTCTAAAGCTTTCATCGGGGTCAATGGCATCGATGGGCATCATGTTTCCACAGCCAATGAAGAAGAAGGAAATGGTAATGCCATTATTCTAAACAATGCAATTGAGAAATATGTGGTTGCCGATAACAGTAAGTTTGATAGCTATTCTTTCTATAGTTTCTATCGAGTGGAAGATCTGAATGCCATTATTACTGATGATAGCATCCCAAAGAAGATCAAAGACAAATACGGATTGTATACGAAAATCATATAAAATGAGAGGCTGGGACAAAAGTCCTAGCCTCTCAATTGTCTTTGGATTGTCGAGCAAGACGCAGTGGTTGAGTGGGCTCTAC
>NZ_JACLQU010000015.1 GCF_016648855.1 Streptococcus parasanguinis
AGCCCACTCAACCACTGCGTCTTGCTCGACAATCCAAAAATAATTGAGAGGCTAGGACTTTTGTCCCAGCCTCTTTTCTTGTTAATGTATAAGTCTTTATTCTTCGTTTTTTCGCATGAAATAAAGGAGTGTTTGCAATTCACTGGTGAGATCGACATATTGGACGACGACATCTTTAGGGACTGTCAGATGCACTGGTGAGAAGCTGAGGATTCCCTTGACACCAGCGTCTACTAAAAGGCTAGCCACTTCTTGAGCCTTGACGCTTGGAACAGTTAGGATGGCTGTTTGAATGCCTTCTTGTTTGAGCTTTTCTTTAATAGAGGAAATACCGTAAATAGGAATTCCATCCTTACTTTTGGTATTGATCAGTTCGTGATCGTCTAGATCAAATGCCATGACAATTTTCATCTTATTGCGTTCGTGGAAGCGATAGTTGAGAAGCGCACTTCCCATATTTCCGATCCCCACAATAGCGACATTGGTAATGGCATTATCATTTAAGAGATCGGCAAAGAAGTTCATCAGTTTTTTTACGTCATAACCAAATCCCCGTCTTCCTAATTCACCAAAATAAGAAAAATCTCGGCGAACGGTAGCAGAGTCAATCCCAATTGCATCAGCAATTTGCTTGGAATTGGCGCGCTCTATTTTTTCAGAGTTAAAGCGTTTAAAAATGCGGTAGTAGAGCGATAAGCGTTTTGCTGTTGCGCGTGGAATTGGAGTATTTTTATCATGTTTCACAATATCACAACCTTTCCCTCTTATTGTATAGGAAGATTGTGAAAAAATCAACTATCTAGAGTGGTTTTTCAAAAATATTTTTGTCTAAAGAAAAAGCTGATGGCGATGGAGAGTTCCATCAGCATCAGCTTAGTTTTCAGCTTGTTCTACCTTTTTCAAAAAGGCATAGAGTCCATCGACTCGTCCTGTATAGGGGAGCTTTTCCCCCTTGTATTCAATGGATACGATTGAGTAAGAGTCAGGCAAGGTTACACAGCCTGAAAAAGCTAGGATACAGGCTGCAAGGTCAGGATAAGTAGTCGTTCGTTCTACTTGGTAAGCATCGATATAAGTTAGGGTTACCATATTAGGCCTCTGTTTTGTTGAAAATTTCTCTTTCGACAAGACTATCCATTAAGAAATAGAATTTTTGTTGGATAATGTCATTTTCTGGATTTTTAAAGATATTAACCAGGCGAAGCCCAGACTTGTCTGTAATATTGATCTTAAAACCTGTCAAATCTTTATTAAAAATGATTTTAAGTAGGAAGCCTTCGCCGCTATTTGGAACGGCCTCGAGCAAACGATTTAACTCGTAATTTCCAACTTTTGTAACAGCAAATGTATTGTCACGTAAGGTATATTTTTTAACATTTGGGTGTAGACTATAGGTATATTTGCAGTCTTTCAATGAAACACTTGTTTCAAAAGCCATATTGTTCTCCTATGATAAAATTTCTTTAAGTTTTGAGAGGAAGTCTTGAACCTCCTCTACGCTATTGAGTTCTGAAAAACTAATTCGAAGGGATTCTTTTAGGCGTGAGCTATCTTTTCCATAGAGCGCCTCAAGGACATGGCTGGGTTGAACTGTACCAGCGGTACAAGCAGAACCTGTAGAGACAGAAATTCCAGCAAGATCGAGTCGCATCAATAAGACATCATTTTGGACACTCGGAAAGCCAAGGTTCCAAACAAATGGAAGATGATCGTCATTCGCATTTACGTAGTAGTCGTAGGCTGCTAAACCATTGACTAGTTCTTGGCCGAGTTTTTGAACCTGGTTGAAATTTTCTACTTGATGTAGTGTAGCTTGCTGAAGCGCAGTTGCCATCCCGACAATAGAAATGAGATTTTCCGTGCTGGCTCTCATCTTACTTTCCTGATCACCACCATGGATGAGATTATCAAAATCTGGGACGGCTGCATAAAGGAAACCGACTCCCTTGGGGCCATGGAATTTGTGGGCAGAAGCACTGAGAAAATCAATCCCTAACTCTTCGGGATAGACCGGGACTTTCCCAATTGCTTGGACAGCATCAACATGAAAGGCAGCGGGATGATTTTTTAAGAGTTCTCCGATTTCTTTAATCGGTAGAAGATCTCCAGTCTCGTTATTGGCAAACATGGTAGAGACAAGAATGGTATCCGGTCTAAGAGCTGCCTTGATATCACTAGCCTGAATACGCCCTTCTCTTGGTGGCACGATCGTGACTTCAAATCCGAAACGTTCTACAAGGTATTCAATGGGTTCGAGAACAGCATGGTGTTCCAAAGCGGTAGTAATGATGTGTTTGCCATCTGCCTGGTGTTTCAAGCAGTAGCCTTTTATCACAGTATTATTACTTTCTGATCCACCTGAAGTGAAGAAAACACGATTTGGAAGAGTATGGAGAGACTGAGCAATCTGCTCGCGAGATTCTCGGAGGAGTTTACTAGCCATCCGTCCATGAGCATGAAGACTCGATGGATTTCCAAAAGTGGTCTTCATAGTTGCAGACATTTTATCAATGACTTCAGGTAGAAGGGGAGTTGTTGCGGCATTATCAAAATATATCACATTAAGACCTTATTTCTTGTGGTAGGCAAATAGAGGACTAACAGGTTTTCTTTCTTGAATGCGAACAATAGCTTCAGCGATCAGTTCGCTAGCTGTCAGATAGTTAATATTTTTTGGTGTTGGTCCTTTTGGAGCAACAGAATCGGTTACCAAGATTTCTTTGATCGGAGCTTGGTCTAATAATTCAACAGCGCCTTTTACAAATAAACCATGGCTTGAAACAGCATAAATTTCAGTAGCACCTTCGCGTTCGACGATTTTCGCAGCTTCTGAGAATGTCTTCCCAGTATTGAGGATATCGTCAATCAAGATTGCTTTCTTATCTTTGACATCCCCGATAATATAGCCATAATCACGGTTTGCATCATCTTGTTCGTAATCGATGATCGCAATCGGTGCATCAAGATATTCCGCTAAACTACGAGCCCGTTTGACACCTGAGTTTTTAGGACTGACGACTACAACATCAGGACCAGTTAGACCTTTGTTGATGTAGTGCTCTGCAAAAAGTGGAATGGTAAAGAGGTTATCCACGGCAATATCGAAGAAACCTTGGACCTGAACAGCGTGGAGATCCAGTGTGACGACGCGATCCACCCCAGCTTTGACCAACATGTTTGCGACAAGCTTAGCAGTAATTGGTTCGCGAGGAGCAGCAGTCCGGTCTTGGCGGGCATAACCGAAGTAAGGCATGACCACATTGACAGTATTTGCGCTGGCCCGTTGGCAAGCATCCACCATAATTAAGAGTTCCATCAAGTGATTGTTGACAGGGAAACTGGTTGATTGAATGATATAAATATCATATCCACGAACACTTTCCTCAATATTGACTTGGATTTCACCATCTGAGAATTGACGGGATGAAATTTTCCCAAGTGGAACCCCAGCATGATCCGCGATTTTTTGCGCAATCTCTGGATTTGAATTGAGAGAGAAGAGCTTCATATTTTTTTTATCTGACATGTGATTCCAACCTCATTTAGATTTTTGATCTTAGCACTATTTTAGCAAAAATTTGCGATAATTTCAGCTATTTTACAATCTTTCCGCCAATCTGGCGATTTTATTTTTTGCAGCTTTGTAGACGATTCCATGGTCTGTCATGAACTGATGGAAATTTTCTTCCTGCTCAGCGGTTTCGACCTCGATTTCTAATTCATAATCTTCAGTGTCTAGATAGAGACTGTGGTCTAGTGCCACCAATCCTGCAGCTGTTTCTTTTTCGAATCGTTCTGTTGTAAGGCTTCCCCAGACAGCGAGTTGCTCAACAGAGATTTCTTTAGAGATTAAGAGGTTTTTGATTTCTCCGTCAGGAAACTGTTGGTGTTGAAGGATCGCCTCGGTTTCTTCTGGGCTGAGGTTTTGATTGTACTCGAAATGGCCAACTGCCTCAGGGACTTTGAGAGTCAACTCAGCTTGATCTGTGAAAGTACGCACCCGCAAGGCCATTTTTTCCTTACGGATGAGCTGGTCGGGGGTATCGATATAGTGATTGGTTTGGACAACCAATTCTGTATCATCAAAAAGTGGAAGGAGGGATTGGTATTCCTCCTTGTCTAGCAAGGTTTTGTATTCAATTTCTAAATGGTTCATTTTGTAGTCCTTTGCTTTTTTTCGAAAGCGATTCATGATATAATAAGAGATGTGTTTATTGTATACAAAAATGGTTCAGATTACAAGGTGGTAGGATGGCAATTGATTGGGAAAACTTCTTAGATCCGTATATCCAAGCAGTTGGGGAATTAAAAATCAAACTGCGTGGGATTCGTAAGCAATATCGTAAGCAGCAAAAGCATTCTCCAATTGAGTTTGTCACAGGTCGGGTCAAGCCGATTGAGAGCATCCGTGAAAAGATGATCCGAAGAAATATTTCTGAAGAAAATCTGGCTCAGGATATGCAAGATATTGCTGGTCTTCGTATCATGGTTCAGTTTGTGGATGACGTCGAAGAGATCCTAGAGGTTCTGAGACAACGGCAAGATATGCGCGTGGTCCAAGAGCGAGATTACATCCGCCACAAGAAATCAAGTGGCTACCGGAGTTACCACGTCGTGGTTGAGTATCCGGTCGATACCATTGATGGAAATGAAACGATCTTAGCAGAGATTCAAATTCGGACCTTGTCCATGAATTTTTGGGCAACCATTGAACACTCGCTCAATTATAAATATAAAGGAGACTTTCCAGACGAGATCAAAAAACGCTTAGAGACGACAGCAAACCTAGCCTATCTCTTGGATGAAGAGATGGGAGCAATTCGGGATGCGATTCAGGAGGCTCAAGCCCTGTTTGATCCACTTCATCGTAAGTTAAATGATGGCGTTGGAAATAGTGATGACACAGATGAAGACTACAGGTAAAAAAGTATCCATTATTCGCAATCGCAAGCGTCAAAGTGAAGAGGTTTTTCAGCAGTTGCGCTACAAGCTTCGGAAAAATAATTTTATTTTGACGGAGAAGCACCCGGATATTGTGATTTCAATTGGTGGTGATGGGATGTTGTTATCAGCCTTTCACAAGTATGAACACCAGTTGGATCGGGTGCGATTTGTTGGCGTCCATACCGGACACTTAGGATTCTATACGGATTACTTAGACAGTGAAATCGATAAGCTGGTTGAGAACTTAAAATATGATACAGGCGCTAAGGTTTCCTACCCTATTTTGAATGTCAAGATTACTTTTGAAAATGGGGAAACCCGTACTATGAGAGCGTTGAACGAAGCAACGATTAAGAGAAGCGACCGGACTATGGTTGCCGATCTTACGATTAATGGAGTGGATTTTGAGCGCTTCAGAGGAGACGGGATTACCGTTTCGACTCCGACAGGAAGCACAGCTTACAACAAATCCTTGGGAGGAGCCGTTCTTCACCCGACTATTGAGGCGCTACAGATCGCTGAGATCGCCAGTCTCAACAACCGTGTTTATCGTACCTTGGGTTCTTCTGTCATTGTCCCTAAAAAGGATAAGATTGAGATTACACCGACGAGACCTGGCTTCCACATTATCTCTGTTGATAATTCAACCTATTCTTACCGCAATATTGCAAAGGTAGAATATCAGATTGACAACCATAAGATTAATTTTGTGGCAAGTTCCAGTCACACCAGCTTCTGGAATCGGGTCAAGGATGCCTTTATCGGAGATGATAGAGAATGAGATTTGAATTCATTGTCGATGAGCATGTCAAGGTTAAGACCTTCCTGAAAAAGCATGAGGTTTCTAAGGGCCTATTAGCAAAGATTAAGTTTCGTGGTGGCCAGATCCTTGTCAATGGGCGTCCGGAGAATGCGATTTATTTGTTGGATATTGGAGATCACTTGGTCATTGATATTCCAGCAGAAGAAGGGTTTGAAACCCTAAAACCCATGGATCGGCCTTTGGATATTTTGTTTGAAGATGATCATTTTTTGGTCTTAAACAAACCCTTTGGGATTGCTTCTATTCCAAGTGCGATTCATTCCAATACCTTAGCAAATTTTGTAAAAGGCTATTATGTGAAACAAGGCTACGAGAATCAGCAGGTTCACATTGTCACTCGCCTGGACAAGGACACTAGTGGTGTTATGCTCTTTGCCAAACATGGTTATGCTCATGCTCGATTAGATAAGCAATTGCAGTCTAAAACGATTCAAAAACGCTATTATGCCTTGGTCAAGGGATCTGGGAAGCTTGATCCTGTCGGAGAGATTATTGCTCCGATTGCGCGTGATGAAGAGTCAATTATCACCCGAAAGGTAGCTAAAGGCGGCAAGTATGCTCATACTAGTTACCAGGTTGTTCAATCTTTTGGTGATATTCACCTAGTGGATATTCAGTTACACACAGGTCGGACTCATCAGATCCGAGTTCATTTTTCCCATATTGGTTTTCCGCTCTTGGGAGATGATCTTTATGGCGGCAGTTTAGAAGACGGCATTGAGCGCCAAGCCCTTCATTGTCATCGCCTATCCTATTATCATCCATTTCTAGAGGAAGAGTTGGTCATAGAAAGTCCACTGCCTCCAGATTTCCAAGCTGTATTAACACAGCTTCAAACTAGTTATTAATTATTAAAAGGAGTAAAACTCATGGAAGTTTTCGAAAATCTCAAAGCCAACCTCGTTGGTAAGAATGCACGTATTGTATTACCAGAAGGTGAGGAACCTCGTATCCTCCAAGCGACAAAACGCATTGTGAACGAGACAGAAGTAACCCCTGTCTTGCTTGGTAATCCGGATAAAATTCGGATTTATCTTGAAATCGAAGGGGTTTTGGATGGATATGAAGTCATCGATCCTCATTCTTATCCAGGTTTTGAAGAAATGGTAGCTTCCTTGGTAGAACGTCGTAAGGGCAAAATGACAGAAGAAGAAGCGCGTCAAGTCTTGAAAGACGACGTTAACTATTTTGGTGTCATGTTGGTACACATGGGAATTGTTGATGGGATGGTTTCTGGTGCGATTCACTCAACAGCCGCAACTGTTCGTCCGGCCTTGCAAATTATCAAAACTCGTCCAAATGTAAAACGTACTTCAGGGGCTTTCCTTATGGTTCGTGGATCTGAACGCTACTTGTTTGGGGACTGTGCCATCAACATCAATCCAGATGCTGAAGGATTAGCCGAAATTGCCATCAACTCAGCTATCACAGCCAAGATGTTTGGAATTGATCCAAAAATTGCTATGTTGAGCTATTCAACAAAAGGATCTGGTTTCGGTGAAAGTGTTGATAAGGTTGTCGAAGCGACTAAGCTTGCCCATGAACTTCGTCCAGACCTTGAAATTGACGGGGAATTGCAATTTGACGCAGCCTTTGTCCCTGCAACTGCAGCCTTGAAGGCTCCAGGAAGCAAGGTGGCAGGTCAAGCCAATGTCTTTATCTTCCCTGGTATTGAGGCAGGTAACATTGGGTACAAGATGGCAGAACGCCTTGGTGGCTTTGCAGCGGTAGGTCCAGTATTGCAAGGGTTGAACAAACCAGTCAATGACCTCTCTCGTGGATGTAATGCAGATGACGTCTATAAATTAACCTTGATTACGGCTGCTCAAGCTGTGGAGCAATAAGAATGATTGAAAGGCTCAGGATGATCTTGAGCCTTTTTCTTTATAAAATCAGAATTTCTAAACTATAACTCATTCTATGGTATACTAGGAATATGTTAGATTTAAAAGATTACGGGATTATCATGTGGGAGGAGGAAAAAATTGCTTCCTTCCGAGAAAAGTTATTAGCCTGGTATGATGCCAATAAACGGGATCTCCCCTGGAGAAGAACTCAGGATCCTTATAAAATTTGGATCTCAGAGATTATGCTCCAACAGACACGTGTCGATACGGTGATTCCCTATTATGAGCGCTTTCTTGACTGGTTTCCGACTATCGAGGATCTGGCCAATGCGCAAGAAGAAAAGCTCTTGAAAGCCTGGGAGGGATTGGGCTATTACTCACGAGTTCGGAACATGCAGAAAGCTGCCCAGCAGATGATGGAGAACCACGGAGGAGTGTTTCCATCAAGTTATGAGGAAATATCTAAACTGAAGGGAATTGGGCCTTATACTGCTGGTGCCATTGCGAGTATTGCCTTTGGCCTGCCGGAGCCCGCTGTGGATGGTAATGTCATGAGAGTACTGGCTCGCTTGTTTGAGGTGGACTACGATATCGGAGTCCCGACCAATCGCAAGATTTTCCAAGCCATGATGGAAATCTTGATTGATCCAGATCGACCTGGTGATTTCAATCAAGCCTTGATGGATTTGGGATCAGATATTGAGTCCCCAATCAACCCACGGCCAGAAGAGAGTCCTGTCAAGGAGTTTAGTGCGACCTACCAGCATGGGACCATGGATCGTTATCCCATCAAGGCACCAAAGAAGAAACCAGTGCCAGTCTATCTAACAGCCTTTATTATAATGGATAACCAAGGACGTTACTTGCTGGAGAAAAATGAGCGAGAAGGACTATTGTCAGGCTTTTGGCATTTTCCTTTGATTGAAGTGGATAGCCTATCAGAGAACCAGGGGCAGTTGTCACTACTGGATGGGCAGAGGCATGCAGTAGACAACCCAGAAATTCTTTCCTTTGAACAGGACTATGACTTGGCCATTGATTGGCAGGACAGATCTTATCCTATCGTCCAGCATGTCTTTTCGCATCGTAAGTGGCAGGTTCAACTTCGTTACGGTCTGGTAAAAGAAGGAGAACAAGAATCAAGTGAATCGACTGTTTGGTTAACACCAGAAGAATTTTCAGGTTATCCTTTTGCTAAATCCCAGCAAAAGATTTGGACGACGTTTACGGAAAACGAAAAATGAGAGTGGGACAGAAATCGGTAATTCGTTAGAATTCGATTTCGTCGTCCCACCTCCGCACAGTTGAGTAGGGCTGTAAAAGCTGATGAAATCAGCGTAGTAGAGCCCACTCAACCACTGCGTCTTGCTCGACAATCCAAAGACAATTGAGAGGCTAGGACTTTTGTCCCAGCCTCATTTTTTTATAGATGAGCGAATGCTTTGATTTCTTCTTCAGACATGGAAGAGTCGCAACGAACTGTGACTTCGCCGGATTCAACATGTAAAAATCCAGGGACAGTTGGAATACCGTAAGTTGAGCGGAAGGCTTGTAAAGCATCAAGTTGACTTGGTTCTTCACTATTAATGAAGTAGATATGAGCTTTTGTTTCAGCTACGACAGTTGCTAATTTAGCAGCGAACTTCCGGCAGTAAGGACAAGTCTTGCGTCCGATAAAGAAGGTTGCTGTTTCTTTTTGATCGATCGCTTCTTGCGCACGCGCGACAGTTGTGACTTCAAGATCTTTAATATCTTCTAAAAATTGTTCCATGAGATTACCTCGCTTTCTTTTAAATCTAGTATGCCATATTTTCTAAAAAATCGCTGGTATTTGCTACGAAAGAAAGAGAAAAGCTCCGATGAGGAGCTTTTCATGTTTTAGCCTACAAAAGCATTGATTTCTGCTTCGATGTTCGCAATTTTTTCTTTGGCATCTGCTTCAGATTCACCAACTGTAGCGATGTAGAATTTGATTTTTGGTTCTGTACCTGAAGGACGAACGGCAAACCATGAATCATCAGCCAAGATGTATTTAAGCACGTTGCTTGGAGGAGTTGTCAATTTTTCAACGCCGTCAGCAGTAGTAGCTGTTTGTTCCAAGAAGTCTTCTGTCTTAGCAATGTCTGTATTGTTAAATTGTTTAGGAGCATTGCCACGGAATTTATCCATGATTTTCTTGATTTCAGCAGCTCCATCCACACCTGAAAGGGTAACAGAGATAGTTTTTTCTGCGAAGTAACCATATTGTTTGTAGATTTCTTCGATACCATCTGCCAAAGTCATACCACGTGAGCGGTAGTAAGCTGCGATTTCAGCAACGATAAGAACGGCTTGGATAGCATCTTTGTCACGTACGAATGGTTTGATGAGGTAACCGAAGCTTTCTTCGAAACCAAGCATGTAAGTGTGGTTGTGTTGTGTTTCAAATTCATGAATTTTTTCACCGATAAATTTGAAACCAGTCAAGACGTTAAACATTGTTGCGCCGTAGCTTTCTGCAATCTTAGTCACCAACTCAGTTGATACGATTGATTTACAGAGGGCAGCATTGGCAGGAAGGGTACCAGCTGTTTTGTGAGCTTCAAGAATGTATTTAGCAATGATCGCTCCGATTTGGTTACCAGAAAGGTTGAGGTAAGAACCATCTGGTTGGCGGATTTCAACACCAAGGCGGTCAGCATCTGGGTCAGTTGCAACCAATACATCAGCGTCTACTTTGCGGCCAAGTTCTTCAGCAAGAGCAAAGGCAGCTTGGTTTTCAGGGTTTGGAGATTTAACAGTTGAGAAGTCAGCGTCTGGAACAGCTTGAGCTTCAACAACTTGAACAGCTTCAAATCCAGCTTGGGCAAGAGCACGACGAGCCAACATTTCACCAGTACCATGAAGTGGAGTGTAGACAATCTTCATGTCGCGACCGTATTCATTGATCAAGTCTTGGTTGATGTTAACGCCTTTCACTTCTTTCAAGTATTCAGCGTCGACGTTTTCACCGATAACTTCAATCAAGCCATTAGCTTTGCTTTCTTCAAGGTCAGCTAATTGTACAGTGAATGGATTTTCGATCGCACGGATGTAATCTGTCAATGCATCTGCATCTGCTGGAGGCATTTGTCCACCGTCTTCACCATATACTTTGTATCCGTTAAATGGAGCAGGGTTGTGGCTAGCGGTTACCATGATTCCAGCAAAAGTGTGAAGATGACGAACGGCAAATGACAATTCCGGTGTTGGACGTAGGCTTTCAAATACATACGATTTGATCCCATGTGCAGCCAAAACTTGAGCAGATTCAAAAGCAAACTCAGGAGAGAAGTGACGGCTGTCGTAGGCGATCGCAACACCGCGTTTCTTCGCTTCCTCACCTTTTGAGTCGATTAATTGGGCCAACCCTTCAGTTGCTTGGCGAACAACATAGATATTAATACGGTTAGTACCAGCACCGATTAATCCACGCATACCAGCTGTACCGAATTCAAGGTTGGTATAGAAGGCATCTTCTTTTGTTTTTTCATCCATTGCGACCAACTCATCACGAAGGTAAGCTGGTAATTCAGCAAAGTCGAGCCATTTTTGGTAGTTTTCTTGATAGGTCATGAAAGCGTCTCCTTTTTGCTTATAATTTAATCGCTTACATTATAGCAAATTTTTTCAGAAAACTCTAGCGATAATTGTAAATCTTTTCAAAAAAATAGAGCTAATTCACCATCAAAAAAAGCCAAGATAAATTGGTCTTGGCTTGAAAGGTTATTTTAATTTTTCAAGAGATGGAACGACTGCACTGGTAATGAGTACTGTCGCAATGACTTCGATGAGAGAGTTGGTAGATACAATCAAGGCTAGGAAATGTTGAATCCCACCACCGAAGCTATTTCCAAAGAAGAAATAAATCCCACTTAGAACGAAAATAGTATTGGTCATAGAGCCGACAATTCCAGCGATCACAAGTCCTGTACGATTGCGAATCCAACGATAGACGAAGTAAGGGGTTACCCCGATGAGAATCCGAGGGACTATGGCAATGATAAGGGAGTAGAGATTCCCGTGAGGAACAAAGGGACTAAAGAGATAGCTGGCTGGTGTTATAATCAGGGTATTCATGGTGAGGCTAAAGAGTCCCATGAGGAGTCCTAAGATAGCTCCAATCCGTGGACCGTATATGATAGAGGCGATCACGACAGGAATATGAACCAAGGTTGGTTGAATTCCTGATGGAACAAATTGCAGAATGAAAGATGTCACAAAGTGAATGGTAATCATCACTGCAAAAAAGATGGCAATTCGTGAAATAGAAGATGACTTTCTCATAAACAATTCTCCTTAACAGCTTCAACAATAGATTCTACAGTCGCTAGAGCTCCAGAACCTTTGTCCCCGCAAGCAAGAATAGCATCACGAGGTTGGATAATCTGGTAACCATAGTCTTGTAAGAGTTTTAGATTTCGTTGGGTAGCGGGATGTTCTAACATTTTTGTATTCATAGCAGGGGCCAGTAATTTTTTAGTCCTTTGAGGCAAGGCTAGAGCTGTGCTTGTCACCATATTATCTGCCAGTCCAATAGCCAATTTAGCAATGGTATTGGCACTGGCTGGCGCTACAAGAAAGAGGTCAGTTTCTTTCCCAAGGTCGATGTGCTCGATCCGCTGTGGATCGTCTTCCATCATAACATCTAGCCCGACTTGATTCTTTGAAAGAACTTGCAAGGTTAAAGGGGTGATAAATTTTTGGGCTGAAGGAGTCATGAGGACTTTCACTTCAAAGCCCAATTTGGTTAGTTGGCTGGTAATATCAGCAGCTTTATAGGCGGAAATACTACCGGTAACCGCTAAAGTAATGTGTGTCATATGTTCCTTTTTATTTGATATAACGTAGGATAGCCTCTGCGATTTCTGTTTTCGTAGAAGCTTCTAGGATGTGATCATCTGTCACTAGATAGGCTTGATGCTGACCGTTCTGAATCTTGGTCAGATCATTGGCAACGATCATGCTGGCATGATTTTTAACCAGGCTTTCACGCGCTACCTGGATCAACTCTTCAGAAGAAACGTCGACTAATAGCTTAAAGCCGATTAGTTGAATAGCAGGGTTCCATTCTTTGACAAGCGAGATAATCTTGGGATTTTTCTTTAGAAAGAGTACTTGGTATTCTTCTTTGGAAGAAATTTTCGCTTCCTGATTTTCGCGATGGATAAAGCTATGAAGGTCTTGAGCCTTCTCAACTTCCTCAAGGCCTGTCATGTAAACAGGTGTGTAGTCTGAAACAGCCATAGCGTGAATCAAAACATGATGATGAGGGACTTCCGTTTTCATTTGTGCGACTAGTTCTTCGACATTCTGGATCAATAGAAGACGAAGCTGTGGGTGAGGACCGGGTTTAAGCGCGGTAGGCGTTGTGATCAAGGTCACCTGATGTCCCTTTGCAAGAGCCATTTCTGCAAGAATTTTCCCTAGGCTCCCGGTGGAATGATTGGTGATCGCACGAACGCTATCAATGGCTTCGCTCGTCCCGCCTGATGTAATTAAAATATGCATATGCTTATTTTACACAAAAAAGATACGTAAGTAAAGTTCTGAAGCTATTAGGATTAGCTATGTGTAGCCATAAAATTTAGATAAAAAAAGAACGTTCGATTCAAAAGGTTGAAAAACCATGTTATTTTCGCGAATTTTAGGTATAATAGATCTATCAAATATAAAGGAGTCCCTTATGAAAACAGATATCGAAATTGCTCAAAGCATTGAACTCCAACCGATTGTGGACGTTGTTAAGAAAATTGGTTTGGTAGACGATGATCTTGAATTGTATGGAAAATACAAGGCGAAATTGAGCTTTTATAAGATTCGTGAAGTTGAGAAAAATCCAGTAGGAAAACTTATCTTAGTCACTGCGATCAACCCAACTCCAGCTGGAGAAGGGAAATCAACCATCACCATTGGTCTAGCAGATGCTTTGAATAAAATCGGTAAGAAAACCATGATTGCCATTCGCGAACCTTCTTTAGGTCCGGTTATGGGGATTAAAGGTGGTGCTGCTGGTGGTGGCTATGCCCAAGTTCTACCGATGGAAGACATCAACCTTCATTTCACAGGGGATATGCATGCGATCACAACGGCTAATAACGCCCTCTCAGCATTGATTGACAATCATTTGCACCAAGGAAATGAGCTAGGCATTGACCAACGTCGGATTATCTGGAAACGGGTAGTAGACTTGAATGACCGCGCTCTTCGTCATGTTAGCGTGGGTCTTGGCGGTCCTTTAAATGGGATTCCGCGTGAAGACGGTTTTGATATTACCGTTGCCTCTGAGATCATGGCCATCCTTTGCTTGGCGACAGATATTGAAGACTTGAAACGCCGTTTGGCTAATATTGTGATTGGTTACCGCTATGATCGTAGTCCAGTTTATGTCCGCGATTTGGAAGTTGAAGGCGCACTTGCCTTGATCCTCAAAGATGCGATTAAGCCAAACTTGGTTCAAACCATCTATGGTACACCTGCCTTTGTTCACGGTGGTCCATTTGCCAATATCGCTCATGGATGTAACTCTGTGTTAGCAACGACGACAGCTCTTCATTTAGCCGATTATACGATTACAGAAGCAGGATTTGGTGCTGACCTTGGCGCTGAAAAATTCCTCGATATTAAAACTCCAAACTTGCCTACATCACCAGATGCAGTCGTAATCGTAGCGACTCTCCGTGCTCTTAAGATGAACGGTGGAGTGACCAAGGATGCTTTGACTGAAGAAAATGTAGAGGCTGTTCGTGCTGGTTTTGCCAACTTGAAACGCCACGTTGAAAATATCCGTAAGTTTGGCATTCCTGCAGTGGTTGCTATCAATGAATTTATCACCGATACAGAAGCAGAAATTGCTGCTTTGAAAGAATTGTGTGCTGAAATTGATGTTCCAGTTGAGCTTGCGAGTGTATGGGCGAATGGTGCGGACGGTGGAGTTGACCTTGCTGAAACCTTGGTTAAAACCATCGAAACAAGTCCAGCTAACTACACACGCTTGTATGATAACAACCTTTCTGTTGAAGAAAAAATTGAAAAGATTGTTACAGAGATTTACCGCGGTACGAAGGTGAATTTTGAGAAGAAAGCCAAGACACAAATTGCTCAAATCGTGAAAAATGGATGGGATAAGTTGCCAATCTGTATGGCCAAAACACAATATAGCTTCTCTGATAATCCAAATGCCTTGGGAGCTCCTGAAAACTTTGAAATCACTATCCGTGAAGTGGTTCCAAAATTGGGAGCAGGCTTTATTGTCGCTTTGACTGGGGATGTGATGACCATGCCTGGTTTACCAAAACGTCCAGCTGCTTTGAATATGGATGTAGCTGCTGATGGAACAGCCATCGGTTTGTTCTAATCAGAAAAACAAAAGAACTTCTGCTCATTTGAACAGAAGTTCTTTTGTTATGGACTCGTTGAGGTTGATGATGCAAGAAGCTGATGACTGGCTTTATGATAGGTAAACCATAGTTGAAGGGTCATTGGAACCCAAATCAAGGGTTCGCACAGAATGACTCCTATATAGCCTGTATGGGGAATAATCAAGAGAACAAAGAGAATTTTTCCAGTTAACTCGATAAAGCTAGAAATCAAAGGGGTTAATTTTCGGCCGATGCCTTGAAGGGAATTCCCTAGAATCAAGAGACATCCTAAGACCGGATAGAAGCAGGAGCTGATTTGCAGATAGAGACTGGCATTTGCGATCAAGTTAGGATTGGTGGATCCAGAAATCAGGCTCGTCAAGAAGGGGCTTGTAAAGAAGAGGAGGATGGCAACAAAGACAGACCAAAGGAGGGAGAGGAGACAAGCTTGTTTGACGCCTTGTTGAATCCGTCGGAATTGCTTGGCACCAAAGTTTTGAGAGGTGAACGTTGTCATACTAGAGGAAATAGCAGTCATTGGTAGAAGAGCAAAGGACATGATCCGACGAGCTGAGATTTGGGCACTAATGATGGTCATTCCAAGCTTATTGATAGCCGATTGTAAGATGACGGTTCCGATAGAGACGATCGAAGACATGAGACCCATGGTCAGTCCTTGACTGATCAAGTCCTGATAGAGCCTTTGATCCCACACAAAATCGGTGCGATTTGGCAGGAGAAAAGGTACTTTTTTGCGGATATAAAAGAAACAAAGAAGGGCGGAAAAACTTTGCGCAATAATGGTCGCAACCCCAGCAGATTGGACTCCGAGATGCAGTTGGGTAATAAAATATAGATCGAGAAGAATATTGAGAATAGCAGCGATAATCAGGAAGTAGAGTGCCGCTAAACTATCGCCAACCGCTCTAAGAAGTCCAGCACAAAGATTATAGGCAAAGGTCACAGCCACACCATTGACAATGGTGGAGATATAGAGATAAGATTGAGACACAATAGCTGATGGAGTCCCTAAAAATTGGAGTAGGGGATAAAGCCCCACAGCACCAAAGAAGATCACGAAGAGACTGAGGACGCCGCCAATAACAGCAGTTGCGGCGACTGATTTTCGTAATTGGTCTTCGTTTTTTGCTCCATAATTTCTCGCAATAATGATGCCCATCCCATTTCCAACACCGACAGCAAATCCGACAATCAGATCAAAGATAGCAGAGGTCGCCCCAACGGCTGCCAATGATTTTTGACCTAAAAAACGCCCAACAATCATAACATCCGATATATTGTAGACTTGTTGGAAAATATTGGATAAGAGAATAGGAAAGGCAAAACTCAAAAGAGCTGGTAAAATAGGGCCATCTATGAGATCCACACGTTGAATTTTTTTCATAGTGCCATTATACCAACTTCACAAAACAGGGACAAGCGTCTTTAGTTGAATACCCTTACATTTTTTGGTATAATCAGTGCAGAAATGGAGGCTTTATGCGCTTAACCAGCCAATTAATCACTGAATCGTTCCCTGATCTAGATAAGGTCGAGAGGTTAAATATCGAGGCTTTCCCTGAAGAGGAACGGATTCCTTTATCAGAATACTTACGCTATACGGATAATGACGATGCCAATTTCTTTGCTTTTTATAACGAAGAAGAATTTGTCGGATTTGCTTTCTCTATCTACAATCAGAAAGCTTTTTATGTTAGCTTCTTTGCCATTATGCCCCACCTACGTAGCCACGGTTATGGTCAAGAAATCATTGAAAAATTGGTAGAATTTTACCAAAGAACCATGATTCTTGAAGTGGAACGTTTAGATGAAGAATGTGACAATCTAGAGCAACGTCAGTCTCGGATGGATTTCTATAAGCGAAATGGATTTAAAACTGCCAATGCCTTTTTAGAATACGAAGGACTTAGCTTTGAAATTCTCTATCGGGGTGATCACTTTGACGAAGAGGCTTATCGTGATATTTTCCGTAAACTGCAGGAAGAAAATTATTTCGATTTCCGCATTAAATATAGACGCTTTAGTGACCACTAGACAAGAAAGGGAGTGGGAAAGAACTCCTAGGAATTAAAAAAGGTTGAAAAGGTTCCCCAAACCTTTTCAATTTTCCCACCCCTGCATAGCTTCAACAGTCTGGGAGACTGTTGAAGGTTGCGGATAAAGGAAACGTTGTTTCCCTCATTAGGTCATCTTTGTAGCTTGAAAAGCGAACAAAGATGCCAATCAACCACTGCGTCATATAGTTACTTCTATCAAGCATAGAAGGCTGGACAGTTTTTGCCCAGCCTCTTTTAGTTCAGATATTTAATGAAGAACTCAATCAGTTTCATGATTTGTGTAAAGAACCAAGGCAGAAATAGAAGAGCTAGGAAGGTAACATGCCATTTCCAATAAAGTGAAACCAAGCCAACGGTTTCTCGAATCCAAGCGGATGGGAGATAGTAAAAAGCTGTTCTTGAACCGATACTTCGACCAGGTATTTTCAATCGTCTCATAAAGACACCTGCACGGAGCGCGTGAAAAGAATTGGTTACCACAAGGACTCTCTTGCCAAGACCCTCTTCTTCAAAGATACACTTGCTAAAGGTCAGGTTTTCAAAAGTAGTACGAGAGCGATTCTCGATGAGAATGGCGTCTTCTGGAACCCCGTGTTCTATCAAGTATCCGGCCATAGCTTCCGCCTCAGCGATCAGCTCATCTGACCCTTGACCACCAGAAACAATCAGCTTTGGTCGTCCGTTGAACTGCTCATAAATGGCCTTTCCCTTCTCAAGACGCTGGGCCAAGAGTGGGGGAACCTTGTCTCCGATCAAACCTGAGCCAAGGATGATGATGGCGTCTGGTTCTTTGCGAACCGGAAAGAGATTGCAAAAGGTCCCATAGGATACATAAGAGAGGTAGAGAAAGGTCATGTAAAACAGGGCAAAGTCAGTCAGATAGATGAGGATGTCATTCCCTGGGAAATAGGGTAGAAAATGTAGTGCCAAAGCTCCGATAATAAACAGTCCATAAAGCAGAGAGAGGAGGTTGGCCAGTCTTTTTCCTTCAAAAGCCATCATTTGACGGCCGTTAAAAAGGAGAAAGATAGATGAGAAAATAATGCTGAGAAAAACGAGGATGGAAATCACTACAAAGACAATCATTGCAATTTGTTGATTAAACCATAGCTCAGTTCGAACGACTAGTAGAAATGCAGAAATCAGTAGAAGAAGCCCCAGGTTTATCGAAAAGAGATAAGCATTGAAAAGCCTTCTGCGATCACTCATAAAGAACAATAAAAAAATAAGAGCTGGAAATAACCAGAATAGATATAGATACATTTTTTGCCCCTCGTAAAATCTTATATCCATTGTACCATAATGACTGATAAAAATAGCGGATTGTTCATACAAATAAGTTGCATTCTTCAAATGAATTTGATAAAGTTAAGATTATCGTTTTTTAAGGAGATCGTATGTTACGAAAAGGTTCCCTGACAGGTTTATTACTGTTTGGTATTTTTTTTGGTGCTGGAAACCTGATTTTCCCGCCGACTCTTGGTGCTTTATCGGGTAATCAATTTTGGCCAGCTATTGCTGGGTTTGTCCTTTCAGGAGTGGGAATTGCCATTGTGACCTTGATTATCGGGACACTCAATCCCAAAGGTTATATTGATGAGATTTCTCGTAAGATTTCACCTGTTTTCGCAATTGTATACTTAGTTGCGCTGTATCTTTCGATTGGTCCTTTCTTTGCCATTCCAAGAACGGCGACGGTATCTTTCGAAGTGGGGACAGCCCCCTTATTAGGTGGAATGAATGCCAGTTTAGCACTTTTCATTTTTACCCTGGTCTACTTTTTGCTTGCCTTTCTGATTGCTTTGAATCCATCTAAGATTCTAGATCGAATCGGTCGTATTTTGACCCCGATCTTTGCGATTCTTATTTTGATCTTGGTCGTTCTTGGGGCTCTGAAATACAGTGGACATGTTCCAATGGTGGCCACAAAAGCCTATCAGGCTTCTGCCTTTGGGCAAGGATTTTTAGAGGGCTACAATACCTTGGATGCCTTGGCATCTGTTGCCTTTAGTGTGATCGCAGTGACGACCTTGAATCAACTTGGATTTTCAAGTAAGAAAGAATATATCAAGACTATTTGGTTGGTTGGAATTGTCGTAGCCCTTGGTTTTAGTGTGCTATATATCGGTTTAGGATTTCTGGGGAATCATTTTCCAATTCCGGCTTCTGTTATGGCATCTGATACCAATAAAGGGGTGTATGTATTATCAGAAGCAACCAAAGCGATCTTTGGTCCGACTGCTCAGATTTTCCTAGCAGGAATGGTGACGGTAACTTGCTTTACCACAACCGCTGGTTTAATCGTCTCTACCAGTGAATTCTTCCATAGCACCTTCCCTAAGGTTTCTTACAAGGTCTATGCAACTGTCTTCACTTTGATCGGTTTTGCGATTGCCAACCTTGGCTTGAATGCCATTATTGCCTTTTCATTACCAGTCTTGATGATTCTTTACCCAATCACCATTACCATTGTATTGATTGTGATAGTGAATAAATTTGTGGCTCTTTCAAAACCAGGGATGCAATTGACTATTTTCTTGGCCAGCTTGGTCTCTCTTGCAAGTGTTCTGGCAAGTACCTTTAAAATTTCACTAGTAGAAAAGGGGATTGCTTTGCTTCCATTTGCGGCTCAATCTCTTCCGTGGTTAGTGCCAGTAGTCATCGGGATTCTTTTATCGCTCGTATTACCAAATAAACAAACAGCAGAAGAATAAGTTATATTAGAAACTCTAAAGTTTTGTGCTTTAGAGTTTTTCTTTTGAAACTAGTATCTAAATCCAAACTTTAGTAAAAAAACGTAGCAGAAATTTTTATTTTTTGTCAGTCAATGTTATACTGAATGTAGCATATCAATATACGGAGTGAACTATGAATCCAATCATTTTTTCATTGACAGTTTTTCTTGCGGGTATTCTGTCTTTCTTTTCTCCCTGTGTCTTTCCTTTGCTACCTGTTTATATTGGAATCTTGCTAGGAAGTGATCAGGAAAAGGCTATCCAATTGTTCGGGAAAAAAATTCGCTGGCATGGCTTGCTGAAAACCCTATGTTTTATTGCTGGTATTTCTGTTATTTTCCTCCTCATTGGTTTTGGAGCGGGCTTGCTTGGAAAGATCATGTACACCAATTGGTTCCGTTATCTGATGGGAGCCCTCATCATTATCCTTGGTCTTCATCAGATGGAAGTCTTTCACTTTCATTTCCTTGAGAAGCAAAAAACAATGGATTTTGGAGCCAACAAACAGAAGAATGAGTTGTTTTCAGCTTTTCTCCTTGGTCTTGGCTTTAGTTTTGGTTGGACGCCTTGTATCGGCCCTGTATTGGGATCAGTTCTTGCTCTAGCAGCATCGGATGGGCAAGATGCTCTTATGGGAGCTATTTATCTCCTTGTTTATACCTTGGGAATGGCTCTTCCGTTTTTACTCTTGGCCTTAGCATCTAGTCTGGTCCTACCTTACTTTAATCGTCTCAAACCCCATTTGTTATTGCTGAAGAAAATCGGCGGAGCCATCATTATTCTGATGGGAATTCTCTTACTTTTGGGACAATTGAACAGTTTGTCATCTATCTTTTCATAAAATAATCCGGAGGTTTAACGCATGATGAAAGGTTTTAAATACGCTTGTTTCTCAGTCCTCTCTTTAGCTTTGCTGTCAGCTTGTTCCATGAATCAATCCAGTGAGAGTAGTATGGACAATCAGCCAACAATGAATACAACAACGAATAAGAATGCTTTGGTAGGAAAAGACGCTAGTGACTTTGAACTAAAGGATATGAAGGGGAATACGGTTAAACTTTCAGACTACAAAGGGAAGAAGGTTTATTTGAAATTTTGGGCAACCTGGTGTGGTCCTTGCCGGAAAAGTATGCCTGAATTAGAGAAATTGGTCAAGGATACGGATAGAGACTTTGAAATTTTGACCATTATGGCACCGGGACTCCAAGGTGAAAAAACAGAAGAAGAATTCGTTAAATGGTTTGATCAACAAGATTACAAGTCCGTACCGGTCTTGTACAATCCAGACGGTTCTGCATTTGCAGATTATCAGGTTCGCTCTATTCCTACAGAAGTCTTTATAGACAGTCATGGGAAAATTGGACATGTCCAATTAGGGGCTATTTCAAACGACGATGCTAAGAAGATTATCAAAGAGTTACAATAAAAAAATGAAGCACGAAGCTTCATTTTTTTATTGTTTCTTAGTTGCTTGCACCAGAAGTGGCATCGGCATCTCCGTGCCCTCCGTCACCATGTCCTCCAGCATCAGAAGCACCAGAAGTTGCATCTGCACTACCGTGTCCACCAGCAGGAGCAAATGGACCGCTTCCACCAACTAGACGTTGACCTGTTGTTTGCAGGTACCAGTCCAACCATGGTTTGAAGTTGAAGACAATCTCATTGATACCAGCGTAAGAACCATCTTCATAGTACATAGCTTGGTAGTTGTGAGTGTTAATCACGCCTTCAGGAGAACCTGGAACAATGGTCCGAACATAGTCTTGGTTACCGTTACGAAGGGTACCAATCACCCATTCTACGTTTTTCATACGTGCTGGTGGTAGGGAACCATGAACGGTTGACATCCGGCTTCCTGATTGAGGTGGCACGCGTTTGGCAAACATGGTATCAGGATCTTGATGGGCATTGTTGTAGTAGAGGAATTGGTTGTTATCATCGGCATAGGTCAATTCAAATGGCATAGCCTTTAAGAACATATCAATTTGGTTAACGGTTAGGATACCGTGGTCGAGTTTGACATAGGTATCGCCGGAAACGGCACCAGTGATTTCAGCTACTTTTTCTACCCAATCTGGATCGTCAGGATCGACTTCAGTAACAGTTGTAGCGATTGGATGATTACAATCCAAGTCTTCTGGTTCAATTGGTTTTGGTTTTTTCAATTTAGATACAACCTCAACGTATTTCATAAAATTATCCAAGCAGGTTTCAAGGAATTTGACGGTTCCCTCGTTAATGATATTGCCGTCTTCGTCAAAAGCTTCTTTGGCTTTTCCAAGAAGGAATTCATTTCCTGGAAGGGTATAAGCATTGACACCTGGGGCATCGAGGATCTTACGGAGGTGAACTTGCGCACGTGAAGTCCCTTGATCATAGTAAGAAGCACCGACGATCATAACCGGTTTGTTTTCAAATGGATGCACCTCGAAAGAGAGCCATTCAAGAACAGACTTGAGAGCAGCAAAGATCGTATGGTTGTGCTCTGGAGTGGCAATGATAACACCATCTGCACGAGTGATTTTGTTATATAAAAGACGCAATTGGAAACTTTCGTCCCATTTTTCATCTTGGTTAAACATTGGAACTTCGTCGATTTCAAGAACTTCCAATTCAAATTTGATTTTAAATTGGCGGCGAATGAATTCCAAAAGTTTACGGTTATATGATTGATCGTAGTTTGAGCCTACAAGTCCAACAAATTTCATTCTTTTCTGTCTCCTATCTTACAAGTTTTCCCAGTCAAATTCTTCAGCATCTTTGCGAAGTAATTCTTGGGCGTTGCGCAATTTGTCTGTAATTTTTACAAACACACGGAAATCATTGAAGACCGCATCTAATTTTTGAATGACATCTAAATCCACCAAGTCTCCATTTTGATCAAAGGCTTGCAATGAATGAGAGAGCAAGAATTCATCTGGCAAGACATTCGCTTTAATTTCAGGAGCATTTAAGATTTGGCGAAGTTGGAGTTGGGCGCGTGAAGATCCCAACGTACCGTATGATGCCCCAGTAATCATGACCGGTTTGTTCAACAATGGGAAGACTCCGTATGAGAGCCAAGCGAGTGCACTCATCAAGACTGCTGGAATAGAGTGGTCGTATTCTGGAGTTCCAATAATGACCCCATCAGCTTCTTCAATTTTTGCAACAATATCTAAGACAGCTTCAGGAACTTGTTTGTCGGCTGGTTTGTTAAAGACAGGGATATCTTTAATTTCGACCAATTCGATCTCAGCCTTATCAGCAAAATGTTTTTGCATGTATTGAAGCAGTTGACGGTTTGTAGAACGTTTGGAGTTAGTCCCCACAATCGCAATAAGTTTTATCATGGAAAATTCCTTTCTGATAGGAGAATTATAAATAAGATTGAAGCCCACTTGTATAGGCGATCTTGCCTGATTGAGAAACCAATAAGGTATCTATACCAGGAAGTGATTCAACAGTGTTGAGGATAGAAGCAGGAGATTCCCCGAACAAGCGGGTAGTCCATATCTCCCCGTCTACGGATCGATCAGATATGATGGTGATACTGGCTAAGTCTGTCTCGACCGGATAGCCCGTCGCGCTATCAAAGATGTGGTGAAACGACTGGCCGTCCACTTCTAAATGACGCTCGTAGATGCCAGAGGTGACAATAGATTTATCCTTGACAGAGAGGACCAGTAGGTGCTGACCTCTTTTTTCGACTGGATTTTGAATGCCAATCCGCCAAGGTTGCTGTTTGACGGGATGTTGACCGACAGTGAGGATATTTCCTCCAAGATCGATCAAGGCATCTGTTACTCCCTGGCTCTTTAAAAAGGTCGCAATGCAGTCTGCACTATAGCCCTTAGCCAAGGCACCTAAATCGATCTTCATTCCAGGACGCATAAGAAAGACCGTATGGTTTTCTGGGTCGAGCTGAATTCGGTGAGGATCGATCATGGTCAGAGCTTGATTAATTTCCCCTTGCTGGGGACGTCTAGCATCTGAAAATCCAATTCGCCAGGTCTGTACAAGAGGACCAATGGCGATGTTTAAATGGCTGTTTTGAGCTTGACTATGCAAGGTTCCTAATGCAATCAGTTCAAAAAGATCTGGATGAACTTGGACAGGAGCAATACCAGCTTGGTAATTGACCTCCATGAGTTCAGAACTTGCATCATTGGCACTGAAGCGATGTTCGTAGGAGCGAAGAAGTTCAAAGCAGCGGGCTAAGAGTTCATTCGCTTGTGGGTGACAGATCGAAACAGTGATGGTCGTTCCCATCAAACGTTCGGATCGACTACTTAGGTCCACTAAAAATCTATCCTTTCCTATTTTCACTTACTTACAGTATATCAAAAAGATATCGTTTTCACAATTATTTCAAGCATATTGTTTGACATTTTTTGAAACATGTGAAGTGGGATTTTCTTGAAAATTGAAAAAAAGATCACAAATTCTGAGCAAAATAATTGTAACCGATATCATTTTTATGATATACTCAAGAAGTAAATTAAATTAAAGGTAGGATTTATTCTATGAGTAAAATCGTTGTTGTAGGGGCTAACCATGCCGGAACAGCTTGTATCAACACTATGTTAGATAATTTCGGAAATGAAAATGAAATTGTAGTTTTTGACCAAAACTCAAACATTTCATTCCTTGGATGTGGGATGGCGCTTTGGATCGGTGAACAAATCGATGGTCCTGAAGGTCTTTTCTACTCTGACAAAGAAAAATTGGAAGCAAAAGGTGCAAAAGTCTACATGAATTCACCTGTTCTTTCAATTGACTATGACAACAAAGTGGTTACAGCGGAAGTTGATGGAAAAGAACATAAAGAATCTTACGAAAAATTGATCTTTGCGACTGGATCAACACCAATCATTCCTCCAATTAAAGGAGTTGAAATCGTACCTGGTAACCGCGAATTCAAAGCAACTCTTGAAAATCTTCAATTCGTTAAATTGTACCAAAACGCTGAAGAAGTGATCGAAAAATTGAAAGACAACAGCAAACACTTGAATCGTATCGCCGTAGTTGGTGGTGGTTACATCGGTGTTGAACTTGCTGAAGCTTTCGAACGTCTTGGTAAAGATGTTGTCTTGGTGGATATCGTGGACACTGTCTTGAATGGATACTACGACAAAGACTTCACTGACATCATGGCGAAAAACTTGGAAGACCACAACATCCGTTTGGCACTTGGACAAACTGTTCAAGCGGTTGAAGGAGATGGTAAGGTAGAACGCCTTGTAACCGATAAAGAAACCTTTGATGTAGATATGGTTATCTTAGCTGTTGGTTTCCGTCCAAATACAGCTCTTGCTGATGGTAAGATCGAACTCTTCCGCAACGGTGCCTTCCTTGTTGATAAGAAACAAGAAACGTCACTTCCAGGTGTCTACGCTGTTGGTGACTGTGCGACGATTTTTGATAACGCTCGTAACGAAATGAGCTACATCGCTCTTGCGTCTAATGCGGTTCGTTCAGGTATTGTTGGTGCCTACAATGCGACTGGTCATGAATTAGAAGGAATCGGTGTTCAAGGTTCTAACGGTATCTCTATCTATGGCCTTCACATGGTTTCAACTGGTTTGACTCTTGAAAAAGCGAAAGCTGCAGGCTTCAATGCCACTGAAACTGGCTTCAACGACCTTCAAAAACCTGAATTTATCAAACACGATAACTATGAGGTTGGTATCAAGATCGTCTACGATAAAGACACTCGTCAAATCCTTGGAGCTCAAATGGTATCACGTGATAGCGCTATCTCAATGGCTATTCACATGTTCTCACTTGCGATTCAAGAACACGTGACGATTGATAAGTTGGCTTTGACGGACTTGTTCTTCTTGCCACACTTCAACAAACCTTACAACTACATCACAATGGCAGCTTTAACTGCTGAATAATAGCTAAAGTTCTATTAAAAACTTTCCTTAGGTGAGTACGGACGTCAGCGAACTTCTACGAAGTTCCATGACTAATTATTGAGCCTAAGGTCTCAATAATTCCGAGTGCCTGAAACTGTATTGTTTCAGGCACTTTTCTCACAGCGGAAAGTTTTGACTTTTCTTTATTCATTCCATAATAATAGAACATATTTATATTTCTTTGTAGAATTTCTTAACTTAATTTACTTGATAAAATGGTTTGTCTACATTCTAAACAAAACTAACAAGGGTGGTTTTGTTTTTTTCTGTCTTTCCATGTATTCAGAGGCAGTGAAATAAGGTATAATGAATAGGATAAGAGTTTGAAGGAGTTAGGGAATGTCTGCTAAAGAAGAAGCCTTAAAAAAGGAATTTCATTTTGCCTCTAGTTCAATTGTGGCCCATATTGTCAGAGGTGTTCTGGTTGGGATCGTTGTGGGCTGCATCGTCTCAAGTTTTCGTTTTTTGATCGAACATATTTTTCATTTTGTTCAAGGCGTTTACAAGGAGATGTCTGGTCAACCACTTTATTTGCTGGCGATGCTGTTGGGGTATGGGGTGATCGTACTGATTGCTGGCCGACTTATTCGCACCAATCGGGATATCAAAGGATCAGGAATTCCGCAAGTCGAAGCAGAGCTTAAGGGCCTATTGGCGGTAAGCTGGTGGGATACCTTGTGGAAGAAGTATATTCTAGGTGTCTTGGCCATCGGAAGTGGCTTGATGCTTGGTCGTGAAGGTCCTAGTATTCAATTAGGGGCAATGGGTGGAAAAGGAGTGGCCCATCATTTGAAGGTCAGTCCGGTTGAGGAGCGGTCTTTGATTGCAAGTGGGGCTGCCGCTGGTCTTGCCGCTGCCTTTAATGCACCTATAGCGGGGCTCTTATTTGTGGTTGAAGAGGTCTACCATCATTTTTCACGTTTCTTTTGGATTTCAACCTTGGCTGCTAGTTTGACTGCTAATTTTATTTCACTCAATGTCTTTGGTCAAACACCAGTGCTTCATATGCCACAAAATATTCCACCACTTCATCTGTCTCAGTACTGGATTTATCTATTTCTTGGAGTCTTTTTAGGGGCAGCGGGTTATGTCTACGAAATAGTGGTGCTCAATATCGGTCGCCTGTATCGTTTGCTAGAGAAGATTTTCCATGTTCCTTCTCATTATTCTTCTTTATTCGCCTTTGTCTTGATTCTTCCAATCGGCTATTTTCTTCCCCAAATTCTTGGTGGTGGGAACCAATTAGTCTTGGATTTAGCTCGAGTACCGTATCCAGTGCTGACCATCCTTCTCTATTTTGTGATCCGTTTCATCTGGAGTATGTTAAGCTATGGTAGTGGTTTGCCGGGAGGAATCTTCCTGCCCATACTAGCATTAGGATCACTTTTAGGGGCCATCGTTGGAACTATCCTTCAAAACATTGGCTTTATCTCTCAAAATCAGCTGCCTCTCTTCATTATTTTAGGAATGAGTGGGTATTTTGGGGCTATTTCAAAAGCACCTTTAACAGCGATGATCTTGGTAACAGAGATGGTCGGTGATATTCGCAGTTTAATGCCCCTAGGCATGGTGACCTTGCTGGCTTATATGATTATGGATCTCTTCCATGGAGCGCCAGTCTATGAAGCCATGCTCGAGCAATTGTTGCCGGATAAGGCGCAAGAAGAAGGAGAGTTGACTTTGATTGAGATCCCTGTATCAGAAAAGATTGCTGGAAAGCAAGTTCATGAACTGCACCTCCCTCAAGATATCTTAATTACCACGCAAATGCGAAGCGGGAAGAGTTATACGGTCAATGGTGCAACCCGCTTGTATCTTGGAGATAGCATCTTTGTAGTGGTTAAAGAATCCGAAATTGGACGGGTCAAGGATATTCTTTTGTAAAAGACAGATTCTCAGAAATGTTTTCCTATTATTAAATTTTCAGACAATTATTGAAAAATGAGAAAATATCTGGTAAAATAGGGCCAAGAACAAATGAGGAGAAGTCTTTCATGAAAAAATATAGTCTACTCTTATTGAGTGTTGCTCTTTTAGCAGGGTGTGCAAATACTACTAGCAAACAGTCGAGTCAAAAGACGCAAACCAGCTCAACGGTGCAGTTGTCAAAGGCTGACCAGAAGACCTTGGACAATGCGACAGCTGAATACAAAGACTTTGTTGAAATGCAAATTGACCAATTGCTCAAGGATACAGAAGGATTCCGAGCTACGTTAAAAGATGGGAATTTGGAAGAAGCCAAAAAGCAATATCCCTTGATCCGTATGGCCTATGAACGTTCCGAACCGATTGCTGAAACCTTCGGAGAATCAGATGTCAAGATCGACTACCGTTTGGTGGATTATGTGGATGAAAATAAATCAGAAGATGGCTGGTCAGGTTTCCACCGGATTGAGCGTATCCTTTGGGAAAACAATACCACAGATGGAACAGACAAATACGCTGACCAACTGGTGAACGATATCAAGGAGTTGAAAGCTAAAATTGCTACAGTAGAAGTCACACCGGATATCATGTTGACCGGAGCTGTCGATTTGCTCAATGAAGTGGCAACGCAAAAGATTACAGGTGAAGAAGAAGTCTTCTCTCATACAGATCTTTACGACTTCCGTGCCAATATTGAAGGGGCTGAAAAGATCTTCTCTCTCTTTAAACCTTTGATTGAGAAAAAAGATGCCAAATTGGTTAAAACCTTGGAAGCAGAGTTCAAGAATGTTAATGCTTTATTGGACAAACACATGACAGATGATTCAAACTATAAGTCTTACACAGACTTATCCAAGGAAGATACCAAGGAATTGGCAGAAGCTGTGACCAAACTTGGTGAACCTTTGTCTCAAATGGGTGTGATTTTAGATGGGAAATAAGAAACATGGCTGACGAAAAATTTTTAGATAAAAAAATGGACCGTCGTGAATTTCTTAAAAAAGCAGGTATTGGAGGGGCTGGTCTAGCGCTAGGTCTCTCTGGTGCATCTGCTTTTTTCGCTAATCAAGACAGTTCCAGCAAAAAAGCTTATGATGGGGATGAAGACGTCTCCTTTTATGGCAAGCACCAAGCAGGGATTACGACGCCCATGCAGAAGGCTTGCTACTTGGTTGTATTAGATCTTCACACGACGGACAAAAAAGAAGTCATCCAACTCTTTAAAGACTGGACTGATTATAGTAGTAAATTAGTCGAAGGAGAATTGGTCAAAAAAGATGGTTCCAATGCCCTCTTGCCTCCAACAGATACAGGTGAAACAGTGGGACTCAACCCCTATCGCTTGAGCCTGACTTTTGGGGTTTCGGCCTCCTTTCTAAAGAAACTGGGCTTGGAGTCCAAACGTCCGAAACTCTTTCGTGATTTGCCCCCATTTCCAAAGGAGCAGTTGCAGGACAAATATACAGGTGGCGATATCGTCATTCAGGCCTGTGCAGACGATGAGCAAGTAGCCTTTCATGCGGTGCGAAATCTGATTCGTAAGGGTCGCAATACCATTACCATGAAGTGGAGCAAATCAGGTTTTGCGGCCATTGGTGACCGAAAAGAAACACCCCGCAACCTCTTTGGTTTCAAGGATGGAACGGCAAATGTCACGACGGAGAAGGACTTTGACAAGGTCGTCTGGACTGACAGCAAGGATTGGATGAAGGGTGGTTCCTATATGGCTCTTCGCTTAGTGCAAATGCACTTGGAAACTTGGGACCGAACGAATTTGCAGGAGCAGGAAAATACCTTTGGTCGCTACAAGGAGTCCGGTGCTCCCTTTGGTAAAACCAACGAATTTGATGAAGTAGATTTATCTAAACTACCAGTAGATTCACATGTCCGTTTGGCCAAAGAAGTGGATCGACCAATTTTACGGCGGTCTTATTCTTATTCAGATGGTATCAATGAACAGACTGGGCAATTTGATGCCGGCTTGATCTTTATAGCCTTTCAAAAGGATCCGAACAGCTTTGTCAAAATCCAAACCAACTTGGGCGCAGTCGATAAAATGAACGAGTACATCACCCATATCGGAAGTGGACTCTTTGCTTGCTTTGCAGGCGTTGAGAAAGGAGGGTATCTTGGTCAAGCACTCTTTGAATAAACTCTTGATCTTGTTCGGCCTTCTTGCCTTGTTCTGCACTCATCCAGTAGCTGCGGAGTCTTATAGCGATCTCTTTATCAAGATCACAGATGCAACAACCGCTATAGAAAATAAGGACCAGAAAAAGGCCAAGGAATTGATTGCTGAAATTCAGGCTGATTTTGAATCCAAAGACCACCATGATTCCAAAGCAGGGAAAAAAGTTAGCCAAGCCTTAGATATAAAAGGGGAGGTAAGAAAAGAGGATCTCACCAAGATCTCATCAGCCTTGCTCGCTTTTGAAAAAGAGCAAAATCCGGTCGATTTAGAGGCGGAAAAAGACAAACTCGTGAGTCGCCTCGCTCCTTACTTTAAGAACCTACAAGAGGCCATTACGGCTAAGGATCTGGATGAAACTCGTCAAACCTATGCCGATCTCAATAATACCTGGACGCGAAACGAAGCGGTGGTCAGAGATCACAGCACAGCCTACTATGGTAAAATCGAGACGGCCATTTCGCTTTTGCGCAGTAGTATTGAAACAGAGCCTACCGATTTTACCAACATCCAGTCCTCTTATGATGACCTCAAAAATGGGATTGATGCCTTTGTAAAAGGAGAAGCCATTAGCAATGCCAGTACGGATTTGACGTTGAACGATGGGATCAAGCTTTTGGAGAAGGCGCAAAGCCAATTCCAATCCGGCGACGATAAGTCTGCTGCAGCGACTATGAAGCAGTTTATCACCATCTGGCCAACTATCGAAGGGGATGTCAGCACGACCAATCCCAGTCTCTACACGCGCGTAGAGAGCGAATCCCCGGTCATTATGGTCAAGGGGAAAGAGAAGGCCTATCAAGAGAAATTACAAGGATTGATCAGAGACCTGTCTGCGATCGATACGACAGCTTCTTACAACGCCTTTGATGCCATGTTGATTCTTTTGCGTGAAGGAGTAGAAGCCCTTCTGATCGTCATGGCACTTGTGACGACCCTTAAGGCTGCTAAGATGAGGAAAGGCCTTAAATGGGTTTACGGTGGAGCTATTGCGGGTGTTCTTGCCAGTGCAGCGATTGCTCTTGTTTTGCAAGTAGCATTTCCAGCCGTTACTTCGGGGTCTAATCGGGAAATCATTGAAGGTGGCGTTGGGATTTTCGCTGTGGTCATGATGATTCTCATCGGAATTTGGCTCCACAGCAAGTCCTCTGTCAAACAGTGGAATGCCTTTATGGAACGTAAAATGAAGACAGTGACGGCTACTGGAAGCTTTGTGTCGATGTTTGCTCTCAGTTTCTTAGCAGTCTTTCGTGAAGGGGCTGAGACTATTCTCTTTTATGTTGGGATCATTCCGCGGATTACAACCGCGAATTTCTTACTGGGAATAGGGTTTGCCATAGCCGTTCTCATCATCATTGCATTGGCCATGACCAAGGCCAGTCAAGCTATCCAACCTCATCGAATCTTTTTCATTCTGACGTGGTTGATTTACGCTTTGGCCTTCAAGATGCTCGGTGTCAGCATTCACGCCCTGCAGTTGACCAATATCCTACCTAGCCATTTGGTCAATGGACTTCCAACCATCGATTGGGCGGGGATCTATCCAAGCTGGGAAGTTCTTCTTCCTCAAGGTATCTTTGTGGCCTTGATCGCACTCGTTACGGTGAGACAACATGGCAAAGAGTAGAGCAGATGAAATGACTATTGTTGAACATTTGGTCGAATTTCGAAAACGATTGATCGCAGTGGTCTTGTGCTATATTATCGTCTTCATCCTAGCATTTGTATTTGGAGGAGAAACCTATCAAGCCTTGACGGCTAGCCTGCATCAAAAACTGCTGGTACTGGGACCGAATGATATTCTCTGGATCTATGTATCGCTGGCCAATCTCACATCCTTTAGCCTGACCTTGCCCTTTATTGTCTACCAGATTTGGCAATTTGTAAGGCCGGCTTTGAGGGAGAAGGAGGCGCGTGCAGTCTTTGCCTATATCCCAGCTAGCTTTATTTGCTTTGTACTGGGGCTTGCATTTGGTTATTTCTTTGTCAGTCCAGCTATTTTAGAGGTCCTGATGCGATTGGGAGAAGGGCTGTTTGATACCCAATTAACAGCACAAAATTATCTAACCTTCTTATGGCACACTACCTTGCCTTTAGGGGTCTTGTTCGAGTTACCAGTTTTGGTCGCTTTTCTGACCTCGATTGGTCTCTTGACACCACAGTTTTTAATAACCTACCGACGTTATGCTTACTTTGTTCTGCTGGTCTTAGCCGTCGTGCTAACCCCTGCAGACTTTATCAGTGACTTGGCCATGACACTCCCTTTGATCCTCTTATTTGAAGTCAGTGTCGCCTTCAGTAAAGTCATCTATTCAAGAAAAAGGAGAAACTAATGGGAATTTTACGTGATATTGGAGCACCAGGTTTGATCATCATCATCCTGGGCGCCCTCTTGATTTTTGGACCAAAACGCCTGCCTGAGTTGGGCCAGTCCATCGGCAAAATGTTTGCTGAATTTAAGACAGCTGTCAATAAAGGCAGTGAAGAAGCAGATCAAGACGCCAAAGAAGCTAAAGAAGAAAAAGAATAATCAGACAATTTTCAAAATTCTATTGAGTTCGATTGCATAAAAAGGTATAATAAGACAAGTACTTGCAATCGACGAAGGAGGAAACCATGATTATTACGATTTTGTCACTCATTTTCTATTTTAGCTATATCGGATTCTTATGCTGGTTGGTCGTAAAAATTGTCGAAAAATTGTTCAATTTCTTGTTGAACCGTTAATGAAGAAACAATCCATTTCACCCCGAGTGAGTGGATTTTTTGTGTCCAATTCAGTTAGAAAGATTCAAACAAAGAGGTTTTAACGGTCTCAGATTGAAGATAAAGTCATATAAAAAACTTTCCTTAAGTGAGTACGGACGTCAGCGAACTTATTAGAAGTTCCATGACTAAATCAAAATACAAAGGGCGTCTGCGGATAAAGTCAAAAGAGGAAATTAGAAAGCAAGTGAAACAACACAACAAAACCATCGTTTTACTGACTGTTTTGTTTATTGCTATGCTTTCCATTTAAATGTTTTTATATCTTTCAACTTCTAGTATTTCTTGTTACTAGTGATGGACTATATCGTTTGTTTTTCTTATTTATTTTATAAGAATGTTAAGCTTAATAGAAATACAGTAATTACAAGATTGTAATATATTCTGTTATAGCTTTATGTGGCATGGGTATAAATTGATATGACTTTTATTATCTATGGTATAATGAGATAAATTTGGAGTTGTAGAGGCGAGCATTTGGAAGAACATAGACCTGATTTTAGAGATATAAAATCATTTGAAGAATTTAACAGATACTACTGGTATCGAGAAGAGCTTTCACAAATTTGTAAGTACCTTGGATTAGAATACAGATGTACAAAAAAAGAATTAAATCATATTATAGAACAATATTTTAGGGGAAATAGAGTAGAAAAAGTTTTGAGGAAAAGAAACAAAAATCAAACCGAAATAATAACCCTAAATACATCATTACTTGAATGTGGGTTTTCCTTTAATCAGAAATTTCGGGATTATTTTTCAGCTGTAACAGGTGTTAATCCGTTTAAGTTTAATGCTGATATGGCAACTGCTTGGAGAAAAGTAAAACGGGACAACAACATAAATTTTACAATCCAAGATATGATTAAAATATACTATGGAGAGTCAGACTACGCCAAGTATGATAATTCAGCTTGCCAATGGAATCAATTTCTAAAAGACTTTTGTGCCGATGAATTTAGCAATCATTACTCCAACAAGTTAAAAGTTGCGGCTATCCTTTGGAATGAAGTTAGAGATTCAAAAAATAAAAAAATTTATTCACGGGGACTTCTAAAAGAATATAGCTACAAAATAGAGGAGTACTGTAAGTAAACAACTTCAAGTTTGTCGAACGGAATATAAAGTATTAAAGACGATAGCACTCTGTTTTTGCAGAGTGCTTTTTTGTTTTATAGAATATAAGAGAATGTGGGATACTTGCTTTCTCTGCTAGATGATCGAGCAGAGAAAGATTTATTAGATATGACATCAGTCAGCTAAACCCTTTTAGCTGGCTTTTTTGTTAGCGACTCGGTCATTAACTTGCTTGTCAAAATATAATTCGGTATCATAGATATATAATGTTTGGTAAGTAAGTCCTATTGTCAGTTCGGAACAAGTAGATAGGAGAAGGGGAGAAAAAACTAGTGAATAAAGACCAATTGATAGAGAAACCAGAAATAAATATTGTTGGGGTTATTGCAAATCATCAGTTTAACTGGTATATTTGTTCAAACGAAATGTGGACAATGGATATCGATAAATATATTCAGGCATACCAGGAAGCAGGTCTGGATGTTGATTTCTCCTATTTACCTGAGATTCAGCAGAATCTTCATGTGATTACAAAAAGCAATCTTGAGAGCTACTTAGAAATGTATAAAGATGATTGGCTGAAGGTGACGGTTGAAGAATTGATCTCAATGATCAAACGTTCAATGGAAGAGGAGAACTTGAATTCAGAGATTATTCTGGAAGGAAAAGCCTTGCTTCCGGATCTTTTCATCGATTTTGATAAAGAAGAATTTTATTCAAACCATCTGGGGATGAAAAACTACGAAAGATATGTGCCAAACGGATGGAAGTTTTTTTCAGGACGTTTTGATCATTTGATCCCCAAAGAGGAGCAATATTGGATTGAAGAGACCAAGAAAACTGAAGGAACTAGTCTTCTATTCATATAAAAATAATACAGTTTAAAAGTATTTCATGAGACTGTGAAATGCTTTAAAATTTCGCCACATTTCAAATCTTTATATTCCGTTTCGTTAGGAATAGCGATGGAAAGCCAACCAAATATGCTATACTGAAGTAGATAGAAGGAGGAGCGACTGATGAGCAGAAAGTGGGTAAAGATCATTGCTATTTTAATTTTCATCCTATCCGGTAGTTACTTTGTCTACAATAAACTAACGAAGCCGAATCTTGGACCGAAAACAACAAAGCTCTATAAGCATGGTTTTCTTTTGCTAGAAGAACAAATCGGAACCTACATCAAAGAACACTATACTGGGATTGAGAAGATTGAGTTCTCCCCAATATACGTTACTGAAGAAGGGTCAACATTCTCAAATGCCTATGTGCGTCCGACGATCTATGACAAGTATGGAAATAAAGCTACTCTGGGAGATAAAATAAAGAAATTTATTCCATTAAGTTATGGATTGATTTCAGACATTGTTCTTGATTTTGATGGAGGTGGCAATGAAGTCATTGAGTTACTGGACTCAAATGGCAAACCTGTAGACGTTTCAAATGAGGAGCATTTGCCTAAGAGAGCTATACTCACAGAGGCAAGTAGTACAGATGAAAATATTGAATTATTAGTAGAAGATGGTCAGTTAATAGGAGTCGTAAAGGATGATAAAGGAAGCCCTGGTGCAGAAATTGTTTATAATACGGAACTCCATAAAGGAGACGCGAGAGAGTAGCGCTAACCAATGAAATAGAATGAAAAAGAAAGGACAAAACACATGCAGTATTATTTTATCGGTGGCCTAGGTGGTAATAGCTACCATCTGGCTCCACTAATGGATGAGCTAGGCTTTCCTGTGACCTTTCTAGATCCCTATAGGGAAATGATTCAGACAGAAAACGATCTTCGTGATTGGTTCCAAGGTCGGGTTGGCCAGGCTGAAGAGATCTGCTTATTTGGGCATTCCTTGGGTGGAGATTTGGCTCGTTATCTGGCTACTGAGTTTCCTCAGATCCAGGCTTTGATTCTCCTGGATGGTGGCTATCTGGATATGGAAAAGATCTTATCTCTTGAAGAAGAACTAAATGACACATCATCCTTCATGCAGCAGCAAGTTTTTGCGACTTTAGAAGAGGCTGTGTTATCAGAACTTGGTGATGGAGCAGATCCTACTCCTATAGCGCGAAAAGCAGTAGAGGCTAGCTATCGTTGGAATCCAGTGAGTGAACAATATGAATTAAATCTGGATCTCGAAAAGGTCATGGCCTTATTGCGTCTACGGCGTCAGATCAAAGCTAACCAGATTTCAGTTGCAGACAAGCCTGTCCTATTTATCGGGCCTCGATACCAAGAAGAGCCTGAATGGAGAAAAGAAGCTCTGAAGCAACTAGATCCCCAGATCGAGCAAGTCTTGCTAGATGGTTTGGGGCACGAACTGTATACAGAGGCGCCTGAAATTGTAGCTAGAGAAGTGAACAATTGGCTCCAAAATGTTCATAAATAAAACCTGTTTCTCTTTTTGAAACGGGTTTTTGTCTTGTAATTTCCGAACGTTATTTCCTATAAAATCATTCCCATTGCATTAGGTCCGTATCTTTGGTATAATCTATCAAGGAAACGTCAAGAGACGTAGCGATGCGCTTGCGCATAGGTAGGTCAGTTTTTAGAAAAGAGATTTTTCAATCTATGTTAAATGAATTTCCTATTTTCGACTATGAAGATATTCAGTTGATTCCCAACAAATGTATCATCAATAGCCGGTCAGAAGCAGATACAACCGTCCAATTTGGAAAGCATACCTTCAAGCTTCCAGTCGTTCCTGCCAATATGCAGACGATTTTAGATGAGAATGTCGCAGAGCAGTTGGCGCGTGGTGGTTACTTCTACATCATGCACCGTTTTGATGAAGCGGGTCGGATTCCTTTTGTCAAACGCATGCATGATCAAGGTTTGATCGCTTCCATTTCGGTTGGTGTTAAGGAATACGAATACGACTTTGTGAGTCAATTAAAGGCAGATGCGCCTGAGTACATCACTATTGATATCGCACACGGTCATGCGGATAGTGTCATTCGGATGATTCAACACATCAAGAAAGAATTGCCAGATACCTTTGTCATTGCTGGAAATGTTGGAACACCTGAAGCTGTTCGTGAATTGGAAAATGCGGGAGCTGATGCGACTAAGGTCGGGATCGGCCCTGGTAAGGTTTGTATCACCAAAGTGAAGACTGGATTTGGTACAGGTGGTTGGCAATTGGCTGCTCTTCGCTGGTGCTCAAAAGCAGCGCGTAAGCCAATCATTGCGGATGGTGGTATTCGGACTCATGGTGATATTGCCAAATCGATTCGTTTCGGGGCATCTATGGTCATGATCGGTTCTCTCTTTGCAGGACATATTGAAAGTCCTGGTAAAACAGTAGAGATTGATGGAGAGTCTTTCAAAGAGTACTATGGATCTGCTTCAGAGTACCAAAAAGGTGCATATAAGAACGTCGAAGGTAAGAAGATTTTATTGCCTGCCAAGGGTCATTTGCAAGATACCTTGACAGAAATGGAACAAGATTTGCAAAGTTCGATCTCTTATGCAGGAGGCCGAAAATTAGCAGATTTGAAACATGTTGACTATGTGATCGTTAAGAATTCTATCTGGAATGGCGATGCACACTAATTGAATTACTTATTTATTTCACGAATAGGCGTGATGTTTCTACAAGGTGCCGGAACACCTAACAATAAGTAAGTCGGGATTATTTCTCTTTCTAGAGAGATTTCAAGGCTTGCTTAGCAGGCCTTTTTGTATTTTGTGAATGAAGTAGAGGATTTTTAAAAAAGTAGGAGGAAGTATGAAATTACTTGAAGAGCGCATCTTAAAAGATGGCAATGTTTTGGGTGAGAATATCCTCAAGGTGGATTCCTTTTTGACCCACCAAGTGGATTTCAAATTGATGAAAGAAATTGGTCAGACCTTTGCGGACCGGTTCAAAGATGCTGGCGTGACGAAAGTCGTAACCATTGAAGCGTCTGGAATTGCGCCAGCCCTTTATGTAGCTGAAGCCTTGGATGTTCCCATGATCTTTGCTAAGAAGGCGAAAAACATCACGATGAATGAAGGCATTTTGACGGCTGAGGTTTATTCCTTTACCAAGCAAGTGACCAGCACCGTTTCGATTGCGGGTAAATTCTTGGATCCATCAGATAAGATTTTGATCATTGACGATTTCCTTGCAAATGGCCAAGCAGCCAAAGGCTTGATTCAAATCATCGAACAAGCCGGGGCTCAAGTCGAAGCGATTGGGATCGTGATTGAAAAATCCTTCCAAGATGGACGGGGATTGTTAGAAGAGTTGGGATATCCAGTTGTATCCCTCGCACGTTTGGACCGTTTTGAAAATGGTCAGGTTGTATTTAAGGAGGCAGACATCTAATGCAAAAACAAGAAAGCCATTCACAGGCAGCCATTTTAGGCTTGCAACACCTTTTGGCCATGTATTCGGGATCTATTTTGGTACCGATCATGATCGCGGGAGCTTTGGGTTATAACGCTCATCAACTGACCTATCTCATCTCTACAGATATCTTCATGTGTGGGGTCGCAACTTTCCTTCAAGTGCAGCTCAATAAATACTTTGGGATCGGTCTTCCGGTAGTCCTGGGGGTTGCCTTCCAGTCTGTAGCACCTCTCAGCATGATCGGGGCTAGTCATGGAAGTGGGGCCATGTTTGGTGCCTTGATTGTCTCAGGGATTTATGTCATCCTTGTATCTGGTTTCTTCTCTAAGATTGCCAATCTCTTCCCATCTATTGTAACGGGATCTGTTATTACAACCATTGGTTTGACTTTGATTCCAGTAGCGATTGGAAATATGGGAAATAATGCGCCAAAACCAACCGTTCAAAGCTTGATTTTGGCTGTGGTGACCATTCTCATCATTTTAGTTGTTAATATCTATACGACTGGGTTTATTAAATCCATTTCAATTTTGATTGGTTTGATCGTAGGTACTGCTATTGCGGCTTCTATGGGCTTGGTTGACTTCACACCTGTGGCTCAAGCACCAGTCGTTCACGTTCCAACACCTTTCTTCTTTGGAGCTCCTAAGTTTGAAATCACCTCAATCGTCATGATGTGTATCATCGCGACAGTTTCTATGGTTGAATCAACAGGTGTCTATCTTGCACTTTCTGATATTACCAAAGATCCAATTAATAGCACGCGCCTTCGCAATGGTTACCGTGCTGAAGGGTTGGCTGTTCTCCTCGGTGGTATCTTCAACACCTTCCCTTACACCGGATTCTCACAAAACGTTGGCTTGGTGAAGTTGTCTGGTATCAAGACTCGTCTTCCAATCTACTATGCGGCTGGTTTCCTTGTTCTTCTTGGTCTCCTTCCTAAGTTTGGAGCTTTAGCACAAATCATTCCAAGTCCAGTTCTTGGGGGAGCGATGCTAGTGATGTTTGGTTTTGTATCGATTCAAGGGATGCAGATTCTTGCGCGTGTTGATTTTGAACACAATGAGCACAACTTCTTGATCGCTGCTGTATCGATTGCTGCAGGGGTTGGTTTGAACAACAGCACCCTCTTCAATGGCCTTCCAACAGGATTCCAAATGTTCTTTGCGAACGGAATTGTCGTTGCAAGTGTCTTAGCGATCGTTCTCAACGCTATTTTAAACCGCAATAAACACTAATTACAGATGCACCGGAGGTCCTTGGATCTTCGGTTTTTTTGACTTTTAAGGAAACATATAGTAGAGTGGAAGAGGAGAAAATCTTATTTCTTATTTGATGAGAAGAGAGTTAGAATCATGTATGTAACCTATCACTTTAAAGAGCGCTTGCGCTTGTTTTTGAGTCTATTTTTGCCGATTTTGATCTATCAATTGGCCAATTATTCGGCCAGCTTTGTCGATACAGCCATGACCGGTCAGTACCGGACCCTTGATTTGGCTGGTGTTTCTACAGCTACCAGTCTGTGGAATCCATTTTTTACTTTTCTGACAGGGATTGTCTCTGCGCTGACACCGATTGTTGGGCATCATTTAGGAAAGGGAAATAAAGAACGGATTGCTGGCGATTTTTACCAATTCCTCTATCTGTCATTTGGTATGGCCATTCTCTTAATAGGCTTTGTTTGGGGGATTGCACCCATGATTCTCAAGCAGATCGGCTTAGAAAATGTTGTTGCTCAAATAGCCATTCGCTACTTATATTTCCTTTCTCTAGGAATCTTACCTTTGTTGCTCTTTAGTATCGTGCGGACCTTCCTCGATACCTTGGGCATGACGCGTCTATCCATGTACTTGATGCTCTTGCTCTTGCCTTTGAATGCTTGTTTTAACTATATCCTGATCTATGGAGCATTTGGTTTTCCTGAGATGGGAGGAGCAGGAGCAGGTCTTGGAACCTCTCTGGCCTACTGGGTCTTGTTGGCCATTGCGGTTTTGATCTTGTGCAAACACCCCAAGGTAGCACCTTTCCAATTGTGGAAGCCTCAACCTTATGATTTTAAAGGGATGAAAGAAGTACTGCGCCTTGGGCTTCCAATTGGTGGAATTGTTTTTGCAGAAGTCATCATCTTCTCGCTGGTTGGTTTGTTAATGGCAAAATTCCCATCACTGACCATTGCGAGCCACCAATCGGCCATGAATTTTTCTACCCTGATGTATGCTTTCCCAGTTAGTATCTCCAGTACTATGGCGATTATCGTATCTTACGAACTGGGAGCAGGAAGACCAGAAGTGGTCAAACAATATTGCCGTTTGGGACGACTGACAGCCTTTGGTTTTGCCATTGTCACCCTCGTCTTTCTCTATACATTCCGCTTCCAACTAGCAGGACTATACGGGAAGGATCCAGTCTTTGTGCAGCAAACAGCGATTTTCATGACTTATAGTCTCTTTTTCCAAGTGGCTGATACTTTTGCAGCACCTCTACAAGGGATTTTGCGGGGCTATAAGGATACAACCGTTCCTTTCTTATTAGGTGTCTTTAGTTATTGGTGCATCTCTATCCCACTAGGGATTTTCCTTGACCATGTGACCAACTTGGGTCCATACGCTTATTGGATCGGCCTTATTTCTAGCCTTGTCGTGAGTGGAATTTGTTACCAACTTCGGCTCTGGCAGATCGAAAAAAAGCAAACAAACTAAAATGAAGTCTGGGAAACCAGACTTTTTTGTGTACCGTGAATATTATAAATTTTCTGAAAGTTCTTGACAATTGATGTCAAAGTGGTAAGATTAGGAGGTAGAAATGAAGAATAAGAAGGAGAACAAGATGAGAAGTGATATGATCAAAATGGGGATCGACCGAGCACCAGCGCGTGGTCTCCTTTATGCAACAGGGCAAGTAAAATCAGCCAAGGATATGCAAAAGCCCTTTATTGCCATTTGTAACTCCTATATTGATATCGTTCCAGGACATGTTCACCTGCGTGAATTAGCAGATGTTGCCAAGGAAGCTATTCGCGAGGCTGGTGGGATTCCTTTTGAATTTAATACCATCGGTGTCGATGACGGGATTGCGATGGGCCATATCGGGATGCGTTATAGTTTGCCATCTCGCGAGTTGATCGCAGATGCTGCTGAAACAGTCATCAATGCCCACTGGTTTGATGGTGTTTTCTATATTCCCAACTGTGATAAGATTACACCAGGTATGATCTTGGCAGCCATGCGGACCAATGTGCCTGCCGTATTTTGTTCTGGTGGACCCATGAAGGGTGGCGTTGACATGACGGGGCATCAGGCGACTCTCTCGAGTTTGTTTGAAGCTGTCGGTACTTATCAAGCTGGTGATATGGGCATGGATGAACTGGATTTCTTGGAAAAAAATGCCTGTCCAACCTGTGGCTCTTGCTCTGGTATGTTTACTGCCAATTCCATGAACTGTTTGATGGAAGTATTAGGCCTTGCTCTTCCTGGAAATGGTACCATCCTAGCTGTCTCAGATGAACGCCGGGAATTGGTTCGCCAAGCGGCCAAACAATTGGTAGAGAATATTAAAAAAGGTATCCGCCCACGGGATATCGTGACCAAAGAAGCCATCGATGATGCTTTTGCGCTCGATATGGCCATGGGTGGTTCAACCAATACGGTGCTTCACACGCTCGCTATTGCGCGTGAAGCAGGGATTGACTATGATCTCAAAGATATCAACGAGATTGCTAAGAAGACACCTTATCTTTCTAAAATTGCCCCTTCAAGTGTTTATACTATGCATGATGTGCATGAAGCTGGTGGTGTTCCAGCCATTATCAATCAGTTGATCAAAAAAGGTGCCATTAAGGGTGATCGTATCACAGTTACTGGTAAAACCTTGAAAGAAAACGTAGCTGGTGCTGAAATCAAAAATGAAGAAATTATCCATCCAATCGAGCATCCGATTTCACCTGTAGGTGGTTTGTCGATCCTTTACGGAAATATCGCTCAGGATGGAGCTGTTATCAAGGTCGGTGGGGTCGATCCATCTGTGACTACTTTCCGTGGTAAGGCTATTTGTTGCGATTCACAAGATCAAGCCCTTGAGTTGATTGACAATGGAACAGTCAAGAAGGGACATGTTGTTGTCATTCGTTACGAGGGTCCTCAGGGTGGTCCTGGTATGCCAGAGATGCTAGCGCCAACTTCTAAGATTGTCGGACGCGGTCTTGGTAAGGATGTGGCACTGATTACGGATGGTCGTTTCTCAGGAGCTACTCGTGGGATTGCGATTGGTCACGTTTCTCCAGAAGCAGCAGAAGGTGGAAATATCGCCCTAATCGAAGACGGGGATGAAATCGTGATCGACCTACCAAACCGTACCCTTGATCTACTTGTCGATGATGCCACTCTTGCAGAACGTCGCAAACATTTGAAACCTTTCAAATCAAAAATCTCCAGCGGTTGGTTGCGTCGCTATACAGCCTTTGCCAAATCAGCCAATGTCGGCGGAACCTTGATGAGTGACGAAGAATTCGAAGAACGGAAAGCAGAACGTCAAGCCCAAGAAAAATAAGAAAAAACCTTTCCTGCTATGTGATATCACAAGCAAGAAAGGTTTTTTTAGTAGAACCATTATTTGGTGCGCATTTCACCTTGAGGGAAGTAGGTTCCTTCAGGCATATCATTAATGATAACGTGAACAGCTGACTGAGGAGCGCCAGTATTGCGGACAACAGCTTCGGTTACTTCCTTGGCCAAGGCTTTCTTTTGTTCCAAGGTGCGTCCTTCAAATAGGTCAATTCGTACAAATGGCATATGGCCACCTCCTAAATTTTTTATAGGACTATTTTATCACATTTTGGGATACAAAGCTTAGCAAAATTATGGTAAAATGATAATGAAACACATTTTAGAGAGAACAGAGGGAAAATGGCACAATTATATTATAAATATGGGACCATGAACTCGGGGAAAACCATTGAGATTTTGAAGGTGGCCCATAATTATGAAGAGCAAGGCAAGAGCGTCGTCATCATGACCTCAGCAATCGACACCAGAGATGGAGTAGGAGTGGTTTCTAGCCGGATCGGTATGAAACGAGAAGCTGTTGCGATTGAAGACGATACGGATATCTTTGGCTTTATTAAAAACCAAGCAATCAAACCTTACTGTGTTTTAATCGATGAAGCTCAGTTTTTGAAACGCCACCATGTCTATGACTTGGCAAGAGTCGTGGATGAACTGGATGTGCCGGTGATGGCTTTTGGCCTCAAAAATGATTTCCGAAATGAACTCTTTGAAGGTTCCAAACACCTCCTCTTATTAGCTGACAAGATTGAAGAGATCAAAACTATCTGCCAATACTGTTCCCGCAAGGCGACTATGGTCTTGCGTACCCAAGCGGGCAAACCTGTCTACGACGGAGAGCAGATCCAGATTGGTGGACACGAGACCTATATCTCGGTTTGCCGCAAGCATTATTTTAATCCGGACATACCAACTGAAAGCGTCTAGAACGTTTTAGAGAGGATAATAATGTCTATTTGTTTAAAAGATATTACAATAGAGAATTATTTTGACGTTTTAAATCTAGAAGTTCATCCAAACCAAAGGGATTTTATTGCATCCAATTCCATTAGTTTAGCTGAAGCCTATGTATATGATAAAAATGGTGATTTTATAGCTCCCTTAGCAGTTTATGATAAGGAAGTATTAGTTGGTTTTGTTATGATTGCCTATGACCGGAAAATTGGGATCAGTAAGGGGAACTACTTGTTATTTCGTTTTATGATCGATAAACGATTTCAAGGTTTAGGCTATTTTAAACCGACTATGGATGCAGTCATTGACTTTGTTCGAACAGAGCCAGCTGGAAAAGCAACAAGTCTTTGGTTATCTTATGAACCGGAAAATAATCAAGCGAGATCTTGCTATCTCCATTATGGATTTAAAGAAACTGGCCAAGTCATAGAAGACGAAATTGTAGCAATCTATGATCTAACAACCTAGAATTAAGGAGCAAACATGAATATCTATGATCAACTACAAGCTGTAGAAGACCGATACGAAGAGTTAGGAGAGTTATTGAGTGACCCAGATGTGGTCTCTGATACCAAACGCTTTATGGAGCTTTCAAAAGAAGAGGCTTCCACTCGCGATACGGTGACAGCATACCGTGAGTACAAGCAAGTCCTTCAAAACATTGTCGACGCTGAGGAAATGATTAAGGAAGCAGGCGGCGATGCGGACTTGGAAGAAATGGCCAAGCAAGAGCTAAAAGATGCTAAGGCTGAAAAAGAAGAGTACGAAGAAAAATTGAAGATCTTACTTCTTCCAAAAGATCCAAACGATGACAAGAACATTATCTTGGAAATCCGTGGAGCAGCTGGAGGAGACGAAGCCCAGTTATTTGCTGGCGACCTCTTACAAATGTACCAAAAATACGCGGAAAGCCAAGGCTGGCGCTTTGAGGTCATGGAAGCCTCTTACAATGGCGTTGGTGGGATCAAAGAAGTCGTAGCCATGGTTTCTGGTCAATCGGTTTATTCAAAACTCAAGTATGAATCTGGTGCCCACCGGGTGCAACGGGTTCCTGTGACAGAAAGCCAAGGTCGTGTCCATACTTCGACTGCCACAGTTCTGGTCATGCCAGAAATCGAAGAAGTCGAGTACGACATCGATCCAAAAGACCTTCGGATTGACATCTACCACGCATCTGGTGCGGGTGGACAGAACGTCAACAAGGTCGCAACAGCCGTTCGTATCGTCCACTTGCCAACCAATATCAAGGTCGAGATGCAAGAAGAACGGACCCAACAGAAGAACCGCGAAAAAGCCATGAAGATCATCCGTGCGCGTGTGGCTGACCACTTTGCTCAGATTGCCCAAGACGAGCAAGACGCTGAACGGAAGTCAACCATCGGTACTGGTGATCGTTCAGAGCGGATCCGGACTTACAACTTCCCTCAAAACCGTGTGACCGATCACCGGATTGGCTTGACCCTTCAAAAACTGGATACCATCTTATCTGGTAAATTAGATGAAGTGGTCGATGCTTTGGTCTTGTATGATCAAACACAAAAACTAGAAGAGTTGAACAAATAATGTTGTTGGGACCATTATTAGCCCAGTATGAAGAAGAATTAATAGCCATTGGAGAGGAACCAGAAAGCCTCTCCTTCGCGTATCGAGCTTTAAAAAACTGGACCTTTACAGACTTTGTCCTTGCCTTGCAAAAAGAAGTAAAAGTAGAGGATCAGGCCTTGCTTCTATCCATCTTTGAGCAGCTGAAACATCACGTCCCTGCCCAATATATTATTGGCAGCGCAGAATTTTTTGGTCAAGTTTTTACAGTTGATGAGCGTGTGCTGATTCCACGACCTGAAACGGAAGAATTGGTCGCTCTTATTCTTGAAGAAAACGATGAGAAAGCCTTACGAGTTCTAGATATCGGAACAGGTAGTGGGGCCATTGCTATTAGCCTAGCCCTTGCTAGACCTACCTGGCAGGTTCAAGCAAGTGATGTCTCAGAAGAGGCTTTAGCCCTGGCTCAAGAAAATGCCAAGCAGTTAGAAGCTTTCCTTGAATTTAAGTCGTCAGATGTTTTGGAGCAGCTACCAGGTCCCTATGACCTGATTGTGTCCAACCCTCCTTATATCTCCCATGATGATGTAGAAGAAGTCGGAGCCAATGTTTTAGCCTCTGAACCCCACTTAGCTCTTTTTGCGGATCGTGATGGATATGCTATCTACGAAAAGATTGCCCAGCAAGCACCAAGTGTTTTAACACCAGACGGAAAGATCTATCTAGAAATTGGCTATAAGCAAGGAGCCAAAGTAAAAGAGCTCTTTCAAGAAGCGTTTCCTAACAAACGAGTTCGCGTTCTGAAAGACCAATTTGGACAAGATAGAATGGTAGTAGTAGACAATGGATCACATTGAGAAAGAATTAGAAGCAGGACGTGCAGTTATTCTGCCAACTGAGACAGTCTATGGTATTTTCGCCAAAGCTTTGAATCAAGAGGCAGTCGATTATATATACGAATTAAAACGTAGACCGAGAGACAAGGCTCTGAATTTAAATGTAGCCGGCGAAGAAGAAATTCGACTTTATTCGAAAAATCAACCTAGTTATTTAACAAAACTGGTTGATTCATTTTTACCAGGGCCTCTGACTATTATTCTTCAGGCAAATGAAAAGGTACCTGGCTGGATTCATTCAGGATTGGATACAGTTGGCTTCCGTATTCCGGCTCACCCAAAAACATTAGAATTAATTCGTAAATACGGTCCTTTGGTTGGTCCCTCGGCCAATCTTTCAGGTCATGCAAGTGGAACAAAGTATAAGGCTATTGTAAGCGAATTTGATCAAGTGGTTCCTGGTATAGAGGATGATGACATTTTGACTGGTCAAGATTCAACTATTTTGGATATCTCTGGTTCCAAGGCCAGGATTTTGCGGCAAGGTTCGATTACAAAAGCTGATTTGCTTGCACAAGTGCCAGAGCTTTCCTTTGAGGAAGATGAACTTCCTCAGTGATAATGTACATAAATAATTTTTTATAAAGGAGTAGACCTATGATTTTTGATAAAGAAGATTACAAAGCCTATGATGCAGACCTATGGAATGCGATCACTAAAGAAGAAGAGCGTCAACAAAACAATATTGAGTTGATTGCTTCTGAAAATGTCGTCTCTAAGGCAGTGATGGCTGCTCAAGGGTCTATTCTGACAAATAAATATGCCGAAGGCTATCCTGGTCGTCGTTACTATGGCGGGACAGATGTGGTCGATGTGGTCGAAAGTCTAGCGATCGAACGGGCTAAAGAAATCTTTGGTGCTAAATTTGCCAACGTTCAACCACATTCAGGAAGTCAGGCAAACTGTGCTGCCTATATGGCCTTGATTGAGCCTGGTGATACTGTCATGGGGATGGATCTAGCTGCCGGTGGGCATTTGACGCACGGAGCTTCTGTGAGCTTCTCTGGTCAAACCTATAACTTTGTGTCCTATAGTGTAGATCCTGAAACAGAGCTCTTGGATTTTGATGCCATCCTAAAACAAGCCCAAGAAGTGAAGCCAAAACTCATCGTCGCTGGTGCCTCAGCCTACTCTCATATCATTGATTTCTCTAAATTCCGTGAGATTGCGGATGCAGTAGGAGCAAAGCTCATGGTTGACATGGCCCATATTGCTGGTCTCGTGGCAGCGGGTCTTCATCCAAGTCCGGTTCCTTATGCCCATATCACGACTACGACCACTCACAAGACCCTTCGTGGCCCTCGTGGAGGTCTGATCTTGACCAACGATGAAGACTTGGCTAAGAAGATTAATTCAGCTATCTTCCCTGGTATTCAAGGAGGACCGTTGGAGCATGTCATTGCAGCCAAAGCTGTCGCTTTTAAAGAAGCGCTGGATCCTGCCTTTAAAGAGTATGCAGCTAACGTGATTAAGAACAGTCAGGCCATGGCTGATGTCTTCTTGCAAGATCCTGATTTCCGTGTCATTTCAGGCGGAACAGAGAACCACCTTTTCCTTGTCGATGTGACGAAAGTCGTTGAAAATGGGAAAGTGGCGCAAAACTTACTGGACGAGGTCAACATTACCCTCAACAAGAACTCTATTCCTTATGAAACCTTGTCTCCATTTAAGACCAGTGGGATTCGGATTGGTGCAGCTGCCATCACCGCTCGTGGTTTTGGTGAAAAAGAAAGTCGCACCGTTGCTGAACTCATGATCAAAGCGCTGAAGAATGCGGACAATCAAGAAGTATTAGACGAAGTGCGTAGCCAAGTTAAAGCCTTGACAGACGCCTTTCCACTTTACGAGGACTAAACCATCTTATGGATATTTACGTAAAAAAAGCCATCATTCATCAATTTAGCCCAGACGATACCGATCTCTATTTGGCAGATAAATTTCTCAATATCACGCCTAAAATCGAGGAATACTTGCGTAAGAAGATTGAACGGGTCTACTCGGATGAAGCCAGAACCGGTATTTTCGAAGAGGACAATCTTTTTCTTGAGATGATCTCAGATGACCTACTAGAAACTTCAGTAGCCGTAGCCAATCGTTGGAAGGAAGAATTTGTCGTCTCTGAGAATCAAAAGACAAACGATTTGGTGTTCATTCAATTCTCAAAAGAAGGGGTGGACCATTTTGCCTTTCTTCGGATTGCCTTACGGGAAACCCTGACGCATCTTGGTGGTGAAGTGGATAATCCGATTAAGCTGACGCAAAATAATCTACCTGGTTTTGGCACTGGTGCTGATGAGGCTTTGGTCATCAATCTTCAAAGTCGCAAATACCACTTAATTGAAAAAAGGATCAAGTACAACGGGATGTTCTTGAACTATTTTTCTGAGAATCTGTTGCAGGCGCAACCCAAGATCTCTCCTAAAAAATCGATCAAGGAACTAGAAAAAACAGCCCAGAAGATTGCGGAAAGCTTCAACACAGATGATTTTCAATTTCAATCAAAGGTTAAATCAGCTATTTTTAACCATATTGAGGAAGAAAATAAACTCTCTCCTGAGAAATTAGCGGATGATCTCTTCGACGACAATCTGACAGCTCGCCTCAGTTTTATTGACCAAGTCAAAGAAGCTGTACCAGAGCCTGTCACCTTTGAAGAAATTGATGCAAGTCGCCAGTTGAAGAAGTTCGAAAATCAGAAATTGTCATTGTCGAATGGAATTGAACTGATCGTTCCGAATAATGTCTATGAGGATGCCGAATCTGTTGAATTTATTCTAAACGATAACGGGACCTATTCTATTCTGATCAAAAATATTGAGGATATACAGAGTAAATAATGATTAAACGTATAGTGAAGATCTTCTTATTCATCTTACTAATATTTGGAATCTACAAGGGGGTTCAGATCCACCATGATGTCAAACAAGTCATGCAGTACCGCTCCCTGGTTAGAGAAGTCCTTGCTGAGGAGGACACCACGGCCAATGAAAACCTCATTCTTGCTATGATCTATACGGAGACCAAAGGTCGAGAGGACGATGTCATGCAGGCGAGTGAGAGTGCAAGTGGTGAGACCAATACTATTAGTGATAATAAGGCCAGCATTCGCCAAGGAATTCAAACTCTTTCAGATGAGTTAAAAGAAGCCAAGAAAAAAGGCGTTGATAGCTGGACAGCGGTTCAAGCCTATAATTTTGGGAAAGACTACATCGATTACGTCGCAAAACACGGTGGAAAAAATTCCCTCGAGTTGGCCCGCGCTTATTCACGAGATGTAGTGGCACCAAGTCTTGGCAATGTAACCGGTGAAACTTATCTTTACCTCCACCCTATCTCTCTTTTAAACGGGATGGAACTCTACATTAATGGGGGGAACATTTATTATTCTCGTTTAGTAGAAACCAATATGACGATTATGAAGTTATTTTCATGGTTTTAATCATTTTCCAGAGAGCCGATTGGCTCTTTTTTAAGCTGATCAGTTCTGCCTCCGATTTTGAGGGATAATAAAAATGTCATGCATTCTTAAAAAAACTGTAAGCTAGTTTTAAGAAATCAACTGTATAATGAAAATCGAAGTGGGTAAACTCTTTATTTACTTCTTTTTTCATCTCTAGTGAGGTGAGAAAGGTAATAAGAGATACCCAAAGTTGATTTGAGTTAGAAAGAAGAAAAAGATGAAATTAAAGAAGATTGCACTGTTTGTAACGACGACTTTGGCCTTGTTGACAGCTGTCCCACGTGTTTTTGCAGATAGCAATGTGCAGAAAGTCATTGATGAAACCTATGTCAAGCCAGACTATGTTTTGGGCTATTCGCTGGACCAAAGTCAAATCGAACAAACCTTGAGTCTCTTGAACTACGATAGTTCAAAAGATAAAGAAGAGTGGAAAACCATGACACCAGAGGTTTATTCTTCGATTATGAACGTTGCCAACGATGATAGTTTGGAACTTTATTCCTCTGTTAAAATTCAAAAATTAGGCAAAAATAAGCCACTAGAAGTGAATATCGTGACACCTCAAAATATCACCAAGGTCACTTCAGATATGTATCGTAATGCAGCCGTTACACTTGGATTAGAGCATGCTCAAATTACAGTAGCTTCTCCTATCCAAGTGACCGGAGAAAGTGCCTTGGCTGGTATTTATTACTCGCTTGAAAAAAATGGTGCCAAAGTTTCTCAAGAAAGCAAAGATCTGGCTCAAGAAGAATTAAAGACTCTATCCGGGATCAATGAAGAAAATGCCGGAAAGAAAAACTTCGATGCTGATAAATTGAACGTGGCATTGACCGACATAAAAACGGCAGTAGCCAATGCCAAACAGAACAATCAGGATTTAAGCAAGGATGATATTCGAAAGATTGTCGAAGAAACCCTGAAAAATTATAAGTTAGATACAACGGTGACAGGCAACCAGATTAATTTGATCGTGAATTTCGCAGTGAATCTTTCAAAGAGTAGCGTCATCAGTAGCAAAAGCTTTACGAAGACCTTGTCGGATCTGAAAGATAGTATCGTAGACAAGGCAGGCGATACCTTTAACAATATCAATCTGAATTTTGATACCAATGCCATTTTAAAAGACAGTGGAAACTTCTTCACAAATGCGTGGAATGCCATTGCCGGCTTCTTCGGAGCCATCTGGAATGCCATCGTTAAATTCTTTAGTGGCTTAGTTGGCTAAAAATAGCACGAAAGCACTGCTGACAAGAATTCAGAGTAATTTTGTGTGTTTGCTAACTTGAAAGGTATTGAAAATAGTTGCTGCGTAGCAGAAAAGAGTTGCAAAGAATTGAAAAAGATAGTATACTTTGAAAAACAAATTAAAGGAGGAATTATGTTAAAAGCTTATAAAAAATTTTGGGAGGGCTATGCAGATTTTACCGGTTACTCAACGGTATCAGAATACTGGTGGCCACACTTCATCCATTTGCTTATTACAATGCCATTGTTTTATGCATTAATTCAACTTCAAATCGATCCTAATGATGTGTCTGCTTATCAATTGATTTTTTCGTTACGCCCACTTTATTCTGTATTTGGACTCATTATTTTCCTACCTTCATTAACTCTTTCAGTTCGGCGTCTAAGAGATGCAGGATTGCACTGGTTATATCTTCTTGTTGCCCTTATTCCATACGTAGGTTGGCTTTTCATGCTTCTTTTTATGATCCTACCAACGAATCGAGACAATGAAGTAGAACCTGATTAAGTGAATAAAAGATCTTGAAATCATTATCATTTCAAGATCTTTTATTTTATATGGCTTTACTATTTTTAAGCTCGTGAATCAAGGTCCACTGGACCTTAGACTCGCTTTTCTATTTTTAAGCTCATGAAAAAAGGTCCACTGGACCTTTAAACTCGCTTTTCTATTTCTTAGCTCGTAAAAAAAGGTCCACTGGACCTTAGACTCGCTTTTCTATTTCTTGGCTCGTGAAAAAAAGGTCCCCCGGACCTTTTTTTTATTCCCACTCAACGGTTGCAGGTGGTTTACTTGTGATATCGTAGACGATGCGGTTGACGTGGTCAACTTCGTTTACGATACGGACTGAGATTTTTTGGAGTACTTCCCATGGAATTTTAGCGAAGTCAGCTGTCATTCCATCGATTGAAGTGATAGCGCGGATAGCGATAGTGTAGTCGTAAGTACGGCCGTCACCCATAACACCTACTGAACGAACTCCTGTGTTGACAGTAAAGTATTGCCAGATGTCGCGGTCAAGACCTGCTTTGGCAATTTCTTCACGAAGGATAGCATCTGATTCACGGACTGTTTCAAGTTTTTCTTCAGTAATTTCACCCATAACACGGATGGCAAGACCAGGTCCTGGGAATGGTTGGCGCCATACGATGTGTTCTGGCATACCAAGCTCGGTACCAAGCGCACGAACTTCATCTTTATAAAGAGTGTTGAGTGGCTCGATCAGTTCAAACTGCATATCTTCTGGAAGTCCGCCCACATTGTGGTGAGACTTGATGGTTTGAGCAGTATCCGTACCAGATTCGATGACATCAGTGTAAAGAGTTCCTTGTGCCAAGAATTTCACATCTTTGAGTTTACTTGCTTCGTCATCAAAGACATAGACAAATTCGTTACCGATAATCTTCCGTTTTTGTTCAGGGTCAGACACACCTGCCAATTTATCCAAGAAACGTTTAGCAGCGTCTGCTTTAACAATGTTCAAACCAAACTTGCCACCAAGCATTTCCATAACTTGATCAGCTTCCCCTTTACGAAGAAGACCGTGGTCTACAAAGATACAGATCAATTGATCGCCGATTGCTTTTTGAAGGAGAACCCCAACAACGGAAGAGTCAACACCACCTGAAAGGCCAAGAAGAACACGTTTGTCTCCGACGGTTTCACGGATTTTTTTGATCTGCATGTCAATGAAGTTGTCCATGGTCCAGTCACCTTTAGCCCCACAGATGTTCAAGGCAAAGTTACGCAAGATGTCATAACCGTGAACAGAATGACGAACCTCAGGGTGGAATTGGATTCCGTAGATTTTCTTGTCTGGATTTTCAATCGATGCAAAAGGACAATCGGCAGAAGTACCAGTGCGGATAAAGTCAGACGGAATTTCTGTAACAGCATCTCCATGGCTCATCAAGACTAATTGTTTGTCTGGTGTATCCGCAAAAAGAGCAGAAGATTCTGTCAAGCTGAGTTCAGATTGACCATATTCACGGTTACCAGCGTCACCTGCTGGAACGACCTTCCCACCCAATTTATGGGTCAACAATTGCATCCCGTAACAGATTCCAAGGATTGGAATACCGAGTTCAAAAATTTCAGGATCGATATCAAAAGACCCTTCCTCGTATACAGAGTTTGGTCCGCCTGAAAGAACGATCCCAACTGGATTGATTGCACGAACTTCATCAGCAGAAATCTTATGGCTCTTCAATTCTGAGAAGACACCAATTTCACGAATTCGACGTGAAATAAGCTGATTGTACTGGCTACCGTAGTCAAGCACGATGATTTTTTCAACATCATGCAAATCAGTTGATAGGTTTGTCATCTTATCCCCTTCTTATAGAAATTTACTTTCCTCTATTCTAACACAAAAGCCATGTCTTTACCAATCTCTGATTGAAGAAATAGGAATTTTACGCTACAATAGAAGTAACACAGAGAAAGAGCAATGTTATGATTCCAGCTTACATTCAAATTCATGATCAGATTAAATCTGAGATTGATCAAAAAATATGGAAAATTGGAGAGCGGCTTCCCAGTGAACGCGATCTAGCTGAAAAATTCCAGGTGAGTCGGATGACTCTTAGGCAGGCCATTACCCTTCTGGTCGAAGAAGGAGTACTTGAAAGACGGGTAGGAAGTGGTACCTTTATCACTAGCACGCGCGTCCAAGAAAAAATGCGCGGAACAACCAGTTTTACTGAGATTATGAAATCGCAAGGTAAGGAACCTTCTAGTCAAGTGATTTCTTACCGTAAAACCATTCCTAGCCTCCAAGAAGTGGATAAATTAGGCATCGATAAGACAGACACCATCATTCGGATGGAGCGGGTCCGATATGCGGATGGGATCCCTGTCGTTTATGAAGTAGCTTCCATTCCAGAGAAATTTATTAAGAATTTCAATCGCGAAGAGGTGACCAGCCATTTCTTCCAAACCTTGGAGCGTCATGGTTATAAGATCGGAAAGTCGCATCAGACCATCTATGCGCGATTAGCCAAAGATAAGATTGCGGACTATTTGCAGATTTCAAAAGGACAGGCTATTTTAGGATTGACACAGGTTTCCTATTTTGAAGACGGGACGGCTTTTGAGTATGTAAAAAGTCAGTATGTCGGGGAGCGGTTCGAATTTTATTTGGAAAACAATTAAGCGAACAATGAACAGAAATAGAAAACTCTTCAAATGTCCGAGGCATATTACCAGGGCATTTGGGAGCTTTTTTAGTGAGAACTCATTCTTTCTAAATAGTGATAGTATGGTCATAAATAAAAGATTTGAAAAAATTTTTAAAAAATTTTTATTTTTTCTTCAATTTTTGATTTTTTTTACGAATTAATAGATAGAAGCTAGTTTTAGATCTAAAAAAAGATATAAGGCAGGAAAAAAATGAAAAAAATTAAAATTGATGTGGTAGCTGTTCCCTTGAGTGGGCATCTGTACCCAACTTTAAATCTCGTCAAACCCTTATTGGATGATCCAACTATGGAAATCCGGGTTTTCACAGGACCTCAGAAAAAGGCCGTTGCAGAAAGTCTGGGCTTCACTGTCGTTCCGATTCTAGAGGACAAAGTAGAAGAATTTGAACGTGCGGCTAATAACGATAAAAAACACAATCTCTTTTCAGCCTATCGGCAATTGTCCAAGAGCCTCGATTTGATTAATCATGTATCGGATCAATTGTTAGAGGAGTGGCGCGTCAATCGCCCAGACATTGTGATTGCTGATTTTATCACTCTATCAGCAGGCTTTGTGGCAGAAGAGTTGGAAATTCCTTGGATTACCACAATGGCAACACAATTTGCAATCGAAACTCCTTATGGTCCCCCTTGCTTCTTCGGAGGGATGGGAATTGCGCGAACCAAGAAGGAAGAAAAGATACAGGCACTATGCCGTAAACTCACGCGCATTGGAAAATACTGTGGGGCTTTCCTCTTACGCAAACGATTAAAACGTTACAATTTCAAGTTGTACAATCAAAATGGAGTGGAGACTATTTACTCTCCTTATGCTATCTTTGGAATTGGTATGATGGAGCTGGAGTTGAAAACACATTTCCCTCATCAATATGCTTGGCTTGGCCCTTTGGGGACTTCTCTTGAAAAAGCAGAAGATTATCCTTTAGATCTCAGCCTTTATGAAGACAAAAAGAAGGTTCTCGTGACTTGTGGGACTCAGTTGCCGTGGGCAAAAGAAAATTTGCTCCATCAAACCAAGCAGTTAGCCAAAGAGCATCCAGAATGCCACTTTTTTGTCACACTAGGAGACGGGGCAAAAGAATTTTCTGAAGAAGAGGTGGCTTCAAATGTGACTCTCGTAACTTATCTCCCTTACAAAGAATACATACCGCAAATGGACTATGTGGTTCACCATGGAGGGGCTGGAATCTTTTATCAGTGCATCGAATTTAAGAAACCAGCCTTGATCTTACCGCATGATTATGACCAATTTGACTATGCCATTCGAGGAGTAGAAGCAGGGATTGCTTTTCAAGCTCATCGAAATCGCACTGAAGAAATTCAAGCAGGTTTTAACGCCCTGTTAGAAAAAGAATCTTGGGAAGAGTTAACGAGACTAAACAAACTATCAAAAACCTACAAACCGTTGGATACCTTAGAGTTTGAAATTCAACGATTATTAAGACGTGGAACGGATGGAAAACTATGAAAATTCTTGTAACAGGCGCGACTGGCTTCCTTGGAAAATATGTGATTGAGGAGTTATTGGATCACGATTATTCCATTGTAGCCTTTGGCCGAAACGAAAAAGTTGGGAAGGCTCTGGAAAGTGAGCGCGTTCAATTTGTTAAAGGAGATTTGAGCTCTATTGAGGAACTAAGACAAGCTTTTCAGGAAATTGATGCTATTGTTCATGCAGGAGCCTTGTCCACTGCTTGGGGACCCTGGAAAGATTTCTATCAGGCAAATGTCATCGGCACCCAAAATGTCCTTGACTTGAGTCGTGAATATGCAGTAAAACGCTTGGTTTATGTGTCTTCTCCCAGTATTTACGCAGCTGGAAAAGACCAATTGGATATTAAGGAAAGCGATGCTCCCAAAGAAAACCACCTCAACAATTACATCCGAAGCAAATTGGCTTCTGAAAAACTATTTCCTGACTATCCAGATGTGCCAAGTATCATCTTGCGTCCAAGAGGATTATTTGGCGTAGGGGATACCAGTATTTTGCCTCGGGTTTTACGCCTCAGTAGAAAAATTGGGATTCCGTTGATTCGAGGGGGAGAACAGCTCATGGATATGACCTGTGTGGAAAATGTCGCTCTAGCCATTCGTTTGGCTTTGGAAGCAAAAGAAGCACACGGGCAGGTTTATAATATTACAAATGGAGAACCAAAGACCTTTAAGTATTTGATTGAAACAACACTAAAAGGGTTAGGAGAACCTATCCGCTATCGGAAAATTCCAACAGGTCTAGTAGCAGGTGTGGCGTACAGCCTTGAAGGGGTGTATCGATTGTTTCATATAAAAGCTGAACCCCCCTTGACTCGCTACACCTATTATCTCCTTCGCTATAGCCAAACCCTCGATATTCAAAAGGCCCAAACAGAACTTGGCTACTATCCAAAAATGACCATTGAGGAAGGGATTGACAACTATGTCCAACATGATCGAGCACATTGATTATTTTCCAGCAGGTTTTTGTAGCAGTCATTCTGGACTCTTATTTAAAGGGATTCCGAATGAAAAAATGCAATTTCCAGCAGGTGTCTTTTTGATTCATCATCGTGAAAAAGGCTATATTTTGTACGATACCGGCTATCACTACGAGATTAAGAAAAAAGCACGGTATTTCTGGTACCGTCTAGCCACCCCAATGCAGATGAAAAAAGAAGACCAGATCGATTATTTATTGCGAGAGCGTGGAATTGATCCAGCAGCCATTTCCTATGTGATTCTTTCGCATTTGCACCCTGATCATCTCGGTGGAGCAGCACTTTTTCCAAATGCTCATTTCGTTGTTACCCAGGAAGTCTATGAGGTGTACCAAAAACCGAAATTTAAAGATCTGATTTTTAAAGAGTTTCTTCCAGCTGATTTCAAAGATCGGGTGACTTGTCTCAAAGCAGATCAAAGGCATCCTGCTTTCCCCTATCGCCCGACTGCGGATCTTTTTGGAGATGGGAGCATTCTTGTATCGTCTATCGATGGACATGCGAGAGGACAAGGCTGTCTTTATCTGGATGAGCTCAAACTCTTCATCGGAGCAGATCTTTCTTGGGGAGTAGACCTCTTGCCTTACACAGGGCAAATGCGACTGATTCCTTCCTTGGTTCAGGATGATAAGAAGGCTTATTTAAAAGGAACTGAGTTGCTGGAAACACTCTTGCAAGATGGTATTCAAGTTGTGGTCAGCCACGACCCGCAAAAACGGATTGAAAGGATTTTAAATGAAAAAAACAGTCTTTCTGAAAACCTTTATTGAAACCAGATGGTGCCACCGATTCCGTTCAAAAGAGGCCTTGAAGCGATACCAAGATAAGCAATTGGCACGCTACCATGCTTTTATCACCTCTCAATCTCCCTATTTCCAGACTCATTCTCCCGAATCCTTTGGAACGATGGATAAAACCTTCATGATGACACATTTCAATGAGCTCAATACCCTAGGGGTGGATCGAGATCAGGCTTTAGAGATGGCGATTCGCGGAGAACAGACGCGAGATTTTACCGAGATGAATGGAGAAGTAGCAGTAGGCTTGTCTTCTGGAACTTCCGGCCACCGAGGAGTTTTTGTCACCACAGAAAAAGAAAGAAGTATGTGGGCTGCAGCGATCTTAGCCAAGATGCTACCGAAAGGAAAACTGTTTGGTCATCGCATTGCCTTTTTCTTACGAGCGGACAATGAACTCTATCAAACCATTAATTCAGGCCTTATCCGCTTGGAATATTTTGATATTTTCAAGGATAGCAAGGAGCATTTAGAGCGTCTCAAAGACTATCAACCAACCATTGTGGTTGCACCAGCTTCCACCTTGATTGAGTTAGCCAACTATGTCAGCAATCAGCAACTTGCGATTCAACCCGTCAAGGTTGTCTCTGTCGCAGAGATCCTAGAGGATCGAGATGCTGAGACAATCGCCAAAGCTTTTCAACTAGACAAGGTTGATCAGGTCTACCAAGCAACAGAGGGATTTTTAGCTTGTACCTGTTCAGAAGGCAATCTACATCTCAACGAAGATATTTTGTATGTCGAAAAAGAGTATCTAGATGATAGCCGCTTTTATCCGATTATTACGGATTTCAAACGAACGAGTCAACCCATCTACCGCTACCGCCTCAATGATATTTTGGTGGAAGAAAAGTCTCCTTGCCCTTGTGGTTCCGTCTTTACTCGAATCGCAAAGATCGAAGGGCGATCGGATGATATCTTCTATTTCAAAAAAGAAGGTGGCAGTAGCCAGATGATCTATCCGGATTTTATTCGACGGTGTATTCTCTTTGTCGAAAATATTCAGGACTATCAAGTAACTCAGTTGGCAGATGGATCCATTACCATTGCCTTGAGTCACCGGACAGAGTCTATTGAGCGATCGATTTTTGCCCAATTTGAACTCTTGGCTCAACAAAAACAATTCATCCTCCCAAGTATTCAATTTATCGATTACCAATGGGACCCAACACGTAAATTAAAACGTGTTCAACGACTTCAATAAAAGGAGAATCCTATGACTACAGTAAAAAGACATCTACAAATCAAAGGCTATGGAACAGCGCTTCCAGCTCATACAGTAAACTTCAAAGACCAGACTCGTTACCGGGTGAAAGAAGGAGAAGAAACACAGATTGATCTAGCAGAGCATGCAATTAAAGCTGCTTTAAAACATGCAGGGCTTGAAATGACAGATATCGACTGCCTGGTTTCGGCTAGTGCGGTTGGCGTTCAGCCTATTCCTTGTACGGCTTCTTTGATCCATGAGCGCGTGGCCAAGGGACTGACGATTCCAGCCATGGATATTAATACCACCTGTACTAGTTTTGTATCAGCCTTAAGCACCATTTCCTATCTGATTGAAGGTGGTGAATACAAGCGTGTCCTCATTGTATCCAGTGAAGTAGGAAGTCTTGGCCTTAATCCTAAACAAAAAGAGAGTTTTGAATTATTCAGCGATGGAGCAGCTGCCTTTATTTTTGAAGCAACAAGCCAAGACAAAGGAATCATTGCCAGCATGCAACGTACCTGGTCTGAGGGAGCACATGATACTGAAATTCGGGGTGGTTTGACAGCTTATCATCCGAAATTGTACTCTGAATCAACCAAGACTGATTTCATGTTTGACATGAAAGGGAAGAAAATTCTCTTACTTTCTGCTCGTGTTATTCCAGAAATGTTCAAAGAATTCCAAGAGAAATCAGGCATTTCTAAAGATGCTGTAGATTATATTATTCCCCATCAAGCTAGCCGGGCCTTGCCACTCGTCATGGACAAAATGGGAGTTGGCAAAGATAAATATCTCAATATTGTCAGCGATTATGGCAATATGGTTTCGGTAGCCGTGCCTTTCGGTTTAGCCTATGCACTTGATCATGGCTATGTGAAGGAGGGAGATACCATCTTCTTGATGGGAACTGCAGCAGGGATGACAGTCAATATGTTAGCATTAAAACTCTAATGATAGATCCTTTTATTTCAAGCTCAAAAAGCATCAAGTCCCGCTAGTCTTTAGCGGGCTTTTTTGATATAATGAAAGGTATGGAAATTGAGAAAACCAACCGAATGAATGCGCTCTTTGAGTTTTATGCAGCGCTCTTGACGGACAAGCAAATGAACTACATCGAGCTCTATTACGCCGATGATTACAGCTTGGCTGAGATTGCGGAAGAGTTTGGAGTGAGCCGTCAGGCGGTCTATGACAATATTAAACGTACAGAAAAGATTTTGGAGGACTACGAAATGAAACTCCATATGTATTCCGATTACATTGTTCGTAGTCAGATTTTTGATCAGATTTTAGAACGCTATCCGGAAGATACTTTTCTACAAGAGCAGGTTGAAATTTTATCAAGCATTGACAATCGGGAGTGATTATGGGCAGTCTCGTCATTTATCAAGGAATACCTTGCAAACTATTAGTCGCAGAGGGAGTATTTCCTACTCGACTACAAATTATCTCGCCCAATGATATCTCCAAAGCTATGCAAATAGGTTTTAGCTGTTGGGGATATCCAAATGAAATCATGAAAGAAGTCACACCCGAAGAACTAGAATGTTTGCAACATTTCGGACGATTTCCACTGAATTGAAAAAATAGGAGAAAATAATGGCATTTGAAAGTTTAACCGAACGTTTACAGAACGTCTTTAAAAATCTTCGTAAGAAAGGGAAAATATCTGAAGCGGATGTCCAAGAGGCAACCAAAGAAATTCGTCTAGCCCTCTTAGAGGCCGACGTTGCCCTTCCTGTTGTAAAAGACTTTATCAAACGTGTCCGCGAGCGGGCTGTAGGGCATGAAGTCATTGAAACCCTTAATCCTGCCCAACAAATCGTGAAGATTGTCGATGAAGAATTGACAGCCATTTTGGGTTCTGAGACAGCAGACATTATCAAGTCGCCTAAGATCCCAACCATTATCATGATGGTCGGTCTTCAAGGGGCTGGTAAAACAACCTTTGCTGGGAAATTGGCTAACAAATTAGTCAAGGAAGAAAATGCACGTCCTTTGATGATTGCGGCCGATATCTATCGTCCAGCTGCCATCGACCAGTTGAAGACTCTTGGTCAACAGATCAATGTCCCTGTCTTCTCACTCGGTACAGAAGTCCCTGCAGTTGAGATCGTACGTCAAGGTTTGGAGCAGGCAAGAGCTAACCACAATGACTATGTCTTGATCGATACGGCCGGTCGTCTGCAAATCGATGAAAAACTCATGGGTGAGTTGCGCGACGTCAAAGCCCTTGCTGAGCCAAATGAAATCCTCTTGGTTGTGGATGCCATGATCGGTCAAGAAGCGGCCAATGTGGCGCGTGAGTTTAACGAACAACTCGAAGTGACCGGGGTCATCTTGACCAAGATTGATGGGGATACCCGTGGTGGTGCAGCCCTTTCTGTCCGTCAGATTACTGGGAAGCCAATCAAATTCACTGGTACTGGTGAAAAAATAACCGATATCGAAACCTTCCACCCAGACCGCATGTCTGGTCGGATCCTCGGTATGGGGGATATGCTGACGCTGATCGAGAAAGCTTCTCAAGAATACGATGAGAAACGCTCCCTTGAACTCGCTGAAAAGATGCGGGAAAACACCTTTGATTTCAACGACTTTATCGACCAGTTAGATCAAGTTCAAAACATGGGTCCAATGGAAGACCTGCTCAAGATGCTTCCAGGGATGGCCAACAATCCAGCCATGAAAAACCTCAAGGTTGATGAACGAGAAATTGCTCGCAAACGCGCGATCGTATCATCCATGACACCAGCTGAACGGGAGAATCCAGATCTCTTGAACCCTAGCCGTCGTCGTCGGATTGCTGCTGGTTCAGGAAACAGCTTTGTCGAAGTGAACAAATTCATCAAGGACTTTAACCAAGCTAAACAGATGATGCAAGGTGTCCTCTCTGGTGATATGAACAAGATGATGAAACAAATGGGGCTTAATCCAAATAATATGCCGAAGAATATGCCTGGTGGCATGCCTGATATGTCTGCCCTCGAAGGCATGATGGGACAAGGCGGGATGCCTGACTTATCAGCTCTTGGCGGAGGCGCTGGAATGCCTGATATGAGCCAAATGTTCGGTGGTGGTCTCAAAGGAAAAGCCGGCGAATTCATGATGAAACGGGCGATGAACAAGATGGCCAAACAAATGCGCAAAAATAAGAAAAAACGGAAATAATTCTTTCTAATAAGGGCCTGGAACACACTGTTCTGGGTTCTTTTAGAAACTACTACTAGAGGAAACATGTTAAAAAAACTATTTCAACAACTCATTCGTTTCTTTGGAAGACTCTTTTCTTCGCACAGCAAGCCCTTTGAATTCCCAAAAGGGTCGAAGAAACCACCGATCAGACCGATCATCTTTGTACCTGGTAGTTCAGCCAGTATTCAGCGTTTCAATGGAACCATCCGCATGCTCCATCGCTATTCTAGAAAAAAGCAGAGTCTCTTAAAAATAAAAGTCAATAAAGATGAGTCTATAGAGATGGAGGGAAGACTAAATACAAAAGAGCCGAATCCGATGATTGTGATTGGCTTTGAAAATAATCGAGATGGTTACAGCAATATCAAGCAGCAAATCGAATCCCTTAAGATCGCTCTTACCTACCTTTTGGATCACTATCATTTTACAGAGTTTAAGGCAGTAGGGCACTCCAATGGTGGTCTAGTTTTGACTGGTTTATTGGAAAGTGGCTTTTTAGAAAAGAAAAAACTAACCGTAAGCAAGCTGGTTATTATTGGAAGTCCATACCAATTCAATCAAGAGATGTATGATGATTTTCAAACATGGAGGCATCGCTTAGGAAAAGAAGTAGAGGTCCTTAATTTTGTCGGTAATTTTGCTGGGAAATCAGACGGAATCGTCCCTCTTTCTAGTGCACAAGCAGCACAATCTATTTTTGAGAAACAAGCCTATACAGAAGTAAATTTAAAAGGACGCAAGGCTCATCATTCAGCTTTACCCACTAATCCAGATCTAGTAAAACAATTAAGTCTGTTTTTGAATCTATAATTAAATTACATAATTTCGGTTATGTAATTTTTATTTGTCTCTTGCAATCCTTAGGTAAATATGGTACATTTTTGGTAGCGATTACACATGCTTAAGGAGGATTTTATGAAAGATCCCAAATTATTAGAGACAATGAAAAATTACAAGGGACGGGATGACGTTCCTGAAGATTTTGATAGCTTTTGGAATCAAGCCCTAGCAAAGATGACTGAACTGCCTGAATACAAGCTCGAAGAACGAGATTTCAGCATTCCAAATGTTGCTTGTTATGAATTAACCTTTAAAGGAACACGAGATGGATCCGTTTATGCGCGGGTTGTTTTCCCAAAAACGGATCAAAAGGTTCCAGTTATTTTCCATTTTCATGGCTATATGGGCCGTTGTTGGGATTGGTCTGACATGCTGACTTATACAGTAGCCGGCTATGGTGTTGTGACTATGGATGTAAGAGGTCAGTCAGGCTATTCAACAGACGGTGACCGTTCACCACTTGGGAATACGGTAAAAGGACAGATTATCCGCGGAGCCGTGGAAGGTCCGGATGAGCTCTTTTATAAGGATGTCTATTTAGATCTTTACCAGTTAATTGAAATTGTAGCCAGCCTCCCTCAAGTAGACGACAGCAAACTTGCCAGCTACGGAGCCTCTCAAGGCGGTGCCCTTGCTCTGGTTGCTGCTGGATTGAATTCTCGTATACAACGAACGGTAACCATTTATCCATTCTTATCAGATTTCAGACGAGTATTAGAAATTGGAAATACCAGTGAGGCCTATGACGAGCTTTTCCGTTATTTCAAGTTCCATGATCCATTCCATGAAACAGAAGATCGTTTGATGCAGACTTTGGCCTATATTGATGTGAAAAATTTTGCTCATCGGATCAAAGGACAAGTTCACATGATTACAGGACTAGACGATGATGTCTGTTATCCTGAAACGCAGTTTGCTATTTATAATCGCTTAGAATGTCCAAAAGAGCATTTAATTATGCCAGAATATGCGCATGAAGCTATGAACGTTCAAGTCAATGATCGAGTCTATAATTGGCTCTGTGATAGCAAGATTCCATTTCAGTATGTAGAAAAATAAGTTAGAGAAGAAAATAATCAGTAGATCCATGAGGTTTGCTGATTTTATTGTAGTTAAAAACTAAAAGTTTATGTACAATTGACTAAACTAAAGCTAAACCATTGATACAACTAAATTAGAAGCATAAAGTACATTCGTTAAAAAGTGTACTTTATTTTTGTTTTGTACATTATTCTGGAGTGGTATTTTGTATATTTTATAGTTCATCTTATTATCAAATCTAAGAAATTGGTTTATACATTTTTTCAATGATAATCAATGTATAATAAAAAAATTAAAGTTCGAATTCTGAAACTACTTTCACATATATAAAATTGAATCTAAATTGCTGTAGGCCTATAATAAAGATAGGGATAAAAAGAAATCTTCCTAGAAAGGAGTATACTG
>NZ_JACLQU010000016.1 GCF_016648855.1 Streptococcus parasanguinis
CAGCCCTACTCAACTGTGCGGAGGTGGGACGACGAAATCGAATTCTAACGAATTACCGATTTCTGTCCCACTCTCTGCTTTTTGTATTTCTATGCTTTTAATTGTAAGAGTTCTTCAATCTCAGCCAGAGTGCTGGCTTGGGAGATGGCGCCGCGTAGTTTGGCTGCACCTGAGGTACCACGGAGGTAGTGAGGGGCGAGACCACGGAATTCACGAACGGCAATGTGCTCACCTTTGAGACCGATCAAGCGTTTCAAGTGTTCGTAAGCAATCTTCATCTTGTCTTCAAAAGTCAAATCAGGCAGGATTTCTCCTGTTTCAAAGTAGTGATTGATTTGGTTGAAGAGATAAGGATTGCCCATAGCAGCGCGACCAATCATGACCGCATCAGCACCGACTTCTTCGATCCGTTGTTTGGCATCTTGAACCGTACGGATATCTCCGTTTGCGATAAATGGAATTTTGGTCAGAGCTTGGGCAACCTTGTGAAGGGTTTCAAGGTCAGCGTGACCTGTATACATTTGTTCTCGGGTCCGTCCGTGCATGGCAAGGGCAGAGACACCCGCAGCTTCAGCAGCGAGGGCATTTTCAACTGCTAGGGAAGGGTCCGACCAACCCGTCCGCATTTTAACAGTGAGTGGGATATCAAGGACGGATTGAACTTTATTGATGATGGAGTAAATCTTGTCTGGGTCCTTGAGCCACATGGCACCAGCCTCGTTCTTGACGATTTTATTCACCGGGCAACCCATGTTGATATCGACGATATCGGTCTTGGTATTTTCTTGGATAAATTCAGCTGCGCGTGCGAGGCTATCTTCGTCACTTCCAAAGAGTTGGATCGATACAGGATTTTCTCCTTCATCGATATGGAGCATGTGAAGCGTCTTTTCATTGTTGTACTGGATTCCCTTGTCAGAGACCATTTCCATCACAACGAGTCCTGCTCCCAGTTCTTTGGCAATGGTCCGGAAAGCTGAGTTGGTTACTCCAGCCATTGGGGCTAGGACGGTACGGTTAGGGATTTCGACATCCCCGATCATAAATGGCGTATTAAGATTTGTCACGAATGAGTTCCTCCAAGTCATTTTCGTCAAAGTGGTAGTGGGTTTGGCAAAATTGGCAGGTAATCTCTGCACCGTGATCTTCGTCTTTCATCTCTTTTAGATCACTAGCTGGCAGACTTGCTAAAGCGTTCAAGAAACGCTCACGGCTACAGTCGCATTGGAAACGGATCTCTTCTTCAGAGAGACGTTTAAAGGGTTCATCCCCATAGATAGCCTTTAGAAGAGCTTCAATATGGTCTTCAGACTCCAAAAGTGTGGAGATGGCAGGCATTTCTTGGATCCGTTTTTCAAAGCGGGCGATTTCTTCTTCCTTGGCATTTGGCAAGACTTGGAGCAAGAAACCACCAGCCACCTTGACCTTGTCTTCGTCATCCAACAGGACATTGAGTCCAACTGCAGATGGCGTTTGTTGGCTTTCCGTCAGATAAAAGGCCAGGTCTTCTCCGATTTCACCTGTCACAAGAGGGGTCATAGAGTGATAAGGATTTCCCGTACCATAATCTGTGATAACAAGGAATTCTCCGTTTCCGACAAATGGTCCCACCAGGACTTCGCCAGTTGCCGTTTTCTTGATATCCACTCCAGGATTTTGCACGTAGCCTTTAACATTTCCCTTGGTATCTGCCACGGTGATGATGGCTCCGAGTGAGCTAGTCCCAAGGACTTTGACCGTAATTTTAGTATCTCCTTTCTCGTTTGCCGCCAAGATTTGACTGGCAATGAGGGTACGGCCAAGTGCGACCGTGGAGCTAGCTTGTGTATGATGTTTTTCTTGGGCTGTTCGTACGGTTTCTGTACTGTCTAGTACATAGGCACGAAAAGCGCCACTTTCTGAGATAGTTTTAATAATTTTGTCCATACCTACTATTTTAGCACAAATCAAGCAAAGTGGGGACAAGGAGAATTCCGAAAATCAGTCGTTTCAGAAGAAGGGCAAGAAGAAAAGAAAATTCCGAACGTTATTTCTAGAAAGAAGCAATTTCCAAGTAAAAGACGAGTTTCATAGAGAAGTTGGTTTAAAAAGGAAGGAGAAAAATAAACGATAGCTGAGTGGATCTTGAAAAAACATCAAAAATTGCTTATAATAGAGTGTAAGACAAACTTGCAGGTGAGACTCCTGCCCCTAGTTTGAAGAAAGGCATAGATAGCATCCTATCTATGGTATATGAAAAAGAATTATGACATCAGTTGTTGTAGTAGGAACCCAATGGGGTGATGAAGGAAAAGGGAAGATTACAGACTTCCTATCAGCCAATGCAGAAGTCATTGCTCGCTACCAAGGTGGGGACAATGCCGGGCACACCATCGTAATCGACGGCAAAAAGTTCAAGTTGCACTTGATTCCTTCTGGTATCTTCTTCCCTGAAAAGATCTCTGTCATCGGAAACGGCGTGGTGGTCAACCCTAAATCATTGGTCAAAGAGTTGGCTTATCTTCATGAAGAAGGTGTGACAACGGATAGTTTGCGCATTTCAGACCGTGCCCATGTCATCCTTCCTTACCATATCGAATTGGACCGTCTCCAAGAAGAGTCTAAAGGCGACAACAAAATCGGAACGACCATCAAAGGGATTGGACCAGCCTACATGGACAAGGCTGCGCGTGTGGGAATCCGGATCGCGGACCTTTTGGACCGCGACGTCTTTGCGGAACGTCTTCGTATCAACTTGGAAGAAAAGAACCGTCAATTTACCAAACTCTATGATGCAGAGGCTCTGTCATTTGACGATATCTTCGAAGAATACTATGAATATGGTCAACAAATCAAGCAATATGTAACCGATACTTCTGTTATCTTGAACGATGCTTTGGATAACGGCAAGCGCGTGCTCTTTGAAGGAGCCCAAGGGGTTATGTTGGATATCGACCAAGGAACCTATCCATTTGTAACCTCTTCAAACCCAGTCGCAGGTGGGGTGACCATCGGATCAGGTGTCGGCCCAAGCAAGATCGACAAGGTTGTCGGTGTATGTAAAGCCTACACTAGCCGTGTTGGTGATGGCCCATTCCCTACGGAACTCTTCGATGAAGTGGGTGATCGGATCCGTGAAGTCGGCCATGAGTATGGGACAACAACCGGTCGTCCTCGTCGTGTTGGTTGGTTTGACTCAGTTGTCATGCGCCATAGCCGTCGTGTCTCAGGAATTACCAACCTTAGCTTGAACTCGATCGATGTTCTGTCAGGCTTGGATACGGTGAAAATCTGTGTGGCTTACGACTTGGATGGAGAACGCATTGATCACTATCCAGCAAGCTTGGAGCAACTCAAACGTTGCAAACCAATCTATGAAGAATTGCCAGGTTGGTCAGAAGACATTACAGGTGTTCGCCACTTGGATGAGCTTCCAGAAAATGCCCGCAACTATGTCCGCCGGATCGGCGAATTGGTTGGTGTACGCATTTCAACCTTCTCAGTCGGACCAGATCGTGACCAAACCAACATTTTGGAAAGTGTCTGGTCAAGTAAATAATTAAAAAAAGAGAGTGGGACAGAAATCGGTCATTCGTTAGAACTCGATTTCGTCGTTCCACCTCCGCACAGTTGAGTAGGGCTGTAAAAGCTGATAAAATCAGCGTAGTAGAGCCCACTCAACCACTGCGTCTTGCTCGACAATCCAAAAACAATTGAGAGGCTAGGACTTTTGTCCCAGCCTCTTTTTGAAAGCAGAAAGAGGAAAAAATGTATCAAACGATTTTATTTGACCTAGACGGCACCTTGACCAATTCAGAACTAGGGATTACCAACTCGGTGGCCTATGCCTTAGGAAAATATGGGATTCAAGTGCCAGACAAGAAAGCATTGAGAGTTTTCATCGGTCCGCCCTTGCAGGAGTCTTTTGAGCGCTTTTATGGATTTTCTAAGGAAGAATGTTTAAAGGCCATTGACTACTATCATGAGTATTTTTCCGAAAAAGGCCTTTATGAAAATGAGGTCTATCTAGGCGTTCCTGACTTGCTGGCTTCTCTCAAGCAGGCTGGCAAACAGTTGATTGTAGCTACGTCAAAGCCTGAAGAATTTTCCATTCAAATTCTCAAACACTTTGGTTTGTATGATTATTTTGACTTTGTCGCTGGTGCGACCATGGATAGAAAACGTAGTAAAAAAAGCGATGTTATCCAGTATGCCTTGGAGCAAAATGGGATTACAGATTTGGCGCATACCATCATGATTGGAGACAGGGAGCACGATGTGCTTGGCGCTCAAGCGCAAAAGCTTGATTCTATCGGTGTCCTTTATGGCTTTGGAAGCAGGGAAGAATTGGAAGAAGCCGGCGCCACCTATATTGCTCAAGAAGTTGGCGAAATTGCAGCTTTTATAGGATAACCTTTTCCAAAATATTAAAAGTTTGAACTTTTCTAATCTGCTGAATATTGCTTTATTTAATATTTCTATCGGTGTATACTTACTGTAGGTTAAGTCACACAGATTAAGAGGTGATAATATGAATTTGTCACGATATATATTAAAATATAGTACTGATGATGGTACGTTGTATTTTAATACTAAAACCAATCATTCATTTTTTCTTACGAATGAATTGAATAGAGTAGTCGACAGCAATGATGTGATTAGGAAAGAGTTTCATGCTTATCTTGATAAAAATAAATATTTAAGTGAGGGTGAGTATGAGGTCGAAAAGTATCTATCTAAAATAAGCGATACAGATGCTGAATTATTGGAACTAACAATTTTGACACATGGAGATTGTAATTTTCGGTGTAAGTATTGTTATGAAAAATTTGAAAATATTGCTATGTCAACAGAGACAGAAGATGCCATTGTCCAATTTTTGAAAGAAAAACTTCAGTCCGGGAAGTATAAGTATTTGTCAGTAGGCTGGTTTGGAGGAGAACCACTGTTGGGATATAAAACTATCAAGCGGTTGTCTCCTGTTTTTATAGATTTATGTGAGAAATATCAGATTCATTATCAAAGTGCAATCACTACGAATGGTTATTTATTGACTAAGAATAAGTTTCGATATTTGAATGAAAAATTTAAAGTGACTAGTTACCAGATAACTTTGGATGGAGATGAAGAAAGTCATAATAATCAGAGAGTATTGCAAAACGGTGGGTTGTCGTATAATCGTATATTCGATAATTTGAAAGCAATGCAAGAAAGTAAATTTGATTTTATTTGTGTGATTCGCTTTAGAGAAGAGGGTTGTGCTAGCCCTCTATTTTGATGGATGATAATTATGAGAAATATTTATAAGTACATTGATAAGAAGTATCTTTTTCCTATTTTTTTAGGGCGTATTGTGAATAGTGGTTTGGTGTTGGCGCAACCTCTGATTTTAACGAAGGCCTTGAAGTTAGATCAAGACGGCCTTTCTTATGGAAAAATTCTCAATTTTGTTTTATTTGGTTTGTCTGTCTATCTTGTTATTTATAGTCTGATGCTGTTTTCAAACTATTCGCACAATATATTCCGAAGAGAAATCAACAAAAGTGTCCGTGCCCTTTTATTTAAGAAAGTCATATTGAATCCTAAATTTTCCAATGATGAAAAAGTTAGTCTGCTAACTCAAGATATGGAATATGTGGGCGATAATTATTTGGAAAATATAAATGTTATGGTGAGTTGGGGATTTGTCGCCCTTGTTACAGCCATTTATATTGTTTCACAAAATTTTCTCTTAGGACTTATTTTTGTCATTTTTACGATTATGAGACCTATTCCTCAGTTCATCATGAATCGTCGTTTACAAGATTCGGGAGACAGCTGGTCCAAGCTTAGAACGAAATTACATGGGCTTGTCTCGGATAGTATGCAAGGCAGCCAAACCTTACGGATTAATCAGGCCATGAGGCTGAATGAAGAGCGCGTGAATGATTTAAACGGAGAATATCAAAAAGCCATCCAAAGATTTTGTTTCACACATAATATTATTTTTTTCTTTAATGGATTTATGGTCTTTTTTAGTCAGGTTGTTCCTCTTGCTTTAGGCTTTTATTTGAGTTTACAGGGAAATTCTATTTCTATTACAAGCCTCATCTCTATGTATGTTGCTGCGGGGATGCTGGTAGAACCGATCCAAACTCTGATGTACAGTGCAGCCAATCTCCAAGGTGCCTTGCCGACTGCGAACCGCCTGTTTAAGATTATCGAGGAAGAACCTGATTTCGAAGAGACAAAGGATCAATTTGTTGAAAATCTCGAATCGTTGCGCTTAAATCATATTTCAAAAAGTTTTGCTGAACGTCAGCTTTTTTCTGATTTGACGGCGACGATTTCAGTAGGTCAGAAGGTCTTAATCAAAGGACCGAGCGGGTCTGGAAAGACGACTCTTTTTCGCTTGATTTTAGGAGAAGAAGTATGTGATGAGGGTGACATTTTCGTTCAGTATGATGGAAATCAAATAACGAGTCATTTCCAAGGGAATATCGGTTTAATTAGCCAGCATCCCTTCCTGTTTAACGATACTATCCGCTATAATCTAACTTTTGGTCAGCCTTTTCAGGACCATGAATTATTGGAGGTATTGGACCGAGTTGGCTTAATAGATGAATTTCAGGATATTTTGAATGTAGAAATTCATAATAATGGTGAAAACATTTCAGGAGGTCAGCGTGTCAGATTAGAGTTGGCTCGTTTTCTCTTACGCGAGAAGGATATTTTATTAGCGGACGAAGTGACATCAGCTTTGGACGAAAAAAATAGTCGTCTGGTTAGAGACCTAATCTTTTCTTTGCCGATCACGGTACTAGAAATAGCCCATCATATTGATGAAGAAGAGCGCTATGACCAAATCCTTGAGTTACGTAAAGGATGAGCGATGCCACAATAGTTGGTTCTGCGACAAAGCGGATAGTAGTAAGCCAGCAATTTGTCAGATATTTTTGAGATTCTAAGTGGTGATATTTCCAAAATCATCAATACTCAGAGAACTTAAGCTTTATTTAAGATAGGCCAGCTATACTAGAAGCATAAACAAAGACCTCCTAACTTTGTTTAAACCTCCTAAACTTTTTCATAATAATCTCCCATAAGAGTCGCCCAATCGGCGGCTTTTTTTGTGAGTCGTAAGCTGCCTATGGTATAATGAACAAAGAAACTAAAAGGAAGAAGGAAGAGATGGACTACACGATAGAGGAAAAAGCGATGTTTATGAGGGAAGCCCTGAAGGAGGCGGAGATTGCCCTCGCCAATGATGAAATACCGATTGGCTGTGTCTTGGTCAAGGATGGTCAGATTATCGGGCGTGGACATAATGCGCGTGAGGAGCTGCAGCGGGCGGTCATGCATGCGGAAATCATGGCGATCGAGGAGGCCAATCAGCGTGAAAATAGCTGGCGCCTGCTGGATACGACGCTTTTTGTCACGATTGAGCCCTGTGTCATGTGTAGTGGTGCCATTGGTCTAGCTCGGATTCCCCAGGTGATTTACGGGGCGACCAATCAGAAGTTCGGTGGAGCAGGTAGTCTCTACGACATTTTGGCAGATGAACGCCTCAATCACCGAGTCGAAGTAGAAACAGGAATCTTGGAAGCAGAATGTGCAGCCATCATGCAGACTTTCTTCCGCCAAGGTCGAGAACGAAAAAAACAAGCCAAACTCGCAGCCAAGGCCGAAACACAAGAATAAAAACCGGACCTTTGCAAAATCCACAAATTATGATATAATACCTATCGGAGCAACAGTTCTGCGTGAAGCGGGTCAGGGGAGGAATCCAGCAGCCCTAAGCGAAGTGAACTGTGTGCTCTTTTCTATTGCTCTTGATGAATCAAGTCCAACGGACGCAGATGAATCCTAGAGCAATGGATGCAGTTTTTCCCGTTAGGGAAAAAGCTGTAAACCGATAAAAGCTCTTAACGAATCAAGACTGAAAGTCGCAGATGAGTTTAGAGATATTGACCCTGAGGAGCGAAGCGACGTGAGGGCTATAGCGTAAATAAGTCAAGCCTGGAAGTCGCAACTGAACTTAGAGATATTGATCCTGAGGAGTGAAGCGACGTGAGGGCTATCACTCACTAGAGTCATCTTGAAATTCATTAGCGGATTCAAAGAATAATAGCGTGAAAATAGAGCTTCGGAAGAAGCCTCTTTTTTTTGATTTTCTAGTCAAAAATAGTACAAATATGCAAACGATTGCTATTGCGTCGTTGCTTGATTTGTGAAAATAAAAAAATTAGCAAATGAAAACGTTTTATAGGATGGTTTTCCTTGATTAAATCCGTGTAAAGCGATATCATAGAGAAGAACAAAATTTGGAGGAATAACATGTCTCATATTAAATTTGACTACTCAAAAGTTTTGGGTAAATTTGTTGCCCCACATGAAGTGGAATATATGCAACCACAAGTGACTGCAGCTGATGAATTGATCCGTAAAGGAACAGGTGCTGGTAGTGACTTCCTAGGTTGGTTGGACCTTCCTGAAAATTATGACCGTGAGGAATTTGACCGCATCTTGAAAGCTGCTGAACAAATCAAAGCAGACAGCGATGTTTTGGTCGTGATCGGTATCGGTGGATCATACCTTGGTGCGAAAGCAGCCATTGACTTCTTGAACCACCACTTTGCAAACTTGCAAACAAAAGAAGAACGCAAAGCTCCACAAATCCTTTATGCTGGAAACTCAATCTCATCTTCTTACCTTGCTGACTTGGTAGAGTACGTAGCAGACAAAGACTTCTCAGTAAACGTGATTTCTAAATCAGGTACAACAACTGAACCAGCTATCGCTTTCCGTGTCTTCAAAGAACTTTTGGTTAAGAAATACGGTCAAGAAGAAGCTAACAAACGGATCTATGCAACAACTGACCGCCAAAAAGGTGCTGTTAAGGTTGAAGCAGATGCGAACGGTTGGGAAACATTTGTGGTTCCAGATGATATCGGTGGACGCTTCTCAGTATTGACAGCAGTTGGATTGCTTCCAATCGCTGCATCAGGTGCAGATATCAAAGCCCTTATGGAAGGTGCTAACGCAGCTCGTAAAGACTACACTTCAGATAAACTTTCTGAAAACGAAGCTTACCAATACGCAGCTGTTCGTAACATCCTTTACCGTAAAGGATATGCAACTGAAATCTTGGTTAACTACGAACCATCTCTTCAATACTTCTCAGAATGGTGGAAACAATTGGCTGGTGAGTCAGAAGGAAAAGACCAAAAAGGTATTTACCCAACTTCAGCAAACTTCTCAACAGACTTGCACTCATTAGGTCAATTTATCCAAGAAGGAACTCGTATCATGTTTGAAACAGTTGTCCGTGTGGATAAACCACGTAAGAACGTGATCATCCCTACATTGGAAGAAGACCTTGATGGACTTGGTTACCTCCAAGGAAAAGACGTTGACTTTGTAAACAAAAAAGCAACTGACGGTGTTCTTCTTGCCCACACAGACGGTGACGTGCCAAACATGTACGTAACTCTTCCTGAGCAAGATGCCTTCACTCTTGGTTATGCCATCTACTTCTTTGAATTGGCCATCGCCCTTTCAGGTTACTTGAACGCGATCAACCCATTTGACCAACCAGGTGTTGAAGCCTACAAGAAAAATATGTTTGCCCTTCTTGGTAAACCAGGATTTGAAGAACTTGGAGCAGAACTCAACGCTCGTCTTTAATCAATAGACAAAACGATCTCGTAAGAGGTCGTTTTTTTGTGTCTATTTCCCCATTTAGTGATGAATTGGCGCTATCAGGTGATTTATGATATAGTAGAAGGAGCATTTTTATACTTTGTTCATCAAATGATTTTCACTCACTGTGATCGTCAAATGAGGCAAAGAGAAACAAAAGGAGTAGGGAATCCAGAAACTGGGAAAGATGGTGTTTCATATTCAGAAGTACTAAAAAATAATCATTCAGGGTCTATCATGATGTCGGCAGACCAAGATAAAATTACTCATGAAAATAAAACGAAAATGGTAATTGAATTTAAAAAAATATCATATAAAAAAATATATAGGCTAACATTCTATAAACAAGAAAACGGAGATTACTGTTTGGCGACAAAAGAGGAAAGTAAATAGAACATCCATTTCAAGAAATACTGGGTGACTAGAATGGGGAAGATATATTTACTGTGATACAGTTTTTAATGCTATAGTAGGGTAAGATAATAAAGTTAAGGAGTACGACATGTCAAGAGGAAGAAAAGTACAACGTGAATGGTCTAAGAATCATGGGAATCTGTACTCTTTTCCGAGTGCATTTTCGGATGAAGGACCTCAAGGAGCGATTTTTGAAGATCAAAAGAAACAAATAGGATTTCGGATTTCACGTAACATAATCCGAGTACTCTTTTCAGTGATCGTTGTATTCGTATTTTTTCTGATAGGAGTCTGGTATTATAAAAAAACAGTCGTTCATAAACCCGTAAATAAGATCATAAGATCTTCGGAAAGATATCAAAATAAGAAATCTTCTACCAGCCCTTCAAATACTCAAGCAAGCAAAAGTGAGAATAAAAAAATTGGATATATATTAAAAAAAGAAAATTCTGAGTGGGTTGATCCATCTCAAGTAAGAGCTTTTTCAGTTGATGAAGTTTTTGAGTTAATGGATGCTACAAAGAAGCCAACGATAACATCTTCAGAAGTAATTGAGAAATATGGAAAGGCGTTTGCAGGTTTACTTGATTATAATTCCTCGGGGAAAGAACGAGTAACCTTTTATTATAAGCTTTCTGACCAACAGGGTTTTTTCAAAATTGTTATTAATGAGTTTGAAGGAAAAAGTCGTGTTGAGCGTGTCTATCTTGAAGTGACTAAAGCTCAAGCGGGCATGGCGAATAAAACTTTAGAAGAATATCGTTCTTATTTACCTAAAAGTGGCCAGGAAGGGATTGGGTTAATGGAGGCTATAAGTCAGTTTGGAATTCCTAAGAATAGTTACAGTAACAACCTGTATGAAGGGGAAAATAGTTATATATATATTCTATACTTTACAACAGATCAAAGAAAAATAACCTTATCATTTAAAAAGAATCAGCAAGGGGAATACCGACTTGAAAATGTAGCAACATCTGGATAAAACGATCTCTCAAGAGGTCGTTTTTTTGTGTCTATTTCCCCATTTAGTGATGAATTGGCGCCTTCAGGTGATTTATGATATAGTAGAAGGAGCATTTTATACTTTGTTTATCAAATGATTTTCACTTACTGTGATCGTCAAATGAGACAAAGAGAATCAAAAAGGAGAGAGTATGACAAGAGAAGATAAACAGCCTTTTTCAGTGCCGGAAGAGCCACAGATGCAAGAGACACCACAAGGAGAAGGACAGGTGAGAGGAGTTCAAATGCAGGGCCCTGCTTATCCATTTGAAGAAACAAATCCACAAATGCTTCCGCCTCAGTGGTCCTATCCAACTAAGCCAAAGCACAAGTGGAAAAAATTAGTACTATTTTCACTTTTAGCGCTTGTGATTAGTGGGCTTTTCGGTGGTGTGAGCGGATATATTTGGGGACAAACCTCTCAAACAAGTAAGGAGTCGCAACGATTTAAACGTTTAGAACGTGCAAAGATCGAAGCAAATGAAACAAAAGCAGGTTTTGTAACGGATAAAGAAAAGGTCATTTTCACATGGACTTTCAAGGATCTTGGCTTGTTGAGTTACACCAATCGGGAAGGTTATGGTTTGACAGCAGATCAGATTGTAGAAGTCTATGGGTTAGCATCCAGTGTTGAATATAAAAAGAATGCAATGGAGCTTACTTGGAATGACTCAAAGGCTACTGAACATCAGAATTTGAGAATGAGATTTGACGAAGTCGATGGCAATTATTATTTAAAAAGTGTGTCCGTGACGGAATTAGATGAATTGTATGAGCATAAAAATCCAGAGGATGATGATGATAGCGATGATGCCTCGAGCAATCGCGCCTTGACTGAAAAGGAATTTCGAAGTCTGAAAAAAGGAAACAAGCAGACAGGGCAAGGTGGGACAAGCTTATCTGAGTTTTTGAAAAAACATCGAAAAACCGTCGAAATTGGGACAGAGCGCAAACTAACTGCCAATGGGGAAACATTTAAGTCTACACGTGTAGTGGCTACAGTACTCTGTGAGGTTGATGGGGATTTTAAAGTTTTGAAATTTTTAGCACAGCCTGATGGAGAATTTCGCTATATTGGTGCGGAACTAAATTAAGAGGAGGATAGAAGAGAGATGAGTATAAATCAACCACAGGGACCCTTTGGTGTACCAGTAAATCCTGGCCCTCAAAAAAGCGGAAAGGGCTTGTTCATTGGATGTGTGATTGGGTCAATTGTTTTAGGATTAGTGATTGGTCTTATTATTGGCCATTCTTTTGGTGTGAATGCCATAACCAAGAAAGCTTATCCCCGTTTACATACCACTGCAGATAGTACAGTCTCAAAACGCGATATATCTTCTCGCTATATAGACCCAAAAGAGACAGCATTTGATTGGGATATTTCAAATCTCGAAGACTTGAAATTCGCTACCTACGATGACAAAGAGGATGCGATGTCTATCGAAGAGGTCGTAAAGAAGTATGGGAAAGCTTTAAAAGGTTCATTTAATGGGACAACTGTTGAGTTAGAATGGGGCAAACTCGAAAGGGACGATACAGATGAAGAAAGCACCGATTATAAGACCGCTAACGAGATGAATCTGACCTTTATGAAAATAGATGGTCATTATTATCTACGCAATCTATATTTCTCAGAAGATTATGACACAGCGGATGCCAATCCAATGGCGACCGATGATTATGATAAATTGAAAGTAGGAGATCCCAAAACAGGGAAGGATGGAATATCTTATAAAGAAGTTCTTAGTAGCAATACCCCATCCTCTATTTCGATAAGAGCAGACCAGGACTATAAAACTAAGGCCATTACGAATGAAATGGAAATCCGTTTTAAGTCATCTGGATCAGATGAAGATGAATATAAATTAAAATTTATCCAGCAAGCAGATGGGGATTATCGTTTGGCTTTAAAAGGAGATGAAGATTAGAAAGGAAATCGGTCTTTAAAAAGGAAGATCCATATATTCTCGTTTGTACCCGAACGACTTCGCAAGAGGTCGTTTTTTTTTACTTGTAAAGTAATTTCATAAACTTTCCCCTTAGATTCAATTATAAAAACACTAACTAGTTATTATTTTCGATCATTTGCTAATCTCATTTCTAAAATACTGATGATACAGGGTTTCTAGCTAGACAATAGCTATAGACACGTATTTTATACTCAAATCCTTTAATATAAAAAGTTATTTGAACATAAAAGTTGTCATTTGTTGTTTCATATTATAAAATGAAAGGTGAATGAAAATAATTGAAAAAGGAATGAAAATATGAAAAAGAACTTGGCTAAATTCTTGTTACTTTCATCTATGCTTGGTGGAATGGCAATTGCCCAACCAGTATCTGCGAATACAAAAGCTGCGGTTTATGAGTACAAAAATGGTCAGCTAGACCTTGTTCAAAAACCAACATATGAAGGTTTCGAATCGAATCAGCTTTCTTTGAAATTGAAAACAGGTCGTGTCGATGTAGTGGGAGCGCGTGAAGGCAAGAAAGAAAGTGCGCATGATGCGGGAGCCTACCAATTTGCATTGATCTACAAATCTGAAGGTGGCGAAGAAGAGACAGTTGCTAAAGGGCAAAATACAGCAGATGGGACGATCGAATTTGATGATGTGGATCTCTCTGGACTGAATTCTGGAACTGTTAAACTCTACATTCGTCAGACTACAAAAGATGATGGTCGCTTTAAACAGTTGGATAATGGAGAAGGGGAAGTAACAGTGTCCCTTGCTTACGATGGATCAGGACGCTTGATGGTGGATTCACTTGAAAGTTCCAACCCAATTTATCGTAATTTCATTGCAGGCTATAAAAGCCCTGGTACAGATGGGTCGACTTCACCAAGTACAACAAGCCCATCCTCAAGCTCAAGTAGCTCATCTTCTAGTTCAAGTAGCTCAAGTAGTTCGTCTTCAAGCTCAAGTAGCTCATCGAGCTCATCTTCAAGCAGCTCATCTTCAAGCTCCTCAAGTTCAACTTCTTCATCGAGCTCAAGCTCTTCTTCTAGTTCTTCCTCACATTCAAGCGACTCAAGCAAATCTGTAGTTGGCCGTTTATTGCCAAAAACAGGTCAAGAAACAGGTGTCGTTTTGGCAACATTGGGCTTGCTCTCACTTGCAGGGATTGCTATTGTCTCCCTTCGCAAGAAATTTTAAGATAAGCATCTAAAAGGTCGGATATCTCTCCGATCTTTTTTAGTCCATCCAGACAGGAGTTGGTCCTTGCTTGGTTTTATGTTATAGTAGAAGAGAAGAATAAAAAGGAGAATTCGAAATGTCCGAGAAAGATCAAGAACAATTTATGAAACATACTCCCGTAGAGGGTGCGCCTCAATTTGATGTGGCTGCGCCAGCCTTTGTCCCAAAAGAAGAAGCCGAAGACTTGGTCGTTCCAGAAGCTAGTGGCCTTTCAGTGACGGAGACGGAAGCAATGAAAGAAGAGGCAAACGAGCCAGTTATTTCAGAAACGGTGGAGCTTCCAAAGGTGGATGAAGCAACTGTTGGAGAACATCCGGATGTAGTTGCTGCTCCCCAACCGACTCCTCCATTCCAACCTGCACCTCAAGCTCCTCAAAATATGGCAGCTGAACCAATTGGTCCGCAAACAGTGCCTGTTCCTGAGACACCTATTCCACAAGCTCCTCTTTCTCCTGTTGGAAGACCGATGGATACTGCGGACAAGAAGGCGATTCGTTTTGCCCTTGGGATTTTAGTTGGGCTTCTTATCGGTGGAGTCAGTGGCTATTTGATTGGTCATGCTAGCCCTAGCACGTCATCATCTAGAAAGCAGACTTCTTGGTCAGGTAACCAGTCTGGTTCGTCTTCCAATATCGATTTGGATCAATTGACCGCAGAAGACGCGGAAGTTGATTTTAGCTGGAAACAGTCTGATATCGAGCAACTTCAGTTTTTAACAGGAAGTGATGCTGGGGAGACTCCTGAGGAAATGATTGAAGCTTATGGGAAAGCTAGCTCCGTTCAATTTGAAAGTGGAGAATTGAAATTATTTTGGGATGATAACTCTTATAATAAAGAGGTCAAAGCGACTTACTCTAAGAAAGGGAAAGAATTCCAGCTTGTCAAATTTGAATTTAATCAATTTGGGAAAAATCTTACGGTTGAGGACAACTTTGCAGATGGATTCAAAGTTGGAAATAGTGAGACCGGTGCTGGAGGAACCTCTTACAAAGAGCTTTTAGAAAAATACGGTGATGCAGTCAATCTGACGGTGAGTTCATCTGATGATTCAGACGAGATAGAATTGGTCATGGACTTCCAAAAGAAAAATGGGGACTACGTGGATTTGACCTTTATTCGCCAAGAAAATGGAGATTTTCTCTTGAGCAGTAAAGACAGCTACTAAAAGGATCAGACAAGAAAGAGGCAAGCGCCTCTTTTTTGGGATAAGACGAGACAAATACGCTAATTTTCTATACAATAGAAAGAGTTTGAATAGAAAGAGCATGAAGGATGGAAGAAATGAAACAGTGGATAGAACGTCATAAGCGGATCCTCCAAAAAGCTGCAAGTGCTTTGCTGGCTTTTATGGTTGGTGTTTGCTTGGTGTTTATAATTCATCCAGTGAAAACCTTGCCCAAAGATCGCTTGTTGAGTTTGTCTCGCATGCACGAAGATAGCCAGCAATTTGTTGCGTCTTCTTCCAAAGAGCCGGCTTTAGAAGACTTGTTATCATTGGAGCTTGTAAGGGAAGAAGGAAAGACACAAAAAAATTGGGTGACTTTATCTGCATTCGTCAAAAAAATTGGAAAAGCAGCGAGTTTTACACAAGAAGATACGAGTTTTGGAGCGCAAGTCCAGCTAGGTTATGGGACTCCTGTGCAGGGGATTTATCCTTATACCATAGAATTTCAAAAGCAGGATGATACCTTTTATTTGAGCTCGATTCAAGGATTTGCACCCAAGTCGGCTCACTATCAGAGCAAAAAGAATTTAAAACTAGCAGATTTTACAGGCTATCAGACGCTAGATGGAAAAAAGGAAAAGGGGACAGCAGTAGAAGATATTTTGAAAAAATCAGGTCTTCCCAATTCTCTTAGTTTGACCTCTGCAAAGGACAAGCAAGTCTTAGCCCTGTCTTATCAGGTGACAGATGGACTGGTCTCTTTGACTTTTGAACGCGACCAGACTGGTCAGTATCGGTTGACGAAGAAGGGGTGAAGCAGATGATCGAGTGGATGAAAAAGAATCGAAAAGAACTCTTGCTGCCGTTTTTGTGTTTTGTTTTAGGAGTGTTACTTGCGATTGCAAGCATCCAGGTGCAAGAGCAAGGAACCGATACCAAGGAGGACCAAACACTGACTCGTTTCCAGCCAAAGGATTATCAGAATTTGGTCAGCAAGGAACAAGAAATCAAGCAGTTTAAATGGACCATCGAAGCTGTGGCGAATTTGAAAGTTCGTCTTAAGCAGAGTCAGCAACCAGGAACCCGCTTGGAAACAGTTGTGACTGAATGGGGAAAAGCCCAAAAAGTTCGCTACACAAAGACAGCTCAAGGGGATAAAACCGTTCTTGTCTTGACTTATGCGGCTAAGCAAACCGATCAGGGCAAGAAAAGTGTAACCTTGTGGTTTGAACAGGAAAAAGACCAGGGGTATCGCTTGACGACAGTGGATGCGACGAATTTGTTGGATGCAAAAGAAAAAGCAAGCAGTGAGAAAGAAATCACTACTGAAAAAGAGAAAAAAGGTACAGAATTCGCCCAGCTTATTAAGCAACTAGGAAATCCTCAACGCTTGGTCTGGGGGGAAATGCCAGATGGCGGTATGGGCTATCGCGCGACTTACCAGGTAGCAGGGCAGCCAGAAGTGGTGATGGAATTCAAGAAAAAAGGCAAGAAATTAGTGTTAGTATAAGAAGGGAGACATCATTGGACGATCAACGGACAGACATCAAGGCAGCTTCCTCTCACCAGGGTGGGAGCCGCTTGATTTCAGAAGCCGATCTGGCTTCATTAGGGATGGACAATCATCAGGATACTAGTAGCCATTCAGATATGATGGAGTCTTCCCCTTCTTCCTCAAAAGAGGGGATTGGTTCGCTTTTGCGATTTTTTGGGTGGTTCGCCTTGTTAGTAGCTTTTGTATTCGTACTTCAAAACACAGGCAACAAGGATCTTTCTTCATCTTCCTCAAGCAATGGAGCTGACAGCTTTTCACGGAATAGTATCAGAAAAGAATATCTAAATAGTGAAAATAGTTCTTATGTCGCATCTGCTAAGGAAGTTCAATTTGAGACAACCTATGAAAAAGCCATGTCTCTCATTCCTGATTTTGCAGTGGATGACAAAAAGACATCTTTTGGAACTGTGGATCCCAAAGATATCGTTGCAGCATTAGGTAAAGCAACCCGAGGAGAGGCATCGTATAGTGACAGCAGTTCAAGTCCTTTTTTGCTGACCTTAGATTACCAATCAGATGATGCATATGGGAAGGTTCTCCTTGAAAAAATGGGTGCCTATTACAGGATTTCTCTTTTAAGTTTGAAACACTTAAAAAGTGATCGTTTTGCAAATAAGAATGGCAGTTTAACGAAGGACGATTTTACTAATATCAAAGTTGGGATGCCTTATTTAGATTTGCTTAATTCGGTGGGGATTCCAGATGAGGTAGATGTGTCCGGATTTTTAGGTTACGGTGAAGCACCGACCTTTACTTATCGATTGGCTGATTCCCAAACGGTTCAAATCCAATTTGATAGCCGGCAAACCATCAAGGATATCACACCTAAAGTGGAAGCGAGCACACCAGCTTCTTCTTCGACACCTACAGCACAGTAAAAACAGTTAGCCCGAATGAATTTGCCATAGAATAATAAGGAGGGAACAATGGGAAAGAAAGACTGGTCCCACCTACGAAATGAACACAAGAGTCGATTTGCGAAACGCCAGCTAGAAGAAGAAACTAGTCTAGTGAAAAGTTCCACTTCAACCAACCAGAGCATTGAAAATAGGGATGAATGGCTGGAAGATACGCTCCTAAAAGAAACAGAAGTGATAGAGTCCTCCGTTTTTCCTGAACCAGTGAAGCAAGTAGAGGAGCCAAAAAACCAACCGGCGCTTGGTACTGAGAAAGCTATAGATGAGCAAAAGGAAGTATTGCTTGAAGACTCGCCTGACAGACCGCTAACATCACAACCACCAACACAAGATGCAATAGAGCAGTTTCCTAAGGGCGAGGAAAGAGTAGAGCACCAGGGTGGGAGTCGCTTGATTTCAGAAGCTGACCTGGCTTCAATAGGGGGAGGCAGGCATTCAGAACCAAGACAAACGGTACTAGACTCCCAATCGGATAGGACGAAAACCTACTCTCCTTCCTCTAAGAGTGAAGGGTCTTCGCTAGCAGCCTTTTTTGGATTATTGGCCATGCTGGGCTTATTTGCCTATCTGGCTTCAGGAGGTATCCATAGTAAGGAAGCTCCTTCTTCTACTACTAGTGAATACGGAAGTCCTGGCCAGTCTTATGGAACCAGAAAGGAAACTTTGAAGAGTGGTACGAGTACCTTGATTGCACCGGAAGGTGAATTTCAGTTTCAAGTGACCTATGAGAAGGCGATTTCCCTGATTCCTGGTTTAAGTGAGGAGGATCAAGGCCGTACCTCTTCAACTTATCTGTCTCCGCAGGATGTGGTAGCTGTACTGGGGAAGGCTAGTGGTGGGGAAGAAACCTACCAAGAAGGTGGTGTCAGTCCTTTTATGACACAATTGGATTATCAGTCGGAAGGATCTCCTTCTTCCGTAACAGTTTTACTTTCAAATATTGTTGGTGACCGTTTATCTTCTCTTGATTTTGAGAACCTAAACAGTGAGCAATTAGCCAATAAAAATGGCAGTTTGAACAGAGAGGATTTTGCCAATATTAAAATAGGAACCAGCTATGCAGAGCTTGTGAATACAGTAGGAATTCCCAGCAGTGTTTCTTGGTCGAGTATGACGAGTTCAGATTCCTTCTTAATCTTTTACTATAAACTTTCTGATTCGCACTCAGTCATTATTCACTTTGGAAGCAATCGCACCATCAGTGAAATGACAGGCCTGGAGGATTCGGCTACAAGCACGTCGCCTTAGGTGTTCATCTCACTAGGATTGTGGTATAATATGGATACCTTTAATTGAAATGAATGGAGAATCTCATGACTGCACAAAAAATGTCTGCTCAAGAAATTATCGCTTTTATTGGAAATGCAGAGAAGAAAACAAATGTGAAAGTAACCTTTGAAGGGGAATTGGCAACAGCTGTTCCTGCTTCTGTTACGAAACTTGGCAATGTGTTGTTCGGTGACTGGAAAGATATCGAGCCCCTTCTTGCCAACTTGACAGAGAACAAGGATTATGTGGTGGAACAAGATGGCCGTAATTCAGCTGTTCCCTTGCTTGATAAGCGCTATCTAAATGCGCGTATCGAACCAGGTGCTATTATCCGCGACCAAGTGACCATCGAAGACAATGCTGTCGTGATGATGGGTGCTGTCATCAATATCGGTGCTGAAATCGGTGCAGGAACCATGATTGATATGGGGGCTATCCTTGGTGGCCGTGCAACAGTTGGTAAAAACAGCCACATCGGTGCAGGTGCCGTTCTTGCGGGTGTCATTGAGCCAGCTTCTGCTGAGCCTGTTCGGATCGGTGACAATGTCTTGGTCGGTGCCAATGCAGTTGTGATTGAAGGGGTTCAAGTTGGAAACGGTTCAGTCGTTGCCGCTGGAGCGATCGTTACTCAAGATGTCCCTGAAAATGTGGTTGTAGCTGGTGTCCCAGCTCGCATCATCAAGGAAATTGACGAAAAAACACAACAAAAAACAGCCTTGGAAGACGCTTTGCGTAATTTATAAGATATGAAGTATAGAGGCCGTAAGGCCTCTATTCTAATAGAAAGAAGACGACGATGACATTGGATTTAATCAAAATCAGACGGGATTTGCACCAAATCCCTGAAATTGGCTTGGAAGAATTTGAAACCCAAGCCTACCTCTTAGAGCGAATCGCAGAGATCACAGCGGGCAAGGACTTTGTTGAGCAACGGACTTGGCGGACCGGGATCCTGGTTTATCTCCATGGGTCTGCTCCTGAAAAAACTATCGGCTGGCGGACAGATATCGATGGCTTACCGATTGTGGAACAAACGGGCCTTGATTTTGCCTCCAAGCACGAAGGACGGATGCATGCTTGTGGTCATGATATGCACATGACGACAGCACTTGGACTTTTGGATCAACTGGTTCAAGTGCAACCAAAAAATAACCTGCTCTTTCTCTTCCAACCAGCTGAAGAAAATGAGGCTGGTGGAATGCTCATGTATAAGGACAATGCTTTTGGCGACTGGCTCCCTGATGAATTTTATGGTCTGCATGTGCGTCCTGATTTGAAGGTGGGGGACATTGCGACCAATACCGGTACCCTTTTTGCGGGGACCTGTGAAGTCAAGATTACCTTTACAGGTAAGGGAGGGCATGCTGCCTTTCCACATGAGGCCAATGATGCTCTTGTAGCAGCCTCTTACTTCATTACCCAAGTCCAATCGGTCGTGAGTCGAAATGTCGATCCGATTGAAGGTGCTGTGGTGACCTTTGGTTCCATGCATGCAGGAACAACTAATAATGTAATTGCTGAAACAGCCTTCCTTCATGGGACCATTCGGACCTTGACCATGGAGATGAACCTTTTGACTCAAAAAAGGGTCAAAGCCATTGCAGAAGGAGTTGCAGCCGCCTTTGATGTGAAATTGGATCTGGAACTCAAGCAAGGGGGCTACCTGCCTGTGGAAAACGAACCAGAATTGGCCAAAGAACTCATGGACTTTTTCACAGCTGAGGAAGACGTGAACCTGATTGATATTCTGCCTGCGATGACAGGAGAAGACTTTGGTTTTCTCTTGAGCAAGGTCCCTGGAGTCATGTTCTGGCTGGGAATTGATACCCCTTATGCTTTGCACCATCCGAAGATGAGCCCAAATGAAGCCGCCCTTCCCTTCGCTGTGGAAAACATTGGTAAATTTTTGAAAATGAAAGCTAACCAATAAAGGAATGATTCAACTCCGTCTGGAGTTGGATTTTTATTTTGTTGTATAAAAACTGTTCGGATCTTTCCTAAAAAATGATACAATTAAAGCTAGACAAAAGGAGTAGGGAATGAAGAAAACACTACGAAAAGAAACCATTGCAGCCATGAAACAGTTGCCAGAATCCGTGAAAACTCAAGCAGATGAAGAGCTGACTCAGCGCCTCTTGGAGCTGCCAGCTTTTCAGGAGGCAAAGACCCTTGCGACCTATCTGTCTTTTGACCATGAAGTTTCCACAGCTAGCTTGATCCAAGCAGCTCTTCAACTTGGAAAACGCGTCTGTGTTCCCCGTACCTATCCACAAGGGCGAATGGAATTTGTGGAATACGATCCTAATATTTTGGAAAAGACACGCTTTGGTTTGCTGGAGCCCAATGAAAAAGGAAAGCTTGTGGAACAGTCAGAGATTGATCTGATCCATGTACCAGGCGTGGTCTTCCAGTCAAAAGGCTACCGAATTGGCTATGGTGGTGGCTATTATGATCGTTATTTAGCAGATTTTACTGGAAAAACGGTTAGTACGATTTATTCCATCCAGCAGAAGGATTTCCAGCCAGATACGTTTGATCAGGCAGTTCAGGAGGTGCTAGTCTATGAAGTTACTCTTTGATCGTCGTTATCCTGTGACCAGCCTCTTGTTGCTCGTCACAACGGCAGTCTTTCTTTCCATGTTTATCCGATTTGGAGGCGACTACCAAACAGGTGCTGCTATTTACTATAGCGGTGGTATTATTGGAGAGGTTGTGAAAGTCGATCCTAGCCAGTTATGGCGAATAGTGACAGCTACATTTGTTCATATCGGCCTAGAACATTTTGTGCTCAATATGATCACCCTCTATTACTTAGGACGTTTGGCAGAAGATCTCTTTGGATCGAAGGCTTTCTTAGCTCTTTATCTCTTATCAGGCATGATGGGTAATGTCTTTGTTGCTATTTTTACGCCAGATGTGATTGCAGCAGGAGCTTCTACAGCCCTCTTTGGACTGTTTGGGACCATTGGTGCGCTGCGCTTTATTGTCCAAAGTCCCTATATTCGCCACTTGAGTCAGTCCTATACCAGCTTGATTGTGGTCAATTTGATCTTTAGCTTCATGCCAGGAATCAGTATGGCGGGGCACATCGGTGGCTTAGTAGCTGGGGTCATGTTGGCTTATGTCTTTCCAGTAAGAGGGGAAGCTCGTTTTATGAACCGAACCTATCAGATGAGTGCAGCCCTCTCTTATCTCTTGCTTTTGCTTTATTTCTTAGGTAAAATCTTGAATCTATTTTAAGAAGAGGCTAGGACAAAAGTCCTAGCCTCTTAATTGTTTTTGGATTGTCGAGCAAGACGCAGTGGTTGAGTGGGCTCTACTACGCTGATTTCATCAGCTTTTACAGCCTTACTCAACTGTGCGGAGGTGGGACGACGAAATCGAATTCTAACGAATTACCGATTTCTGTCCCACTCTCTTTTTTTCCTAAAAAATGTAGCAAAATCGTAAACTAACAGAAAATTGTTTGAAATGCAAAGGATTGTATATATTTATTATAATATATTTGTAGAGGCTAAATGAGCCTTCTATTGCTAGGTCCATAGAGAAGGTAATCATGGGTAAAAAAGTATAAAAATGCAAAATAGAAAGCGCTTGCAAAAGGGTTGAGAAAGGTGTAAACTGGAGATATAAAAACCAAAAATAGTGCTATTTTGTCAAAAGTAGTGCAAAAACAAAGGAGATTTGCCATGAAAAAATGGTTGTTAAAACTCTCATTGGTAGCGATGACACTTTTACTCCTACCAATTCAAGCTGTTCAAGCCTGTTGCGGTTTTATCATTGGTCGCCAATTGACCAAGGATGGGACCACTCTCTTTGGTCGGACAGAAGACTACCCTTACTATCCAAATGGTGGAAAGCACAACAAAAACTTTGTAGTTGTTGATGCGAAGAACTATAAGGAAGGGGATCAACTGGAAGACGAATCTAATGGTTTTACCTATCCACATGCTGCTAGTGAAATGAAATACACAGCGACTTATGACTCTGCTCGTGGAGATGGTAGTAACGGTGCTTTTGGTGAACATGGATTTAACGAAGCCGGCGTTTCTATGACCTCAACTGTTACAGCCATTCCAAACAAAAAAGTCTTGAAGACTGACCCATTGACAGAAAAGGGAATTCCAGAAGCTGCCATGCTTGATGTAATTTTACCTCGTGCAAAATCTGCTCGCGAAGGAATCGAATTACTTGCGAAAGTCATTGAAGAAAAAGGTTCAGCTGAGGGGAATACAGTTGTTATTGCGGACCAGAAAGAAACTTGGTACATGGAAATTCTTTCTGGTCACCAATATGTAGCAGTAAAAGTCCCAGAAGACAAATATGCAGTCTTTGCAAATACCTACTACCTTGGTCATGTGGATTTGAATGACAAGGAAAATGTGATCGCTTCGAAAGATGTCGAAAAAGTAGCCAAAGAATCTGGTAACTACAAGACAGACAAAGATGGTAACTTCCATATCGCTAAATCTTATGGACCAGAAAAATATGCTGAAGGAGACCGTTCACGTACTTACGCAGGAATCACTCTTTTGGATCCAAAATCAAAAGTGACTTATGAAGATGATGAATACGAACTCTTCCGCTCACCAACAGATCCAAACAAGAAATTTACTTTGGAAGATGCCTTTGCTCTCCAACGCAACCGTTTTGAACATTTGAATGGTCGTTTTGTTCCAGACGATCAAATTGGTGTCAAGAAACAAGGGGATAATGGTAGCAATGATGCTGTTCGTAAAGACCAATACAAGTATGCTTTAGGAAACGAAAACGTTATTGATGCCCATGTCTACCAAATCAATCCAAAACTTCCAAAATCATTTGGTGGTACGTTATGGCTTGGTATGGGACCATCTCGGAACACTCCTTATGTTCCATTCTATGGTAATCTAAAAGATACTTACGAAGCTTTCAAACCTCAAACAGCAACTTATGATCCAAATTCATGGTATTGGACAGTATGGCACATTGACAATATGGCGATCAATAACCAAGATGTCTTTGGAAAATCGGTCCAAGATCACTGGAAAGCTCTTGAAAAACAATTTATTGTTGATCAAGAAAAGAAAGATATTGAATATTATGCGTTGAAAGATCAACCGGAAGCTGCAAAAGCTGCCGAAGATAAGGTGACAAAAGATGCACTGGAATTGTCTGATCGTCTTTTCCAACACTTCAAAGATTATGAAAAATTAATGGAAAAACAATTAGAGGCAGCTGGACGTAAATCTGATCCATATCGTGCTTCTCAACCAGATAATTATAAAGATCCTGAAGAACCTAAGAAACCAGATACACCAAAAGTTCCAGAAAAACCACAAATCAATGAAGATGTGAACAAAATTAAAATTCCGGCTCCAGATTATGTAGCAACACCTTCTAATAAAGACATTCCAGCAAATGCAGAAGGAAATCCAAATAATCGCTTTGGCTATGCTGCTAACAAGGATAAACAACCTGCTGTATCTTCGAAAGTAGAAACGCCTGTGAAGCCAGAAGAAAAAGTTCAATCTCCGGTTGAAGCTCCTGTAGTAGGAAACAGTGTAAACAACAATAATCGCTTCGGTTCTAATTTCAATCCAGGCGAAATTGAAACTTTCCCAAATACAAATTATTCTTACAATGTTCATCCTTAAACAATAAGAATAAAAAGTAAATTGGACCAAGTCCAATGAAACAAAAGAGGCCGGATTTTTATCCAGCCTCTTTTTTACGAAAAAAAGATTGACCATTGTAAGGTAGCAAATCCCTTACATTATATGGCCAGTCTTTTTGTATTCTTTGATTTGTGAATGATTAGTCTGCAGTTTTCTCAGATTCTTCTAATTGTTTTCCAAGATCAATGATGTATTGTTTGAGATCATCTTTAACCTGTGGATGCTTCAAAGCATAATCAATCGATGTTTTCATAAAACCAAACTTGTCACCTACATCGTAGCGTTGGCCTTTAAATTCACGGGCAAAGACTCGTTGGGTCTTATTGAGGGTGTCGATTGCATCCGTCAATTGAATTTCATTACCAGCACCTGGTTCTTGATTTGCAAGAATGTCAAAGATCTCTGGAGTCAAAAGATAGCGACCAATGATGGCGAGATCACTCGGTGCATCTTCTGGAGCTGGTTTTTCGACAAAGGTCTCAACGCTATAAAGACCGTTAATACCTTCTCCTTGAGGTGCGATCACACCGTAAGAAGAAACCTCTTCGTGAGGGACTTCCATCACAGCGATGGTTGACGCATGGGTTTCATCGTAGTCGTTCATCAATTGTTTGGTCAATGGCAAGGCATCATCATTAGTGATGTCCATGAGATCATCTCCCAACATAACGACAAAAGGCTCGTTTCCAACAAAAGCTTTCGCCTGAAGAACAGCGTCTCCTAAACCTCGAGGGTGACTTTGGCGGATGAAATGAAGATTGATCGCTGTTGTATCATTGACCAACTTGAGTAAGTCAGTCTTACCTTTTTGTTCGAGGTTGTATTCCAATTCAAAGTTAGAATCGAAATGGTCTTCGATCGAACGTTTGGCCTTCCCTGTTACGACAAGAATTTCCTCAATTCCAGATTTCAGAGCCTCTTCTACGATGAATTGGATCGTAGGTTTGTCAACGATTGGCAACATTTCCTTTGCCAAAGCTTTGGTAGCTGGGAGGAAGCGTGTCCCCAAACCAGCCGCAGGAATGACTGCTTTTCTAACTTTAGTCATATAGTTTCCTTTCTAAAAGGTAGGATTGATGTTAGGGTGGTTGACTTATTTCCACTCGTTTTCTTCTTTAAATTCATTGCTCATCATGTGGTGGATGGCTTCACGGATATCTTTTCCTTCGTAGATGACTTGGTAAATGGCCTGTGTAATCGGCATGTAGACATCCAATTCTTGTGCCAGTTCATGGGCGACTTTGGTCGTAGAGATCCCTTCAATGATCATGCCCATGTTGGCTTCGATATCTTCCAATTTTTCGCCACGTCCGAGAGCATCCCCAGCTCGCCAGTTGCGGGAATGAACAGAAGTACCGGTAACGATCAAGTCACCAACCCCAGACAAACCGCTATAGGTCAAGGGGCTAGCTCCTAGCTTAACACCAAGGCGCGTGATTTCAGCGAGACCGCGCGTGATGATAGCTGCTTTGGCATTGTCACCATAACCAAGACCGTGCAGGGCCCCAGCTCCAACAGCAATGATATTCTTCAAGGCTCCAGCAGTTTCCACTCCGATAACATCTGTATTGGTATACAGGCGGAAGTAGTGATTGCTAAAGAGTTCTTGAACATAACGTGCAACTTCTAAATCTTTTGAGGCAGCTGTAATGAGGGTGATGTCCCGTACGATGGTTTCTTCGGCGTGACTAGGTCCAGAAACGACCACCACCTCGCTGCGAAGAGAAGCAGGAATTTCTTCTTCAAGGATTTGAGAAATTCGATCGTGTGTACCAGGTTCTAGTCCCTTGGAAGCGTGCATGACTGTTACAGGGTGATCCAGTGTTTCAGCGACTTGTTTCGCCACCAAACGAGTCACCTTTGTAGGAACGACAAAGAGGATAGCGTCCACACCGTCCAAAGCTGCTTTCAAATCAGTCGTAGCAGTGATGTCTTCGCTAATAACGATGTCTTTGAAATAGCGTTGATTGGTATGAGCGGTATTGATTTCATCGATTTGTTCTTGGATATTTCCCCAGAGACGGACTTCATGGCCGTTATCATTGAGGACTTGTGAAAGGGCTGTTCCCCATGAACCAGGACCCAATACTGCAACGGTTTGTTTTTCCATTGTATCTTCCATTTCTATGTCTATTTTTTCAACAAGGCTAGGAATCTAGCGCTTGCGCCTTCCAAACGGCTTAATGTGTGCCTTGAAGGACGATTCTATTTTCCTCTCTATTTTAACATAATATAGGTAAAAAAACTTGTATGATCATCAATTGTTTTGTGAGGAAGGTGAGGGTGATAAATAAAATCTATCACGGTTTTAAAAAATACATATTAGACACTATCACTAATGGGTGGTAAGATAAGTAGTAGTTAAAATGAAGGAGGAATGAATATGTGCAGAACAATTGTTGGAGTATCCGCTAATCTCTGTCCGGTTGACCCGGAAGGGAAAAACCTTCATTCCTCCGTGTCTAGTCAATTTGCGGAAGGGATCCGTCAAGCAGGTGGACTTCCAATGGTCATCCCGATGGGAGACCCTTCCTTGGTTAAGGACTATGTTGAAACGATTGACAAGTTGATCCTAAGTGGAGGTCAAAATGTCGATCCTAGTCTCTATGGCGAAGAAAAAACCATCGAAAGCGATGATTACAATATTGAACGCGATCAATTTGAGCTTGCCCTACTGAAGGAAGCGGTTCGCCAAAACAAACCAGTTCTAGGAATCTGCCGTGGGGTTCAGTTGATCAATGTGGCTTTTGGAGGAACACTCAATCAAGAGATCGAGGGACATTGGCAAGGACTTCCGTTTGGGACTTCCCATTCTATCGAGACTAAAAAAGGTAGTGTGGTGGAGCAACTCTTTGGTCAGGCCAGTCGGATCAATTCCGTTCACCGTCAAAGTATCAAGGATCTTGCACCAAATTTCCGTGCGACCGCCTTTGATCCGCGCGATCACACCATCGAAGCGATTGAAGCAGTAGACGGCCATCGGATTATGGGCTTGCAGTGGCATCCAGAATACTTGGTCAATGAAGAAAAAGGAAATTTAGAACTCTTCCGTTATTTATTACAGGAATTATAAGAAAAAGAGAGGTTGGACTTGAGCCGATCTCTTTTTTGTGTCTTAGAAAGGACGCAAAAATACTGGAAATAAGATCAGAAAACAGGACGGTCATCAATAAAAAAACAGGTCCATCTAGCAATGCTAGATGAAAACCTGTTTTAGAATTATTCGTCGCGTTTTTTGGCAACGAGCATGCTTCCAGCTCCTGCAAGCGCAAGTCCTGCTGCAACAAGTCCAGCACTTACTGTTTCACCTGTAGAAGGAAGGGTATGTTTCTTATCTTCTTTTGGTTGACTTCCAGAAGGTTTATCTCCTTTTGGTTTGTCTGTTGACGGTGTAGTAGGCGGAGTTGGTGGTGTAGTAGGCGGAGTTGGTGGAGTTGGTGGTGTAGTAGGCGGAGTTGGTGGAGTTGGTGGTGTAGTAGGCGGAGTTGGTGGTGTGTTTGGTGGTGTTAGATAGTTTATAACTGTCCCCTTGTCTACTACAAGGTTAGGTGCAGCTTTTAATTCGCTAGCAGATACAGTAATAACATCCGTTAATAATTGGTAGCCAGCTGGCGCTGTCAACTCCTTAATAACATAATCTCTTGCTTCCAATCCAGTGAAGGAAACAAGACCATTGGTATCGGATGTAGCAGTCGCTTGGCCTTCGCCATATGGGTTGGCAACTGGTGTCACACCATCTGCCTCATAGAGACCAAATACAGCACCTGCAAGGTCTTGACCTACTAGATTCACTTTATGCAATTGGATGTTGTAAAGTTTTAACTCGGGTTTGTCAACAGTTGGAGGAGTTGGAGGGATATAAGTAAATGGTTTGTTAACGACATTTCCTTTATCCACTACACTATTTGAAACAACCAAATCACTAGCTAAGATTTTGATGACTTCATCTGATAACTGGTAGCCATCTGGAGCTGTAAGTTCTTTCACCACATAATCTTTTGCTTCTAATCCTGTAAAGGTTACAAGACCATTCGCATCAGAAGTTGCAGTCGCTTGACCTGCACCATAAGGGTTCGATACAGGAGTCGTACCATCTGCCTCAAAGAGACCGAATACGGCACCAACAAGAGCTTTCCCTTCTTGGTTCACTTTATGCAATTGGATGCTGTAGAGTTTCAATTCAGGTTTATCAACAGTCGGAGGAGTTGGTGGAATTGAAGTGAACGGTTTGTTGACCACTGTTCCTTTGTCTACGACGAGGTTAGTCGCAGCATTCAACTCGCTAGCAGAAACTTTAATCACATCTGATGATAGTTGATAACCTTCTGGAGCAGTCAATTCTTTCACCACATAATCTTTTGCTTCAAATCCTGTAAAAGTTACAAGACCATTTGAATCAGAAGTTGCGGTCGCTTGACCTGCACCATAAGGATTTGCTACAGGAGTCGTACCATCGGCTTCAAAGAGACCAAATACAGCACCTGCAAGAGCATTTCCATCTGCGTTAGCTTTGTGCAATTGAATGTTGTAGAGTTTCAATTCAGGTTTGTCAACCGTCGGAGGAGTTGGTGGAATTGAAGTTGTTACCAATTTGTTAGTGAATGATTTCTTATCACCATATGCCACAGAAGCTTTGAGTGTATTGCTTGCATCATCTTTTGTGACAGTTACAGTCACATCAATATTTCCTTCATCGTAGGTCATTCCTTTTGCTTTGCTTTCAGGAATGACTTCTTTGATCGTGTAGTGGAAAGTTTTTCCTGCATCCTCTGATGAATAAGAAAGTTCATCAAAGGCTACCGCACCATCTGCGGCATTTTGTTTTGTTTGAAGGACTTTACCAGCTTCATCCAACAATTGGAAATTGAATTCACCATTCTTCAATTCAGCACCTTCTAAAATCTTGCTCGCTGAAATTTTAGCTTTTGCTGGTTGAGGAGCCGTATAAGTATTTGAGAAGGTTTTATTATCTGGATAAGCCACATCTGCTTTCAGGTTGTCGCCATCTTTTTTCACCTTAACAGTTACTTGTTTATCAGTCTTGTCATAGGTAATACCTGGGGTATTTCCAGCTACTTCCTTAACAGTGTAAGTGAGTTCACCTTCTTCGGTGTACTCAATTGGTGCAAATGTTACTTTTCCGTTTTTGTTTGTAACAGTTTGAAGCTTGTTAGCACCCTCGTACAATTCAAAGCTAAATTCACCATCTGTTAGATCACGTCCTGTAAGAGTTTTATCTAATTCGATGGTAGCTTGAGTTGCTTTAGGTTTTGCTTTTGGATTGACGATTGTCTTCGTCACTGATTTATCAGTTCCACTAAAGTCTTCAGCATTAACTGGGGTATCAGCAGTAGTAATGGTATAACCCTCAGGTGCTTGTAACTCAGTTAAGATGTATTTATCTTTTAAAAGACCATTGACTGTAATGTTACCTTTATCATCTGTTACATATTCCCCGATTACTTGGTTGTTGGCCTGACGTACCACTTTGAATTTAGCTCCAGCAAGTGGTTGGTTAGCATCATCTACTTTGTGAATATGAATGGTAAAGACATAACCAACACCAGAACCACCAGCAATTTGAACGGCAGCTTTATTTACTGCTTCTTTAGTCTTAATGTTCTTACCTTTTAAAGTAGCCTGGTTATTTAAGACTTCCCCATCGGCTGGTGAGTAATTTAAGTGGACATCATACGTAATACGGTATTGATCCGTCTCACTGATATCTCCAAGATTCACAACAAATGATTGACCATTTTCACCAACAGTTACAGGATGTTCATTGGTTACATCCTTAGTATTATTAAATTGCCATCCACCATCGACATAAGACATCTCACCTTTTGTCACACGAAAACTATCTTTAACATAAGAAGCATTGGTAAATTGCAATGTGTCTTCTACTGTAACCTCTTTAATATTTTGCTTTAGTTGGTTCACAGAAATGGTATAGGAAATAGTCTTAGGGTCATCTTTGTGAACCCAACTTGTTTTCTTTAAAAGGTTTGGATCACCATCACCAACCCCTTTAAAGGTAACTTTACCTGCAATAATTGTTTTGTTGTTAACCGTCACTTCAACCGGAATTTCTCCTTGTTGAGGGTGCTTTTTGAAGTCGATACGGGCATAGAAGAAGAACGATCCATTTGTATCGGAATGTTTTTCAACATAGTCTGTATACGTTAATGTTAATTTTTTATTTTCAGCATCAACAGTAGCATGAGCGATAATTTCATTTGTGTTAATATCGCGAATTTCAAAACTATCGGATGTGATAATTAATGCATCTGGTACGGTAACTGTAGTTTGGTCACCTGCTTTAACATTTTTACCTTCTAAATCATATGTTGCATTAATACGGAACGTTGCCCATTGTCCTAATTCCCAATCAAGGTTGCCGCCTTCATTATTGGAAACTTGTATGTTTGAAATTGTATCGACCCATTTTCCGCTTACTGTCACTCCAGGAGTTTCTGCTGAAGTGCGATTCAGACCTAAAGCGAAAAGCATGGCCACTAAACAAAGGACAAATGAGAAAATTTTGATATTCCTATTCTTCATCTTATCTTCCCTTTTCATAAAAAAATTAGTGCCTAATCATCAATACCTGATTACTTTTAACGATATGGATCTTTCAAATCCTATCTGTTGGTAATTAGAATCGAGTGCTGAGACACGACCTCCATTAAATAATTTTATAGGGTAAAATATTTTACTTTTAAAATTATTCCCTACACAGGGAATTATAGCAAAAATAATAATTGGCTTCAAGCTAAAATCGGTGAAATTAGGTGTTTTTAAGCTGTTTCATTAATTTTCACTTTCTTTTAGAAAACAACCATGAAATCATCATATAATTTACAAATAATGAAGGTGAAAAAGGAGGTTTTTACTCAAAAAATACGAATAGTAGAATTGAAGAGACGCTAGGGCAAAGTGATGGTATAATAGAAGAGATGGAAACTATTTAGAATGAAAGAGGAATTATGATGACAAAAATTCGTGGATTTGAACTTGTATCAAGCTATACCAATCAGGACTTACTGCCAAAGCGGGAGACAGCACACGCAGCTGGTTACGACTTAAAGGTGGCCGAGCGCACGGTCATTGCACCAGGAGAAATCGTCCTCGTCCCAACTGGGGTCAAGGCCTATATGCAAGCGGGTGAGGTACTTTATCTTTACGATCGCTCGTCCAACCCTCGCAAAAAAGGCCTAGTCTTGATCAACTCTGTGGGGGTTATCGATGGAGACTACTACGGCAATCCAGGAAATGAAGGCCATATCTTTGCTCAGATGAAAAATATTACGGACCAAGAAGTCGTTCTTGAAGTTGGCGAACGCGTGGTTCAGGCTGTCTTTGCTCCTTTCTTAATTGCAGATGGAGATGAGGCAGACGGCGTGCGGACTGGTGGATTTGGAAGTACGGGGAAATAAAGGAATAAAATGGCAGACTATTTATTAGTTGTAGACATGCAGTCAGATTACGTTGCTGTAGGAAAAGCATATCATGAAAAACTGACTGCAGCTGTAAATGACAAAATTGCTACCTATCCTAGCGACCGAGTTATCTATATTCTCAACCGTTTTTTCTGGGAGAGAAAAGATAGAAAGAAGAAATTTGCGACCGACTTGCTGGTTGTATCTTCTCGTATTTTTGAAAAGCGTCGGGCTTCTTGCTTTACTAATCCAGATTTAAAAGATTTTTTAGAGGGAAACGGTGCTAAAAGCATAGAGTTTATAGGGGTAGATGGCAATGGCTGTGTCAAGGCTTCCGTTTTGGCAGCTGTCAAGGAGAATTATCAGGTTTCTGTCGATTTGTCTGCTGTCGGAGTTGCCAACCAGAAGAGATTTCAAAATACATTGTATAAGTGGCGCTCTACAGGAGTTGCAGTAGAAGGAGAATTATCATAGCTAAGAAAAAAACGACATTTGTGTGTCAAAATTGTGCCTATAATTCACCCAAATACCTAGGGCGCTGTCCAAACTGTGGAGCCTGGTCTTCTTTTGTCGAGGAGGTCGAGGTCGCAGAGGTCAAGAATGCACGGGTATCCTTGACGGGTGAAAAGACCAAACCCATGAAATTGGCGGACGTGACTTCTATCAATGTCAATCGAACTAAGACTGAGATGGAGGAGTTTAACCGAGTGCTCGGTGGCGGTGTGGTGCCAGGGAGTCTCGTTCTCATCGGTGGGGATCCTGGAATTGGGAAATCGACCCTTCTCCTCCAAGTGTCGACCCAGTTGTCTCAAGTGGGAACGGTTCTCTATGTCAGTGGAGAGGAGTCGGCCCAGCAGATTAAACTCCGTGCAGAGCGTTTGGGGGATATTGACAGTGAGTTTTATCTCTATGCTGAGACCAATATGCAGAGTGTTCGAGCAGAAGTGGAGCGCATCCAGCCAAACTTTCTCATCATCGACTCCATTCAGACTATCATGTCTCCTGAAATTTCAGGGGTGCAGGGATCAGTCTCTCAGGTGCGTGAGGTGACGGCTGAGCTCATGCAGCTGGCCAAAACCAATAACATCGCCATCTTTATCGTGGGGCATGTGACCAAGGAAGGAACCTTAGCAGGTCCTCGGATGCTGGAGCACATGGTGGATACGGTGCTCTATTTTGAGGGGGAACGCCACCACACCTTCCGAATCCTGAGAGCAGTCAAAAACCGCTTTGGCTCCACCAATGAGATCGGAATCTTTGAGATGCAATCAGGTGGCTTGGTCGAGGTCCTTAATCCGAGTCAGGTCTTTTTGGAAGAACGCTTGGATGGTGCAACTGGCTCCTCTATCGTGGTTACCATGGAGGGGACACGTCCGATTCTAGCTGAAGTGCAGGCCTTGGTGACGCCAACCATGTTTGGTAACGCCAAGCGGACGACAACGGGGCTTGATTTCAATCGGGCCAGTCTCATCATGGCAGTGCTAGAAAAACGAGCGGGTTTGCTCCTTCAAAATCAGGATGCCTACCTCAAGTCTGCAGGTGGTGTCAAGTTGGATGAGCCAGCTATCGACCTAGCCGTAGCCGTAGCCATTGCTTCCAGCTACAAGGACAAGCCAACCAACCCGCAAGAGTGTTTCGTTGGAGAGTTGGGCTTGACCGGAGAAGTCCGCAGAGTCAATCGGATCGAACAACGGATCAATGAAGCTGCTAAGCTCGGTTTCACCAAGATTTATGTGCCTAAAAATTCTCTGACGGGGATCACGACACCATCAGGTATCCAAGTGGTCGGTGTGAGTACACTAGCTGAAGTCTTGAAGAAAGTATTTTAATAGAAGAAAAGAGGCTGGGACAAAAGTCCTAGCCTCTCAATTGTTTTTGGATTATCGAGCAAGACGCAGTGGTTGAGTGGGCTCTACTACGCTGATTTCATCAGCTTTTACAGCCCTGCTCAACTGTGCGGAGGTGGGAAGACGAACTCTTTTTAATTAGTTGGAGTTCTTTCCCACTCCCTTTTTTCAGATGTGACAGATGACGGGAGATCCTCTCTGACAGAAATAGTGAGATGTGGTAAAATAATAGATGATTTGAATTTCAAAGGAACAAAGGAGAGACCATGTCTTATTTTGATAATTTTTTAACAGCCAACCAAGCTTATGTGGCGTTGCATGGAGACCTCCGTCTTCCGATTAAGCCCAAAACACAAGTCGCCATCGTGACCTGTATGGATTCCCGACTTCACGTGGCACCAGCACTGGGCCTGGCTCTTGGAGATGCCCATATTTTGCGGAATGCTGGAGGGCGCGTGACAGATGACATGATCCGCTCCTTGGTTATTTCCCAGCAACAGATGGGAACCCGCGAAATTGTCGTCTTGCACCATACAGACTGTGGCGCACAAACCTTTGAAAACGAAGCTTTCCGGCAGCATCTAAAGAAAGAACTAGGAGTAGATGTGGGAGAGCGCGATTTCCTCCCCTTTCAAGACATTGAAGAGAGTGTCCGCGAGGATATGGAGATTTTGAAAGCTTCCCCTTTGATTCCAGAGGATGTGGTGATTTCAGGAGCTGTGTATGATGTGGATACTGGTTTGATTTCAGAAGTGAAATAAACATAGAGAAGAGTATAGGAAGACAGAATAATCACTGTTTTCCCGTATTCTTTTTTTAGTGTAAAAAAAGTGAACCGGATAGGAAAAAATGTGACAATTTGGCACAAAATATTAAAAAATATGTGGTGTAATATGACATTTTAACAAGAATGTTACATTTTTATTTCGACAGATTGACTCTTGATGTCAAGGGTGTTACAATTTTATTTGTATCATGGAATCATGAAATATGAAAAAGGAGATCCTATAAATGAAGGATATTTTCAATAGACGCCAACGCTTTTCTTTACGAAAATATAGCATTGGGGTTTGTTCTGTTCTCTTAGGAACAGCTCTTTTCGCTGCAGGTGCCAATACGGCTTCTGCGGAGGAAACAACTGCCCCTTCAGGTGCATCGACGTCGGCTTCGACGGAGTCTGCATCTGATAGCACAGTAGGAGCTGAAACAGCTCCCTCTTCTACTGCAGCATCTTATAATGCTAAAGTAACAAATGTCGATCAAGCAAATACAGGTGCTGCGCAGGAAGTCAAAGAGCAATCTGAGGCTACTAAAGCAGCAGCTAAAGCTGAGGAAGCTGCAAAACTGGCTCCGAAAGCTGAAGAAACTGTAAAACCAGCTAAAACTGAAGAAGCTTCAAAACCGCTAAACGTTGGTTCATTGCCAGAAATCGCTCTACCAGTTACAAATAAGGCAGAGTTAAGTGCTAAACCAGCTTCTACAACAGCACCAACTACAGCATCACCAACTTCAACTCGTGCTGCAGCTAGTGAAAACTCAGAATCAGTGGCTACCAGTGAAGCGGCTACAGCTGAAACTCCAGTAACTCTCAATGCTACAGTGAAGCCAACCTCACTTCGTGGTACTGACGCTCCTACAGCAGAGCGCGCAGCTGCTGAAGATCGTAGTGCATCACTTGATCGCGCCGCAACTGATTTGGCTAATGGCGGGGCTTTGGCGACAACTCGTAGCCGTCGTGGACGTCGTGCTGTTACAGACCACAATAACGAGCCGGTTGCTGTAGCAACTTTCCTAAAAGACGGTGAAGTTGCTACACCTGAAATGACGGATCCAAACGGTGCAACTGTTTCATCTCAACCTGTACCATCTGGTTACTCTGCTAAAGAAGGCGATGTCTATACTTATAGTATCGTAGACCTCACTCGCTTTAATGAACGTTACAATACAAACTACTACACACGTGCTTACAAGGGATTTAATGATTCTACTGATACTACTGTAGAATTAATTGATAAAAATACAGGTAATGTAGTAGAAACTAGAAAAATTACTGCATCTAGTGGTATTCAAAAATTCACTACTACTGCTACTGCATCTAGAGGAGAATTAACTTGGCAAGTTGATTACGATCCAGGTACAGGAACTGGTCCTGGTAAAACGGACCAACCATTTATTCAATATGGTTATGAAGTTGGGGCAAGTATCCAAGCTTTGGTAGCTCCTGGACATAACCTTACTACTGAAGAACAAAAATTATACGATGCTGTTTATGCAGCTCGTACATCAACAGATATTATCAACGTTGTAGAACCAGCTTATAACGGTCGTACAATTACAGATACCAATGCCAAGATTCCGCTATCAGTTAATAAAACAACTTACTATAAAGTAGTTGATAAAAACAACCCTACTTTCAACGCCAATAAAACGGACGTAACGGTTCAAGACTATAAAGAAAATGGCAATGAAGTAAACTTGGCTTCATACACTCTTAAAGCTATGGAAGGTCAAAACTTCACAGCATCTGGAGAGCGTCAATTTGATGGTTACAAATTGTATCAAGCAGCTGATGCAAATGATCAATCAGGTTATGTAAGTCGCCCTTACAAAGTTGGGACTAAATTCATGGACGCGGAGCGTGCAGGAATTAAACGGATTAAAGAAATCGTAGGGGAAGATGGAACTGTAGTTGTTCGCGTTTACTTACTAGATCCAAAACAACAAAGCAAACGTTCTGATGGTACATTGAGCACTGATGGCTATATGTTGCTAGCAGAAACCAAACCAATTAAACCAGGTGATTACAACAAACAAGAATTAGCTGTTAAGAAATCACCTCTTAACACCATTCCTTTCACAGATAGCAAAGGTGTAACCTATGCAAATGGTAAGGAAGTTCCATTTGACTTCCAAAAAGCTGCTGGATATACACCATATAAAACGGTATTCGTACCATTCTTAGGGGATAACATCGGTCACCTTTCTCCAAACGAACAATTGGTTCGTGGAGTAAATGGTATCGGTACAAACGTTGACTTGCTCAACTCATTGACACCGTACAAACAACCAATCTATTACTATGTCAAACAAGAACCTGTAACAGTAACTCCAGAAGTTGAAAAACAACTGGAAGGACGTGTACTTGTTGATGGTGAATTTAGCTTCAAGATTGAAAAAGATCAAGAAAATAAATCACTTCCAGGATATGAAGAAACTGTTACGAACAAAAACGGTAAAGCAACATTTAGCAAATTAAACTTCAATAAAGTTGGTACTTACACTTACACAATTACTGAGGTTAAAGGATCAGATACAAACGTCGATTACGATGGTATGACAGTTAAGATGACTGTTACTGTAACTGAAAACTCTAAAGGTGATTTGCAAGCTGCAGTTAAATACAGTGGTACTGGTGGATTTGCCTCAAGCGCAGATGATAAAGTCTTCAACAACTACGTTGTAGCTCCAGTTAAGACCAAGTTTGACTTCAGCAAGGCTCTTGCAGGTCGTGAGTTGAAAGAAGGCGAATTCAGCTTTGTATTGAAAGATTCAGATGGTAAGACCCTTCAAACTAAGACCAATACTAAGGCAGGTGTTGTAGCCTTTGATGATTTGACTTTTGACAATACACAAGTTGGTAAGCACAAGTACACTGTAGAAGAAGTTATCCCAGAAAATAAAGAAACTGGTATGACTTACGATACAATGAAGGCGGAAGTAACAATCACTGTTACGAAAGAAGGTCATGTTCTTAAAGCAACAAACACACTTCCTGCAGATACAGAGTTCAACAATACCTTCACACCTGTTGCTACACAAGCTCAATTCAAGTTCACTAAGAAATTGGAAGGGAAAGAGCTCACGAAGGATGCCTTCACATTTGAATTGCTTGAAAATGGTAATGTCATCCAAACGAAGAAAAATGCGGCTGATGGAACCATCCAATTTGACGCGATCTCTTACGATAAAGAAGGTTCTCACACTTATACTGTACGTGAAATAGCTGGAACAGATACAAACATCGACTACGATGATATGAATGCAGTCGTAAAAGTTAACGTTACGAAAGATGCTGCATCTGGTGTCTTGACTGCTAAGGTGACTATGCCTGAAGATACAGAGTTTAACAACTTTGCAGTAGCTCCAGTTAAGACTCGTTTCGACTTCAGCAAAGCCCTTGCAGGCCGTGAGTTGAAAGAAGGCGAATTTACATTTGTATTGAAAGATGCAAATGGTAAGACTCTTCAAACCAAGACCAATACTAAACAAGGTGTTGTAGCCTTTGATAATTTGACCTTTGACAATACACAAGTAGGTGTTCACAAGTATACTGTAGAAGAAGTCCAAGGTTCTGAAGCAGGAATGACTTACGACCCAATGAAAGCTGAAGTAACAATTACTGTTACGAAAGAAGGTCACGTTCTTAAAGCAACAAATGCTCTTCCTGCAGATACAGAGTTCAACAATACCTTCACACCTGCTGCAACTCAAGCTCAATTCAAGTTCACTAAACGTCTTGAAGGGAAAGAGCTTACAAAGGATGCCTTCACATTCGAATTGCTTGAAAATGGCAATGTGATCCAAACCAAGAAAAATGCAGCAGATGGATCTATCACATTTGATGCGATTGAATACAACGCTGTAGGTGAACACACTTACACTGTACGTGAAGTAGCTGGCGCAGATACAAACATCGACTACGATTCAATGAATGCAGTCGTAACTGTTAATGTAACCAAAAATGCAGCTACAGGTATCTTGAGCGCAGCTGTTACAATGCCAGAAGACACTGAGTTTAACAACTATGTGGTTTCTCCAGTTGTAACGAAATTTGACTTCACTAAGAAGTTGGCTGGCCGTAAATTGGCTGCAGGCGAATTCAGCTTCGTATTGAAAGATGCTGCTGGTAACAAAGTTGAAACAGTGAAAAATGATGCTGACGGTAACGTAACCTTCTCAGAATTGTCATTCGACAATACGAAAGTTGGTACTCATACGTATACAGTAGAAGAAGTGATTCCTGAAAACAAAGAATTCGGAATGACTTACGATCAAATGAAGGCGACTGTTACTGTTGAAGTTGCCAAGAACGGTCACTCATTGACAACTGTTACAAACGTTACCTCAACTGGTGGTAAAGATGCCAACGGTAAGGCTACTGATGGTACTGCAGATAAAGAATTCAACAACAAAGTTACTCCTCCAGAAACTCCAGAATTCCAACCAGAAAAATTTGTCGTTTCTAAAGAGAAATATGACATCACTGGTAACAAGTTGATGGATGACGACGATGAGTTGACAAATGAATACACTGAAACAAATGCGGATCCATATGTAGACAAGACAAACAACAACGAACCAGAAAACTTGAATACCAAGACAGTTAAACGTGGTTCTAAATTGGTTTACCAAGTATGGCTTGATACGACTAAATTCACTGAAGCGAACAACATCCAATACGTTGGTGTATCTGATACATACGACGCTGATAAATTGGACGTTAATGCAGCTGACATCAAAGCATATGATTCAGTAACTGGTGCAGAAGTAACCAATAAATTCGACATCAAAGTTGAAAATGGTACGATCACTGCAACTTCTAAAGACGAATTTATCAAAGATAAAGTAAACGCTCCTGTTATCGACACAACTAAGTTCGAGTTTGGACGTTACTATAAATTTGATATTCCAGCAACTGTGAAAGAATCTGTTAAAGCTGGTGCTGATATTGAAAATACAGCCAACCAAACAGTTCACGTTTACAACCCAGTAAGCAAGACAGTTGAAAAACCTGAAAAACCAACACAAAAACGTGTCAACAGCGTTCCAGTTCCAGTGGAAATGAACTTCACGAAACGTTTGGAAGGTCGTGAACTTCAAGCCAAGGAATTCGAATTCGTATTGAAGAAAGACGGCGTTGAAGTTGAACGCGTGAAGAATGACGCTGCTGGTAAGATTGTCTTCAAGACCCTTGAATTCGGTCGCGATGATCTTGGTAAGACTTACAACTACACAGTAGAAGAAACTCCTGGTACAGATGCAACTGTCAAATATGACACAATGGTTGCTACTGTTAAAGTTGTGGTTTCACACGACGGTACAGCCAAAGCAATCGTTGCTAACGTAACAGATGCAGCTGATAAAGAGTTCAACAACCGTGTAACACCTCCAGAAGAACCTAAGTTCCAACCAGAGAAATACGTTGTTTCTAAAGAGAAATACGATATCACTGGTGACAAGCTTGTTGACGATGATAGAGAGTTGGCAGACAAGTACGCAGATACAAATGCGAACCCATATGCAGACGATGCATCAAACAACGAAGCAGAAAACTTGAATACTAAGACTGTTGAACGTGGTTCTAAATTGGTTTACCAAGTATGGTTGGATACAACTAAATTTGACGCAGCTAACAAGGACAACATCCAAACAGTAGGTATTTCAGATAACTATGATGAAGCTAAATTAAATCTTAATGCGGCTGACATTAAAGCTTACGACTCTGTAACAGGCGCAGAAGTAACAGATAAATTCGATATCGCTGTCAACAACGGTGTGATCACTGCTAACTTGAAAGCTGGCTTCACGAAGTCACTTGGCGATGCAGAAAACACACAAGTTATCGACACAACTAAATTCGAATTCGGACGTTACTACAAATTCGATATTCCAACAACAGTGAAAGACGATGTTGTAGCTGGTGCAGATATCGAAAATACTGCAGCTCAAGTTGTTAACTACTACAACCCAACGACTAAGAAAGTTGAAAAACCTGAAAAACCAACTGAAAAACGTGTCAACAATGTTCCAATCTCAGTAGAATTTAACTTCACTAAGAAATTGGAAGGTCGTGCTCTTAAAGCTAACGAATTCACATTCGAGTTGAAAGATAGCGACAATGTTGTGATTGCGACTGCAACCAACGATGCAGCTGGTAACTTCAAGTTCACTCCAGTTGATTACACAAATAAAGCTGGTAAAACTGTCACTGCCCTTAAATACCAGAAGGGTCAAGAAGGTACTTACACTTACACTGTAACAGAGGTTAAGGGTACAGACTCAACTGTCACTTATGATGAAATGTCTGCAGTTGTAACCGTTACTGTGTCTCATGACGGTACAGCCAAAGCCTTGATCACAAACGTGACAGAACCTGCCGATAAAGAATTCAACAACAAGGTAACTCCTCCGGAAGAACCTAAGTTCCAACCAGAGAAATACGTTGTTTCTAAAGCGAAATTCGATATTACAGGTACTAAGCTCGTTGATGACGATTCTGAATTGACAGATAAATATGGTGAAACAAATACAAACCCATATGTCGATACAACTGCCAACAACGAAGATGAAAACTTGAATACGAAACCAGTTGAACGTGGCCAAAAACTTTACTACCAAGTATGGTTGGATACAACTAAATTCTCAGCAACTAACAAAGAAAATATCCAAACAGTAGGAATCACAGATAACTACGACAAGGATAAATTGACTGTTAATGCTTCAGATATCAAGGTTTATGATTCAGTTACTGGTGCAGACGTTACGACGAAATTCGATATCTCTGATAACAATGGTATTCTGACAGCGAACCTGAAAGATGGCTTCACGAAGTCACTTGGCGACGCTGAAAATACTCAAATCATTGATACTACTAAGTTCGAATTTGGACGCTACTATAAATTTGATATCCCAGCAACAGTGAAAGACGATGTTGTAGCTGGTGCAGATATCGAAAACAAGGCAGCACAAGTCGTTAACTACTACAACCCAGTAAGCAAGACTGTTGAAAAACCAAACAAACCAACTGAAAAACGTGTCAACAGTGTTCCAATCTCAGTAGAATTCAACTTCACTAAGAAATTGGAAGGTCGTGAACTTAAAGCTGGCGAATTCACATTCGAGTTGAAAGACAGCGACAATGTTGTGATTGCAACTGCAACCAACGATGCAGCTGGTAAGATCAAGTTTGCTCCAGTAGATTACACCAATAAAGCTGGTGAAACTGTCACTGCCCTTAAATACCAGAAGGGTCAAGAGGGTACTTACAAGTACACAGTAGAAGAGGTTAAAGGAACAGACGCAACCGTAACTTATGACACAATGAAAGCTGTTGTAACAGTTGAAGTTCGTCATGATGGTACAGCCAAAGCCTTGATCACAAACGTGACAGAACCAGCTGATAAAGAATTTAATAACACAGTTCGTCCTCCAGAAGAACCTAAGTTCCAACCAGAGAAATACGTTGTTTCTAAAGAGAAATTCGATATCACAGGCGACAAGCTCGTTGATGATGACAAAGAGTTGACAGACAAGTACGCAGATACCAATGCGGACCCATATGCGGACGATGCATCAAACAACGAAAAAGAAAACTTGAACACTAAGACTGTGAACCGTGGCGACAAGTTGGTTTACCAAGTATGGTTGGATACAACTAAATTTGACGCAAACAACAAGGACAACATCCAATCAGTAGGAATCTCAGATGACTACGATGAAGCTAAATTGGAACTTGATTCTACTAAGATCAAAGCTTACGACTCAGTAACAGGTGCAGAAGTAACAGATAAATTCGATATCACTGTGAACAACGGTGTGATCACTGCAACCCTTAAAGATGGCTTCACTAAGTCGCTTGGCGATGCGGAAAACACACAAGTCATTGACACAACTAAATTCGAATTCGGACGTTACTACAAGTTCGACATCCCAACAACAGTGAAAGCTGATGTACCTGGTGGTGTAGACATCGAAAATACTGCGGCTCAAGTAGTTAACTACTACAACCCAACTACTAAGAAAGTTGAAAAACCAAGCAAACCAACTGAAAAACGTGTAAACAACGTTCCAGTTGAAGTGGAATTCAACTTCACTAAACGTTTGGAAGGCCGTGAACTTAAAGCCAATGAATTCAGCTTCGTTCTTAAAGATTCAACTGGTAAAGAAGTTGAGACTGTAAGCAATGATGCTTCTGGTAACGTTAAGTTCAAAGCTCTTGAATTCAAGAAGGGTGACGAAGGTGTTCACAAGTACACAGTAGAAGAAGTTAAAGGAAGCGACGCAACCGTTACATACGACACAATGAAAGCGAATGTAACAGTCACAGTGAAACACGATGGTACAGCTAAAGTACTTATCGCGACTGTAGGCGACATTGCGGATAAAGAATTTAACAACCGTGTGACTCCTCCAGAAGAACCTAAGTTCCAACCAGAGAAATACGTATTAAATACAGCGAAATTCTCTATCACTGATAACAAGCTTCTTGATGATGATGCTGAGTTGACTGATAAATATGGTGAAACAAATACTGATCCATATGTAGACAAAACAGACAACAACGAAGCAGAAAACATCAATACTAAGTCTGTTAAACGCGGCGAAAAGATCTACTACCAAGTATGGTTGGATACAACTAAATTCGACGCAGCTAACAAAGACAACGTTCAAACTGTAGGAGTTACAGATAACTTTGACGAAACTAAGGTTGATGTTGATGGTTCAGCAATCAAAGCTTACGATTCAGTAACTGGAGCTGATGTAACAGATAAATTTGATATTGCTGTGAACAACGGTGTGATGACTGCAACTCTTAAAGATGGCTTCACTAAGTCACTTGGCGATGCGGAAAACACTCAAATCATTGATACAACTAAATTCGAATTCGGACGTTACTACAAGTTTGATATTCCAGCAACTGTTAAGAACGATGTTCCTGGTGGTGCAGACATCGAAAATACTGCGGCTCAAGTCGTTAACTACTACAACCCAGTAAGCAAGACTGTTGAAAAACCAAACAAACCAACTGAAAAACGTGTAAACAATGTTCCAGTTGAAGTGGAATTCAACTTCACTAAACGTTTGGAAGGCCGTGAGCTTAAAGAAAACGAATTTAGCTTCGTTCTTAAAGATTCAGAAGGTAAGACTCTTGAAACTGTAAGCAATGATGCGGCTGGTAACGTTAAGTTCTCTAAACTTGAGTTCAAGAAAGGTCAAGAAGGCGTACACAACTACACAGTAGAAGAAGTTAAAGGAAGCGACGCAACCGTTACATACGACACAATGAAAGCGAATGTAACAGTTACAGTGAAACACGATGGAACAGCTAAAGTTCTGATCGCGACTGTTGGCGAAATTGCGGACAAAGAATTTAACAACCGTGTAACTCCTCCAGAAGAACCTAAGTTCCAACCAGAGAAATATGTTGTTTCTAAAGAGAAATACGATATCACAGGCGACAAGCTCGTTGATGATGATAAAGAGTTGGCAGACAAGTACGCAGATACCAGTGCGGACCCATATGCGGACGATGCATCAAACAACGAAAAAGAAAACTTGAACACCAAGACTGTGAAACGTGGCGATAAGTTGGTTTATCAAGTATGGTTGGATACAACTAAATTTGACGCAAACAACAAGGACAACATCCAATCAGTAGGAATCTCAGATGACTACGATGAAGCTAAATTGGAACTTGATTCTACTAAGATCAAAGCTTACGACTCAGTAACAGGTGCAGAAGTAACAGATAAATTCGATATCACTGTGAACAACGGTGTGATCACTGCAACCCTTAAAGATGGCTTCACTAAGTCGCTTGGCGATGCGGAAAACACACAAGTCATTGACACAACTAAATTCGAATTCGGACGTTACTACAAGTTCGACATCCCAACAACAGTGAAAGCTGATGTACCTGGTGGTGTAGACATCGAAAACACTGCGGCTCAAGTAGTAAACTACTACAACCCAACAACTAAGAAAGTTGAAAAACCAAGCAAACCAACTGAAAAACGTGTCAACAACGTTCCAGTTGAAGTGGAATTCAACTTCACGAAACGCTTGGAAGGCCGTGAGCTTAAAGCTAACGAATTCAGCTTCGTTCTTAAAGATTCAGAAGGTAATACTCTTGAAACTGTGAAGAACGATGCATCTGGTAACGTTAAGTTCTCAGCTCTTGAATTCAAGAAAGGTCAAGAAGGCGTACACAACTACACAGTAGAAGAAGTTAAAGGATCTGACGCAACCGTTACATACGACACTATGAAAGCGAATGTAACAGTCACAGTTTCACACGACGGAACAGCTAAGATTCTCGTAGCGACTGTAGGCAAAATTGCGGATAAAGAATTTAACAACCGTGTAACACCTCCTGAAACTCCAGAATTCAATCCAGAAAAATATGTTCTAAACGAAAAAGAATTTGATTTGACTGGAACTTCATTATTAGATGATGATAAAGAGTTGGCAGACAAGTACGCAGATACCAATGAGAACCCATATGCGGACGATGCATCTAATAACGAAAAAGCGAATATCAATACTAAATCAGTTAAACCAGGTCAAAAACTTGTTTACCAAGTATGGTTGGATACAACTAAATTTGATGCAAACAACAAAGACCATATCCAATCAGTAGGAATCTCAGATGACTACGATGAAGCTAAAGTTGATGTTGATGGTTCAGCAATCAAAGCTTATGATGGTAAGACTGGTGCGGATGTAACAGCTAAATTCGATATCACTGTGAACAACGGTGTGATCACTGCAACCCTTAAAGATGGCTTCACTAAGTCACTTGGCGATGCAGAAAACACACAAGTGATCGACACAACTAAATTCGAATTCGGACGTTACTACAAGTTTGATATCCCAGCTACAGTGAAAGCTGACGTTGCAGGTGGAGTTGACATCGAAAACACTGCTGCTCAAGTAGTCAACTACTACAACCCAACTACTAAGAAAGTTGAAAAACCTGAAAAACCAACTGAAAAACGTGTCAACAGCGTGCCAGTTGAAGTGGAATTCAACTTTACTAAACGTATGGAAGGTCGTGAGCTTAAAGCCAATGAATTCAGCTTCGTTCTTAAAGATTCAGAAGGTAAGACTCTTGAAACTGTGAAGAACGATAAAGATGGTAACGTTAAGTTCTCTAAACTTGAGTTCAAGAAAGGTCAAGAAGGCGTACACAACTACACAGTAGAAGAAGTTAAAGGATCTGACGCAACCGTTACATACGACACCATGAAAGCGAATGTAACAGTCACAGTTTCACACGACGGAAAAGCTAAAGTTCTGATCGCGAAAGTTGGCGACATTGCGGATAAAGAATTTAACAACAAGGTGACTCCTCCAGAAACTCCAGAGTTCAACCCAGAGAAATACATCTTGAACGCTGAGAAATTCGACCTTACTGGTAAATCACTTCTTGATGATGATAAAGAATTGGCAGACAAGGTTGCGGAAACAAACGCAAATCCTTACGCTGATAAGGCTGACAATAATGAAGCAGCAAACATCAATACTAAGACAGTGAAACGTGGTGATAAGGTTGTTTACCAAGTATGGTTGGATACAACGAAATTCACTGAAGCGCACAACATCCAATCTGTTGGTGTTACTGATGACTACGAAGAAGACAAGCTTGACATCAATGTTGCAAACATCAAAGCTTACGACTCTGTAACAGGCGAAGATGTAACAGCTAAATTTGATATCAAGGTTGAAAACGGTGTGATCTCTGCAACTTCTAAAGCGGACTTGACTAAGTCACTTGGAGACGCAGAAAATACTCCAGTGATCGACACAACTAAGTTTGCGTTTGGACGTTACTACAAGTTCGACATCCCAGCAACAGTGAAAGATACTGTTAAGGGTGGTGCAGATATTGAAAACACTGCAGCTCAAATCGTTCACCAATACGATCCAACAAGCAAGACAGTGAAGAAACCAAACAAACCAACTGAAAAACGTGTTGTGAACATCCCTGTTTCAGTAGAATTCAACTTCACGAAACGTTTGGAAGGCCGTGAGCTTAAAGCTAACGAATTCAGCTTTGTACTTAAAGATTCAACAGGTAAAGTTGTTGAAACAGTTAAGAACGATGCATCTGGTAACGTTAAGTTCTCAGCTCTTGAATTCAAGAAAGGTCAAGAAGGAACTTACAACTACACTGTAGAAGAAGTCAAAGGAACTGATACAACCGTTACTTATGACACGATGAAAGCAGTTGTAACAGTTGAAGTTTCTCATGATGGAACAGCGAAAGCTCTCCTTACTAAGGTAACGGATCCATCAGACAAAGAATTCAATAACACTGTTCGCCCACCTGAAACTCCAGAATTCAACCCAGAGAAATACATCTTGAACGAATCTAAATTCGATCTTACAGGTGTGAAACTTCTCGACGATGATGACGAGTTGAAGAATAAAGTTGCGGACACAAATGCAAATCCTTACGTTGATAAGACTGATAACAACGAAGCTCAAAATATCAATACGAAGACACTCAAGAAAGGTGATAAAGTATACTACCAAGTATGGTTGGATACAACTAAATTCACTGAAGCACACAATATTCAATCTGTTGGTGTTACAGATAAATATGACAGTGCAAACTTGACTGTCAACGGAGCTGATATTAAGGCATACGACTCTGTAACAGGAGAAGATGTAACAGCTAAGTTTGATATCAAGGTTGAAAACGGTGTGATTACTGCAACATCTAAAGCAGACTTGACTAAGTCACTTGGAGACGCAGAAAATACACAAGTTATCGACACAACTAAGTTGGCCTTTGGACGTTACTACAAGTTTGAAATTCCTGCAGAAATTAAACAATCTGCTCAAGATGGTGTGGACATTGAAAATACAGCTTCACAAATCGTACACCAATACGATCCAACTAAGAAGACTGTAGAAAAACCAGAAAAACCAACTGAAAAACGTGTAGTCAACATTCCAGTTAAGGTTCAATTCCAATTCACTAAGAAATTGGAAGGTCGTGCATTGAAGGCTGGTGAATTCAGTTTCGTTCTTAAGGACGAAAAAGGAAATGTGATCGAAACCGTAACCAATGATGCGGCTGGTAAGATCACCTTCTCAAATCTTGAATTCAAACGTGGTGAAGAAGGAACTCATCTCTACCATGTAGAAGAAATCCGTGGCACAGATTCTAGCATCGAATACGATAAGATGGTTGCCACTGTGGGTATTATGATTAACAAAGACGGTAAAGTATTGACGGCTATTACTCAGTTGCCAGAAGATACAGAGTTTAACAACACTGTTATTCCGCCAACAACACCGCCAACAACACCGCCAAATACACCACCAACAACACCACCAACAACACCGCCAACGCCACCAACACCTACAACTCCTCCAGCTCCAGCACTTCCTGAAACTGGTGAAGAACAATCAGCATCTGCTGCATTGTTAGGTGCTGCACTTGGTATGGTTGGCCTTGCGGGACTTGCAAAACGCAAAAAACGCGAAGACTAAAATTGAGGTGACATCAGCAAACTTGTTGATGAGGTGACAATTTTAGATCCAACAGGAAGAGGCTTTGCTCGAAAGAGCAAGGCCTCTTTGTTTGTTGTTAAAAGCTTAGAAAAAATTGCCTATATATTATGAAATGTTTCAGAAATTATTCGATTAGTCATTTCATTCGGTTACTAGTTTCAGTAAAATTCCATTGACTTGAAGTGGAGAAAACAGTATACTAGAAAAGCAATTTGATCTTTCAAACTGCCGGCAACAAGGGGAATGAATCCACTTTGAATTGGAATACAGTAGGGTTTGGAGTGGTAGTACTTCACACCCTTATTGTCGTCAGTCACCCTCATAAACGGGACATAGACTCCGAATGAGTTGTATAAATATAAAAAACTTCCTTGGAACAGAATTCCATAGGAAGTTTCTTTTTGTTTTAGAGCTACTCTTGTTTCTTTTTGTAAGAGATAAGACTGGCCAAACCTGCTAAGAGGCCAAGTCCAAGTAGGGCTAGCAGAGAGGCTTCTTCACCTGTTGCAGGTAGGTGAGTTCCTTCTTGAGGGGTGTTAGGAACAACTTCAGGGAGTTCCTCTTTTTGGCTTGTTGTTTCAAGAGGTTTCTCCTCTTCTTTGTTAGAGAGAAGTGGTGATCCCTTTTCTTCATGAGCATCAGTCGTGTTTGCTTTTGTCACGGAAGGAAGAGGGCTAACTGTTTCTTCTTTTTCTGTTTCTGGGGATGATTGTGGAGTAGGGATTTCTTTGACCTTGTAGGCAAAGATCAAGATGGTTGTTCCCACTTCTACGTTCCCAGTTTGTTCAGCTGCACCGATCCGTTCATAGATGTGGCCGTCGTAGGAGATCTCATCTGGTGCGCTAGCGACGTAATGAGTTCCATTGTCCACATTTGTTGCAACAGCAAGCTCTGGTTGCAATTCAGTGTTAGTATCTTGGATGACAAATCGCGCGATGACCGTTCCCGTAGCTAACTTGTAATCATAGATGACAGTTTTCGTTCCCTTAGTGACTGTGCCACTTGGATCAGCAGAATCAGCACGGTGTCCAACTAGATGGTAGATACGACCATCTTTTGTGATTTCTGTTGGGGCCTCACTGGTGTACTTGGTGCCGAAATCTACCTCTGTAGCGAGGTTTTGCGCCTCTCGCAGATCAGTGTCACCTCCCTCAGTGAGGAATCGTACTCTGACCGATCCTTTGGCGATAGCATAGGAAATAGCGGTATCAGCTGTTGGAGACTCAGGGCTTGGAAGAAGATAGCCTTTGGTTTCGTCAAGTGGATCCACAAGGTTTAAGACTTGTCCACGAGCATCTTTTGGCTCTAATCCCTCTACGTAAGGAAGGATAGCAGTAGGAGATGCGATGGCAGTAGGATTTGTGGGATCATTTAGATAAGTGATCTCTTTTTGAGCATGGGCTGGTTCTTTACCAGTAGCATAGCTGATCCTATAGGCACCGACTGGGCGATAGATGACCGTATCTGTGATGTCTGCTGCATCAGCATGAATGCCAGTATGTTCTCCTGCTTTTGTCAGATCAGAAGAGGTGGCATCAGTCGATTCTTCTGCTACGACAACAAAGCCTTTTTTGACGGGATTTTCAAGAGCTGCAAAGCTTGTGCCGTCTTGGCCCGTCCAGTCTTCAAGACTTGTCTCGCCTGTCACCAAATTGATGGTACCTTTGCGAGTGAAATGAAGGCTGTCAGTTTGGTCAGCTATTCCTGCAGACTGGCGGTTAGATCCATCGTTGTCCTCTGTTACATAGATCACTGTACGGGTCACTGTTTCAGATAAATGATCCAGATCAGCCGTTGTTTGACCAGCTGGAGCTAGAGGAGTTGGATAGACACGACCTTCGCTATCTCCTGGAACAACTTGACCGGCTTGGATGAGCTGTGTTGCAGAAAATTCCACAATTTTTGGTGCCAAGCGGACAATAAACTCTTGAACCCCATCTTCATTGGTGTTGGTAGCGTCGCGGTCAAAGTTTGGTTGTCCGTCTGCATCGAAACCATTTTCTACTAGTTCATAGCCTTTCTTCAAATAGTTGTCAATGGTTTCTTTTGTAGAGTAGTTGATCTTTTCACCTGTATGACCAACCAAGTCACTGGAACGCTCAAGCTCAACTCCGTTTTCGTCTTGATAAAGAACATGAGCGGCTTCATTGAGTTTGACGTAGAGCATATCCCATACATCTAGACTAGGAACATCGATAGCAGCCATCCATTGGCCAGCCCCTCCGTCATAATAAACATTTGCGTTTGTTTCCCGAAGGTTGATGTTGTATTTTCCTTCAACAGCATCAGGTGTTGCCCAGTAAATGCTGGCGTGTTCAGCCTGGTCTTTTGTGATTTTTCCGAGTGGAACAAAAGCTTGAATATTTGTCAATTTTTCGGTTGTATTCACAGCGCTGTTCCATTTATTTTCAGTGATGCCGACCAAATTGATCAAGTGAGCAATCCGATCACCTGTCTTGGTTTCTTTTGTAATGGTATAAACGGTTCCAGGTTGAACCCCGTCAGCATTATCCAGGTTGGATCCGATGAAGTTGCCGTTTACCAGTACATTTGTATTGTCTACAATCCGATGAGTATCATGTGCCAAGGTGTCGCGCCCGCGGAGAAGTTCTTGATAAGCAACGATGAATTCTTGGTAGTTGAATTCTGCATTGGCAAAATCAGCATTGACTGGTAGGTTTTGATTGAGATACCATTCTGCTTGGATCACCCCAAAACCTTTAGCATCTTGAGAAGTATTGAGGGCTGCAGTCGTCATATGGTAGCCACCGCTTGCTGCGATGATGGCATCTGTCAGCAATTCGTTGTCTTTGCTGAGGGTTGATGCATTTTTACCACGATGGGTATAGGCTGCGATGATAGGAGATTTCCCCTTGTATAAATCACGCATCCGTTCGGTGAGACGCGTCAAGGCTTGGTAGGTAGAGTCATAGGCAATGCTATCTCCCCAAACTTCCGCATAAGGTGCAGAGACATTGGTCTTTCCTAGTCGATCAGCATCTCCAGTAGAGATATCGTTGATCATGAAGTCATAGCCTTCTTTTTTGAGGGCCTCTGTTGCAGCTGTGGCTAGTTCTGGATAGTGTTCGCTCAAAGAGAAGCCTTTTCCAGGTTCACTGACTTTTTCCACCCAGTTAGAGCCCATGGTATCCCCTTGCCATCCATCAAAATTCCCTTCTTTCATGGCTTTGGTCATGACTTCAATGATAAATTTTTGCCAATTTGGATCACCCGGATCGAGAAATTGTTGGATATCGGTTGCAGTGACATCACCCTTTTTACCAAAGTTGAAATGGTCTTGTAGATTGCGAACAATGGCACTTTTCACTTCATTTGGGACCCCTTCTTCTAGGGAAACTGCGTAAATCATGTTATAGAGCATGGCTTTGGCACCAGTTGTATGGACATGAGCCACCAGCTCTTTGACTGCTTCTGTATCGATGACAGGTAAGTAGGACTTGCGCTTGTCAGGATCTGTTTCGCTATTTGGAATCAAGAAAGTCGCCCAGTCTTGAGTGAAACGTTCAACATTTGCTGGGAATGGGTTGGCAGGTGTATTGTAAACGTCGTAGAAGAAGTAGTTGTTGATGTGCATATTGGCCAATTGGTCAATGCTATTCTTGTAGCCTTCTACCTGATCATTGGTGATGGAGTTGTGATTGTCTTTAGAGCCGGCAACCACCCCATAACGTGGGTAAATCGTCCAGTCATCTTCAACAGCAAGACCCGCTGCCTTATGAAAGGCTTGGGAGCCATCTGCTTTCTTACCAAGGACATCAACGATAAATCCAGCATTAGGTGAAAAGACTGTACTTGGAATTGTCAGTTCGCCGCCTTCAACGTTTTTCTTTTCATAAATGACCTGATCTAAATGAGAGACAGTGACATCAGATGAAACCACTTCAGGGTTGTTGATAGAGATGCGGACGTCTTCCCCACTTTTATAAGTCGCTTTATCAAAGGTGACGTCGTTGGTGATTTTTGGAGTATTATAAGTAGTTGCTGGAGTTGCACTGACCGGTTGAGTGGCAGTTACAGTTGCTGTTGATTCCGATGGAGAAGAAGTTGCTTCCGTCGTAGCAACTTCCTCACTAGTAGTGGTAGGAGCACTGGTGTTGGTTGCTACTGCTTGAGCGGTTGCTGGGATCTCAGAAGTCGGATTGGTGTTGACCTCGTCAGCCATGGCAACAGAGCTTACCATCAAGGCTCCAAAAAGGGTAATCATAGAGACCAATGCCTTGTTGCGCTTGCGAAAATAGCCGTGCCCTTTTTCAGAGACACTATTTTTTTGTTGATTCATTTTTTTCTCCCACATACTGTTTGTATAGTTTGCTGAGGCTGGGACAAAAGTCCTAGCCTCTTAATTATTTTTGGATTGTCGAGCAAGACGCAGTGGTTGAGTGGGCTCTACTAAGCTGATTTCATCAGCTTTTACAGCCCTACTCAACTGTGCGGAGGTGGGACGACGAAATCGAATTCTAACGAATTACCGATTTCTGTCCCACTCTCTATCGATGCCAATAAGTATACGACATTTCACTAGATAGTGTCAATTTAAGAACGAAAGTCTGTTTGAAAATTTTCATGGAAGTATTAGAAAATAGCCTTAAATAGGGGTTTTTGATTCATAAAAATGAAAAACTAAAAAACGTTTGACACAAAATTTCCCCGCATTTTAAAAATAGTACAAATTAGTGATAAAAACAAAACAAGGAGAAACGATTGCATAAGTTGTAAAGCCTATTAGTAAAAGAAATTCTGCAGTTTATTCTGTTTTTATTTCTGTAAATAAAGTTAAAAAAATTTTTTTAGAAAAATGAACCGGCAAAAATCAGATATCAAACGTTTGACATATATAGAAGAAAACTAAAAAGAAAACTTTTATAAACAAGGAGTTTTATCAAAAAAGAAGCAAAATTTAAATGGAGATGTGAAAAAATTAAAAAATAATATTGACACATAAGGGGGTAAGTGTTAATATCTCTTTGCAAAAATCGACACTAGCGTTTAAAGTGTTGATTTTTGTAAGGATAAATTTGAAAAAGAGGTTAGAAGGAATTATATGTCACTAATTAAAGATAGCAAGACTACCAAATATGCCTTGCGTAAAACGTCTGTCGCTTTTGGTTCTGTAGCAGTCGCTACGGTTCTTGCAGTAGCAGGTGCTGCATCTGTTTCTGCAGATGAAGTTGCTTCAGCTACTACAACAGTCACTTCAACAACGGCTACTCCAACAAGATCGACAACTGAGACTAAAGAAGTTGCTGTACCAGATTATTTGGAGACTGCGAAAACAGATGCAGCGACTACTGGACTTGAAGTTACAGAAACAGAAGCAAAGACCCAAGCAGATGAAAAAACCGCTGAGCAAGATTATGCGAAGCAAGCCATTGCTATGGATAAAACTGTAGCAGACTATAAGGCAGAAGTTGCAGCGAATCAAGCAACTTATGAGAAGGAAAAAGCAGTTGTAGATGCAAAAAATACAGTGGCTCAGGTAGCTTATGACAAGGAAGTTGAAACCTATAACAAAGAGCAAGCTGCGTACGAAAAAGCAGTGGCTGAAAATGCTGTAGCCCTAGCAGATAATCAGGCTGCAAAAGCGGCTTATGAAAAAGCCTTTGAAGAATACCAAACTGCTTTTAAAGCTTATATTGAGTCTGTTAAAGCCAAACAAGCCGTTGAGACAGAAAACAATTTAGCCCAAAAGGCTTACGATATCAAATTAGCCGACTACAAGGAGAAAAAGCGTCTCTATGATGAAGCGCAAGCAGCGTACTTGATTGATAATGAACTATACAAGAAGAAAAAAGCGCAATACGATGATGCTAAAGATGCCTTTAATAAGATGGTTGCAGAGCGTGGTGGAAACCCTGAGAAGTACAAACAAGATTTGACCTTCCTCCCAGAAGAGTTGGCAGATGGGGAAACAACGACGCTTTACCACCAAACAACAGGACTTACTACGTATTTGACAAAAGAAGGTCAATCTCGCTTGTATGGGGATGGTAAAGCTACCAAGATGTATGAAACCAAGAACCTACAAGATTCTGATTTGACAACAACGAACCCATATGCAGATAATGAAATCGAATGGGCAGTCGTCAAAGTTGGAGATAAGTTCGACGTAACCTACAAGGGTCTTCGCCAAGCTAATATCAAAGAAGGTCGTGATATCAAGCGTATCGCTAAAGTGGTCTACAAGTATGAAGTGAAAAGCTTGCCATCTAATGACGGTCGAGGAATCGTTCAAATTTACAATGATCCAGCGGTAACAATGACGATCGGAAGCTCAACTGACACAGACCAACCCGTCACAGTTGGTGTTGATGTTGAATTTTATGATGAAAATGATCAATTGATTAATTTAGCTAACCATAATGCCATTTTGGCTTTGAATTCCTTAAACCACTGGAATGGAGCTTCTTATGTTGAAAACGACAAACCTCGCGCCCTTCTTGTAGAAGCTAAAGATATCAATGGAAACACTGTTCGTGGAACTTGGGATCCTTATTCAGATGGTAGTACCCCTAGTCTTGATGGAGCAGATGTCGCTGTGAAGCGTGGCTATGCAAACTTCGGTAGCGCTCAAGTCTTTAATGATGCTGACAATCCATTGAAGATCGTTGGTCAAAAAGCAACTTGGGATGGGAATGGTTTCTCAGTCAGTGAAGAAACTGTCCTTGATGTGACGACAGTCAATGCTTCAGGTGGAGGAAATGGTCATTCTATCGGAACAGAAGACTATAAATTTGGGGATAATTCTGATATTGTCGGTACTTATTCAGTTGATGCGGGATCAGGGATTTTGACCTATACTCCACGGATGAAACACCAAAATACACCTCACGTAGAGTCTGTAAATATTGGAAATAAAGAATTTATTAAATTGCCAAATTCTAGTGTTGACCAAGATCCAATTACAAAAGAAGTATTTGCCAAGGAACAAAACCAGTATATGAACGAAGGTGCAACTTTTAATGCGGATCCTTCAAGTTCAACTAAGGGATGGGATGATCCAAAAAGTCCGTATCTCTACTATGGTGGTGGTGCAGTTATCTTGAAAGACGGCCATCTTGAGTTCACTGCTAAGGGAGCGAATGCTACGGATGAAGCAACCCTCTATTGGTTCTCAATCAATTCAAATGTTGCCTTTCCACAAGATCCAGGAGATGAACCGATGAAACCAACCGCTCCAACCGCCCCAACAGCCCCTGAAAAACCTGAAATCAAAGACGTTCCAGCTGAAAAGGAAGTTCCTGTTCCGCCAGCTTGTCCACTTTACAAGGTAGAACCAAAAGTTCCTGAACAACCAGTGAAGCCAACAGCTCCTGAATTGGAAAAGGATCCGGTGCTAAAAGAAACTGTAAAACCAACTGTAGAATGGCATAAAAATAATATTCTTGTTACAAAAGAAGAGCCGCAACCGGAACCACAGCCGGAGCCACAACCGGAACCACAACCACAACCAACACCAACACCTAAGCCAGAGCCTAAACCAACTATTGGCTACCATACACCTGCGCCAATGGTAGAGCAAAAGGTTGAAGAAAATTTGGTCTCAGATGTTGTGAAGGTGAAAGAAGTATTGCCACACACAGGTACAGACTCAGCAACCGCTCTTACCAGCCTTGGATTGCTTGGTGTGATCGCAACAGGCTTTGGTCTTGCTCGAAAGAAAAAAGAAGATTAAGATGTTCTTTTAATCCTTTAAAAAATATCACGATTAAAAACCAGAAGGCACATCCTTTTGGTTTTTTTTATGAAGCATGAAAAGGGAATTGATAACAATTTCCTATAGGTTCTCCTCCATATTTATGTTACAATTAAACTACTATTATCGAAGGGAGAAACTATGATTAATTCAATTGTTTCACAAGGTTTGATTTGGGCCATTTTAGGGTTAGGAATCTTTATGACGTTCCGAATTCTAGATTTTCCAGATATGACGACAGAAGGTTCTTTCCCGCTTGGAGGAGCGGTGGCGGTGACCTTGATTACCAAAGGGGTCAATCCACTCCTTGCGACGCTGGCTGCTATTGGAGCAGGGTGCTTGGCAGGACTTGCGACGGGTCTTCTCTACACAAAAGGAAGAATCCCGACACTCTTGTCAGGGATCCTCGTGATGACGTCTTGTAACTCGGTTATTCTCTTTGTCATGCAGCGGGCTAATTTGGGACTTCTGGGCTATAAAAAAATTCAGGAATTTCTTCCTTTTGCCAGTGGGTTCAATGAGATTCTGATTGGCTTGATTTTTGTAACGCTTGTGATCCTTGGTTTGATCTTCTTCTTGGATACACGCTTGGGTCAAGCCTATATTGCGACAGGGGACAATCCAGATATGGCCAAGAGCTTTGGGATCAACACTGATCGGATGGAGTTGATGGGCTTGGTTATTTCAAATGGGATTATTGCTCTTTCTGGTGCACTGATGGCTCAGCAAGAAGGCTATGCGGATGCTTCACGTGGGATTGGTGTCATCGTTATTGGGCTTGCTAGTCTCATTATTGGAGAGGTGCTCTTTTCAAATGTCACCTTGACAGAGCGCTTGCTCAGTATTGCAATCGGTTCAATCGCCTATCAATTTTTGATTTGGGCCGTGATTGCGCTTGGCATCAATACCAGCTATATCCGAATCTTCAGTGCCTTGATCTTGGCTATCTGCCTGATGATTCCAACCTTTAAGGGAAAAATCATGAAAGGAGCGAAACTCAGTAAATGACAGCAATTGTAGAATTAAAAAATGTCACCAAAGCCGTGAGCAATGGGATGAACGAAGAAAAAGTCATTCTGGATGATGTTTCCTTGGAAATTCGAGAGCATGATTTTATCACAATTTTGGGGGGGAATGGAGCTGGAAAATCAACCCTCTTTAATACCATTGCTGGGACGCTTCCGGTGAGCAGTGGGAAGATTTATATTTTGGGGGAAGATGTAACCAACTATTCTCCTGAAAAAAGAGCCAAGTACCTATCGCGGGTCTTTCAAGATCCTAAAATGGGGACGGCGCCTCGCATGACAGTAGCGGAAAACCTCTTGGTAGCGAAGTTTCGCGGAGAGAAACGTGGCTTGATTCCGCGTCACCTGGCCAGCTATAAAGAAGAGTTTCAAACAGTCCTTGCTAAGATCGGCAATGGCTTGGAAAATCATATCGACACAGCCGTTGAGTTTCTATCAGGTGGGCAACGACAAGCCTTGAGTCTGTTGATGGCGACACTGAAACGTCCAGAACTCTTGCTTTTAGATGAACACACTGCAGCCTTGGATCCGAAAACCAGCCAGGCTCTGATGACCTTGACGGATGAGTTTGTGAAACAAGATGCCCTCACAGCTCTTATGATCACCCACCATATGGAAGATGCTTTGAAATATGGAAATCGCTTGATTGTGATGAAAGACGGACACATCGTCCAAGATCTCAATCAAGAAGAAAAAGCCCAAATGACTATTGCAGATTACTATCAATTGTTTGAGAAAGAATAAGATACAAAGTCCGTAAAATGCAAAGTGAAAATAGAGAGTGGGACAGAAATCGGTAATTCGTTAGAATTCGATTTCGTCGTCCCACCTCCGCACAGTTGAGTA
>NZ_JACLQU010000017.1:0-9820 GCF_016648855.1 Streptococcus parasanguinis
TGAGTGGGCTCTACTACGCTGATTTCATCAGCTTTTACAGCCCTACTCAACTGTGCGGAGGTGGGACGACGAAATCGGATTCTAACGAATTACCGATTTCTGTCCCACTCTCTATTTTTTATTTGTTTCAAAAAAATGTACTTAAAATACAAAAAGCATATATTTTAGCTTGTCTTCTCAAAGTAAATCGATTATAATGAAAAAAGATAGGTTGTGTATAAATTCACAATATGTAGTGATAATTTTTCAACTCACATACCTTATCTAGTAAACGTAGAAAAAGGAGAAAAATCGTTTATGAAAAAGTGGCTCTATTCTGTTGTGACAGCAGTTGCCCTATTTTTACTAGCGGCTTTAGGATTTGCCAAACCAAATAGTATAGCTAAAGTCCATGCAGATACTATTAATAGTGTAGTCAAATCTGTAAACATTTCGAAATCAACTGGTGGAGCGATTACAGATCCACTCGGTGTTTGGGAGAGCTTTCAAGTTGAAGCAGACTTTGAGTTGCCGAATGGGAGCGTAAAAGCAGGGGATCAGACTGAAATCCAACTTGGAGATGGCTTTAAGGTCTTTGAAACGGACACCATTGACCTGCTGGATCCAAGTGGTCAAAAGGTTGCGACAGCAACGGTAGATGATCAAAGAAAAAAGATTACAGTGACCTATACGGACTATCCTGAAAGAATGGCAAATGTGACAGGGAAACTGCGTTTCTTTGCGCGTGTAGACCACCAAGTTGTCAAAGGACAAAAGACACTTGAATTCAAACTTAAAATCGGTAAAGATGTGATTCCAGGTGGGAATATCGATTACAAAGGGGTCAATCCAGGTGAGAATCCTCCTACTCCAGAAGTCTTTAGCAAGTGGGGGTGGACCAACTCAGATGATAAATTAAAATTGACCTATACCTTGAATATCAATCAAGGCCACACAGCCCTTCATAATATTGATATCAAAGACCACTTGGCCTTTACAGATGGTAAGATCAAAGCAGATTCTGTCAACATCCATACAGGAACTTGGCAGGTTAGTGATGAAGATGGCGCTTATCATTTAAAAAATACCACAAACGTCACCAAGAATTATTCCCCTGTTGTCAGCGCTGATGGTCGTTCTCTAACAGTTCATATTGGCGATCTAGCTCCTGAACAAGGAATGACGATTCGCTATGATGTCTATTTGGACAAGGTCCCAGCCATCAATACATCCTATAAAAACAATGCTAGCATGACAGCTACAGAAATCAAGGAGCAAAATAAGGTAGCAGACATTCTGTATCAGTTCCTTGATGGAGACTTCAATGGTGAGAAGTACTCCTTCACCATTCATAAAAAAGGTGAAAATGGTCAAGCGCTTGCCGGTGCCGTCTTTGCTGTGACAGCAGATGATACTGGTGAGCAAGTGGGAACCATTACGACAGATGAGAATGGTGTTGGTACCATTACGGGCTTGATCAAGCAGGCTTATACAGTTCAAGAGATCAAGGCTCCAACAGGCTATGTTCTCTCTAAAGAACCTATCAAGATCAGCAAGGACGATTTTGGAAATGACCTTGCGATTTCTCGTGATGCTGTGAACCAAAAAGAAAAGACAAGCGTTGCTGGTCAAAAGACATGGAATGACAATGATGACCAAGATGGCAAGCGTCCATCAAAAATCACAGTCAATCTCCTAGCAAATGGTGTCAAAGTCGCTTCTAAAGAAGTGAAACAAGATGCGGCAGGAACTTGGGCTTATCATTTTGATAATCTCGATGTGGTCGATGATGCTGGCAATGTCATTGCCTACACTGTTTCAGAAGAACCTGTTGAAGGCTATGAAGCCACTATTGAGGGAACCAATATTACTAACACTCGGACACCAGAAATCGTTGAGATTCCAGTAACGAAAGTTTGGAAAGACAATGATAACCAAGATGGCGTTCGTCCTGACAAGGTCACTGTTCGTCTCCTTGCAGATGGTACAGAAGTAGCTAGCCAAGAGCTAAGTGCAGCGACTGATTGGAAGACAGTCTTTACCAATCTTCCAAAATACAATCACGGTAAACAAATTGTCTACACAGTCACAGAAGACACAGTAGCCAATTATTCTGCTGCGATTGATGGGACAACCATTACCAATAGCTACAAGCCAGGTAAAACCAGCGTCACTGTTACAAAACGTTGGGAAGACAACAATGACCAAGATGGCAAACGTCCAAATACCATTAAGGTACAGCTCTATGCAGATGGCAAAGCTCAAGGAAAAGAAGTGGAACTTTCTGCTAAAAATAACTGGACTCATACCTTTAGCAATTTGCCTCTAAAAGCGAAAGGTAAAGAGATTCAGTACCAAGTGAAAGAAGTTGGGGCAGTCAAAGGCTATACTAGTACGGTTGATGACAGTAACAAGGGAAATGTAGTGATTACCAATAGCCGCACGCCAGAAGTAACGGAAGTAGCAGTTAAGAAGATCTGGGATGATGCAGACAATAAAGAGGGTCTTCGTCCTGAAAAAATCACAGTTCGCCTCCTTGCGGATGGTCAAGAAGTAGCTGTAAAAGAAATCACTGCTACTGATAATTGGCAAGCAAGCTTTACGGATCTACCCGTATACAAGGAAGGTAAGAAGATTGCCTACACGATTACAGAGGATCCAGTAGCAGGTTATACAAGCAACATTGATGGTTTCACGGTAACCAACCGTCATACGCCACCAACAACACCTCCTACCACACCACCAGGCACACCGCCAGCGACTCCGCCTACAACCCCACCAACGACACCGCCAACAACTCCACCGACGACACCACCAACAACACCACCAACAACGCCGCCAAGCACACCGGAAAAACCAGAAATTCCAACTACACCAAAAGAAGGAAAGAAAAAAATTCTTCCATCAACTGGTGAAGTTGTTGCTTACGGGTTGACCATACTCGGTGCACTCTTAGCAATTTTTGCTTTGGCTTTGCTCTTGCGTGGTAAACGGAAAGAGAAATAAGCTTCATACCGATAAAAGGCAAATATCCTAGAGATATTTGTCTTTTTGAATAAGTTGCTTGAAGAATGATCCATCAAACCGTCCAAATTCCCAAGGTTCTTTTTAGAAAAGAGAAAAGCTCCTCTCAAAGGAAACATAAGTGTTTGACAGAAAGATGAAATCTTGGTAGAATAAGAAGGTCGAATAGACAACTAACTCTTTCTTGGTAGCAGGATATGCCAAACCTGCCACTCGGATAGAGCATAAAGAAAAGGAGCTTATCATGGCAATCTCAAAAGAGAAAAAAAATGAAATCATTGCACAATACGCACGTCACGAAGGTGACACTGGTTCAGTAGAAGTACAAGTTGCTGTCCTTACTTGGGAAATCAACCACTTGAACGAACACATCAAACAACACAAAAAAGACCACGCTACTTACCGTGGTTTGATGAAGAAAATCGGTCGCCGTCGTAACTTGTTGGCTTACCTTCGTACAAACGACGTTAACCGTTACCGTGAGTTGATCAACTCTCTTGGACTTCGTCGTTAATCATGATGCTAAGGGCGCCAAAAATCCGTATGAAAATAGGGAAACGACACAGTGTTCGATGAACACAAGGAGTTTCATCTTTTTCACTAGGATTTTAGCCCGAGCTCAAAACAGCTCTCTGAATTCAGGGAGCTGTTCTTTTTTGCCAAGTGCTTAGGCCGTGTTCAATTGAGCATATCTTGAAATAAAGCTACTCTAGTTGAGTAGCTTTTTTGTTTTTTGTCACCTTGCCTCGATATACTCGAGTATAATCTTCGGCTACGGTTCCTAGCATCGTAAGGTAAAATAGACCAGAACTATCTCCCTTCGGGGAGATTTTTTGTTTTCAGAAGAAATCCGGTACAATCTTCGGTTCGTCGCCTTGTCTAGAAACGTTTTATCTAGCAAGAATGGAGCTCTCTGGATTCAGAGGGCTTTTTTCTTGTCTTTTTGTTATCGAACGAGATCCATCATTCTGAGGAAGTCGTTTTGTTTGACAGATGTAATATCTAGAGTTACAATTGATGCATCATAAGAAATAGAGGTTATCGCTATGATTGATATTACATATCTAGACGGTGCAAAACAAGAAAGAGTCATGCATTTTGATTCCTACGATGAGTTTGAACGCTCCCAACAAGCTTGCTTAATTGGGGTAGCAGATTTTTATCCTGTTGTGAAACTAACCTATAATGGTCATGAGTTGGATTACCAAGGGACTTACGGGGATGTTTTCTTCTATCTCATGAAACAAGATTTAAGCCAATATAACTAAAAGGAGAAATACTATGGCAAAAGCAATTACAGATGCAACATTTGAACAGGAAACTAAAGACGGATTGGTCTTAGTAGACTTCTGGGCAACTTGGTGTGGTCCATGTCGTATGCAAGGTCCAATCTTGGACAAATTGTCTGAAGAACTTTCAGAAGATGTTTTGAAAATCGTTAAAATGGATGTGGATGAAAATCCAGAAACAGCGCGTGCTTTCGGCATTATGTCCATCCCAACCTTGCTCTTTAAAAAAGATGGGCAGGTTGTTAAACAAGTAGCAGGAGTGCACACCGCAGCACAAATTAAGGCCATTGTGGCAGAGTTGAGTTAATATCATAAGCACTTCCAGTAGTAAAATGGGAGTGCTTTTATATATCCAAAGAAAGAGCCCTGCCCTCTTAAATGAGGAGCAAGGCTCTTTTGTCTTCAATAATTTTTTTCACGAAAAGTGACTTGAAAATTTTTGGAGGGTTTTACATTCACTGTGCAATAGTTAGTATTGAAAAGATTGAATGGCTTTTTTCAACTCATCTTGTAAAACGTTTCTTTGATCAAGTTGAATATAGACTTCTAACAGACAGGATCTAAGGTTGGAAAATTTATAAAAATCTTCCCTTTCTTCTATCGGAAAGTCAAGCGTTTTTATCCAAAAAGCTACTTGTTCTTGCTCGATTTTCCCTTGCAAAATAGGTTCATAGAGCACTCTAGCTAAACGCCAATCTTCATCATCAGTAAAACGAATTGAAATTCTTTTAAAGATTTGACCAAGTGTGTTAAAGACTTTATGAACTTTGTCATTAGGAAAGTCCGGATGACAAACTACTTCTGTCAAAAGATCAGCTCCATGCGCAAAAGCGTGAACCCAGCCATACTGACTGGAAAAACCTGTTGTATCCTTTTCTTTTAAAAGATAGTGTAAGCCTTGATCCAGTAAAATATATCTTATATCAGCTTTTAATCTTTGATAAAAAATCGATTGTTTGTTGGCATCTGCAGACAAGAGATTGGCATAAACGAGTGCTCTAAAAGAACGCTCAAGTGTTGATAGCCCAATCTTATCAATCTCTTTTTCTATTCCTTCGTCGGATGAAATCGTCTCAGCAATGAAATGGAATTGTTCCCGTGTAAAGAGTTCTTCCTGAATCCCTCTAGCCAAGCTTGTAAAAACGAGATCATCGCGAATTTCTGGTGAAGGATCACCCAAATGTTCCAGCAACCACTGGATTTCTTCTCGATTATAGCTTGGTTTTTCTTCTGTCACTTTACTTTGTAATTCTTGATACATCCCTAGCACCTCTGCATTTTTACTAGCTTATTTTAGAGTTAGCTGTAGAGGAGTTTATTCTCCCAATTCTGCACTGTAGGCAATGATTTGATCCACAGTGTCTGAAAGGAATTGGATGGTATCGCGAAGTGGTTTGTCCGTTGAGATATCTGCTCCGATGATCATGGCTGACTCAAGTGGGGTCTTGCTACCACCTGATTTAAGGAGGTCTAGCCAATCTTTCGCTCCATTTTCGGAGTTCTTCAAATGCAGGTAACCCGCTGTTGAGATAACCAAGCCAGCTGAGTAGGTGTAGCTGTAAAGTCCCATGTAGTAGTGGCTTTGGCGCATCCAGGTCAAAGCTGCGTCGTCATCGATTTCAACGGCATCTCCCCAGAACTCTGTCAAGACTTCCTTCATGATGCTGTTGAGCTTGCTAGCGCCGAAGGTACCACCTTCTTCGATCAAGGTGTAGACCTTGCGTTGGAAGGCTGCTTCCAATAAGTGGGTGATGAAGTTGTGGAAGTAGGTATCTGTCAAACGGTGAGCCAAGGCAAAGCGTTTTTGACGAGGATCGTCAAACTGGTGTTCCAAATAGTCGCTGAGGAGGAGCTCATTAAAGGTAGAAGGAGCTTCCACATAGTAGGTCGACATGTGGGCGTTGAAGTAGCTTTGGTTGTTGTCTGAGAAGATGAATTGACCAGAGTGTCCGATCTCGTGGATCAGGGTGTAAACATCACTCATCCGTCCTGTCCAGCTCATAAGGACATAAGGATGGACGCGGTATGGATCGGCTGCATAACCACCGGAATCCTTGCCTTCATTGGCTGCGAAATCAACCCAGCGTTCGGTTTGGTAGCGGGCAATTTCGCGGGAATATTCTTCCCCAAGAGGTGCCACAGATTTCATGACCAAATCATAGGCATCATCAATGGTGACATCTGGGTTGAGCGCGCTGTCCAAATCCAACTTCCAATCAGCAAAGGTCATTTTCTCAAGACCATTGACCTTGGCCACGTGTTTGAGGAATTTTTGAGCGACTGGAGCGAAGTCCTTCATGATCAGGTCAATCTGGCGATCAAACATGGCACGATCTACTTCCTGCTCAGCTAAGAGATAGTCAAAGACAGAGTCGTAGCCCCGCATATCTGCAATCAGCTTTTCAGACTTGACTTGAGCTAGATAGGTAGCAGCAGCCGTGTTTTGGTGCTTGCGGAGACCTTCTGAGAAAGAACGAAAGGCTTTTTCACGGATTTCCGCATTCTCATGGTTTTGGTAGAAGTTTTCATAGGTGACAAAGCTATTCTTGTAAACTTTTCCATCCACTTCAAAATCAGCCATTTCAAAGTCGCCTGCCCGCATCTTGGTATAGATGTCTTGAGGTCCGTAGAAGACTTCACCCAAGTTGGTCAATGTTTTTTCGACATCAGCTCCCAAGTAGTGAGCTTTTTTAATTTTAGCCTGACGAATGGCAAAAGTGAGGTGAGGGAGTTGCCCCAGGCGTTCAAGGACATCTTCATCCGCTTCTACCAAAGCATCATCAAAGAAGGAAAGTTCGACGCTTGCCCAAGTTTCAAAATCCATCCCCGCTTGAGCAATTTCCGCAAAAGCTTCGTCGCCGAAGTCAGTCGTTTGGGGCATAAAGCTGTAGTTGCCAATGTGGCTGAGTTGGATCTGAATTTGCTCAAAGATCGCAAAGGCAGCTTCAAAGTCTTCAAAGGTGTGAAGGTTGCCCTTGTAGTTACGGACAAATTCATTGATTTCTTCACGTGTTTTTTCAATGGTACGCAAGAAGTCTTCTTGGTCTTGGTAAAGGGCTGTGAGGTCCCAGAGTTCGTTCTCAGGAAATTCAGAACGTTTTTTTAATTCCATAATGTTCTCCTTTTGATCGGTATTCTTCCTTAAGTATAGCAGAAAATAGGACAGAAACATAGGGGGAGAGGGGAAAATGCTTGTGTAAAAATCTTGAAAAGAGCTGGAAAAATTGACCATTTTTGATATACTAGGATAGATATGAGGAGGTTTTTATGAAAAAGGTCATGATTTCACTACTGGCGGGTGCGTCCGTTCTAGCTCTGGTGGCTTGTACGCCCAAACGCTATGAACGCCAAAGTAAACCAAAGACAGCAACATCATCATCGGTTAAAAAAGAGAAGAAGGATACAGGTCAAAAGTATTATCAAGAGGTTTTGGAGCGGTATGCTAAGTATGATACAGCTCTTAAAAATGGCGATAAGTCAGGCCTGTTTGCGGAATTGGGTAAAATACAATCTGGTTCAGAAGAAAGCATCTATCTAGATGCTTTGGAGCGCTTAGGAACTCCGGTAACCTTCCAATATGCTTTTACAGACTTGAACAAAGATGGTGTTGATGAGCTCTTGGTATCCAATCAATACACTGGAAACAAACAGTATGTTTCTGCTATCTATTACCTCAAGGGTCAAAAAGCTGAATTGCTCCATACAGCTTATACAGCTGCGGTGGGTGGCTATCGCTCAAGCCTAGATCTTTTTGATAATGGGCAAATTGTCTACGCCACTTGGCAATCTGTGAGCCCAGACCGGGAATTGACCCTTTATTCGCTAGGAAAAGGGGAAGCCAAGGAAGAAAAGAAAGCAACCATTCAAATCGGTGGGGACCAAACAGCAGAGCAGGCTCTTGGGATTTCAGCCAAGCAGTTGGACCTCAGTAAGCTAGACTGGAAAACTTTTGACGGTTCAGCCGACTCTAAATCAACAGCTAAAGCAGAAGAGAAAAAATCGGGGAGCTTCCAAGTACAAGTTAGCGTTGCTGATCTTCGAATTCGTAAAGAGCCCTCGACGTCAGCTCCCTCTGCAGGAATGATCGCAAAAGGTATTCACACCATCACGGAAACCGTAGAGGCAGATGGTCATACTTGGGGCAAATTGGAATCTGGACAAGACTGGATTGCCCTTGAATTCACAACGCGGGTGGATGGAAATGCCGAATCAATTCTTGCCCCTGCCAAAACAAGCACTGAGATGAATCTAGATGAAATAAAAGCTGGAAATTTCTCAAGTGTAGCGGGAGTTTGGAAAAATAAGTACGGTACGAGCATTGAGTTTGATGCGCAAGGAATTGTGAAGGTCAATGGTAGTGCTGTCAATGGTGTTCAATTTTCTGGTTTTTACTTCAAGGAAGGCAATTTACACGGAGTTAGTCGGATGCCTGGGGCAACGAATGAAACGCCTATTCTTTTCATTCCTTCAAGAGAAGGTGGCAGTGAATCCATTTACTGGAGTAAGAGTGATGCTACGAATGGGAACGATTTGTACTACCGTGTGAACTGAAAAATAAGGAGACAAGCATGAAAAAAATTGGAACATATTTACTAGCTGCAGCCCTCTTGCTTTCCCTAGCAGCTTGCGCCCCAAAACGCTATGAGCGTAAGCACAGTCCGGTAGGAGCTTCATCGGTCAAAAAATCATCTGACAAGGCCCAAGAAAAAGAGCAAACAGAAGAAGCTAAGTCAGATGAACATGATAAAGAAGCCATTGGAACCTTGTCAAAAGCAGACCAAGCGGACATCTATTCGATTATTGAAAACAGTGCGTCTTTGACCTATTCGCTTCAGGTACAACCGACTCGCTTGCTGGAGTTGAACAATGATCACGGTGCGGTTGATGGTTACCCACAAGACATGTTCATTGATTACTACAATACCTACACGCCGGGGACCTATAATTTGCAAGATATCATTGATAAATTAGAGGCAGAAGAGACATCGGACTCTATCCGCAGTCTTTCACAAGACAAGTTGATCCAACTAACAAATGAAAAGAAAAATGGCTGGATCTATTCGACAAAAGACAAGGCCTTCTACGAAATTGTATCTGGTGGGCGTGGCGGAGCGATGCCACCGATGGAGATTCCTTCGCCTGATGAATGGGTGATCAATGAAGATTCAGTTGAAGTGACAACGACCATCCAAGGAACTTCCGATCCATACAGACGTTTTGTCTTGAAACGCAACAACAAGAACTACAAAGGTGGAACCCACAAAACACGCTTTTATGTCGACAGCACTGAATTCGTGAAATCGTAAAAATAATCAAAAGCTATATCTAGCTCTAAAATTTTTATATAGAACTTGCTGAAGATTCACAGAAAAAGGCCCTCAAAGCCTTTTTCTTTTGGGCTTGAATATGTTAAAATAAAAGGTATACGTGCTTGGATACAAAGATGAGGATATAACATATAGATAGGCTGCGTCAATCGAATGCTATCATGCGTAATTGAACCCGCCTACAACTCTGTGGAAAAAGAT
>NZ_JACLQU010000017.1:9920-54809 GCF_016648855.1 Streptococcus parasanguinis
AAATCTACCTAGGAGCGTTCGCTCCGTCGTTCGATTTCCTATTTTCCTTTGAGTTGCTTAACGGCTTAGTATCTTGAGTAATTGAATTTTGGCCTCATTTCTTAGGAAAAAAGATAAGCTTCCTAGCACTCATCGAGTGCGGCGTCACCTTCCTATTTTTCTACAGAAATGTTCGGCAAGCCGAACCGTCCAAAATATCTTGAGTAATTGAACCCGCCTACAACTCTGTGGAAAAAGATAAATCTACCTAGGAGCGTTCGCTCCGTCGTTCGATTTCCTATTTTCCTTTGAGTTGCTTAACGGCTTAGTATCTTGATAGTTGAACACGGGCTAAATCCCTAGTGAAAAAGATAGATTTCCTAGTGTGCGTGGCACACTGCGTCAATCTCCTATTTTCATACGGGATTCTTCACGCCCTTTGTATCCTGATTTTTGTAGGCAAGTCGTATAAATTTATCAATCCAAAGGGGATTACAATGACAAAACAAGTGTTTCAAACGACTTTTGCGGGTCGTGAGTTGATCGTAGAGACTGGTCAGGTTGCCAAGCAAGCAAATGGCTCTGTTGTCGTGCGTTATGGTGAGTCAACTGTCTTGACGGCAGCTGTCATGTCTAAGAAAATGGCAACTGGGGATTTCTTCCCACTTCAAGTCAACTACGAAGAAAAAATGTATGCGGCTGGGAAGTTTCCTGGTGGCTTTATGAAACGGGAAGGTCGTCCTTCTACTGATGCGACCTTGACAGCGCGTTTGATCGACCGTCCGATCCGTCCAATGTTTGCGGAAGGTTTCCGTAACGAAGTGCAAGTCATCAACACAGTGCTTTCTTACGATGAAAATGCATCTGCACCAATGGCAGCCATGTTTGGTTCATCCTTGGCACTTTCTATTTCAGATATTCCATTTGACGGACCAATCGCTGGGGTACAAGTGGGTTATGTTGACGGGGAAATCATCATCAACCCAACGCAAGAACAAGCTGAGCGCTCTCTTCTTGAATTGACAGTAGCTGGTACCAAACACGCTATCAACATGGTAGAGTCTGGTGCCAAAGAATTGTCGGAAGAAATCATGTTGGAAGCCCTTCTTAAAGGGCACGAAGCCGTTAAAGAATTGATTGCCTTCCAAGAAGAAATCGTTGCGGCGGTCGGTAAAGAAAAAGCAGAAGTGGAATTGCTTCATGTAGATGCTGACTTGCAGGCTGAAATCATCGCAGCCTACAACAGCGACCTTCAAAAAGCGGTTCAAGTAGAAGAAAAATTGGCGCGTGAAGCTGCAACTCAAGCAGTCAAAGACCAAGTCATTGCTACTTACGAAGAAAAATATGCCGACCACGAAGAGTTTGATCGCATCATGCGGGATGTGGCTGAAATCTTGGAACAAATGGAACACGCAGAAGTGCGCCGTTTGATTACAGAAGACAAGGTTCGTCCGGATGGTCGTAAGGTCGATGAAATCCGTCCTTTGGATGCACAAGTCGACTACCTTCCTCGTGTGCACGGTTCAGGTCTCTTTACGCGTGGACAAACGCAAGCCCTTTCTGTCTTGACTTTGGCACCAATGGGTGAAACGCAAATCATCGATGGTTTGGATCCAGAGTACAAGAAACGCTTTATGCACCACTATAACTTCCCTCAATATTCTGTTGGTGAAACAGGTCGTTACGGTGCGCCTGGTCGTCGTGAAATTGGTCACGGTGCTCTTGGTGAGCGTGCCCTTGCTCAAGTATTGCCAAGCTTGGAAGAATTCCCATATGCCATCCGTTTGGTAGCAGAAGTATTGGAATCAAATGGTTCTTCATCTCAAGCATCTATCTGTGCGGGAACACTTGCCCTTATGGCTGGTGGTGTGCCAATCAAGGCTCCAGTAGCTGGTATTGCCATGGGTCTCATCTCAGATGGAAACAACTACACCGTATTGACAGATATCCAAGGTTTAGAAGATCACTTTGGAGATATGGACTTCAAGGTTGCTGGAACTCGTGACGGGATTACAGCCCTTCAGATGGATATCAAGATCCAAGGGATTACTGCAGAAATCTTGACAGAAGCTTTGGCTCAAGCCAAGAAAGCGCGTTTTGAAATCCTTGATGTGATCGAAGCAACGATTCCAGAAGTGCGTCCAGAATTGGCGCCAACTGCTCCGAAAATTGATACCATCAAAATTGATGTGGACAAGATCAAGATTGTCATCGGTAAGGGTGGAGAAACCATCGATAAGATCATCGCTGAAACAGGCGTTAAGATTGATATCGACGAAGAAGGTAACGTATCTATCTACTCGAGCGACCAAGCTGCGATCAACCGTGCTAAAGAAATCATTGCAGGCTTGGTTCGTGAAGCGAAAGTGGACGAAGTCTACCATGCCAAAGTGGTTCGGATCGAGAAATTTGGTGCTTTTGTCAACCTCTTTGACAAGACGGATGCCCTCGTTCATATCTCTGAAATGGCTTGGACACGCACCAATCGTGTCGAAGACTTGGTAGCCATCGGTGATGAAGTCGATGTGAAGATTATCAAGATTGACGAAAAAGGTCGTGTCGATGCTTCGATGAAAGCTCTTCTCCCTCGTCCGCCAAAAGCAGAAAACAGCGAGGAAAAAGGTGAAAAAACTCATCGCCATGGCGACCGTCCTCGTCACCACAATAAAGACCACAAACCTAAAAAAGACTTTACCATTACACAAAAAGAATCAGAATAAGCATTAGAAAAGGAGGAGCACGGTATGGGATGGTGGCGTGAAACCATCAATATTGTAAAAGAAAATGACCCAGCAGCGCGTACCTCGCTGGAGGTCCTTTTGACCTATCCGGGCGTCAAAGCACTGGCAGCTCACCGTGTTTCCCACTTTTTGTGGAACCATGGATTTAAGCTCTTGGCGCGGATGCACAGCCAATTCTGGCGTTTTTGGACCCAGATCGAAATCCATCCAGGTGCGACCATTGCTTCGGGTGTCTTTATCGACCATGGAGCGGGCCTCGTTATTGGGGAAACAGCTATTGTTGAAAAAGGCGTTATGCTCTACCACGGGGTGACGCTCGGTGGAACTGGAAAGGATGTCGGCAAACGCCATCCAACGGTTCGTGAAGGAGCCTTGGTCTCCGCCCATGCCCAAGTCATTGGCCCGGTGGAAATCGGAGCCAAGGCCAAAGTCGGAGCAGGAGCTGTCGTGGTCTCCGATGTACCGAGTGATGTGACCGTTGTCGGTATTCCAGCCAAGATCGTGCGGGTACACGGTCGAAAAGACGAACCAGTCATTCACCAAGAAGAAGAAAAACGGGAATACTACATGAACAAGCTGGAGCATGCTAAGGAAGCTAGCCATCGGTCTTCGAGCTTGTAAGGAGATCGCTACGTGATTCAATCAACCCATACATTGAATGACCACCAACTACTGGAAGCAAAGGCCCTTATTGCCATCTGTCAGAAGTATGACGGAACGTTTCGGGATCCTTATCTCTCCAATATGCTCAATTTTGATCCCGATATGCCGGCCTTTTTCCTTTATTACGAAAAAGGTGAACTTGTTGGTCTATTAACTATCTATGCGGATGACCCAGATGTGGAAGTAGCGATCCTGGTCCACCCTAATCACCGTCGGCAGGGAATTGCGCGTGCTTTGTATGGAAGTTTTGAGAAAGAAACGGCGTCTTATCCAATTGAGTCTGTGACTTTTCAGACAGAGCGTATTTTTCTAGAGAATCATCCTGATTTTGCCAGCAATTGGGGACTGGTCGAGGATGAAGAGACTGAAACCTGGTTAGGACGTGATCGAACCACTTATGCATTAGATTCCCGTTCGGATGTCGATGTGCTCTTGGCAGATCCTTCTTATCTTGAAGCCATTGCCCAGCTCCACCACCAAACCTTTTCAGATGAAGTGGAAGCACCGGAAGTGAGCCACAGATACATTTCAGAGGCTTTGAAGGATCCTGATAGTCTGCTGTACATATTACTCAAAGAAGGTCAAGTGATTGGCGTTTGTACGGTCGATGTATCTGGAAAATGCAATTACCTTTATGGACTTGCGATTGCTGAAGTCTATCGTGGGCAAGGTTACGGAAGCTATCTGGCAAAATCCCTCATCAACCAACTCATTGAGCAAAATGATAAGGAATTTCAGATTGCAGTGGAAGATAGCAATGTAGGTGCCAAACGCTTGTATGAAAAGATTGGCTTTATCAAACAGACTCAGGCGGTTTATCTAGATAGGAAAGAGTGAATAAATGTTACTAGAAGAATTTGAAAATGTACCTGCTGTGATAGAGCCAACTGATCGAAGCCTTCTTAGTAGTGGAGAAATTTGTGACACTATTATTCTGTCTTTTAATGGAGAGATAGTGGAAAGAGTCAAGCAGATAGACGGAGTCTATGAAGGTGGTTATCTCACCAACCTAAATGGCAAATTTCCATGGTATATCTATGAAGTAGATGGACTTAAACTTGCAGTTGCTATGGCTACTATTGGAGCTCCAATGGTTGTGGGTTTCTTAGAAGAACTCAAAGCGAGAGGTTTTAACAACTTTATTGTTCTGGGCTCTTGTGGAGTTCTAGATCAGTCTATTCAAGCAGATAAAATTATTATACCAAGTTCAGCTCTACGTGATGAAGGTACAAGTTACCACTACGCTCCAGCAAGTGATGAGATTTCTTATGATGAAGCGCTTCTCTCAACTCTGGAGAACGCTTTGAACAAATCTGGTATTGAGCACATTCGGACTAAAGCTTGGACGACAGATGCCTTCTATCGTGAAACAGCTGCTAAGGTTAAACGAAGACTTGCAGCAGGAGCGAAAGTTGTAGATATGGAAGCTTCGGCTATCATGGCTTGGGCTCAATATCGACAAGCCAAGGTCTATCAATTTTTCTACACGGCTGACTATGTGGATCATCACAATCACGAATGGGATGCTAGACGTGAAGATAGAAAAGCAGATGCTATGACTTTCTTTAAGATTGCTGTCGATATTGCGTTAGAGTTGGAAAAATGAGAATATAGATTCAAAATCTAAAAACAGAAAGGAAATGAAGCGTGTTAAAAATTTATGATACCATGTCTCGTGATTTGCGAGAATTTGTCCCCATCGAGGAAGGAAAGGTCCGCATGTATGTTTGTGGGCCAACGGTTTACAACTATATCCACGTAGGGAATGCCCGTTCAACGGTAGCCTTTGACACGATTCGTCGCTACTTTGAGTATCGTGGCTACGAAGTTGCCTACATTTCCAACTTTACAGATGTGGATGATAAGATCATTAACCGTGCCAAAGAAGAAGGCATCACACCTCAGGAAGTGGCAGACAAGTATATTGCGGCCTTTCGTGAAGATGTGACGGCTCTTGGGGTCAAGCCTGCAACCCGTCATCCTCGTGTGGTTGAGTTTATGGATGACATCATTCGTTTTGTCGCTGACTTGATCGAAAAAGGCTATGCTTATGAGAGCCAAGGCGATGTCTATTTCCGTGTGGAAAAATCCCACAACTATGCTAAGTTAGCCAATAAAACCCTAGAAGACTTGGAGCTAGGCGCTTCAGGTCGGACAGATGAGGAAACAGCTCGCAAGGAAAATCCAGTCGACTTTGCCCTCTGGAAAGCTGCCAAACCAGGTGAGATTTCTTGGGACAGCCCTTGGGGACCTGGTCGTCCGGGTTGGCACATCGAGTGTTCGGTCATGTCGACGGGAATTTTAGGGGATACTATTGATATCCACGGTGGTGGAGCTGACCTTGAGTTTCCACACCATACTAATGAAATTGCCCAGTCTGAAGCTAAAACAGGCAAGACTTTTGCCAATTACTGGATGCACAATGGCTTTGTCAATATCGACAATGTCAAGATGTCCAAGTCCTTAGGAAACTTTATCACTGTGCATGATGCATTGAAGACTATCGACGGCCAAGTGCTTCGCTTCTTCTTTGCGACCCAGCACTACCGCAAGCCCATTAACTTCACAGAAAAAGCGGTGCGCGATGCGGAGACCAACCTCAAGTATTTGAAAAATACCTATGAGCAACCGTTCACAGGAGAAGTAGATCCAGCAGACTTGCAAGGCTTTGTGGACAAGTTTATCGCGGCTATGGATGAAGATATCAATGCGGCAAACGGAATCACTGTCGTCTTTGAATTGGCTAAATGGATCAATTCTGGTCACTACAACCAAGACGTCAAGGATGCCTTGACCAAGATGTTAGAAGTCTTTGGAGTGATCTTTGTCGAAGAAGTCTTGGATGCAGATATTGAAGCCTTGATCGCTGAACGTCAGGAAGCGCGGGCTAAGAAAGATTTTGCGCGTGCAGATGCTATTCGCGATGAATTAGCTACGCAAGGAATCAAGCTCTTGGATACAAAAGAAGGTGTAAGGTGGACACGTGATTGATGTCAATCTAATCAATGGAATTGCCCTTGCCTTTGAGGGAGATGCGGTCTATTCCATGTATATTCGCAGACACTTGATTTTTCAAGGGATGACCAAGCCCAATAAGCTTCACCAGGCTGCCACCCGCTATGTCTCTGCTAGGGCTCAAGCCAGCTTGATTGAAAGCATGCTGGAGCAAGAAATTCTGACGGAAAAAGAGTTGGAGATCTACAAGCGCGGTCGCAATACCAATAGTCATACCAAGGCCAAAAATGCGGATGTCGTGACCTATCGCATGTCGACAGGCTTTGAGGCTGTCATGGGCTATCTCCATATGACGGGGGAGCTCTCTCGTCTAGAAGAGCTGATTGACTGGTGCATCCAGCAAGTAGAAGAAGGAAGAAAGCAGTGAAAAATATCAGAGAGTGGTTTCCTCATGCAGAGGTGACGGATCAAGCCAATCCACCAGCTGGTTATGTAGCCGTTCCCCTTCAGGCTCATCAATGGCTGCTACTGAAGGAAGAAGAGTTAACCGAGCGAGAAAAACAATTGATTGCTTGGTTAGGCAGTGAGGAAGATCTTGCCCCCAATCCTTGGTACCAATACCTGATCGATGGAAAGGGAGAAGCCCCTCAGGTCATCAAAAAAATGCAGCTTGTCTATTGCCACCTCTCGCACTCAACAGCGGAAGGGATGGCTTCTTGGTTAGAGATGATGCAGACACTCTTGCCCAACTTCCGAGCAACCTTGCAACTGAGTGGACAGGACTACGTGCTCATTCTGGACCAAGACCAGTCTTTGCCTGTGGCCGATATCTTAAAAGATACTGTCTCTGCTATGGAATATGACTTCAATATTCGTTTATCTATCCTGGTCGGGCAAGTATGGACCGAGTCAAAAGACGGGAAAGTGGCTCCGGTTATCCGAGCAGAACAGGCGGTTTTTCAAGCTTGGATCCGAGAAGGGCATCAAGGCGTCTATCGCTTTTCCCAACTCTATCTGTGGGGGATCGAGCAGGCAGGTCTGGATCTTACCCCGATCAAAGAAAGCTTGCATCAGTTGATTGAAAGTCAAGATCAATTGCAAGACATCATTGTCGCTCTTTGGGAAAATGGGGCAGTCGTGACCAAGGCGGCCCAGCAACTCTATCTCCATCGCAATTCGCTCCAATACAAGATTGATAAGTGGGAAGAGCTAACGGGTCTCCAGTTGAAAAATCTGACAGATCTGGCTCTTTGCTACCATTTAGTCTTGCAAGATGTCATTTAAACGGAATCAATCGAGAGTTTTGTGCAACTTGCACAAAACTCTTTTTCTTTTTTGTGAGACTTGCCATAGATTTGTAAAACGTTTTCATTTACAATAGAACTATAAAAATCAAAGGAGTACCATCATGGTAGAATTAAATCTTAAAAATATTTACAAAAAATATCCAAACAGCGAACACTACTCAGTTGAAGACTTCAACTTGGACATCAAAGACAAAGAATTTATCGTTTTCGTAGGTCCTTCAGGATGTGGTAAATCAACGACTCTTCGTATGATCGCTGGTCTTGAAGATATCACAGAAGGTGAATGTTCAATCGATGGCACTGTTGTAAACAACGTGGCACCTAAAGACCGTGATATCGCCATGGTATTCCAAAACTACGCTCTTTACCCACACATGACTGTATACGATAACATGGCTTTCGGTTTGAAATTGCGTAAATACAGCAAGGAAGATATCGACAAACGTGTACAAGAAGCAGCTGAAATCCTTGGCTTGAAAGAATTCTTGGATCGTAAACCAGCTGACCTTTCAGGTGGTCAACGTCAACGTGTGGCCATGGGACGTGCCATTGTCCGTGATGCAAAAGTATTCTTGATGGACGAACCTTTGTCAAACTTGGATGCCAAATTGCGTGTATCCATGCGTGCTGAAATCGCGAAAATTCACCGTCGTATCGGAGCTACAACGATCTATGTAACCCACGACCAAACAGAAGCGATGACACTTGCTGACCGTATCGTTATCATGTCTGCTACTAAAAACCCTGCAGGTACTGGTACAATCGGACGTGTAGAACAAATCGGAACTCCTCAAGAAGTATACAAAAACCCAGTGAACAAATTTGTAGCCGGATTCATCGGAAGCCCTGCGATGAACTTCATTAACGTGAAATTGGAAGGTGGACACATCGTTGCTAATGGATTGAATTTGAAAGTTCCAGAAGGTGCTTTGAAAGTCTTAAAAGAGAAAGGCTATGATGGTAAAGAATTGATCTTTGGTATCCGTCCAGAAGACGTGAATACAGAAGCTGCTTTCCTTGAAACTTTCCCAGAATCAGTTGTGAAAGCTACGATCTCTGTGTCTGAGTTGCTCGGTTCTGAATCTCACTTGTACTGCCAAGTTGGTGACAACGAATTCATCGCTAAAGTGGATGCGCGTGACTACCTTGGAACTGGTGCAACCATCGAACTTGGATTTGACTTGAACAAAGCTCACTTCTTCGACAAAGAAACTGAAAAAACAGTATACTAATACCTACTGACACTATAGAGACTGAGACAATTTGTCTCGGTCTCTTTCATTTTAAGGAGACAAAATATGGAAAAAGACTGGTGGAAGGGAAAGGTCGCTTATCAGATCTACCCCAAAAGCTTCAAAGACAGCAATGGAGATGGTGTTGGGGATTTGAAAGGAATCACGGAGAAACTAGATTACCTTCAAGACTTAGGGATTGATATTCTCTGGTTATCTCCTATTTACAAGAGTCCGTTTATTGACCAGGGTTATGATATTTCCAACTATTATGCCATTGACCCAATTTTTGGAACCATGGAAGATATGGAAGAGCTGATCGCGGAAGGCAAGAAGCGGGGCATTTCCATTATCATGGACTTGGTGGTCAACCATTGCTCCAGTCATCACGAGTGGTTCCAAAAGGCTTTAGCGGATCCAGATGGCCCATATGCGGATTACTTTTATTTTATCGAAAGTGATAAAGAACCCAACAACTGGGAAAGTTACTTTGGGGGCAGTGTTTGGGAGCCAGTTCCTGGCACCAATAAGTACTATCTCCATTCTTTCCACAAGGACCAGCCGGATCTCAATTGGCAAAATCCTGTCTTGCGCGAAGAAATTTACAAGATGATCAACTGGTGGTTGGACAAGGGAATTGCGGGCTTTCGGATCGATGCTATTATCAATATCAAAAAAGATCTAGAATGGCGTTCGCTTCCGTCTGATCGCGAAAATGGCTTGGTCCCAGTACCGGAGTCTCTAGTGAATGCCCAATCGATTGAACCGTTCTTGCAAGAGTTAAATGAGCGGACCTTTGCCAAGTACAATGCTTTCACTGTAGGAGAAGTGTTCAATGAAACCGACGAAGAGTTGCATTTCTTTATCGGAAAAGATGGTGTCTTTTCTTCTATCTTTGACTTCAAGCAAACCTGCTTAGGGCAGGAAGGAAAAGGCTGGTTTGACCATAGTCTTCCAACAGCAGATGAACTCAAGGAAAGTATTTTCCAAGCGCATGAGCGCGCAGATAGGATTGGGGTTCTTTCGACCATCATTGAAAACCACGATGAGCCTCGTGGGGTGTCACACTATATCGCGGAAGGTCTAGTAAACGACACCAGTAAAAAAGCCCTAGGAACTATTCAGGTTTTGCGCAAGGGAATTCCGTTTATCTATCAAGGCCAAGAAATTGGAATGGAAAACCAAGTCTTTGAATCAGTAGAGGACTTTGATGATATCGCAACCATCAATGGCTATCATGTGGCTAAAGAAGCTGGTTTGAGCGAGGAAGAAGCCTTAGCAGTGATTGCCAACTACAGCCGAGACAATGCGCGGACACCGATGCAGTGGACAAGAGAGCCAGGTCTGGGCTTTAGCGATGGACCAGCCTGGCTGATCAGTCCCAAACCAGATTATTCCATTAATGTGGAAGACCAGGAAAAGGATCCAGATTCTATTTTGAATTATTACCGTCAGCTGACGGCCTTATATCGTCATCCCCTCTATGGGAATACCATCCGGTTTGGAGATATGATCCCAGCTTATCGGGACCGTGAGAATATCATCGCCTTCGAACGCCGTGGGGACAAGCGTCTCTTGGTAATCAGCAATTTCCAAAATCGCCAGGCCACTTTGGAGTTACCAGCTCCGATTAAAACGCTCGTTTTAAATAATACTGCAGGATTATTCCAAGAAGGAGACCAAGTGCTCGAATTGACCCCTTACCAAACGGTTGTGTTGGAATTGGCAGAATAGAAAAGAACCTTCGCATCTGCGAAGGTTCTTTTCATGTCATCCAGGTCTAAATCTGGAACTTACTCAACTTCTTTCTTTTTCAAGAGGAGGAAGCCTCCGCTAACGGCTAGCAAGAAGCCTGAAAGAACGAAGTGTGCGGTTGTGTCTTCTCCAGTTTGTGGCAATTGTGCCTTGGCTGGACTTTCTTGGAAGCTTTGTCCTACTTGGTAAGTCAAGGCTTGCACGCTTTCTTCATTTTTTGTTGTCATTTCTTTTTGTGGAAGGAGCACTTTAGGAGTATCCTTCTTGGCTAAGATTGGCTGTGGATTGCTTGTTTGGTTATGAATTGGAACCACCACTTGATCTGGTTCTTTAGCTGGAACGTAATCCATCAAGCTTGCCAACTTGCTGCCAAAGATTGCATTGGTTACCCAGCGGAAGAAGTGGACAGGGTGTTGACGGTTGGTTGGATTTCCTGCATAGACAAAGAGTGGTTGTCCCATCAGTTCTCCAGAGATGGCCATGACTTTGTTAGCCAGAACATCGTTATGTGGCCACCAACCTGCAATATAATAATCGCTCGGAGCGATGCTCATCAAGGTCTTGAAATGTTCTGGAACCTTTTCAATCCAGTTTCCTGAGTTGGAGTAGAAGAGGGTATTCTTCTTGTATCCGCTGGTCAATGGATCCTGGTCATCAATGATCGCTTTCATCAAGCCTTCGTAGTCACTACCGCCTTTTAATTTTTCAGCGTCAAATCCTGTAAGAACTCCCAATTTTTCCAATTTTTGCATGGCTTCCCCACCAATGACAAGGGTTGGTTTCTTGCCAAAAATGGAAGCATCAAAGCGGTTGCTTTCCAAAATAACAACATCCGCTTCTTCTGGCGTATTGACGATTTGGAAGCCTAATTTTTCAAGGACTAGACTGGTATGAGCAGGCGCATCTACTCCGGCCCAATTATAGTGGTAGTTCGGAGAGTAGACCTTCATCGGTTTCAAAGTTGGTCCGCTTGGTACCTTGTAGAGGGCATCACCATAAATGGCATAGTTTGGCAGGAGCGAAGCAAAGGTATCACGGTCAACGATGTAGCCATCGTCTGTTAGGTAGACGGATTTTCCTTGCGCGATGGCCTGGTTGACAGCTTTAACGGCACTGGCTGAGGTATTTGCGATCACATAGTAAGGAGCTTTTGGATCGATCTCAGAGGTACGAGTCGCACGGGTGGTGGTGACTTCGCCTAATTTTCCATTGAAAAGACCATCCGCAAAGACAGGTTCGGACTTGAACCCTCTCATATCTGGGAAGTTAACCAGCAACTCTGCGTACATCGCAGCCCAGGCAGATTCGTTGGAGCCCTTGTAGAGAATGTGGTTGGCATAGCCGCGTTTGGCTTGGGCCATATCAATGACTAAGTCTCCTTTTTTATAGTTGCCAATATCTTCTTTGAGCTCTTTGACGAGGACACCATTGCGTTTGAAGTAGTCGATCATATTGAAAGCTTCTTGGGCATCGTTGTCTTTGTCGAGGCTCATCGGGATGACGTAGTAGTCTGGGAAGAATTTTGGACGACCGTTTTTCACACGTCCAACGATTTCCCCATTTGGGCCGACCAGTTCATTTTCAGCTTTTGGATCTTCCGTTTTATTGAGACCACGCAGGTAGAAGTTGAGCCGCATCTCAAGGAGTTTGTCTGGATCTTGGTTGAGGAAGTCAATGCCGCCGAGGACAGCATTGCGTCCAGCCTTATAGGATTCTTGGTTGGATTCTGGTATTTCAATGGTGTGGCCCAAGATGCCGTGATAGACAGCATAGACACCTGTATAACCTGAGAAGGAATCATCCCAGCCATCTCCCCAATCCAGTTTTGGAATGATGTAACTGTCGTATTTGGAATTGGCAACTCCAGCCCGGCCCATATGATGGGCATTTTCCAGCATGAGGTTGGACATGAGATCGTATTCAAAGTTCGGATCATGCGGAGGTGTTGCAGGTTCGATTAAGAATTCTTTTACAAAACCGTGTAAGTCGTAGAGAGCGATCGGATTCCACTTGTTGATCATTTGGATGACGGTCCGGACTTCAGGGTTGGTTTGGTAGCTGGCATCCCGGTTTGGATCGAGCCCGTTTGCTAGGGCCCGCAGGTTGAGAGCATCTCCATCTGGGTTTTCCGTGAAGTCAAATAAGAAGATGAATTTATTGAGCAAGCTTGGAATATCTAGCGTGACAGTTTTGGCATTTCCAGCTTCATCTGTGGTGTTAAAGGTCACCTTTTCCTTGGTTGCAAAGGTATTAAAGAGGCCTGTGATGATATCAATGCCTGGCTGCTCATCCGCGTGGGTGTTGTGGACTAAGACAGGTAGTTTGTAATCCAAGGTCTTGTCCTTCAGTGCAGCCAGCATTTCGCTTGGTTTGGTCAAAGCTGTAGGATTGGTGCTAGACAGGTAGTGATCGATGCTGGCTTGGTCCTTACTCACAATTCCCATCTTCATGTCCCGGCCTTGGGCGCTCTTACCAAGGGTTTCTAACTGCACCAAACGATCGGGTTTCGCTTCTTCCTTGGATTTTTCGATAGCAGCGAGCATCTCTTCATGTGTATGGTAGTCTTGGTAAGGTCGAAAAACAAGAGTTTTATTGATGGTCACACCCAAGTCTGCATTGGTTCCGACCAGCTCATGATTGCCGATGTAGTTGCGGTAAGTCCGGCGGATATTATTTGGGCTCCGAAGGCTAAGATCTTCACCAAAGAGATCTTTCACTTCCATATGGAGATCCAAATCATTGCCGTTTGCAGTCTCTGTGATAGTAAGGAATGGATCCTTGCTCAGGGTTCCAGTCTCCATATCCCAGGTTTTCCACTCCGAGAGAGGCTTGTTGTCCAAGGTCCAGTTGATCTTGCCAGCAGCTTGAGCTTTTTCTTGGACTTTGTCATCAATCGTGCTCTTTTCAGAGAGATAAATGGTGCTATCAGCCAATCGTGTCGCTTGGTCAGCGGTCGTTGCAGCACGGTTAGTGCTTGGACTAGCGGCTGGAGAAACTTCTGTAGTAGAAGTCACTGCTGCTTCCGCAGAAGTGGCAGGGGCTGCGGTGTCTCCTTTTTCAGCTGTAGCAGGACTGGCAGTCTCAGCTGTCACAGCTTGCTCAGTAGCGGGTGTCGCTTCAAGGACCGTGCTCGGTTCCGTTTGAGGCGCTTCTAAGCTATCGGCTGAAACTTGGCCATGTCCGATAACGGAAAGCAAGACAGCAGCTGAGAGGCTGAGCGTCGTAGTGTACAAATGTTTCTTATATGAAGACTTCATATAGAAGACCCTCCTTAAAAAGTTATTTTCTTGTTCTAGTATACCATTTTAGGAAAGCGTTTTCAACAGTTCCCGCAATAAAGAAGCCTTTGCATTTGGCAAGGGCTTCTTTGTCTATTCTGTCTCCTGATGAAATTGTTGGTAAAAATCAACCTTGACCTGAATGAAGGTTTCTAAATCTCTTAACAATTGGAGCAAGGTGGCGCGTGTTTCGAATTCTTCCCGAGTCTTGGGCAAGGGCCGTTCGCGGAAGATCGCCAAATACTGAGTAATATCATCTAGAAGATCTTGGGCAGGATTTTCCTGACTTAACTGTTGCGCAGTCTTCTTAAAAAGTTGAGCCAGGATCATACTTTCACTCGCTGCTAACTGACAGCGGTTGACGTTTTCTGCCATATCCCGCAGGATGTCGTTTTGACGCTTGCGCATTTCGAAGTAGTGAATGTGGTAGTTGGTTTGGTGAAAGAGGTGGTTGGAATGATCCAGATAGACTAGATTTAAAGCATCCTTTAGGATGCTGTCCAACTCCTTAATCAAGCGAGCATCATTGCGACCATCCCCTTTACCAAGAAATTCCGCAAAACGACCAAGGATCTTTTTCAGTTGGTCTTCGACAACATCATGGTAATGATCGATCGCTCCCTGATTAGAAGGCATATAGAGATTGGCCAGCAAGGCAAAGCTGGTCCCAATTAAAAAGAGAGCAAGTTCATTGAGCAAGAGCCCCCAGGAGGTAGACTGCTCAATCAAGAGGTGGGTAACCAACACTGTACTAGGGGTGATACCGATCTGCCAACCCAATAGAAAGGCACCAGGAACATAGAGAGCGATAAAAACTCCCAGTGCCCAAAGGTTAAATCCTAAAAAGGAAAAGGCGAGACTTCCGATAGCAAGGGCTAGCAAGGTTGACATAAAGCGCTGGTAGGCCTGCTTGATGGTACTGCGACGCGTATCAGAGATACTCAAGATGGCAATGACGCCAGCTGAGATGGCATAGGTCAAGCCCAGAGCATAAGCAAGGGTAGCTGCTAAACAGGTGGCCAAGGTGAGCTTGATGGTTCGTTGAAAAAGAGGCATGGCTTCCTTTCTAGTTATGTTTGTTCATTGAGATAGATTTGATTTCATTATATCATGAATTGGCCTCTTCCTCCTTTCTTGTGGTATACTAGTTCTATGGAAAATAACGATATCGTATACGGTGTCCACGCAGTCACCGAGGCTTTACAAGCCAACACAGGCAATAAATTATATATTCAAGAAGATCTCCGAGGGAAAAATGTCGACAAGATCAAGGCCTTAGCAGCTGAGAAAAAAGTGTCGATTTCTTGGACGCCAAAGAAAACCCTGCAGGAAATGACAGAAGGAGCTGTTCACCAAGGCTTTGTTCTTCGAGTGGCAGCCTTTGCTTACACCGACTTGGCAGCGATTCTGAAACAGACAGCCCAAGAAGAGAACCCGCTTTTATTGATTCTCGATGGCTTAACAGATCCGCACAATCTTGGATCTATCTTGCGGACAGCTGATGCGACCAATGTCTCAGGGGTCATCATTCCTAAGCATCGGGCAGTCGGGGTAACCCCGGTGGTGTCGAAAACGTCTACCGGAGCAGTGGAACACATTCCCATTGCCCGTGTGACCAATCTCAGCCAAACCCTAGACAAGTTAAAGGAAGAGGGCTTCTGGATCTTTGGAACCGACATGAACGGCACGCCATCTCATCAGTGGAATACGGCTGGTAAGTTGGCTTTGATCATTGGTAATGAAGGAAAAGGGATCTCAGCCAATATCAAAAAGCAAGTCGATGAGATGATCACCATTCCTATGAATGGCCATGTTCAAAGCCTCAATGCCAGTGTGGCAGCAGCCATCCTCATGTATGAGGTCTTTCGCAACAGACTATAAATAGTAGAAAGGCAATGATATGAAACGAAAAATCTTATTGGTTGACGGCTACAATATGATTGCCTTCTGGCAGGAGACCCGCCAGCTCTTTCAAAAAAGTGAGCTCGATGCGGCGCGCAACATCCTCCTGCAAAAACTGAGCCATTATGCTAGCTTTGAAGGGATCGAAGTCATCTGTGTCTTTGATGCCCAGTATATGCCAGGAGTGCGGCAGACCTACGATGAGTTCAATGTTCAGGTGGTCTTTACCGGTGAGGATGAGACGGCAGACGACTATATCGAGCGCTTGGCGGCAGAGCTCAACACGCCCCTCCACCAGGTATCCGTCGCGACCAGTGACTTACATGAACAATGGACTGTCTTTGCTCAAGGAGCCCTTCGGGTATCCGCTAAAGAGTTAGAGAAACGAGTCGCAGTCGTCAAAGGAAGCCTCAATCAGGCACAGCGAGTGGTCAATGATCAAAAACCACCCATTCGACCGCTCGATCACCAAGTATTGCGACAATTACAAGAAATGATGGGAGACAAGAAATGACATTTGCTATTTTAACCGATTCGACCGCAGATTTAGACCAAAACTGGGCTAAGGAACATCAGGTGACCATTCTTGGCTTGACCATTGAGTTAGATGGGACGGTTTACCGGACAGTTGGTCAAGGTCAATTGACCAGCCCGGAGCTTTTAGAAGCCATGAAAAATGGGGCCAAACCGACAACTAGTCAGGTCAATGTGGGCCAATTTCAGGAAACCTTTGAACAGTTTGCCAAAGAAGGGAAAGATCTGCTTTATGTGGCTTTTTCATCAGTCTTATCTGGGACCTACCAGAGTGCAGTCATGGCACGAGACCTGGTTTTAGAAGACTACCCAGAAGCCGTGATCGAGATTGTCGATCCGAAGGCGGCTGGGATTGGAGAGGGTTACCTGGTTATGCGGGCAGTAGCTGCGCGTGATGCAGGTCGTTTATTAGCAGAAGCCAAAGAAGAGATCATGGATCTAGCGCCAAAACTGCGGACCTATTTCCTGGTCGATGACCTCTACCACCTCATGCGTGGCGGTCGCCTTTCAAAGAGTGCCGCGATCATGGGAAGTCTAGCCAGCATCAAACCCATTCTCTGGATAGATGCGGAAGGAAAATTAGTTCCTATTAGCAAGGTTCGGGGGCGCAAAAAAGCTGTCCGAGAATTACTGGAGTTGATCAAGGCAGACATCGGTGGAAGCACAGCCTTGGTGTCTTATACCAACGATCTAGAAGGAGCAGAAGCACTGAAGCAAGAAATGCTTGCGCTTGAAGGCATAGATGAAGTCCTCGTGATGCCTCTTGGACCGGTTATTTCAGCCCACGTCGGCCCGAATTCCTTGATCGGATTTGTCATTGGAAAAGAAAATCGCAAATAATTTTCCAAATCGGTTGACTTTTATCTTAGAATTTTGATACAATAGTAGGCGGTATTGTTTACCCCATTTGTAAGGCCCCGGAACCTTTCAAATAACTCGCGGACCGGAACATCCGCCCTGTAAACAAAAACGACATTCATATAGGAGAAATCATGAACAAAACTACATTCATGGCTAAACCAGGCCAAGTAGAACGCAAATGGTACGTTGTTGACGCAACTGATGTACCTCTTGGACGCCTTTCAGCAGTTGTTGCTAGCGTGCTTCGCGGAAAAAACAAACCAACCTTCACACCTCACACTGATACAGGTGACTTCGTAATCGTTATCAATGCTGAAAAAGTTAAATTGACTGGTAAAAAAGCAACTGATAAGATCTACTACACTCACTCAAACCACCCAGGTGGATTGAAATCAATCTCTGCTGGTGAACTTCGTTCTAAAAATGCAGTACGTTTGATCGAGAAATCAGTTAAAGGTATGCTTCCACACAATACTCTTGGCCGCGCTCAAGGTATGAAATTGAAAGTATTCGTTGGAGCTGAGCACACTCACGCTGCACAACAACCAGAAGTTCTTGATATTTCAGGACTTATCTAAGGAAAGGAACAATAAAGTATGTCACAAGCACAATATGCAGGTACTGGACGTCGTAAAAACGCTGTTGCACGCGTTCGCCTTGTTCCAGGAACTGGTAAAATCACTGTTAACAAAAAAGATGTTGAAGAGTACATCCCACACGCTGACCTTCGTCTTGTAATCAACCAACCATTCGCAGTTACTTCAACTGCAGGTTCATACGACGTTTTCGTTAACGTTGTAGGTGGTGGATACGCTGGTCAAGCAGGAGCAATCCGTCACGGTATCGCTCGTGCCCTTCTTCAAGTAGACCCAGACTTCCGCGATTCATTGAAACGCGCAGGACTTCTTACACGTGACTCACGTAAAGTTGAACGTAAGAAACCAGGCTTGAAAAAAGCTCGTAAAGCATCACAATTTAGTAAACGTTAAAACTTATTTAAACTTATTGAAAGCATTTCGTATCAAAAATACGGGATGCTTTTTCTGTTCACCCCAAATTTTTGTAACTAGGTGATACTTGAAATTAATACAAATTTGGTTGTTTTTGATAAATCTAAGCAACACTAAATGATGAAGTGAAAGGGGATGAATCTTTGATAGTATTCATTTATTGTGAAATATGATATATTTATTAATTAGATGGATGAATACTTCTAGAGTTAAATATAGCATAATAGGGACAGACTTTTTGGTTTATTTTTGTTTGTAGTCGGATTATGAAAGAATATCCAATATTATGCGATAAGATAGAATGTTACAAAAAAGAAAGGGGATGCAATCCGATGAAGAAAGACAGATTAATTGTATTGACAGATGCTGTTCTAGCAATTATTATGACCATCTTGATTTTAGAGTTAGAAAAACCAACAACACCAAGTCTTGAAGCTTTTTGGGATTTACGGCAAAATTTCTTTGCTTGTTTTCTTTCCTTTTTCTGGTTGGGATCGTTATGGATGGCACTAAACACATTATGGGAAAAGGTTGAGAAAATTTCCTCAGAAATTATTTGGTGGAATTTGTTTCTACTCTTGGAGCGGCAGGAGTTCTCTTTGGAGAATTTCATGCCATCCAAGATACCAGTCTGAATGATGTGGTGGACCGGATCTATATAAATGTCAAGGATTTACCGTTTCAGTCCTTGGGAGCTTTAGCTAATATCCTGTCTGATGTTAAGAAGGGACTGATTCAAGACAGTCATATCTGGTCTTTCTTCCAGTCATTTTTCAAACAATATCAGTTGATAATCAGCTTAAATCAGATCTATCAGTTTGTCTATCTTTCTCTGATGGAGATCATGTCCTATCTTCACTTTGATTATTGGAAAAAACGGCTCGGTCAGGAGCTAGTATGAATAAGGAGAACAAATGAGACGTTTAAAAATGTTATGGCATATTATACAGGTTACGGGTTTTACTCGGTTTGCTCTGAGTTTTGTGACCTTTGTTTTTGGGTCAGGAGGCGTGCTTTTCCTAGTTGAACCTGCTATCACAAATTACGGAGACGGTCTTTGGTATGCTTTTGTGACTTCGACGACTGTCGGCTACGGGGATCTCCTAGCTGTGACCTTGATTGGAAGGATTACCAGTGTCTTCTTGACGATTTATGGGCTCATATTTTTTGGCTGTTTATCAGCTGTTATTATTAATTATTATACCGATTTAAATAAGGAAAGAGGAGAGGACAAATGACTGCCAATTATTCAACACGGGAATACCGTGAGAAATTATACGATGACCTTCATGTTCGATTGAGAGATACAGCGATTTTGATGTGTGCAATTTTTATTGCCTCTATCGGTCTAAATATGCATTCAACAGCTGTTATTATTGGAGCCATGTTAATTTCACCTCTCATGACACCGATTGTTGGACTGGGATTCGGTTTAGCTATTTTTGATACGCGTTTAATCAAGCAATCTCTAGAGGTTTTATTGACTCAAGTGTTGGTCAGTTTGCTTGTCTCGACTCTGTATTTCTGGATTTCTCCCTTGTCTTATGCAAGTAGCGAGTTGATCGCACGAACCTCTCCAACCATTTGGGATGTTCTCATTGCTATTGCTGGTGGGATTGCTGGTGTGATCGGTTCAAGGAAAAAAGAAGCAAACAATATCGTGCCAGGAGTAGCCATTGCTACAGCTTTGATGCCGCCTATCTGTACTGCTGGCTATGGTTTAGCTAATGGGAATGTACGATTTTTATTGGGGGCTCTCTATCTTTTCTTGATCAACTGTGTCTTTATCATGCTAGCCAACATTGTTGGAACAAGAATTTTGATGAGAAAATCTCCTTTAACTTCATTTAAAGAGCTGAGCATTAAAATGAGAATTGGCTTGATTTCTTTGATTGTATTGTTGATTCTTCCAGCTAGCTATTCGGCAGTTACTCTGACAATAGAACAAGCGCGCAAAGAAGGGATCAAACAGTTTGTAGGAAAAGAGTTCGCCAATTATACGGTTATTAATCAAGTCTACAAGTCAAGTAACAATGAATTGGTCTTGACGGTTGTTGGAGATCCGATTTCAGAAGAAGAATTAGAAACACTCCACCAAAAACAAGCCTCTTACGGTATTCAATCTGTTCAATTGAAAGTGAATCAAGTTCAGAACTCGCCAACATTAGATAGTGAAGCGACCAAGGAATTTTATGAAAACATTGACAAGTATATTGATCAAAAACTCTCTGAAAAAGATTCACAAAACGATCTCGTAAAAGAAAATGAAGCAGACAAGGATTGAGGACAATGAACTGAATCGGTTTTTACGCCGTGTTTTTCTTGTATCTTCCTCTTTCTTACTTATAGCAGGTTGTTTTTGCTTGAATAAGAAATAAATTAGAAGTTCTATCATCTAAGAAAAATGATGAAAAAAATCATTTAACTAATGGTGTGAACGTTTAGTGTTTATCAGCTCCATTCTCTGTAATTTTGGGGGTAAAATCCACACCATTTAGATAAAATTAGTTGAATTTGATTGGAAAAACGCTTTTATAAAAGCGGAGAAAAGTCTTGATATTACGCTGTTTTTAGTCCAACTGAAATTCATACTTTCCAAACCAGGCTTGAAAAAGGCCCGTAAAGCATCACAATTTAGTAAACGTTAATTCGTTACTGGACAGCAGAATACAAACGAAAACACTTTGCATCTTGCAAGGTGTTTTTTTCTATGAGAACTGGCGGTGCGCAATTAGGATAGCTCTAGCGACTTTAGTCGCATAGAGATATGCTATGCATAGTTGCCCCAAGAAAACAATGCTTCTTGGTCCACCCTGTTAGACAAGCTTCAAAACCAAGGAATCCAACAGATTTCTCTTGTAGTTACAGATGGCTTTAAGGGGCTTGAGCAGATTATCAGTCAGGCTCACCCATTAGCTAAACAACAATGTTGCTTAATTCATATTAGTCGAAATCTAGCTAGTAAAGTGAAACGAGCAGATAGAGCGGTTATTCTGGGGCAATTTATAATGATTTATCGTGCTGAAAATTTAGAAATGGCAGGACAAGCTTTAGAGGACTTTCTCGCCGAATGGAAACCAAAGTATAGGAAAGTCATGGAAAGTCTGGAGAAGACGGATAATCTTTTAACTTTTTATCAGTTTCCCTACCAGATTTGGCACAGCATGTATTCGACAAACCTCATTGAGTCTCTTAACAAAGAAATCAAACATCAAACGAAAAAGAAGGTTCTTTTTCCTAATGAGGAGGCTCTGGAACGTTACTTAGTTACGTTGTTTGAAGATTATAATTTCAAGCAAAGTCAACGAATCCATAAAGGGTTTGGTCAATGTTCTGATACACTTGAAAGCTTATTTAATTAACACTCCGTAACTCTACTTAAGTGTTTACACATAATTATTGACAGTATCAAAAAATAAAGTATATTGTTTTCATCATAATATAATTAAATATCAGTATAGAGAATTTTATCTATATATCAGATATCAGCAATTGCTTTTGCTGTCATTTTTCGCTACAATAGTTACAAGGAGGAAATAAACATGTTAAAAGAAGTATTAAACGTCGCAAAAGTTGCGAAAAAATCATCTCTCTTCTTAGGAGGGGTAGCATTTGGGACGCTTGGCTTGAAAGTCTTAGCAAGTAAAGAAGCTAAGAAAGGCTATTCTAAGGCCTTGGCTAAAGCTTACAAATTGAAAGATGGACTGGATGCATCTGTTTCTGTTGTAAAACAACACGGTGATGATGTTTTACAAGACGCTAAATATTTATACGAACAGGAAAAGAAAGAAGAACAATTAGATAGCCTGACAGGTGAATAATATGTCTTTTAAAGTGCTACACAGAGGATATCAACATATCCGATTATCGTCCTCGTTTTCACTGACCTTGGATATTCAAGATTATCTTCGTTCCTTGGCTAAAGATGAAAAAGGGATCGACTCTATTCAGTTTTATATGGATCAGCAGCACTTTACTCTACGTATGAAAGAAGGCTTCTCTGTATTAGAAAATGCAGAGGCCTTTTTAAAAAAAATTGACAAGGGGAAAGTTTCGGACTTGATGACTCTTCCCATTCGTAGAGAAGAGAGTGCTTATTCAATTGTATCGGGTGCAGCGATTAAGCGTTTGCTGTTTCGAAGTTTTGTACCCTACCCTATTCGTTATATTTGGACTTGTTATCAGGCTTTGGGTTATGTCAAAGAAGCCTATCAAACTTTAGCGCGCAAGGAACTAACCATGGAGGTCTTGGACTGTTCGGCCATTTTGTTGTCCTTGTTTATGAACCAATCCAAGACAGCTAGCAACATCATGTTTATGCTTGATTTGGGTAATCATCTGGATCAGTGGTCTTTAAAAAAAACAGCAACAGATTTGGAACAAAGCCTTCTTGCTAAAGAAAGTGATGTTTTCTTAGTGCGGGGAGACATGGTCATCAGCATCAAGAGTTCTGATGTTCAAGTAGGTGATGTATTAGTTGTCTCCCAAGGGAATGAAATCTTGTTTGACGGCCAAGTGGTTTCAGGATTAGGCATGGTCAATGAGAGTTCCTTGACTGGAGAGAGCTTCCCTGTTGAAAAGAAAGAGGGAGATTCTGTATGTGCGAATACTGTTTTGGAAACAGGAGAGTTAAGAATTCGTGTGACTGATAATCAGATAAACAGTCGTATTTTGCAACTCATCAATCTGATGAAAAAATCTGAAGAGAGTAAGAAGACAAAACAACGTCATTTTATTAGGATGGCAGACAAGGTTGTAAAATATAACTTCTTAGGTGCTGGTTTGACTTATCTGTTAACAGGTTCGTTTTCAAAAGCCATTTCCTTTTTATTGGTGGATTTTTCATGTGCTCTAAAAATATCCACACCTGTAGCCTACCTTACGGCCATAAAGGAAGGTCTAAATCGAGAAATGGTTATTAAAGATGGTGATGTATTAGAAAAATATCTGGAAGTGGATACTTTCTTGTTTGATAAAACGGGTACCATCACGACGAGTTATCCTTTGGTTGAAAAGGTTCTTCCTTTCGGAGATTATACTGAGAAAGATATTTTAAGAATAAGTGCATGTTTGGAGGAACATATCTATCATCCTATTGCCAATGCAATTGTTAAACAAGCTGAAATTGAAGGCATTGAACACGAAGAAATGCATGGCAAGCTTCAGTATGTTGCAAGCAAAGGGATTAAATCGCAAATTGATGGTCAATCGGTTGTCATTGGAAATTATGTACTAATGCAAGACGAACAGGTAAGAATTAGTTCTGAGCAGCTGGCCTTGATTAAGCAATATAAGACTCATTACAATTTATTGTTTTTGGCTTATAAGAAAGAATTAATTGGGATGTTTTGTATCCACACTCCCTTGAGAAGCGAGGCGAAAGTTGCATTGAAAAAGCTAAAGCGCCAAGGGAAAAAACTGATTCTGGCAACTGGTGATACGTTGGCTAGAACAGAAGAGTTGGTTAAAGATCTGCCATTTGACAACGTTTATACTGATTTAAAACCAGATGGTAAGTTTCAGTTGGTTCAGGAATTACAGAAAGCTGGCCGAACTATTTTGATGGTTGGAGACGGGTTAAACGACTCTGCTGCCTTGACGCTTGCAGATATTGGGGTTGTGATGAATGAAAGTGCTGATATTTCTAAGCAGATGAGTGATATTTTATTATTAGATAATCGTTTAGATTTCTTCGAGGAATTGAATTCTTTATCTGAATCGTTGCAGAAATTAATTCAAAGAAATATTCAAGAAACAGTTGTAATAAATGGAAGTTTAATTGGATTTGGGTTGTTAAATTGGTTAAGCCCATCTAATCTTTCGATATTGCACAATCTGACTACTTTAAGAATCGTCCTTCGTAGTCTTTCTATTAAAAGTAGGTAAGAGACCGAGAAGCTGAGGTTATAAAAACTAAAAGGAGTTGTCTCATTTGAGAATAACGGCTCTTTGTCAACTGTAGTGGGTTGATGGAAAATTATACCCTGGAGAGGACCAAATTGGTTCTCTCCTTTTAAATATTGAAAAAACCATTGGCAGTGGACATACTTTAAGACTATATATTTCTGAAACTAGTTTCACAATACAAATATTGACATGCAATTATTAATTGGTGGATTTTAAGTTGACATCTACAAAGTTTAATGTTAAAATACATTCAAAAATATATTTGAATGAGGTGCTTTATGGTTCAAAATGTTGTTACTTCAATAATCCTGTATTCTGGGACAGCCGTAGACTTACTTATTATCCTAATGTTATTTTTTGCCAAAAGAAAAAGCAGAAAAGACATCATTAACATCTATTTAGGACAATTTCTAGGCTCTGTTAGTCTAATATTGCTAAGTTTACTTTTTGCATTTGTCTTAAATTATATTCCTAGTAAAGAGATTTTAGGTTTACTCGGTTTGATTCCAATTTTCCTAGGCCTCAAAGTTTTGCTTTTAGGAGATTCTGATGGAGAAGCTATTGCAAAAGATGGTTTGCGAAAAGACAATAAAAACTTGATTTTTCTAGTCGCTATGATTACTTTTGCAAGTTGTGGCGCTGACAATATTGGTGTCTTTGTCCCATATTTTACCACCTTAAATTTAGCGAATTTGATAGTGACTTTACTTACTTTTCTAGTCATGATTTATCTCTTGGTTTTTTCTGCCCAAAAATTGGCACAAGTCCCTTCTGTTGGAGAAACTTTGGAAAAATATAGCAGATGGTTTATTGCCGTTGTCTATTTAGGATTGGGGATGTATATCCTGATTGAAAACAACAGCTTTGACATGCTGAGGGCTGTGTTCGGCTAGGAGAAAAAATTATGAAAAAAGATAGTATCTGTCAAGTGGATGTTATAAATCAACAAAATGTTATAACCGCAACGAACTACCTTGAAAAGGAAAAAGTCCAAAAATCACTTCGTATTTTATCAAAGTTTACCGATAATAAACAGATAAATATCATCTTTTATCTCCTTGCTGTTGAAGAACTCTGTGTCTGTGATATAGCCTGTTTACTAAATCTCAGTATGGCATCTGCCTCTCACCATCTTCGTAAACTAGCCAATCAAAACATCTTGGATACTAGAAGAGAGGGGAAAATTATATATTATTTTATAAAAGATGAGGAAATCAGAGATTTTTTTAATCAACTAGGATAACAACTATTTTTACTACTTTTCCATGATTATATATAGGACTTATCTATGAAATTTTTTGATGAAAATTACTCACAAGAAAGACCTGCTCGTAGCAAATGTTTAAGAAAAAAGTATAATTTAAAGCAAAGCGACCTAGGTAATGCAGGTCAAGTTAGCCAAGTTGAAAAGGGAGGAATTTGAAAGGATTTGTATCTTTTATTTTTTGTTTCATTTATGTCCTATGCTACTGGAATAGTTAGTAGTCATTTCATGAATCATACGGCACAGCTCTTTTATGGACTGATCGTTATTGTTTCAACGGTAGCAAACTGGTTTTTACATAAAGTAATTGATAAACCCAATATAGATCAGAAAGAATTACTTGAAGCTAACGCACAATATAGAAAGTTATTGATACCTGACCAAATAATTAAAGGAGTGGGATTGATTCTATCCTTAATTCTCTATCCTCCGATTATGATGTATAGTGTTTTAATTGCGGCATTTTACATCATAACTTTAAAAACACTATCTGAAAAAAGAGTGAATAACTAAAAAATGGTGATCAAAGTTAGGTGTATTATTTTAATGCTCACAGACCTAAACTATTCCCCTATTAAAACAATATTGATTCAAATTTTATGAAATGAATAAGTAGATTTCGTTCAGAAAATCCTTGATATTACGCTGTTTTTAGTCCAACTGAAATCCATACTTTCCAAACCAGGTCTTAAGAAAGCTCGTAAAGCTTCACAATTTAGTAAACGTTAATTCGAAAGAATTACAATACTTACAAAGAGCACCTTTCGAGGTGTTCTTTTTGTATTTTCATACTAAATTGTGGTAGTTGACGTAGTTGTTGTGGCTTTAGCCGCTTACAATTACGGCTGCCATTCGACGAAGTCAATTGCCTCAAAACGTTAATCAACACGATACTATCAACGTTTACAGACATTCAAGAGTATTCTCTTGGATGTCTTTTTTTGTTTCAAAAATACAAAGTTGACCCCGTTATTTTTTTGATTTCAAGTATCCATTTCATCTCTATTTAGAAAAATATCAAATCAATTCTTATTCAGGATAAGAGTTTTGACCTAAATCATTTACAAAATGACAAAAATAATGATATTTTTGACTATTATAATTGTCAAAAATAAAAAGATATGTTACAATGTAATCAAGTTAAAGAAATAAGACTTTGAACGGAGAAACTATGAGGATATCGGTAATAATATCTTATATAATAACAAAGGAGGAAAAATCAGATTCTACCATTTTGGGGATATCTAAGCGAAGTGGCTGAGTTTGATGACAATGGTAAATATGAAGCTAAAAAATCGTTTAAAAGAGCTTCGCGCTCGTGATGGTTTAAACCAAACCGAGCTTGCAAAGCTAGCAGGTATATCTAGGCAGACCATTAGTTTGCTAGAGCGTGATGAGTATACCCCCTCTATTATTATCGCCTTGAAAATCTCTCAGATATTTCATGAGCCAGTAGAGTCGGTATTTCGCTTAGAGGAGGAAGAATCATGAACAAATATAGAGTAATTTATTATCTTTGTATCATTGCCTTTATAGCAAATGTTTCGATGATGATCGGGACCTTGATGGGATGGTTTCACATTTTAGACAGTAATTATTTTTTCTGGAGTGGCTTGATTTTTAGTTTAGTATTTGAGCGGATAGAAAAGAAAGTAAAAGAAAGAGTATAAAAGGAGTAAGATTATGAAAGAGTTTTTGGCAGATTTTCAAGTAGATACCGAACATAAAGAAATTGCAGGGGTTTGTGCCGGTATCGCCCGTTATTTCAATGTAGACCCTCTGATGATTCGTGCATTAGCCGTTTTGCTTTTTCTATCTTCGATAGAAATTAGTCTTCTCACAGTGATAAGTTATGCTTTTTTAGCTGGCTGGATGGGAAATGAATCTCTTGAAGTAGTCATCAAAAAATCAGGGTACAAGATTCTATTTTTCTATCTAGTTTCCATTCTCCTGAATAGTTTTGGTGATCAAGTTTTAACGGCTACTTTTGGATTTGGGCATGCTCTGGTTCAAGGACTGCTAGGTTTATTTTAGAAAGAAGATAGAAAATGAAAAAGAAACATTTATTACTATTGTTAGGAAGTTTATTGTTGGGTGGTTTAATCGGAATGTTTGGTGCTACCTTTACGAATCTTCATTTAAACATTTCTCAAGAGCAAGTACAGTTTATTTTGACGACCATCTTTTTCTATCTGGGAATACTATCGACAATAGTAGCTCTCTATTTTATCATGAATAGTAGGAAAGTTTATGCTAGCTACCTAGCAGAAGAAGATGATGAATTAAACGAGCTAGCTTATATTAAGATGTATCGCTCTCTAGATTATGGGACAGTTGCTTACAATGTTTTGCAAGTTAGTATGCTTTTTAGCTTGCTTACAGTGTTGCCTAGCCACGATTTACCGATATCAGCTTTTCTCTTAGCAGTATTAACCATTCTTGTTGGAAGTTTCTGCATCAAAACAACGAGCAAAATTCGTAATTACCAACTCTCTATTTTAGCCACACCAAAAGAGGTATTAGATTATCTAGAAACCTATGACGAGGGAGAGAAACAAGCGGAAATGGTAGAGGCTTATTTAATCTTGTTCAAACTCAATCAGCTAATCTTACCATCTGTCTATATCATCTTGTTTGCCCTATCCATTATTCTTGGAGAAGTACAGTTAGTTGCTGCCCTTATAACTTCTGTCATCCATCTCTATATCAATATTGCACAATTAGGAAAAACAAAACGTTACTTTAAATAACAGGGGTTTCTATGAATCGTGTCGCAAATGTAGGTGACGATGTTGAAAGGAATGAATCAATCAAAATAAATCTCATTCCAAGATAGAGCTAAACACAAAATTCTAAAAAGTTTGTAAAGTAGCTTTAGTAAACGTTCTTTTAAAAGAATGCTAATCATTACAATGAGCACCCTTCGGGGTGTTTTTTCTACACCCAAACTAAATGAAAGATAAACAAAAACCCACCCTATCTTTCACAGTCAAACATGACTGTAGAAAATAGAGTGGGTCTAGGATGTTAAAGACTATTTGTCGTCTTTATGAAAGATATTTTTAACGCCCTTGATAGCTCCTTCAACAGCTTCTTTTGCATCTTCAGCAACTTCTTTTGCTTTTGAAGCAACTTTTTCAGCAGTGCCTTCAGCTTCTGTTTTTGTATCACCGGTTAATTTACCAAGGCCTTCTTTAACAGAACCTTTTGCTTGGTTCAATTTTTCTTCTAATGACATAGCGTCACCTCCATGAAGTTAGTAGTTTTTTCTCTGAATGCAATACTGTTGATTTAAAAAAATAAAAAATATTTGTCTCAGATTAGAATAAGTATATTCTTTTTAAAATGGAAAGTCAAATTTTTGCTACGGTATTCTGAAAGCAGGATCGACGTTTGATCTGATGGCAAATAGCGAGCGACTAATAAGTCACGATATTTCGTTTTTCCAGCAAAGATTTGAAACGAAAGAAGCAAAAACTTTTCTGTCTCCAATGAAATAAATGGTATAATGGTCGTGAATGGAGACATCGTAACGCTGTTTTTTGAAAAAGAGAAGATAAATATGAAAAGAATCCTTACAACCTACCCTGTTATCAGTACTTTAGCTCTAATCTGTTTATCGCTCGGTCTATTGACTTCCTTTTATGGGGATGCTATGTATGACCTATTGGCTTTTCATTCAAAGCCGGTGTATGGTTGGCAATATGTTAGTGGGACCCTGATGCACGGTAGTAAAGGAGCCCCTATCTGGTTTTTATGGGTCCATTTGTTGTTAAATGGACTCATGCTCCTTCCCTTCGGAGGACTGCTAGAAAGAAAAATAGGCTCTAGACAAGTCTTGATCGTTTTTGTGACGGCGACAGTCCTCTCTTCCATCGTTTTTCACTTTTTAACCCAGGAGCAGGACATTCAGGCAACAGGGATCTCTGCTGTAGGATACGCCTTTGTGACCGGAGGGGCTATGATCCTGCCAAACGTGTGGAAAGAGTTCTCACGCACCGTAAAACTGTTTTATCTATTCTTAATTTTTCTATCTGGCCTCATGCTCTTACCAGTAATCACCGGATGGATCTCAACGCTATTACATCTTTCAGGGATTGTGAGTTATCTATTGGTCTTTATCGGAAGTAATATCTTGAAGGGGAGAAGCTAACTATTAAGACGGCTCCTCAGTAAGGTTTTCATCGTACTTCCTTGACTCTTCCTCTACCAGGCCGTATAATATTCTATATCAATGAAGAAATCACCTTTTGTCATTGTGCAAAGGGTGATTTTATAACGAAAAAAAGGAGACACAATGGGGTATATCTCTACTATTAAAACGGCTGTTCAGCTCTTTCCTTTCCTGGCATTTTTGCTGACCTTGCCCTACATGATTTTGAATTATCGAAAATATGGTTCGGTCAATAAATTGCGGGTGCTGATTTTCTATTCTTTTATGCTTTACTTGATGACGGTCTATCTGCTGGTGATCTTGCCCCTGCCGGATCCGAGTAAGATCCATACTAGCTACTCGGAAATGATCAATCTTTATCCCTTTGCTTTTGTGGTGGATTTTTTCAAGGAGAGCCCCTTTGATCTAGCGCAGGCAAGCACTTGGCTTCAGGCCATCAAGCATCCAACTTTTTACGTGCCCGCCTTTAATGTCCTGATGTTGATTCCTTTTGGGATGTATCTACGCTATTATTTCAAGTGTGGTTTTAAGAAGACGATTTTCCTGACGGCCCTCTTTAGTCTCTTTTTGGAGCTGACCCAATTATCAGGTCTCTACTTTAGGTATCCGGGTCCTTACCGCCTAGCAGATGTTGATGATATCATTCAAAATACCACTGGTGGTGGAGTGGGCTACCTGTTCGGTTGGTTTCTAGTTTGGTTACTGCCAACACGAGATGAAATCGACGAGCATTCTTTCCGAGAGGGGACGAGAGTATCGGGTCTTCGGATGGGTCTTGCTTTCATAATCGACTTTGTGATACTATCTATTTTCTACGCATTGATTGGGCGTTTAGGGACGATTCCTTATGTGGCGGTTCTAGCGGTTTACTTTAGCTTGCTTCCTTTGTGGCGGGGCAAAACCTTGGGAATGGCTTTGCTGAAATTCCGCCTGCATTTTGAAAAGCAAAAATGGCTTCGCACCATCTGGTGGGGGATCTTAGTAGTCAGCTATTTCTATCTGATTCCTCAGGGATTGTTCTATTTGATTTCGCTCTTGAACAGCGATTTGACGGATAATTCCCTCTTGACCCTATCCATGATCTTATTGCTCTTCTTTGCACTTTTATTGTATTTGATTCTGACTCTTGCCATCGTTTTGCTCAATCGTCGCTTTCCGTTTGATCGTTTAGCTGGAGCTGAGTATGAGAGTACCGTGTGTGTAAAGGAAGAGATCCTAAAGGATTGAACTGAATAGTTGATACAGAGGTTGGATCTAGATCCAGCCTTTTTTTAGATACGCGGAAAATATCCGAACGTTCCCAGTTGAGAAGGGCGATTTTAAGGGGAATGTGCTACAATGGAAGCAAATAGAAAGAATGGAGCAGTGAAATGAAAGCAATTATTACAGTCGTTGGAAAAGACCAAAAAGGAATCGTAGCCGGTGTCGCAACGAAAGTGGCAGAATTGGGACTCAATATCGACGATATCTCTCAAACTGTATTGGATGAATACTTTACCATGATGGCGGTCGTATCATCGGATGAGAAAAAGGATTTCACGCAGCTTCGTTCAGAGTTAGAAGAATTCGGTCAGTCTCTTCACGTAAAAATCAATATCCAGAGCGCAGCGATTTTTGATGCCATGCACAATTTGTAAGATAGGGGTTGAGAATTTATGGACATTAGACAGGTAACAGAAACCATTGCCATGATTGAGGAGCAGAACTTTGATGTTCGGACCATCACCATGGGGATTTCGCTTCTAGATTGTATTGATCCAGATATCGATAAGGCGGCAGAAAAAGTCTACAATAAGATTGTGACAAAGGCCAAAGATTTGGTGGCTGTTGGGGATGAGATTGCGGCAGAACTTGGTATTCCTATTGTCAATAAGCGGGTTTCGGTCACTCCAATTTCTATTATCGGTGCAGCAACCAATGCGACAGACTATGTGCCCTTTGCCAAGGCACTGGATCGTGCGGCCAAAGAAGTTGGGGTCAACTTTATCGGTGGCTTCTCAGCTCTGGTTCAAAAAGGCTACCAAAAAGGGGATGAAATCCTCATCAATTCCATTCCTCGTGCCCTTGCGGAGACAGATTTTGTCTGCTCTTCAGTCAATATCGGATCGACCAAGACAGGGATCAATATGACCGCTGTCCGAGATATGGGCCGTATCATTAAAGAAGCATCCCAAGCAGATCCAATGGGGCCAGGTAAGCTCGTGGTTTTTGCCAATGCAGTAGAAGATAATCCCTTTATGGCAGGAGCCTTCCATGGTGTCGGTGAAGCAGATGTCGTCATCAACGTTGGGGTTTCAGGACCTGGTGTCGTCCAACGGGCCATCGAAAAAGTTCCCGGAGCAAGCTTTGATGTATTGGCTGAAACAGTTAAGAAGACAGCCTTCAAGATTACCCGTGTCGGACAATTAGTGGGTCAAATGGCTAGTGAACGTCTCGGTGTGGAGTTTGGAATTGTAGACTTGTCTCTCGCGCCAACACCAGCTGTTGGGGATTCGGTTGCCCGTGTCCTTGAAGCCATGGGGCTTGAAGTAGTCGGAACCCATGGAACTACAGCAGCGCTAGCTCTGCTCAATGACCAAGTAAAAAAAGGTGGTATCATGGCTTGTAACCAAGTCGGTGGTTTGTCAGGTGCCTTCATCCCGGTCTCAGAAGATGAGGGGATGATTGCGGCAGTCCAGTCAGGTCATATCAATCTGGAAAAATTGGAAGCCATGACGGCTATCTGTTCTGTCGGTCTGGATATGATTGCCATCCCAGCTGATACTCCAGCTACGACGATTGCGGCTATGATTGCCGACGAAGCAGCTATCGGAGTGATCAACCAAAAGACGACAGCCGTTCGGATCATTCCTTATGGAAAAGAAGGCGATATGTTAGAGCTCGGAGGACTTCTTGGGTCTGCTCCGGTAATGAAGGTCAACAAGGCTTCGTCAGCTGATTTCATTGCCCGTGGTGGTCAAATTCCAGCTCCGGTTCATAGCTTTAAAAACTAAGAGAAATCTAGTATAATAGTAGAAAATAGAAAAGTCTGTGATGATGAAACTCCAGACTTTTTTCTTGCAAAAGGAGACAAGATGGCTAAAACAAGATTATTTGTGATTCGTCATGGGAAAACCATGTTTAATACCATTGGCCGTGCTCAAGGCTGGTCTGATACACCCTTGACAGCAGAAGGAGAAAAAGGCATTGAGGCTCTAGGGATCGGCTTGCGTGAGTCTGGTTTGGACTTTACCCGAGCCTATTCCAGTGATTCAGGTCGTGCCATTCAGACCATGGGGATCATACTTGATCAATTGGGTTTAAAAGAAAAAATTCCTTATCGCTTTGACAAGCGGATTCGCGAGTGGTGTTTCGGAAGCTTTGATGGAGCCTACGGTGGTGAGCTCTTTCACGGTGTCGTGCCGCGTGTGCTGGATGTAGAAGATTATAAGACCTTGACCTTGGAAGACTTGGCCAATGGCATCTGCCAAGTGGATACAGCGAATTGGGCTGAACCTTGGGAGGTTTTGAAAGGCCGAATCTTAGAAGGTTTTGAAGCTATTGCCAAAGAAGTAGAAGAAAATGGAGGAGGCAATGCCTTGGTGGTCAGCCATAGTTGGACCATTCAGACCTTGGTCTGCCTAATTGAAGGAAAACCAAATCTCAATCTGCCTCTTTCAAATGGTAGTGTTACCCTTGTAGAATATGAAGATGGCGCATTGACGGTTAAGGTGTTTGGAGATAGCAGTTACCGTGAAGTCGGTGAAAGCTTGCAAGAATCCTAGTCCGTCGTAAAAGGCTGACCTTTTGGTCATAGCCTTTTCTTTCTCTCAAAACTTGTAAGAGCTTTCCTACTTTCTTTTTACAAAAAATGATATAATGAAAGAGATACATACGGAGGTAATACAATGACAAAAACCAGATTATATATTGCTCGTCATGGAAAAACCATGTTTAATACCATTGGGCGAGCACAGGGCTGGTCAGACACTCCGCTGACAGAAGCAGGAGAGCGTGGGATTAGAGAATTAGGGCTTGGCCTTAAGGAAGCAGGTCTTTCTTTTAAAGAGGCTGTTTCGAGTGATTCTGGTCGCACCATTCAAACCATGGGAATTGTTCTTCAAGAGCTTGGTTTGACAGGTCAGATTCCTTATCGCTATGATAAACGGATCCGCGAGTGGTGTTTTGGTAGCTTCGACGGTGCCTATGATGGCGAGCTCTTTATGGGGGTTTTACCCCGTGTTTTTAAGGTCGAGGATTTTCATCAGTTGAGCTTGATGGAGTTGGCCGAAGGGATCGTTGAAGTCGACACCACTGGTTGGGCTGAATCTTGGGGTGCCTTGAGTGGTCGGATCAAAGAAGGGTTTGAAGCCATCGCAAAAGAGGTGGAAGCAACTGGCGGTGGGAATGCGATTGTTGTCAGCCACGGCATGACGATTACGACCTTGATTTATCTCATCGATCCGAAAGCTGTCGAAGAATTGGTCTTGGACAACGGAAGCGTGACGGTTTTGGCCTATGAGGATGGTGCCTTTCGTATTGAAAAGATTGGGGATATGTCCTATCGTAAGGTTGGAGCAAAACTTCTAGAGGGTGGCCATGACGAATAAGTATAGACGCGCACGAAAAAAACGTAAGAAGTGGTGGCCTTACCTATTGAGTTTCTTTCTTCTTGTGGTCCTTGGATCGGGAATTGGTGCTTACTTAGCGAAGCCGAGCTTGTTTTCAGGGCTTCAGTTTTGGAAGGCTAAAAAAACAGCTGTAACGACTCCCTCTTCTTCTAAGAAAAAGGAAGAAAAATCAGATTTACCAGCCGTTTCGACAAAAGACTGGCAGTTGATCTTGGTCAATCGTGACAATGTGAAGCCTGAGCTGAACCCACAATTAACAGATGTGGATGCTATCAAAGTGGATAGTCGGATTGTAGAACCGACTCGTCAATTTTTAGAAGCGGCTCGAAAAATTGCCCCAGAAGAAACCTTGATATCAGGCTATCGAAGTGTGGCCGAGCAAACAGAGCTCTATAATGAACGTGTTGCGCAACTAGAGGCTAGCGGCCTTTCGCACGAAGAAGCTGAAAAGCAGGTGCAGACCCAGGTACAGGTCCCTGGTGCGAGTGAACACCAGACAGGGCTTGCGATTGATATGAGTGTCGAAGCTGGTCAAAGTGATGAGTTGGGCTTGCAGCTGGCTGCCATCGCACCGCAATATGGCTTTGTGCTTCGCTACCCAGATGGGAAGAGCAACATCACGGGTGTGAATTTTGAGAATTGGCATTTCCGTTATGTTGGCGTAGAAAACGCTCAGTATATGGCCAACCATCAGCTAGTATTAGAAGAATATATTCAACTCTTGAAAAAAGCTGGCAAATAAGAGGAGAGTCACTTCTCTAGGTCTTAAGAATGATTTTTAGCACTCTTGAAAAAAGAGTGCTAATTTTTTGGTTTTTTCTCTTGACTTTCTTTTGGATGGGTGTATAATAGAATCATGGTTTAGCACTTGAGTGTTTAGAGTGCTAAAAAATGAAAGAGAGGTGAGGTCATGGTTACAGAACGTCAAAATGAGATTCTCAATCTTGTTGTCGATATCTTTACCAAGACCCACGAACCAGTCGGTTCAAAAGCGCTACAAGATGTGATTCAATCCAGTAGTGCGACCATTCGAAACGACATGGCTGCCCTCGAAAAACAAGGCTTACTAGAAAAGGCCCACACTTCGAGTGGTCGCATGCCTAGCCGAGCTGGTTTTCAATATTTTGTTCAGAACTCGCTTGATCTAGAGTTGATTGATGAGCAAGATGTCTACCAGGTGGTGAAAGCCTTTGATTTCGAAGCCTTTAAGTTAGATGATATCTTGGATGCTACGGCCAAGTTGCTAGCCCAGATGACGGGTTACACCGCAGTGATTCAGGATGTGGAGCCGACACGTCAGCGCTTGACTGGTTTTGAGATTGTTCCATTGTCCAACCACGATGCCTTAGCGGTTCTGACCTTGGATGAATCAAAGCCTGTCACCGTCCAGTTTGCCATTCCAAAGAATTTCTTAACCAGTGACTTGGAAATCTTCCATCAGCTGGTTCAAGAACGCTTCATTGGAAATACAGTCTTGGATATCCACTACCGCTTGCGGACAGAGATTCCACAGATTGTACAGCGTTATTTCAAGACGACAGATAATGTGCTGGATCTCTTTGATTACGTCTTCTCGCAACTGTTTCAAGAACTGGTCTTTGTAGAAGGAAAGGTTTCATCCTTAACCTACGCCGATCTTCAGACCTATCAGTTCTTAGATAATCCCCAACACGTAGCTCTCGAGTTGCGAGGGGGAATGCCAGAAGACCAAATGACCCAGATCCTGGTTGCAGAATCTCAAGAGAAGGCCTTGAAAAATGTGACAGTGATTAGTCACAAGTTCCTGGTTCCTTATCGTGGGATGGCCCTCATGCATGTGATCGGTCCCGTAGAGATGGACTACAGGCGTGTGATTAGCCTGGTCAATGTCATCGGACGGGTACTGGTTATGAAGTTGACGGACTACTACCGTTACCTCAACAGCAACCATTATGAAGTAAATTAAGATCAAATGAAAGGGGTGTATGCCTTGACAGAAGATATCAAAAAAGAAGACGTGAAAGAAGAGGAAGTTGCCCAAACAACTGAAGAAGTTGTAGAGGAAAGTAACCAACCTTCTGAGTTAGAAGAAGCACAAGCGCGTGCCGAAGAATTTGAAAATAAATACCTTCGTGCTCATGCAGAAATGCAAAACATTCAGCGCCGTGCCAATGAAGAACGTCAACAATTACAAAAGTACCGTAGCCAAGATTTGGCAAAAGCGATCTTACCATCACTTGACAACCTCGAACGTGCCCTTGCCGTAGAAGGATTGACAGATGATGTGAAGAAGGGCTTGGAAATGGTCCAAGAAAGTTTGGTACATGCTCTGAAAGAAGAAGGAATTGAAGAAATTCCAGCGGACGGAGCCTTTGACCATAACTACCACATGGCCATCCAAACCTTACCTGCAGATGACGAGCATCCAGCAGACACCATCGCACAAGTCTTCCAAAAAGGCTACAAACTCCATGACCGCATCCTACGCCCAGCAATGGTAGTGGTGTATAACTAGGATACAAAGCCCGTAAAAAGCTCACAGTAAAAATAGGAGATTGACGAAGTGTTCGATGAACACAAGGAAATCTATCTTTTTTACCCAGAGCTTAGGGCGTGTTCAACTAGTCTGTCTTGTCCGAAACGACACTAAACTATGAAAGAAAGATTAACATTGGTTCAGCTTTGCCAATAGTGAGCGAAGCGAACCAAAGGCGATACTCTTCGCCGTGGCAGTATCTTTGCAAACTTTGAGACCTGAGGCTCAAAGTTTAGTCTAAGAGATTGACGAAGTCAAGCTCTGACGGCGTCGCCACTTAAGAAGAGTATCAGAAAGAAAAAAAGAGAAAAAATAACAAGGAGAAAAACATATGTCTAAAATTATCGGTATTGACTTAGGTACAACAAACTCAGCAGTAGCGGTTCTTGAAGGAACTGAATCAAAAATTATCGCAAACCCAGAAGGAAACCGCACAACTCCATCTGTTGTGTCATTCAAAAACGGTGAAATCATCGTTGGTGACGCTGCAAAACGTCAAGCAGTCACAAACCCAGATACCATCATCTCTATCAAATCTAAGATGGGGACTTCTGAAAAAGTTTCTGCTAACGGTAAAGAATACACACCACAAGAAATTTCAGCTATGATTCTTCAATACTTGAAAGGTTATGCTGAAGATTACCTTGGTGAAAAAGTAACGAAAGCTGTTATCACAGTTCCTGCTTACTTCAACGATGCACAACGTCAAGCAACTAAAGACGCTGGTAAAATCGCTGGTCTTGAAGTAGAACGTATTGTCAACGAACCAACTGCAGCAGCCCTTGCTTATGGTTTGGATAAGACTGATAAAGAAGAAAAAATCTTGGTATTCGACCTTGGTGGTGGTACATTCGACGTATCTATCCTCGAACTCGGTGATGGTGTCTTCGATGTATTGTCAACTGCAGGGGATAACAAACTCGGTGGTGACGACTTTGACCAAAAAATCATCGACCACATGGTTGAAGAATTCAAGAAAGAAAATGGTATCGACTTGTCAACAGACAAGATGGCCCTTCAACGTTTGAAAGATGCAGCTGAAAAAGCGAAGAAAGACCTTTCTGGTGTCACTTCAACTCAAATCAGCTTGCCATTCATTACTGCAGGAGCTGCTGGACCTCTTCACTTGGAAATGACCTTGACTCGTGCTAAATTCGACGATTTGACTCGTGACCTTGTAGAACGTACAAAAACTCCAGTTCGCCAAGCCCTTTCAGATGCAGGTTTGAGCTTGTCAGAAATCGACGAAGTCATCCTTGTTGGTGGTTCAACTCGTATCCCTGCCGTTGTAGAAGCAGTTAAGGCTGAAACTGGTAAAGAACCAAATAAATCAGTAAACCCTGATGAAGTTGTGGCTATGGGTGCTGCCATCCAAGGTGGTGTGATCACTGGTGATGTCAAAGATGTTGTCCTTCTTGACATAACACCATTGTCACTTGGTATCGAAACAATGGGTGGAGTCTTCACAAAACTCATCGACCGTAACACAACAATTCCAACATCTAAATCACAAGTCTTCTCAACTGCAGCAGACAACCAACCAGCCGTTGATATCCACGTTCTTCAAGGAGAACGCCCAATGGCAGCAGATAACAAGACTCTTGGACGCTTCCAATTGACAGATATCCCAGCTGCACCTCGTGGTATCCCACAAATCGAAGTTACATTTGACATCGATAAGAACGGTATCGTATCTGTTAAGGCGAAAGATCTTGGAACTCAAAAAGAACAAACAATTGTTATCCAATCAAACTCAGGTTTGACAGACGAAGAAATCGATCGCATGATGAAAGATGCAGAAGCAAACGCTGAAGCAGATAAGAAACGTAAAGAAGAAGTTGACCTTCGTAACGAAGTAGACCAAGCTATCTTTGCGACTGAAAAGACAATCAAAGAAACTGAAGGCAAAGGCTTTGATGCAGAACGTGACGCAGCTCAAGCAGGACTTGATGATCTTAAGAAAGCTCAAGAATCAGGTAACCTTGAAGAAATGAAAGCAAAACTTGAAGCCTTGAACGAAAAAGCACAAGCATTGGCTGTTAAACTCTACGAACAAGCCGCAGCAGCGCAACAAGCCCAAGCAGGAGCAGAAGGCGCACAAGCGGCAGGAAACGCAGGCGATGACGTTGTAGACGGAGAGTTTACAGAAAAATAAGATGCAAAGCCCGTTAAAACCTCACAGTGAAAATAGGAAATCTGACGCAGAAACTTTAGTTTCTAGAAAGATTTATCTTTTTCACCAAGAGGTTAGGGCGTGCTCAATTCAGCATTACTAGTTTGATTTTTAAAACTTAAACTAGTAAGTATAAGAAGAAATCCAGAGGTTGCAACCCAGCCTCTGTTTTTCGGTAAAATAGAGGATGTTGCCTATGAAAAAAGTACTTTGCTTGATTTATCCTAATTTTTCTCTTTATGAGATAACTGCTTTAACGAGTACTTTAGCTCTGTCTTTTGATAGTACGATTGATTATGCCGCTTCAGATCATTCGATGGTGGTCTCTGAGGATGGCTTGCCCTGTCAACCGACCAAAACACTAGATCAAATCTGTATAGAAGAGTATTCTTGTGTGATTTTGCCAGGAATGGTCAACATAGGACCTGCCCTACAGGATGAGAAATTGATTTCGTTCTTGAGGGATCTTGGTGAGCAAGATATCCTCATTGCAGCCATTTCTTCAGCGCCTCTTTTATTAGCGAAAGCAGGTCTGTTGAAGGACACGAAATTTACAGGTGGAATTTGGCAAAACTTCTTTGACTATTTTGAATTTCTTCCACGTGAAAATTTCCAACCCAAACTGGTTGTGCAAGATAAACAGATCATTACGGCTATCGGTTTTGCCCATCAAGAGTTTGCAAGAAAAGTGATTCTAAGTTTAGGCTTGGCAGCTAATACGGACAACTATTTTAAAGAACGAAACGACTACTCAGAAGAGGATTTGATATTTACTCTATCGGACCAAGACTTTGATCAAGTGAAGCGAAGTATAGAAAACAGCCTCTAAAGATTTACATGAAAATTATAGAAAGGAACAAAGAGTGTTCGTAACTGAACACGGGTTCCAAAGTTTCTAATTCAATATAAAAGAAAGGAACTGAACCCGACCTAAATCGTGGTTTGATTCACAACATCAATAGAAAGGAACAAAGAGCGTTCGGGGAATTGAACTCGAGCGGAAAGCTTGGAAATTAGATAAACCGCCTAAGAAATCAGGATTTCTTGTCGGTTTCCTAAATTTCAGTCGCTTTCTGTTCGCTCTTAGTATCTTGTATGAATAATACTGAATTTTATGACCGTTTGGGCGTTTCAAAGAATGCATCTCAGGATGAGATCAAGAAAGCCTATCGGAAATTATCTAAAAAATATCACCCAGATATCAACAAGGAGCCTGGTGCTGAGGAAAAGTACAAGGAAGTTCAAGAAGCTTATGAGACTTTGAGTGACGAGCAAAAACGGGCTGCTTATGACCAATATGGTGCTGCGGGTGCCAATGGTGGCTTCGGTGGCGGAGCAGGTGGTTTTGGTGGCTTTGATGGTGCTGGTTTTGGTGGTTTTGAAGACATCTTCTCTAGCTTCTTTGGTGGTGGTGCAAGCCGTAATCCGAATGCTCCTCGTCAAGGGGATGACCTCCAATACCGCGTCAATCTCAAGTTTGAAGAAGCGATTTTTGGTGCGGAAAAAGAAGTCAAGTACCATCGGGAAGCTAGCTGTCATACCTGTCATGGTTCTGGAGCTAAGCCAGGCACTAGTCCGGTGACCTGTGGACGCTGTCATGGTTCTGGAGTCATCAATGTGGATACGCAAACCCCTCTTGGGATGATGCGCCGTCAAGTGACCTGTGATGTCTGTCATGGTCGTGGTCAAGAAATCAAGGATCCATGTACGACTTGTCGTGGAACAGGTCATGAAAAACAAGCTCATAGCGTGAATGTCAAGATTCCTGCAGGAGTTGAAACAGGTCAACAAATCCGCTTAGCTGGTCAAGGAGAAGCTGGCTTTAACGGTGGACCTTATGGTGACTTGTATGTTGTTGTCAATGTTGAGCCGAGCGATCGCTTCGAACGAGATGGCTCAACCATCTACTACAAGTTAGACTTGAACTTTGTCCAAGCAGCTCTTGGAGATACGGTCCATGTGCCAACCGTTCATGGAGATGTCGATTTGGTCATTCCTGAAGGAACCCAAACTGGTAAGAAATTCCGCCTCCGTGGAAAAGGGGCTCCAAGCTTACGTGGTGGTGCCATGGGGGATCAATATGTATCTGTCAATGTCGTCACCCCAACTGGATTAAATGATAAGCAAAAAGAAGCCCTTCAAGCCTTTGCGGAAGCAAGTGATTTGAAGGTCAACCCAAAGAAAAAAGGGTTCTTTGATAAGGTCAAAGATGCCTTGGATGATTTATAAGAAAAAACGAGTTTCCTTTTGAGTAAGGGGCTCGTTTTATTTTGGATCGAATCCAAGAACTTCCTCTCCTAATTAAAGAATAATGAGAAGCCTCATTGAATTTATTAAGATATCGTGGTAAATTTAAGAAAACGATTACAAAGACAATTTAGGAGGTCCTGATGAAATCACATCAACCACGTTATGCCATTCGAAAGTATGCAGTAGGAGCTGCTTCGGTGCTCATAGGATTTTTTGCTGGTGCTCATGTTGTAGCGGCCGATACGCCGACGACTACTGAAAGTCCTGCAACGACAGTTCCAACTCAGCCAAGCGAAGGCGAGGCGACGCTCTCCCCCAATGAGGAAGCTTCTCAGCTAACAGTAGAAAAACCAACGGCTCCTGCCCCAATCGTCGATCAAAGTCAACCGACACTGCCTGATCGTGAATTGCGGGTATCAGATCTTGACCGTTTGATTCGCGAAGAAGCGAGCTCTGTCGCAGAGTCGAATGTGGCAGCTCAACCAGCGACGGAAACGCCTGCTAAAGATCCTGACCAAGAAGAAAAATTAGCCAAGAAAAAGATTGTTTCGATCGATGCCGGTCGCAAGTACTTCTCACCAGACCAAATCAAGGAAATCATTGATGAAGCAAGTAAAACTGGCTATACAGACTTGCATCTTCTAGTCGGAAATGACGGTTTGCGCTTTGTGTTGGATGATATGTCTTTGAAAGTGGGAGATACTTCTTATTCTAGCCAAGCCGTGACGGATGCGATTGAAAAAGGGACAAAAGCTTATTACGATGATCCGAACGGGACAGCCTTGACCCAGGCTCAAATGGATGATATTTTGGCTTACGCCAAATCGAAGAAAGTAGGTGTCATCCCAACCATTAATAGTCCAGGTCACATGGATGCGATTCTGACGGCCATGGAACAATTGGGTATCGAAAACCCTCACTTTAATTATTTTGGTACAAAGAAATCAGCTCGGACAGTTGATTTGGACAACCAAAAAGCCATAGACTTTACTAAGGCTTTGGTAGACAAGTATGTGGCTTATTTCAGCGACAAGGCAGACATTTTTAACATCGGTTTGGATGAATATGCCAACGATGCCACAGATGCCCATGGTTGGCAGGTTCTCCAAGCCAGCAAGCATTGGCCAGGTGAAGGCTATCCAGAAAAAGGCTATGAAAAATTCATACAATATGCTAATGATCTAGCAGCTATTGTGAAAAAACACAAGATGAAACCAATGGCCTTTAATGACGGAATCTACTACAATGGCGATACTTCCTATGGTACTTTTGACAAGGATATCATTGTCTCCTACTGGACAGGTGGCTGGAACGGCTATGATGTCGCATCTTCAAAACTCTTGTCTGAACTAGGTCATCAGATTCTTAATACCAATGATGCTTGGTATTATGTGCTTGGACGGGACAAGGCTGGATCTGGTTGGTACAACCTGGATCAAGGTCTCGAAGGAATTTCCAAGTCAGCGATTGATGTGGTTCAAAAAAATGATGGAGCTAAGGTACCCTTCATCGGTGGCATGGTAGCTGCTTGGGCAGATACGCCATCCGCAACCTACAAAAAAGACCTTCTCTTTAAGCTCATGCATGCCTTCGCGGACAAGAATGCGGACTACTTTGTAGCAGATCCTGAAGTCGTTGAAAAAGCTCTTTCGGAAGCTCCAACTGATTTGGACCACTATACAAAGGAATCTCTAGTAGCCTTTACGGTAGCTAAAAAAGCTTTAGAAGGGGCAGGAGCAAACACCACTCGAGCAGAGGCCAAAACTTTGATCGATCATCTCAAAGCAGCTCAAGATGCTTTGGTGTATACGGAAAGCTACGCGAAAGAAGTTGCTGCAAAAGAAGCAGCAGAAAAACTCGCCATGAAGAAGGTCATCTCGATCGATGCGGGCCGCAAATACTTCTCACTGGATCAGTTGAAACGGATCGTCGACAAGGCCAGTGAGCTGGGTTATTCTGACTTGCACCTCCTTGTCGGAAACGATGGTATGCGCTTCGTGCTCGATGATATGACGGTGGAAGCCAATGGCAAAACCTATGCCAGTGATGATGTGAAAAAGGCCATTTTAGAAGGCACCAAGGCCTATTACGATGATCCAAATGGTCAAGCCTTGACCCAAGCAGAAATGGATGAACTCCATGCTTATGCGACTGCGAAAGGAATCGGCTTGATTGCGGCAGTCAATAGTCCTGGACACATGGATGCTTTGTTGGTGGCCATGGAAAAATTGGGCATTGAAAATCCACAAGCCAGCTTTGATACGGTTTCAAAAACAACCATGGATTTGACCAATGAAGCAGCAGTCAACTTTACCAAAGCCTTGATTGGCAAGTACATGGACTACTTCAAAGACAAGTCTAAGATCTTTAACTACGGAACAGATGAATATGCCAATGACGCTACCAGTGCGCAAGGCTGGTACTACCTCAAGTGGTATGACCTCTATGGTAAATTTGCGGAGTATTCCAATAGTCTTGCAGCTATGGCGCGTGAAAAAGGCTTGCAGCCAATGGCCTTTAACGATGGCTTCTATTATGGAGATGAAGATGATGTTGCCTTTGACAAGGACGTCTTGATTTCATACTGGTCTAAAGGATGGTGGGGCTATAATCTCGCATCTCCACAGTATTTGGCAGATAAGGGCTATAAATTCCTTAATACTAACGGAGACTGGTACTATGTTTTGGGAAGAACACCTGAAACGGGTGGTGGTTATATTGAAAAAGCGATTGCCAATGCAGCTGCTACTCCATTTAGACAACTCCCAAGTACAACATATCCAGAAACATCTTTGCCGATGGTCGGTAGCATGGTAGCTGTTTGGTGTGATACCCCAAGTGAAGAATACATCGAAAAAAATGTCTTTGATCTCATGGAAGCTTTTGCCAACCATAACAAGGACTATTTCAAGGCGGACTTCACTGCTCTTAGAAAAGCAGTTGCTACGGTGCCAACAGATCTAGACATATACACACCAGAATCGCGCGCAGCACTTGCGAAAGTCTTAGATAACTTGAATTGGAATGTGAGCCGTGCTCATCAAGATCAGGTGGATCAAGAAGTGGCTGCTCTGACTCAAGCCCTTGCGGGGCTCAAGCCAATCACGCAAGTAGGTAGCTTGGCTGAAAATGACGTCAAAGCCCTAGTGGAAGACAAACCAAGTCTTGAAATCGTAGAAAAAGAGCTTGATTTTGACCTTGTGGAACGGACCAATCCAGATCTCGCTAAAGGAGAACGCAAAGTGATCCAGGCTGGGGTTAAAGGGCAAGGTCTTGAGTATGTAGAGGTTTCGGCACTTGATCAAAGTCGAAAAGTGATCGCTACAGAAGTTGCTAAAGAGCCAGTTGCAGAAATTGTTGAAGTCGGTACCAAAGAAATTGTGATCCCAACAAGCCCTTCCGTAGAAGCACCAGTGAAGTCAGACGTGCTTGTAAATAAAGTGGTTCCAGATCCTTCAACACCTCAAGTGATCGCGAAGGCTCAACCTGTAGCACCAGTAAATACCCCAACGCCAATTCCAGCAACTGTGGAAGAAGCGGTTCGTCCAGAAACAGTATCTTCTAACAAGCAACTTCCAGAAACAGGAGTGGAATCTGCTCTGGGACTCGCTTTACTAGGAGCGATCTTAGGAGCAGCAGGAATGGACTTGAAAAATAAAAAAAGAGACTGAGACCTAGTTGACTTGTAACAGGTCGAAGTTAGGAGAGTGGGACAGAAATCGGTAATTCGTTAGAATTCGATTTCGTCGTCCCACCTCCGCACAGTTGAGTAGGGCTGT
>NZ_JACLQU010000018.1 GCF_016648855.1 Streptococcus parasanguinis
TACTCAACTGTGCGGAGGTGGGACGACGAAATCGAATTCTAACGAATTACCGATTTCTGTCCCACTCTCTTTTTTATACCAAATAATCGGTTTCTTCACGGTAACTATAATAGTTTTCCTCAGATACAATCAAGTGATCTAGTAGTGTTAAGCCCATCACTTCACAGGCCTCTATGACTCGATGCGTTACTTCATCATCATTTTTACTTGGAAATACGGCACCAGATGGATGATTGTGAGCCAAAATGATGGAGGTTGCCATGTGCTTCAGTGCATAATGCAGGATTTCACGTGGCTCCGCAATACTTCGATTCACGGTTCCAATAAATATGGTCTGTTGATGAATAATTTCATTTTGCGTATTTAAATAGAGGGCAACCAGGTGCTCCTGTTTCTTATGGCCGATTTCCTGTTGAATTTTATGGGCCAATTTCTGACTGCTCATGATCTGTTCAGAACTCATTAATTCATCTTTATGAATTCTTCGTCCAAACTCAATCACAGCCTGAAGTTCGATGGCCTTCACCCGGCCAATGCCAGAGATTTCCTGTAGCTCCTCTAGGGTTAATTGACTTAACTCCTTTAAACTATTAACCGAACTCAAAAGCCCTTGTGCAATCTCATAAACGCTTTTTTTCTTATTGCCTGTCCTTAAGAGAATGGATAACAATTCTTGATGACTCAGCTTATCCACCCCTTCAGAAACCAAACGTTCTCTAGGAAGCAAAGATGGTTCAATAAATGATATGTCGTACATAATTTCCTCCTCACTTATTAATTCGTAATAAATGGAGAAAACGACGATCTTTCATTATTTACAGGCAATTTCTTGTTTCAAATCATCTAACACTAAGACTTCATCTTTATTAAAGCGGATTTGGTAACCTGTTTGAACTTGTTCAAGCTCCTTTAAAAAATGTTGAATTTCACAGCGAATCAAGTACTCCTGGCTCTGAGGAATGGCCTCTAAAGCTTGGTAGACCTGCTCTACTTCGTAGATTCCTTTCGTAATTAATCCATTTCGTGGAAAATCATTTATTAAGAGATTATAGAAATGATGCAAGAGATGATAAATTCGCTCTTTTGTCACTATTCTACCTCCTTATCATACTCTTTCTCCTCTTATTATATACCTATTTTCCCTCAATATTATGACAAATTCCTTACATTATATTACCAATCGCTTACAATTTTACAAGAATCCTTTAGTTATTTCATGCCATACTATAAAGAAAAAAGCCCCGGCATCTCTACCTCGGGCTTTATTTCTTAAAGTTGCATTTGATTATAAGACTTGCTGAATGAATCCAGGATGTCCTTTGGAGCCTTGTCATAGTCAACAGAGGTTTCCAAGTTTCCTTTTACAATCGTACGGTAAGTCGCTGCAGCATCCTCACAGGTCACCAAGGTGATTTCATTAACACCTTCACGATCTTGAATGACATCTACACGGTCTGGAGTCACTGTCTCGACAGACGAGATGACATAAGTATAGATTTTTTCTTTGTCCGTGATGTAGATCTTCATACCAGCCTTGGCTTTCTCTAATGGTGAGAACAGCATGGCATTTGCTCCAGTAAGGCCAAATACGTGGTGACTAGCAAGAGAATAATTGCCTTGTCCCATGACTTGGTTTTCCTTCATAGTCCCTGCTCCATAGTAAAGGGCTACGTTTTCGAGTCCTTTAAAAATTGGAAGGTTCATGTTCAATTCAGGAATCGAAATCCCCCCAATTACAGGAAGTTTTTGAGCTTGCCATTGGGCATTGATGACGGCTTCCGTCGAGAGTGACTGGACATGTTGGAAATCAAAGCTCGTCTTCACTTCTTTATTCTTATCAATGGTTTTTTTATCGACCTTGCTAACCTGGTATTGGTTGGTATGCCAAACCATAATCATGTTTCGGATCGGAGCATTGAAAATCAAGAGAAGCGAGAGAATAATCAAAAGTGTTGCAACGATGTTGATAAGAGTATTGCGTAAACTCTTTTTCTTTTTTCTTTTGCGTGACATGCTGTCCCCTTATCTATTCGTTTTCTTCCACTACTTCTTCATCTTTTTCTTCGGGTTGGACTGTTGTAAAGGTCACAATTTTCGCATCCTGATCCAGTCTCATGACTTTCACACCCTGTGTTGAACGACCAGTTTGAGAGATATTCCCAACACTTGTACGGATCATGACTCCTGTATCAGTAATGATCATCAGATCTTCATCTCCTTTAACGGTTAAAAGACCAGCTAAAGGACCATTTTTCTCTGTGATATTGGCTGTCTTGATTCCTTTACCGCCACGGCCTTTGGTTGGGTATTCGCTAGCCATTGTACGCTTACCATACCCTTTTTCAGTGATGATCAATACTTCATCTTGATCCGTAACGACACTAGCCCCAACAACCTTGTCTCCTTCGCGGAGATTCACACCACGTACACCTGTGGCAGAACGACCCATATTGCGGACCACAGCCTCGTTAAAGCGGACAGAATATCCATATTTGGTACCGATAATGACATCAGCATTGCCATCCGTAAGGAAGACATTGATCAATTCATCCTCATCGCGCAGATTCAGAGCTTTGAGACCGTTCTGACGGATATTTGAAAATTCTGCTACGTTAGTGCGCTTGACTACACCTTGTCGCGTCGTAAAGAAGAGATAAGACTCATCACTGCGATCTTGCTCCACATTGATAATGGTTTGAATCGATTCACCTTCGTCCAATTTTAGGAGGTTGACAATTGGCAATCCTTTAGCCGTCCGGCCATATTCGGGAATCTCATAACCTTTCAAACGATAAACCCGCCCCTTATTCGTAAAGAAGAGCAAATGATCATGGGTGCTCGTAGAAACCAATTCACGAACAAAGTCATCATCCTTCACACCAGTTCCTTGAACCCCACGTCCACCACGTTTTTGAGCCGTAAATTCCGCTTGGTCCAAACGTTTGATGTATCCTTTATTAGAAAGGGTAATTAAGACATCTGTTTCTTCAATCAAGTCCTCATCTTCAAGAGAAAGAACTTCCCCTACCATCAACTCAGTTCGGCGAGCATCGCCAAACTTGCGTTTGACTTCTTCCAATTCTTCCTTGATGATGGTCGCCACACGTTCTGGCTTCGCCAAAATGTCAGCCAAATCAGCAATCAAGGCAACCAAATCATCGTATTCACTTTGGATCTTGTCTCGTTCCAAACCGGTCAAACGACGAAGACGCATGTCCAAAATGGCTTGACTTTGACGTTCAGAGAGCTTGAATTTAGCCATCAATTCAGCTTGGGCTTCAGCGTCTGTCCGGCTATTGCGGATAATCCGGATCACTTCATCGATGTGATCCAAGGCAATCAGCAAACCTTCTAAGATATGGGCACGTGCTTCCGCTTTTTCTTTATCAAAGATAGTCCGGCGAGTCACCACTTCTTTCTGGTGCTCAATATAAGCCCCTAAAATTTGGCGAAGAGAAAGAATCTTTGGAACACCATTTTGGATCGCCAACATATTGAATCCAAAATTGGTTTGCATTTGCGTCATCTTAAAGAGGTTGTTCAAAATAACGTTAGCCGAAGCATCTCGGCGGACCTCAATGACAAAACGAACCCCTTCACGGTTTGATTCATCACGTACAGCTGTAATCCCTTCGATCCGTTTTTCTTGCACCAAGCGAACGATGTGCTCGTGAACCTTGGTTTTATTGACCATATAAGGGAACTCAGTAACAACAATCCGTTCACGGCCACTCTTGGTCACTTCAATCTCTGTACGAGAACGAAGAACGATTGATCCTTTTCCTGTTTCATAGGCTTTGTGGATACCTGATTTCCCCATGACCAAAGCACCTGTCGGAAAATCTGGACCAGGAAGAACTTCCATGAGTTCACGGGTCGTTACCTCAGGATTATCCATCATCAGCTTCACTGCATCAATGGTTTCTCCCAAATTGTGTGGAGGAATATTGGTTGCCATCCCAACGGCAATCCCTGTAGCACCATTAACCAGAAGGTTAGGGAAACGTGCAGGTAAGACCAAAGGTTCGCGTTCGCTGGCATCATAGTTATCAGCGAAATCAACTGTATTTTTGTTGATATCCCGCAACATTTCAAGAGCAATCTTACTCATACGGGCTTCTGTATACCGTTGCGCAGCGGCGCCATCACCGTCCATAGAACCAAAGTTCCCATGGCCGTCCACTAGCATATAGCGATAGCTCCACCATTGCGCCATCCGAACCATGGCTTCATAAATAGAGGAATCCCCGTGTGGGTGGTATTTACCCATAACATCCCCTGTGATACGGGCTGACTTCTTATGTGGTTTATCTGGCGTAACACCCAATTCATTCATACCATACAAAATACGACGGTGAACGGGTTTTAAACCATCCCGAACATCAGGGAGGGCACGAGCTACGATAACACTCATCGCATAATCGATAAAACTCGTCTTCATTTCTGATGTTAAATTCACATCAATTAGATTATTATCCTGCATTCAAAAAATGCCTCTCTTTACTTAATTCACCATACTATTATAACACATTTTAGCCTATTTTTCTTCTTAGGAACACAAACGTAAAAACGTTTACATCAAGGATTCATACTGTTTCAGATGACAAAGACTTTCAAAAGTGGTAGAATGAAGTCGTATGAGAATCTATCTCAAAAAAAAATGAAGGAGACGTTTAGACTCATGGATTTGACTAAACAACACAAAAAAGTTATCCTTGTCGGTGACGGTGCCGTAGGTTCATCTTATGCATTTGCACTTGTCAACCAAGGAATTGCACAAGAGCTTGGAATTATCGAAATTCCTCAATTGCACGAAAAAGCTGTCGGAGATGCGCTTGACCTTAGCCACGCCCTTGCCTTCACTTCACCTAAGAAGATCTATGCGGCTGAGTACGCTGACTGTGCGGATGCTGACCTTGTTGTAATTACTGCAGGTGCTCCTCAAAAACCAGGTGAAACTCGCCTTGATCTTGTTGGTAAAAACCTTGCCATTAACAAATCAATCGTAACACAAGTTATTGAATCAGGATTTAACGGTATCTTCCTTGTAGCTGCTAACCCAGTTGACGTTTTGACATACTCTACATGGAAATTCTCAGGATTCCCTAAAGAACGCGTTATCGGTTCTGGTACTTCTCTTGACTCAGCTCGTTTCCGTCAAGCACTTGCTGAAAAATTGGACGTTGATGCTCGTTCAGTGCACGCCTACATCATGGGTGAACATGGAGACTCAGAATTCGCTGTATGGTCACACGCTAACATCGCTGGTGTAAACCTTGAAGAATTCCTTAAAGACACTCAAAACGTTCAAGAAACTGAATTGATCGAATTGTTCGAAGGTGTTCGTGATGCTGCTTACACCATCATCAACAAAAAAGGTGCTACATACTACGGTATCGCTGTTGCCCTTGCTCGTATCACTAAAGCAATCCTTGATGATGAAAATGCAGTACTTCCACTTTCTGTATTCCAAGAAGGTCAATATGGTGTTAGCAACGTCTTTATCGGTCAACCTGCCATCGTAGGTGCACACGGTATTGTACGTCCAGTGAACATCCCATTGAACGATGCAGAACAACAAAAAATGAAAGCTTCTGCTGATGAATTGCAAGCAATCATTGATGAAGCATGGAAAAACCCTGAATTCCAAGAAGCTTCTAAAAACTAAGAAAAAAACATCTCCTTATTAAAAGGGGATGTTTTTTAGCTGCTTTATTTGGATTTGTCAGCAAGGATTTCAAGCAAATAAGGCACAACGAGATTGCTCTCTATGTCTTTCAAAGAAGAAATCCATTTAAAGTCTGTATGCTCTTCTGGATCTAATATAAAATCACGCTCTTCCAAAATCTCGCCAGCATAAACTAGGCGTGTAAAGACAGTATCTTTGCTGGCATCAAATTGACTATCTTCGTGGATAATCTTATTAATCCGAAGCTTTTGATTAACCTCCTCAATAGCCTCACGTAGAGCAGCCTCTCTAGGCAATTCATTCTCTTCTACACTTCCACCTGGAATATCCCAATAAGATGGATAGACATTAGGGAGACCTCGCTTTATTTTCGAGCGTTTGATAAGCAGATACTTCCCGTCTTTCTCAATCAAGGTATGGGCGATTAATTTTACTGTCATTGCATGTTCCTCCAAGAAAGAGCAAAAAAGACTCCGAGGAGCCTCGTTATGAATCATCCACCCTGAGGGAATCGAACCCCCATCTCAAGAACCGGAATCTTACGTGATATCCATTACACTAAGGGTGGCAACTGTTATAGTATATCAAATTCTCGAGAATTTTACAAGTAAAAAAAGCTTACCGAGAGGTAAGCTTTTTGAATATTACAATTCGATATCGCCAAACAAGTCAGCCATTGAGAATCCAGTTTGAGTTTCTGGAAGATCAAAGTCGCGTTTTTCTTGTTTTGGACGACGTGGGCGAGATTGACGTTTTTCTTGTTTTTCGCCTTCTTCTTGAGCTGGACGTTCTTCAAGAGCTTTGATAGAAAGTGATACACGTTCATCTGCAGCATTTACTTCAAGAACTTTAACAGTTACTTCTTGTCCAACTTTAAGAACATCTTTTGGATTTTCAACACGTTTGTGTGAAATTTGTGAGATGTGTACAAGTCCGTCGATACCTGGCAATACTTCAACGAATGCACCGAAGTCAGTCAAACGTTTAACAGTTCCTTCGATAACATCACCAGCAGCCAATTTTTGTTCAACGCCATCCCAAGGTCCAGGTGTTGTAGCTTTCAATGAAAGTGATACACGACCTTCTTCTTCGTTCAAGTCAAGAACTTTCACTTGGATTTCTTCACCAACAGTTACAACTGATTTAGGTGATACGTTGCGTTCGTGTGACAATTCTGTCAAGTGAACCAATCCATCAACACCACCAAGGTCGATGAAAGCACCGAAGCTTGTGATACGTGCAACTTTACCAGTTACGACATCACCAACGTTCAATTTACCAAATACTTCTGCGCGTGCTGCAGCTGATTCAGCTTCAACAACTTCACGACGTGAAAGGATAAAGCGGTTTTCTTTTGGATCTACTTCTTTGATTTTAGCATCAAATTCTTGACCTACGAAACGTTCAGTGTTACGTACAAAACGAGTATCAAGCATTGAAGCTGGAATAAATCCACGAAGTCCTTCAAATTCTACTGAAAGTCCGCCTTTAACAGCGCGAGTTCCTTTAACAGTAACAACTTCTTCTTCACGTCCAACCAATTTGTCCCATGCTTTGCGAGCTTCCAAACGTTTTTTAGATACAAGGTAAGTTACTGTATCAGTATCTTTACCAACTACTTGACGAAGAACAAGCAATTCAAGTGTTTCACCTGGTTTTACCAAGTCGTTGATGTCAGCATCACGATCGTTTGTCAATTCGCGAAGAGTCAAGACACCTTCGACACCAGTTCCAGAGATTGCAACGTTAGCTTGGTTCGCGTCAACTGTCAATACTTCAGCAGTAACAACGTCACCTGGTTCAACTTGGCTAACACTGTTTAGCAAATCTTCAAATTCATTCATCTAAAAAATCCTCCAACAATCAAGTTTTCTAAAACTTGACATACTTATAATTATTTTTCCTAAGCAAGCACTCGCAATGAGATCAACTACAATCTTTAACGACTCATCCTATAAAGAAATAAAATACCTGGATAGATATTTTATCACTTATCTGATATTACCTAAGAACTGGGGTAGCTGGATTCGAACCAACGCATGAGGGAGTCAAAGTCCCTTGCCTTACCGCTTGGCTATACCCCAAAAAGAGCGCTGACATCAGTCACTTTATCATCGTCACAATGAACGCTAATGGAGAGAGAGGGATTCGAACCCCCGAACCCGAAGGAGCGGATTTACAGTCCGCCGCGTTTAGCCTCTTCGCTATCTCTCCATATAAATCAACAGGATCTATTATACCATTGATTTATTATGATTGCAAGCCCTTATTTATTCAAATTATAATTTTCTATTAAAATTTCAACGGCTTTTTCAAGTTTTTTGTAAAGAGAATCCACATTTCCATTTTTGATAATGGCAAATTGACCAGCCATGTCTGCAATTTCACCAATCGTTTTCTTTCCAATGGACAAAGTGAATCCATCAAAAGTGTCTTTCCCGACGGTTACTTTACTATCAACGATTTGAATCTCAATTTTCTTATCTTTTTTACTCATTTCAACCCTCTTTTCACTTTTTCTATTTTACAAAAATTCTCTTGATGACGCAAGAGAAAAGGGAGTGGGTCAGAAAGAATTTAGTTAGAAATTCCTTCTTTATCCCACCCCCGCAAGAGTCATTCGTCACCCTTCTATTCCTAAAAGCGAATGAAGAGAAACATTAGCTACTGCGTCTTTTCGTTAAGACTTGTTCTCATTGAAGCCTGGACACTTTGATCTCAGATGCTTTCGGTTTAATCGACTTTGACAATCCATCCTTCTGGTGCTTCGACATCGCCAAATTGGATACCGGTCAACTCGTCATAGAGTTTCCGTGTGACAGGTCCTACTTCTGTTTCAGAATAGAAAACATGGAAGTCATCCCCGTGTTGAACACCTCCGATTGGAGAGATGACAGCTGCGGTACCACAAGCTCCTGCTTCTACAAAGCGATCCAAGTCATTGATAAAGACATCCCCTTCAATTGGTGTCATACCAAGACGGTGTTCTGCCAAGTAAAGCAAAGAATACTTGGTAATCGATGGCAAGATAGAAGGACTCAATGGCGTCACAAATTCGTTATTAGCAGTGATTCCAAAGAAGTTTGCAGAACCAACTTCTTCAATCTTGGTGTGCGTCGCTGGATCGAGATAAATCACGTCAGAGAAGTTACGATCATGCGCAATCTTACCTGGCAACATACTAGCTGCGTAGTTCCCACCAACTTTTGCAGCCCCTGTACCATGTGGTGCAGCACGGTCATACTCATCTTGAATCAAGAAGTTCGTTGGGACCAAACCACCTTTAAAGTAGTTACCGACAGGCATGGCAAAGATGGTAAAGATATACTCATCTGCTGGATGCACACCAATAATATCACCAACCCCAATCAAAAGTGGACGAAGGTAAAGGGTAGCTCCTGTACCATATGGTGGAACATACTCTTCATTGGCTTTTACCACTGCCTTACAAGCATCCACAAACATATCAACAGGTACTTGAGGCATCAGCAAACGATCAGCCGTGCGTTGCAAACGTTTGGCATTTTGATCTGGACGGAACAATTGGATACTTTCGTCTTTTGTACGGTAGGCTTTTAACCCTTCAAAGGCTTGCTGACCGTAATGCAAACTTGGAGAGGATTCAGACAAATGCAAGGTCGCATCTTCTGTCAATTCCCCTTTTTCCCAAGCTCCATTGCGATAATGTGCCAAATAGCGATAGGGTAATTTCATATATGAAAAGCCTAGGTTTTCCCAATCAAGTGATACTGTCATGATAGTGCTCCTTTTAATTCTTTCTATTCCTTGTCGATCCGATGCAGGTCGATTCAGTTTCTCAATCTATGTACACTATTGTACACCATTTCATGAGAATTTCAAGCGAAATTTTCAATTTTCAGAAAATTTATTTTTAAAGAAAGTCAGTCCTAGAATGGACCGACGCTTTCTTTTATTTGATGGTAGCTGAAAAAACTTCTTGATCCGAAATAGTATCGTTAACAAAGGATCCATTGCTTGTTCTTTCAGAAATGCTTAATTGTGTTAAATCAACTTCTGTTACCTGACCTGTTGTAGAAGTGATCTGAAGAATTTGATCTTGTTCTGCCACTTCTTCTTGGCTCGTAAAGAGATCAAAATCTCCTTGGTCCGTGAAAACTGAACCTGCCTTGAAGACGCGGTGGGGTTTATTTTTCAACTCACGCAAGACCTGTAGGCCACGTTTAGCACGACTAGTTACAGGAATATCGTCTTGCAACATCCGTTTGAGACTTCCTCGCTGGGTCAAAATATACATACTTGGTGTTGTAGACTTAAAGGCGGCAGCGACTTGATCCCCGTCTTTGAGGTTAATAGCTTTAACCCCTGCCGCTTTGGCTCCTACGACAGGGACCTCTTCAATATTAAAGCGCAGACCATAGCCATTTTTGGTAATGATCATGATGTCTTCAAGGACAACTGGCGCAACAGCTACGATACGGTCCTCTTGGTCTTTCAGCTTAGCGTACTTCGTTGATTTGGAGCGGTAGGTCCGCCATGGGCTCAATTCCTTGCGTTCAAAGCGCTTGATTTGTCCTTGTTGAGTTGCTGCAAAGTAGGTCACGCCCTCAAACTGATCCACAATCTCCGCAAAGAGAATTTCTTCTTCTTGCTCGAAATTGGTCAAAGTTTGACTCAAGTGCTCTCCAATATCCTTCCACTTGGTATCTGTCAATTCATGAATTGGTCGATAAATAGCATTTCCCAAGTTGGTAAAGAGTAAGAGATGCTGGGTAGTCTTAGCAGGCTCCACGAAAATCAATTCATCGTCGTCCCGCTTACCGACTTCTTCCAGTGTTGAGGCATTGAAAGAACGAGGCGAGGTCCGTTTGATATATCCAGCACGGGTTACGCTGACGAAGGTTTCCTCTTCAACAATGAGACTGGCTGTATCAATCTCAATCGTTTTAGCAGTGTCTTGCAATTCACTACGACGCGGATTACCAAAGAGCTTCTTGACTTCACGCAATTCCTTCTTCATGAGATTGAACATGGTCCGTTCGTCCCCAATGATGGCTGCCAAGGTCGCGATTTGCTCCTTGAGACTGGCATGCTCTTCTTCCAAGGTCACGATATCGGTATTGGTCAAGCGGTACAATTGCAAGGTAACAATAGCTTCTGCTTGTTCTTCCGTGAAATCGTAGCTGACCTTGAGGTTTTCCTTAGCATCTGCCTTATTATCAGAAGCTCGGATCAAGGCAATGACTTCATCAAGGATAGAAATGACGCGGATCAAGCCCTCTACGATATGGAGGCGTCGTTCTGCCTTTTCCTTATCAAAGCGCGAGCGAGCGACAATGATATCCCGACGGTGTGCAATGTAGCTAGAGAGAATCGGTACAATCCCCACCTGACGTGGTGTGTAGTTGTCAATTGCCACCATATTGAAGTTGTAGTTGACCTGCAAATCCGTATACTTGAACAAGTAGTTCAAGATCAAATCTGCATTGGCATCTTTCTTCAACTCAATCGCAATGCGAAGACCATCTCGGTCAGACTCATCCCGAACTTCTGCGATACCAGCCACCTTGTTGTTAACACGGACATCGTCGATCTTCTTGACCAAAACAGCCTTGTTAATCTCATAAGGGATTTCGGTGACAACGATTTGCTGCTTACCGCCTTTGAGCTGCTCGATCTCTGTTTTAGAGCGGACAACCACCCGGCCCTTACCAGTTTCATAGGCTTTCTTGATCTCATCCCGTCCCTGGATAATGGCACCAGTTGGGAAATCAGGTCCAGGTAAAAACTCCATGAGTTTGTCTACCTTGGCAGATGGATGGTCGATCATGTAGACCACGGCATCAATGACTTCAGCAAGGTTATGTGGTGGAATATCAGTCGCGTAACCAGCCGAAATCCCTGTTGCCCCATTGACCAAGAGATTTGGAAAAGCGGCAGGCAAAACCGTTGGCTCTTTTTCTGTATCGTCAAAGTTCCAGGCAAATGGCACTGTATTCTTTTCGATATCTTGCAAAAGATAACCAGCAATTTCAGATAAACGCGCCTCGGTATAACGCATGGCTGCCGGTGGATCACCGTCCATGGAACCATTGTTTCCGTGCATTTCGACTAGAATCTCACGGTTCTTCCAGTCTTGAGACATACGAACCATGGCATCATAGATAGAACTGTCCCCGTGAGGGTGGAAATTCCCCATGATATTACCGACAGACTTGGCAGACTTGCGGTAGCCCTTGTCATGGGTATTACCATCCTTATTCATCGAATAAAGAATCCGCCGTTGAACTGGTTTCAAGCCATCCCGAATATCAGGAAGAGCCCGTTCTTGAATAATGTATTTGGAGTAGCGACCAAAGCGCTCCCCCATGATGTCCTCCAGGGACATATTTTGAATATTAGACATAAGATACAAAGCCCGTAAAATACAAAGTGAAAATAAGAAATTTATCTTTTTCACACAGCACTTAGGGCGTGTTCAACTCCTTTCAAAGAATGTTGAGTAGTCTTTTATATATAGAGGAATTCAGTTACACCAAGTAACCAAACGTTCCTTTCCGATGTTTAAAATAGATTCATTAATGATTAGAAAGTTTCTCTTTAGCATAAGAAGTCATTTTTTCTGCTACTTCCTTATCGTAAGTAAACCCCATCTTTTGGGCCAGAATTTGAGCTTCTCGATTGAATAGCCCCATGGTAGCAAATAAAGAATGAGTGATTTTATCGAAACTAGATAAATCAAGCAAAGCTGAGAACTCCTTCTCTTGCTCAGCTGGTAGATAGTGGAAGAGGTACTTGTAGTTCTTTCCGATGTCAACTACTCCCCTATCGCTTGTCACCTGCCAAGCTAAGACCTTGAGGAGTTCTTGCTGACAAATGCTATAGAGATGATCAGTCGCATAGATGAGTTGCTTTCTTCGAATGGCCTTGACGACATAAGCCGATACCCACCAAAATTCATTGCAGGAGGCTGCAAAATCTTCTTCGGTAGGCGGAGCGGTCCAGTAGCGCTTCGGACTAGGAATGTAAGAGTCAAACAAACCTTTGTCATCTTTTAAGACTTTGAAACCAGCCTCGCTATCCACCCACTCTTGGATAGACTCCTTGGGACAGAGGGTTAAATCGATGCGATTCCCATCTTCAAAGAGCATGAGATACAGACGACGGTGTCCCAGTCGGTTGTGCTGTTCGATGAATCGGTTTCCGTACTGATCCAACCAGGATAAATCTGAAATCAGGTCTTCTAGATCATCAACGATATAGACCACATCATAATCTTGAAACTCGTCTTTGGGTGCCCGAGGATTGGCTCGCGAACCGGATAAGGCCACTGCTTCCACTTGCAAGGACTCAGCTATCTGCAAAATCAGATTCATCATTTCTGTATCAGTACTCATGTCGATTCCTTACCATTTCTACATCCCAGCTTATTTAATTTATAAGTAGAAAGTGATTAAAAAACTGTATTTTCTTCTAAGGTAAACTTAACGTTATCTTCAATCCATTGACGACGTGGTGCAGCCTTATCACCCATAAGGACGGAAACACGGCGTTCTGCACGCGCTAAATCATCAATGGTGACACGGATCAGGGTACGAGTTTCTGGGTTCATGGTGGTTTCCCAAAGCTGATCCGCATTCATTTCCCCCAACCCTTTGTAACGTTGAAGGGTTGCTCCACGGCCAAAGGTCCGACGCAACTCTTCTAATTCGCTATCTGTCCAAGCATAGGCTACTTCTTCTTTCTTGCCTTTGCCTTTCGACATCTTATAAAGAGGAGGAAGTGCAATGTAGACATGACCTGCTTCTACCAAAGGGCGCATATAGCGATAGAAGAAGGTTAAGAGGAGGGTTTGAATGTGGGCACCATCCGTATCTGCGTCGGTCATGATAATGATCTTATCGTAGTTGGCGTCTTCCACTGAGAAATCTGCCCCAACGCCAGCACCGATGGTGTAGATCATGGTGTTGATCTCCTCGTTTTTGAGGATATCACTCATATTGGCCTTCTCAGTATTAAGAACCTTCCCACGAAGTGGAAGAATCGCTTGGAACTTACGGTCCCGCCCTTGTTTGGCAGAACCGCCGGCTGAGTCTCCTTCGACTAGATAGAGTTCGTTTTTCTTAGGATTTTTAGACTGGGCTGGTGTCAATTTACCAGACAAAAGTCCCTTGTCCTTTTTACTCTTCTTGCCATTTCGGCTTTCATCCCGCGCTTTACGAGCGGCTTCACGCGCATCCCGGGCTTTAATAGCCTTACGAATGAGATTAGAAGCCAATTCTCCATTTTCCATGAGGAAGAAGGTCAATTTATCAGAAACAATGCTATCGACGACTGGACGAGCCAAGGGACTTCCTAATTTGTCTTTGGTTTGTCCTTCAAACTGCAAATGGGCCTCTGGAACCAGGATCGAGAGAACAGCAGATAAACCTTCACGGTAGTCTGATCCTTCCAGATTCTTGTCTTTTTCTTTGAGGAGTCCTATCTTTCTTGCATAGTCGTTCATAGCCTTGGTAATGGCTGTCTTCAGACCTGTCTCGTGGGTTCCCCCATCTTTGGTGCGGACATTATTAACGAAGGACAAGATATTATCTGAGTAACCATCATTGTATTGCATGGCCACTTCTACCTGAAAACCATCTGATTCGCCACTAAAGTAGAGAACAGGTGTCAAAGTTTCCTTGTCTTCGTTCAAGTACTCTACGAAATCTTGGACACCATTTTCATAGTGAAAGGCCACATGGTTGTCTTCTTCCTTGCGGAGGTCGGTCAACGTCATCGTCACATCCTTCAGCAAGAAGGCTGATTCTTTGATTCGCTCAGCAATGGTATTGAATTTGAAATCTGTCGTTGAAAAGATGGTTGGATCTGGCATGAAGGTGACCTTGGTCCCTGTCTTAGACTTGGGAGCAGAGCCAATCTTCTCGAGTGTAGTAACTGGTTTTCCACCATCTTCAAAACGTTGCTTGTAGACAGCTCCATCACGGGTAATTTCTACCTCTAGCCAGCTAGAAAGGGCATTGACGACAGAAGATCCCACTCCGTGAAGACCTCCAGATGTCTTATAGCCTCCTTGACCAAACTTCCCTCCGGCGTGGAGAACCGTAAAGATCACCTCAACGGTTGGTTTACCCATAGCATGCATCCCGGTCGGCATTCCACGTCCCTGGTCTTCTACCGATAGCGAACCATCTTTATTAATCGTTACATCGATTTGTGAGCCAAAGCCAGACAAGGCTTCATCGACCGCATTATCCACGATCTCCCAGACCATGTGATGCAAGCCATTTCCGTCGGTCGATCCGATATACATCCCTGGACGTTTACGGACTGCATCCAACCCTTCTAGTACCTGAATGGCATCGTCATTATAATTATTAATATTGATTTCCTTTTTTGCCACAAGGAACCTCCTGTTTGTTCATCTTTTCTATATTACAGTTTTTTAGGAAATTTTGCAAAATTTTTTCTCTTTATATGGAGATTTCTATATCTCAGTAAAAAAAGCTGGCTGGACACTTTCTTCAGATGTCACACTTGAACTCCAAAAATTGCTTTTTCTATTGATGCCTTTTTGATATAATGAAAGTATGATAAAAGAAATAAGTGTTTTAATTTTAGCCTATCTATTAGGCTCCATTCCTTCGGGATTATGGATTGGGAAAATCTTTTTCCATATTAATTTACGGGAACATGGCTCGGGCAATACTGGAACGACCAATACCTTTCGGATTTTAGGGAAGAAAGCTGGAATCATTGTCTTTGCGATTGATTTCTTGAAAGGAACTTTGGCCGTTCTCCTTCCGACTTTCTTTGGAATTCAGGGGATCTCGCCGATGGTCTTTGGTCTCTTAGCCGTTTTGGGACACACTTTCCCAATTTTTGCTGGATTCAAGGGTGGAAAAGCAGTGGCGACGAGTGCTGGTGTCTTACTTGGTTTCTCGCCTATCCTGCTTCTCATTTTAGCTGTTTATTTTGTAGCTAGCCTTTATTTAACCAGTATGATTTCGTTTTCGAGTGTTACCGTTGCGCTACTCGCCATTCTTTCGGTCCTCCTTCTTCCTTTGACTGGATGGATCTTGCACAGCTATGATCCACTTTTTACAATCATTGTCTTGGCACTAGCGACCTTGATCATTCTTCGTCACAAGGACAATATCCAACGGATCAAAGAGAAAAAAGAAAATCTCATCCCTTGGGGAAAGAATATCACCCATCAACAACCAAAAAACTAGAGCGCATACTCTAGTTTTTTTTGATTGGACTACAGTTTTATTTATGAACAGATTCTCATTATAAGGCGTCAACCAAGTCCATCAGTATTTCCATAGGTGTTTTTTTCCTACGACCATTAACAGTTTCGATCATGTGATAAACTTTTAAACGATTGTCATTGCTAAATACAAACTCAAAGCGGAATTCGCGTCCGTTGGGTGCCACTGTATCAAATTTCGTTTTATATTTATCATGAACGGGGCTAACTGGAAACTTATTGAAGAGCAAGCGTCGTTTCTCCCCTGCTTCTTTCAAACAGTTTTCTAGTTCTTGACAATAGTTATAAAACAGCTGATAGAGGTCTTCTTCTGAAATTCTTCTTCTCCGAACTAATGATGTAAAATCCGAAAAATTTCTGCGAGGAATTTCAATGCTAAATGAGAAGCCCTCCTGATTGATTCTTTCTAAAAATGCATCTCTTGAAATCATAGAACCACTCTTTCTTTTATCAATCTTTAGTGAACCCTTATTGTTTCTATACACAGTCAATCCATTATGTAATCAAGCAGGTCCATCAGGGTGAGTTTCTTGCGACCATTGACGGTCTCAAATAGATTATAAACTCTTAGTTCTTGGTTCTTTTTAAAAGCAAACTCAAAGCGAAATTCGCGACCATTGCATGCAGCTACATAAAATCCGGTCTGATACTTTCTCTTATCGGCTACTGCCTGCATTTGCCGGTCTTCTACCTCTCTACAAAGTAAAAGAAAGATCTGATAGACTTGCTCCTCAGAGAGCCTTTTTCTCCAAACTAATGACTTGAAGTTATTGTACGTCCACCATGGGATTTGGATGTTGAAGGAAAAACCTTCCTGATTGGCTTTATCGATAAATGCTTTTCTGGAGACCATACTAACTCCTCTTCTAATGGAACATTGTTTGACTCTATTATACCATCTTTTAACCTTTCACAAAAAAAGCATCCCAAATGGAATGCTTTTTTCTGTTTCTTAATAGTATTCCCCTTGGCGGTAGTTCCAAGAGTTGAAATGATCAGATAAGTGCATCATGATCTTATCGATATCCAATCCTTTACGGATGACGACTGGACAAGTATTGACAGAACGGCTGCCTGCTCCTTGTTCTGGGATCAGTTTACCTTCTGCATCCACCATAGAAACCATCACACCTTGTTCATAGCGCGTTTCAATGGTCTTGTCTGGTTGGATAGAAGCTACATAATCGTCGGCTTCGATGACCAAGTCCACAGCACCTTCGATGCGCTCACCGATTCCTTCGACTTTCCCGCGGTTTCCTTTACCGGAAGGGTTAGCTGAAGATGCGTAAACCATCTTGCCTTCTTTTTCCCACATTTCTTTGGCGATTTGCTCACCAGCTTTACCAAATTTGATGACAAAACAGCTGGTTCCACGAACGTCTGTCATGAGTTCTTCACGTCCATCTCCGAAGGCTTGCAATTTTGCATAAGCATCTTCACGCCAAGGAAGGATACAACCAAGCAAGATATCTTCATCCCAATGTTTTTGGTAGAAGGCTTCAATTTCAGGATTCAATTGCGCAAGGGCACGAAGTTCATCCATGCTTCCGCAGAGAACCACACCTGGTTTGTTGCGGTTGCGTTCTTTGGCTTCGAATTTCCGTTCCAAGCCAGCCTTGTCACTGGTCATGATGATGTAGCCAACTTTGGTAGGGCAGACGATACAGCCACCCTCTCCTTTAAGAATATCAAATCCTTCTTGTGAAAGTTGTCCGTCCCATTGAATGTGTTTTGTCATAAGTCTCTTTCCTTTTCTATTCTTTTTAGTATTGTATCAAAAAATAGTCTCAAATTCAATATATTTTCAGAAAATTCGTAATTCGGTATACAATTTTATCATTGCCAGTAAGCTGGACGGTTCTTCTCATAAGCTGCGATCAAGTCTTCGTACTGAAGCGTAATCCCGATATCATCCAAGCCGTTGAGCAATTTGTGTTTCCAATCTTGATCGATCTCAAAGCGAAACTCTCCAACAGGCGAGATGATCTTCTGCTCTTCCAAATCCACTGTTACCTCATCTGTCGGCTTCAAACTTGCCAATTGTTGACGAACCTCTAGCGGTTGAACAATCGGCAGCATCCCATTATTAAGCTCATTATTGTAATGGATATCTCCGAAAGATCCGGCGATAACGACTTTGAAGCCATAATCAGCTAAAGCCCAGGCTGCGTGCTCCCGAGAGGACCCAGCCCCAAAATTGTCACCAGTGATCAAAATGGTTGCCTTGCGGTATTCTGGCTTGTTAAAGATAAAATCCGGATCCTCAGTATATTGGTCATCCAAATAGCGCCAAGCATACATGAGGTATTTCCCAAAGCCTTTTTTATCAATCAGCTTTAAGAATTGCTTGGGGAGGATTTGGTCGGTATCAATATTATCGTTCATCAAAGGAACCGTAGTCCCCGTATAAATGGTAAATTTCTCCATGCTTCCTCCTTTTACTCGACTTCTGGCATTTGGCGCACATCGACAAAGCGGCCGGCGATTGCTGCTGCAGCGGCCATTGCTGGGCTACAGAGATGGGTTTTAGCCCCAAATCCTTGGCGGTCTTCAAAGTTCCGGTTGCTAGTAGAGGCACAGTGGACCCCATCTGGAACCTTGTCTGGGTTCATTCCTAGACACATGGAACATCCTGGATCACGCCATTCAAAGCCCGCATCCATAAAGATCTTGTCTAAGCCTATTTTTTCAGCTGCTTGCTTGACTGGACGTGAGCCAGGTACCACAATAGCTGTTAAGTTTGGCGCAATTTTTTTGCCTTTCACAAACTTGGCTGCCAACTCCAAATCGCTGAGACGCGCATTGGTACAAGAACCGATAAAGATATAGCCTAATTCAATGTCTGCTGGTTTTTGGCCAGGTTCTAGATCCATATAATGATAAGCCCGTTCATCATTCATGTCGCGAATCTCTGGAAAAGGAGTCTCGAAGTCCACTCCCATAGAAGGATTGGTCCCCCAAGTCACCATCGGTGCAAGATCAGATACATCCATACGGATGACCTTATCATAAACGGCGTCGTCATCACTAACCAGAGTCTTCCAATCAGCTACTGCGGCCTCAAAATCATCTGGCACACATTCGCGTCCTCGGAGGTAGTCAAAGGTCGTCTCATCTGGATTCATGATCCCCATTTTGGACCCAAACTCGATCGACATGTTACAGATAGTCATGCGTTCTTCCATGGTCAAGCGATCAATTGCTTCTCCCCGATACTCTACGACATAGCCAACTCCACAAGCAACACCGTAGCGCGCTATCAAAGCTAGGATGTAATCCTTTGAATAGATCCCTTTTTGTGGGGTTCCGGTGAATTCAACCAACATTTTCTTTGGTTTGACTTGCCAGATGGTTTGGGTGGCAAAGACATGCTCCACTTCACTGGTTCCAATCCCAAAGGCAATGGCACCGAAGGCTCCGTGGGTTGCGGTATGGCTGTCTCCACAGACAATAAATTTCCCAGGCTGGGTCCGACCGGTTTCAGGGCCCACCATATGAACGATTCCTTGCTTAGCAGAACCATGGGCAGCATGATCAATCCCAAAGTCCACCACATTCTCAGCTAATTTATCAATCTGGGCTTTTGAAATCACATCTCGAATATCAAAAATATTGACCGTTGGAACATTGTGATCAAAGGTTCCAAAGGTTAAATCGGGTCGTCTGACCTTGCGTCCTGCGTCCCTTAATCCTTGAAAGGCTTGCGGACTCGTCACTTCGTGGATGTAGTGTTGGTCCACATACATGAGTTGGGGTTGCCCTTCCACTCCTGTGATCACGTGGCGGTCCCAAAGTTTATCAAAGATAGATTTTCCACTCATCGTCTTTCTCCATTTATCTTCTTGTTAGGAAATCCATTGAAGGATTAGAAAGAGGGCACCTGCTAAAAGAAGGCTACTCCCCCACCAGCTAGCTTGAAAATACCATTTCCGCACCTTGTGGTGAAAGAGATATCCACCTAGTAGAGCTCCGAATCCACCAAGTAGCCAGCTCTCGAGTAACAGGACCTTTTCAGGAATCCGCCACCTGTTTTGGATAGCTTTTCGTTTATCTAAACCATAGGTCAGAAATACGATACTATTCCAAATAGCAATAAGAACTAAACAGCGGTCTCTCCAAGTCATCTCAGAGATTCCCAATAATGGCTGCAGTCATCTCTGCAGTAGAAGCCTGTCCACCTAGATCCCGTGTCAAGATTCCTTGATTCAAGGTTTGATTGACAGCTTCTTCGATCATTTCTGCACCTGCCGTTTCTCCAAAACTGTCTCGGAGCATCATGGCAACGGACAGGATCATAGAAATCGGATTGGCAATGCCTTGACCTGCAATATCAGGTGCCGAACCATGAATCGGTTCGTACATACTTGGTCCTTGGTCAGAATGACTGGCAGACGGCATCACGCCTAGTGTCCCAGGAAGGACACTCGATTCATCAGATAAGATATCTCCGAATAGATTCTCTGTCACTACAACATCAAAGCGGGCTGGATTGGTAATCATGATCATGGCCGCACTATCGACAAGCTGGTGCTCTAAGGTCACATCTGTAAATTCTTTGGCAACTTCTTCTGCCACTTGGCGCCACAATTTAGACGTCGCAAGGACATTTTGCTTATCGATACTGGTCACTTTCTTACCACGTCCTTGCGCGATTTTGAAGGCTTGGCGCATAATCCGACGGATTTCTTCTGCACTGTAATCATTGATATCGCGCGCTGTATCTTCTTTCAAGATATGCTCTCCAAAGTAAATCCCACCTGTCAATTCACGCACGACTACAAAGTCGACACCCTCGATACGCTCTGGTTTCAAAGGAGACAAGTGTTTCAAGGCGTCAAAGATCCGTACAGGACGAATATTGGCAAAGAGATTTAATTCCTTGCGAATAGCGAGTAACCCTTGTTCTGGACGAACAGGAGCATTATCATACTCAGGACTTCCGATAGCTGCGAGAAGAATAGCATCCGCTCCTTTAGCTGCTTGTAGAGTATCTTGGGGAAGTGGGTGGCCAGCGGCATCAATCCCAGCACCCCCAAAAGGTTTGTCTTCTAGACTATAATCAAAGCCAATTTTGGGAGCAACAGCTGCGAGAACCTCTAGTCCAGCAGCCATGATCTCAGGGCCAATCCCATCTCCTGCAAGTGTTACAATTTTCTTTGTCATGTTCATTTCCTCTTAGGCTTATGGAAGATCACGGTAGGAGACAGCTCGTCCCATCTCACCCGCATTCTCTTTTTGAACCAGCGTATTGGCATTGATATAAGCAATGGCAGAGGCTTTTAATACATCGAAGTCCAAACCAGAGGCATTGAAGATCGTATCTGTATCAACATTTTCCACCGATACCAAGACACGGGCTTGGGCATCGATTCCATCAGTCACCGCATCGATGTTGTAAGAGGTCAAGCGAACGGTTTGCTTGAAGAATTTATCAATCGCATTAAAGATGGCTTCAACCGACCCTTGACCATTGGCAAGGAATTCAAGTACTTCCCCTTCTTCATTGCTGAGGCTAACCGCTGCTGTAATCGTTTCGTCTGCATTGGTTGTCAAGCGGAGATCGTTAAATTGGAATCCTTCTGGATTTTCCACTGCTGTACCAGCAACAAGGGCGCGGATATCAGCATCTGTGATCTCGTGTTTTTTGTCTGCCAGAGATTTGAACTTAGCAAACAATGGCTTGATGTCTTCTTCTGTAAATTCCAGTCCCAACTCATGCAGTTTTTCGACAAAGGCATGGCGACCAGACAATTTTCCAAGAGGGAGACTATTGCTCTTAACACCCACCAACTCAGGCGTAATGATTTCATAGGTAAGGGGATTTTTAAGGACCCCATCTTGGTGAATCCCAGACTCGTGTGAGAAAGCATTGCCACCAACAACCGCCTTGTTTTTAGGAATTGGAATCCCAGAGTAACGAGAGACCAACTCAGAAGTGTTGATGGTTTCATTAAGGACAATCGGACTTTCAACTTGGAAATAGTCTTCACGGATATTGAGAGCAACCGCTACTTCTTCAAGCGCCGCATTGCCGGCCCGTTCACCGATTCCATTAATGGTTCCTTCGACACGACGGGCACCATTTTTAACAGCAGCGAGGCTATTCGCCACGGCCATGCCTAGGTCATCATGGCAATGAGGGGAATAGATAATCTCGCGGTCTGTCTTGACATGGTCAATCAAGTATTTGAAAATCGCGCCATACTCTGCTGGTGTTGTGAAACCGACTGTATCAGGAATATTGATGTAGCTAGCCCCTGCGTCAACCGCAGTCTGGACAACTTGCAAGAGGAAATCCAATTCCGTCCGTGTCGCATCTTCTGGTGAGAACTCCACAACCTCAAACTTTGAACGTGCATATGAAACGTGCTCTTTAATGGCTTCAAGAATTTCTTCCTTGCTCTTGTTGAGTTTAAACTCCCGGTGAATGGGACTGGTTGCGATAAAGACGTGAACTTGCGGATACTTGGCATCCTTTAAGGCTTCATAACAAGCATCAATATCTGATTTGACAGAACGAGCTAGGCCAGTTACGGCTGTCTTGGTTAAGACCTTTGCAATTTCCTGTACAGCTGTGAAGGAATCCGGACTAGCCGCTGGAAAACCTGCTTCAATAGCAGAAATACCCCATTTTTCCAATTGTTTGGCAATGGCAATCTTTTCTTTGATAGAGAAATTAACTCCCGGAGTCTGTTCACCATCCCGAAGGCTGGTATCTAAAAATTCAACTTTGCGCATAGGGTCTCCTCATTTCTATGTAGTGGATATAAAGAAAAACATCTCACTCGGTCAACCAAGCGAGATGTTTTTGCCCGCTTGGTAAGCCAAACAGGACTAATGCTTCTGCACTAGCCCTTATACCTCAACAACAAAGCAAATTGAATAAACTTAGCTGTTTTCATGTTTGACTTTCTCCTTTGTTCAATGTCTTGTTTAGTATTTTAGCATAGGGAAAAAGCAATGTCAAGAATTTTCTACAATATTCAGAATTTTTTGAATAGAAACAAAATAGAGCTTTCATTTCTAGTTAGATTGAAGATAAAGTCATCTTAGAAACTTTCCGTCATGAGAAAAGTGCTAGAAACACTATTGTTTCTAGCACTCGGAATTATTGAACCTAAGGAAAGTTTTTAAGATGACTTTGAATTCAATTTGAATAGCCTCTTTCACCCTACTTCTTCTGATACAAATCGAAAACGATCTTGTCATTATAGAGGTCAATGGTATTGGCCTTGACATAGATTCCAAAGTCATTGTCAATTTCTGGCAATACAATGGTGATGGTAGACTGCTTGGGTGAGATCTGAACAAATTTTGGGATATTTTTATTTTTACTCAAGAGCTGCAAGACCATCCTTTGTGGAATTTGAAAGGTTCCAACTGAAAAATCCTTCACCGTCAAGAGGATGTTCCCATTTTCCAATTTGGATGGTTGGAAGTAAATATATAAGGGATACTCCTTTCCTAAGAGACTCAACTGCCCTTCTAATAGGATTTGCTGATTGTCCGCATAGACCTTGTAGTCGGACAGCTTATATTTTTTCAGTAGCGATTTGATAGTATCATTGAGTTGATCCCGAGTCGTTGTCATGGTTCCAACTTTGACATCTTTGATGCCAACTGCTTGATGAAGCTGGCTAACATCTTCTCTTGGCGTCGCTAAGCGTCCTTGCACAACTATAGCGAAGGCTAAGAGAAGGCTGACCAAACCTAAAAATAACCATTTCCAAATATTGATTTTTTGAAGGAATGGGACCTTCTCTTTGATGGGATTATTTTTGACTCCAAGTTTTTTTCGTGGCATTGATTTTCTCCAATATTGCTTGTTTCATCTTTTCATAGCCCGTATTGTTGGGGTGAAAGCTATCCTCTTCATACAGGGCATCATTGATAACGGTTGTCTTCCCATCACTGATTTCTGATACGCCCATTTTTCCATCAATTCCTTTATAAAGCAGATCATTGATCGGAACGAAATAGACCTGATCAAATTGCGCGATGGTTTCTTCCGTCGTCTCATTCCAACGATCTACAGCCGTCTGGATACTAGTTAATTCAGGAAAATTCAGGTAAAGAGGATTGTAGATCCCCACTACATAAATGGGAAGATGGGGATTGTCCTTTCTGGCCTTTGTAATAATTTCTTTGAGGTTCGCTGTATAATTCTTGAGCGGCTTTTGGATATCTGATAGAGAAAAATCACTCAGATGATCGACAACAACTTTGCGCAGATCATTTCCCCCAACCGTTAAGGTCATGACACGCGCCTTTTTGAGATCCTTCTGAAGATCTGTTTGCTTCTTGAGCCGATCTAAGATCTGAGAACTTGTATTCCCAGCTACTCCATAGTTGACAGGCTGGTACTGGCCGTCATTTTCATTAGACAGGCTTTGAGCAAGGATGGGCACGAAGCCCCCTTGCTTGGTGCTATCCCCTACTCCTTCGGTCAGTGAATCCCCTAGAGCTACATAAGTATAGGTGATTTCTTTCGCAGCCGTTTTGGGCTTGGTCATGCGAGGAGATGCAGTTGGTAGCAGAGCACGAAATAGAAAGACAAAGACAAGAAGGCTGGTTAAAAAGAATACCAAGCCTTGCATCATTTTTTTGAGATTCATATGAATACGATCGCTTATCCTTGAAAAATCACTTGTCCATCACAGATTGTATAAGCAACTTTCCCTTTTAATGTTTCACCCACAAATGGTGAATTGCCAGCTTTTGAAGCGAAATGATCCGATACCAGACGATCTGCTTCTGGATCAAAGATGGTTAAATCAGCCGGTCCATCCACTGCAATATATCCGGCATCAAAATCATAGAGACGTGCTGGATTATAGGACATCTTTTCAAGCAATTGCATCAGGCTTAAATGGCCAGCATGCACCAAGTAGGTCAAACCAAGAGAAAGCGAAGTTTCAAGCCCAGTCATGCCAGATGGTGCTTTGGTAATATCAGGAACATTCTTCTCATCTGCATGGTGAGGCGCGTGGTCCGTCGCAATCACGGAGATGACGCCTGACTTCAAGCCTTCAATCACTGCTAGACGGTCAGATTCCAAGCGAAGAGGTGGATTCATCTTAGCATTGCTTCCTTTAGTCAAGAGCAGACTTTCTGTTTTCGAAAAGTGTTGAGGTGCCACTTCTGCCGTCACATGAGCTCCTAATCCTTGGGCAAATTCCACCACCTTGACACTTTCTTCCTTGGAAAGGTGTTGGATATGGAGGTGAGCACCTGTCGCATGGGCAATCATGGCATCACGCGCAGCCATTGAATATTCGGCTACACCCGTCGCCCCACAGACATGGAAGTGTTCCTTAGCAATGTTCTCATTCAAACCAAGAATGCCATTCAACTCAGGGTCTTCTTCATGCAGACTAATAAAGGTTCCTAGACGCTTAGCTTCTTCCAAGGCTTGGCGGACAACCTTAGTGCTTTGAAGGGGAATCCCATCATCTGAAAATCCTACTGCACCAGCCTTAAGCAGTCCTTCGAAATCTGTCAGGTGTTGACCGTCAAAGTTCTTAGTCACCGTCGCAACCGTATGAATGTGAAGATTTTCCTTGGCTGCAGAAGCTAAGACTTCTTCTAAGGTAGCAATATCTGAAATGGTCGGATTGGTATTGGCCATCATAACCACTCGGGTAAAACCACCCGCAGCTGCGGCTAAGGCACCCGTATGGATGTCTTCTTTATGAGTTTGACCGGGTTCACGGAAATGCACGTGTACATCGATCAAACCAGGAGCTACAACCAGACCAGTAGCATCAAAGACTTCTTGTCCATCCGTTGGGAGGTTTTCAGCGATCTCTACAATTTTCTTTCCTTCAATGCGAAGATCACAGACTTGATCCAAGCCTGTCTTGGGATCCATTACGCGACCATTTTTAATGACAACCATTGCATTCTCCTTTATTCATAAAAATCAACATGCGACTCTAACAAGCGATCGCCGTCATAGCGAAACATTGCTGAAAAGAAGGGTTTATCCTCCAACAACCACTCGACAAAGGTGTGGTCCCCTTCCCAGGTTGGTTTTGAGAGGACTTGATCATAAGGCACCCACTCCAAGGTCCCTTCGTTACACTCGATTAGTTCTCCTTCAAAATCTGTTACCTTGAAGACATAGGTGTACCAGTCTAAATCTGGAGTGAACTCCGGAAAGGTAATGATCCCTTTTAAGACTGGCTTGGCTCTAAGGCCCGTCTCCTCAAAAATCTCACGCGCAGCACACTCCTGTGGAGTTTCTCCGCGTTCTAGTTTTCCACCAACTCCGATCCATTTACCTTCATGGACATCATTGGGCTTTTTATTGCGATGCAGCATGAGAAATTCTTTCCCATTGTCAATGTAACAAATCGTTGCTAATTGTGGCATTTCTTTCTCCTATCTTAACCAATCAATCGGCTCGCGTCCCGCCTCTTTCAAAAATTGATTGGTTTTTGAAAAGGGTTGGGAACCAAAGAATCCTCGGTAGGCCGATAAGGGACTTGGGTGAGCTGATTCAAGGACCAAATGTCGATCGTGGGTAATCAGCGGCTTTTTCTTACGGGCATAAGATCCCCAGAGGATAAAGACAACAGGCTCCTCCAACTCATTGACCACCTTGATCACAGCATCTGTGAAAGGCTCCCAAATTAGTCCTGCATGACCATTAGCCTGACCAGCTGGAACCGTCAAACAGGCATTGAGCAAGAGCACCCCTTGCTCCGCCCAAGAGGTCAGATCGTGGGAACGCTTCTCTCCGATATCTGAGCGCAATTCTTTAAGAATATTTTGCAAAGAAGGTGGCGCTGGTACATGATCTGGAACAGAAAAACTTAAGCCCTGCGCCTGATCCGGTCCATGGTAGGGATCTTGACCTAAGATCAAGACCTTGACCTGATCCATCTCTGTCGTCTGCAAGGCCTTAAAGACCTTGTCACGCGGTGGATAAACCACTCCTTTGCTATAGACTTCATTCATAAAGTCATTGATCTGGTGAAAATACCCTTCTGGAAGATGGGATTTGATGGCTTCATGCCAGGGTGAATGCTGCATGGAAACTCTCCGCTATCCAATAAATTCTTACCTTCCATTATACCACATTTGAAGCAGATCCACTGGATAAAAAAGAGGCTGGGACAAAAGTCCTAGCCTCTCAATTATTTTTGGATTGTCGAGCAAGACGCAGTGGTTGAGTGGGCTCTACTACGCTGATTTTATCAGCTTTTACAGCCCTACTCAACTGTGCGGAGGTGGGACGACGAAATCGAATTCTAACGAATTACCGATTTCTGTCCCACTCTCTGTTTCTGCCTGTCAAACAAGCGAGAGCTTTTAGGTATTTTCTTTCTTGGTAAATCCTGCTAGACCAATCGAAGCGACTAGTAAAATTTGCGGTAAGAATTGGATGAGGTAGCGGGTCTTCCCACCTTCAAAGATGGTTAAGAAGAGCAAACCACCAAAGACCGCTAAGGAAAGGAAGTTAAAGTCATCTGTATCTCGACGTTTGAGATAAGCTCCAACCAAACCAGCCGATAGGACGATCCAAATCACCTGCTTGACAAATTCATAATACTTGTACTGCGGGCGATCAATGCTAAGGAAATAGGTCCGCACCCATTTTGCCAGACCATTATTTTTAGTCAGGGGTGCATAGAGAGGATTGATAAAAGGCGTCTTCTCATACTCTACATCTCGGTAGAGCCAGCCCAGGGTCCCTTCTGCTACCGTCAAGGATTGCTTGTAGTAGATATGCCCGATCAAACCGAACGGACCGTACTCCTTGAGACGGCGTTTGATTTCTTTGATCACATTTTCTTTTTTAAAGAGGCCATTGTTGTAATCCGAGCGCTTATCCTCATCGATATAGGCTAGCAAGCCTTCTTTCATATCTTCTTGGTTGTGCCCCATATCTGTCAAGCCCAGATTGATAAACAAGAGCGGTCCTTTAGCCAACCCTTCTTGTTTCAAGATCGGTACAACTCTTTGATGATTGACCGCTGTATTCAATCCTGCAAAGACAAAGCCCGTCATCATCACGGTCACCGTAGCAATCTTGCCAAAGGCCTTCCAATTTCCTCTGAAGAAGAGCACAGCCCAAAAGGCAATCATGACAATAATCGTCGTTGGACGGATCAACATGTTCACGCCAGATAAGATTCCCAAACCAACAATCTTCTTCCAGGAGACTGCTTGATCTTCCTTCAAGAGATCCAAGGCCCACCATAACTGAAGAGCGATCAAAGGAAGTGGCGGAATGTCCGTATACATGGAATAGAAATACGGCGAGTAACAGATCAAGCTCACATAGAAGAGATAGACTAGATCAGCCGTTTTTTGATTGAAATGCTTCTTACATAGCTTATATAAGAGAACTGCACCCAGATTGACATAGAGGATATTGAGAGCCTGCATGACCCACAGACCGCTAGAGCCAAATAAGACATAGAAAAACTTCTCGTAAAGAAAGAGCGGAATGTTATTGGGATTGCGACTAAGGTAGTTGGTGATAGAGGATTGCTTAAGAAGATCAAAAGCCCCTTTGAAAACAACCGCAGCATCCCGACGGATAAAGAGCTCCGCACAAACCATAACAATCAACTGAAAGACAAGGGCTCCAAGTAAGAAGCCTTTTTTATGCCGAGTCAACCAAGCAAAGGCACTCTTTAGCCCATCGCGTTTCAGCCAGGCTAGCAGAAATAGCAATCCAGCACCTAAAATGGCTAGCCATGAAATCTCTCTCAGATAGGTCACACTGATCAAGAACCAGTGGACCATCACTAGCAACATGACAACATGAAGCATCCCAAATAGAATACGTTTACTTTTCGATAACATAGGTCCATTATATCAAAAAAACAGCATTTCTGCTGTTTTGGACTGACTATCAACTGTAAAATGGTAATTATGGATACATTCATTTTATCCAACCAATTTTTAACTCTTAACCTTAACTAACCTAAAACACTAGGATTAGAATACATAATAAAACAAGATAAATCCCAACTGTTAGAATCATTCCGATTTTATAGAAACCGACTAAGCCGGCATATCGTTCGACAAAACCGATCTGTGGGTCGACTGGATTATAAAAGACTGTCATGGGAGACCCAATTGGGAATATCATCCGCAAATCCAGATTTTTACCGGCTCCAAGAACATAGGTTCTATCGAAAACATTGGTTTGTCTTGACTTAGAAGAAGTCTCTCTGAAATAAGCGTAGGTAAAGTTCTTCTGGTATCTTTCACCCTCGACTTGATACTCCACCACAGGCAGAGAAATTAGCAGTTGATTTTTGGAATCAAAAGCAACTACTTCTCCCATAACTTTTGCGGTTGATTCTGTTTTCACTTTTATTTCACGACGATACAAGGTATAAAAGATGAGCAGCATGATCAAGAAAACAAGTGTCAGAATGCCCAAACTAAGCCAGAATGTTGTTACTGTCATTGATTTTTTACCCTTTCACATAAACTTGTTGGTTTCAAATCCCTTGAAAAAATTTTTACTCTCCTCTTTTCAACCAATTCTGTTGCTGTGCTTTTTCTGCAAGATCTTTTGCTTTATTGAGATCTAGTGAATTTGAATCTGATGGGGCATTAGATTCGATCTCTTCCTTCAATTCTTGTAAAGTTTGAACATCTTTCGGGGTTAAATTAGAGACTGTGCTAGATTCTTTTTCTGTCGAATTTTCTGGCACAGACTGGATCTCTCGATAGGTATTGATCACTTCAGTTCCTGCGTCTGTTGTCGGAAGAGGACGATAGAACATGAAGAAGCCAATAATGACAATCAGAAGAGCCGTAGCTGATACCAAAAAACCTTTCTGCAGATTCTCTGTAGTTATTTTAGTATCTTTAGTAGACAAGACTTTCCAGTCTGGATGTTCTTCCTCAGCTTCTTTTTTGGCGTTGAAAGCAGGGGTAACCAAGAATTGGTTCATCAAGGTCAGTGCCCCCAAGGCCATCAATAGAAATGGGATATGACGTGATTTACTAATGACCACTAAAATTCCTCCCGCAATAGCAATCAAACTAATGATGATATTGACGGTAAACCAGACCCGAGCCTGCTTCTTCATTTGCAAATAATGTTCTTTTGTCATCTTATTCTCCCTTAAAAATAGTTTTTCCTTCATCCATAAAAACAATTACTACTATCATACCGGATTTTACTTTGAGATTCAAGTTAACCACCAACTAGTGAAAATAGTATAAAAAAGAAGCGTTAGAAACGCTTCCGTCCTATTATTTATCTTGCCAAGTTTCTTGGTTTTCTTTGAAACGCCGCAACAACTCTAATCCTTCGGAGGTAATGTAGCCCTGTTCTTCTGCTAAATGGATCAATTCTGTGTAGTTTGACAAGGTTTCGAGCTGAACACCAGCTTCCGCAAATTTCTTATCAGCTTTCTCCAATTGGTAAGTAAAGATCGCTACCACACCAAGGACGTCTGCTCCTTCACGTTTCGCAGCTGCAACAGCATCCAAAACAGAACCACCAGTAGAAATCAAATCTTCCACTACCACCATCTTTTGACCTTGTGGTACACGGCCTTCAATTTGGTTTCCAGCACCATGGTCTTTTGGTTTGCTACGGATGTAGGCAAATGGCAAATTCATCTTGTCTGCAATAATGGCTCCGTGAGGAATCCCTGCTGTTGCAGTTCCTGCAATTACTTCTACTTCAGGGAAAGCTTCCTTGATTTTATCTACAAATCCATTTTCGATCAAGGTACGAGTTTCAGGATAAGCGAGGGTTACACGGTTATCTGTATAAATAGGGGACTTGATCCCAGATGCCCAAGTAAAAGGTTCTTCTGGTTTCAAATAAACCGCTTCGATTTTCAAAAGATGGCTAGCAATATCTTTAGCTAATGACATGACGACTCCTTTTTACGATTTTAATCATATACGAATTAAATCATTTCTTTGATTTAAACAACAACATTTCAGGTTAGTGAATGCGTTAGGGAAGGCCCTATCGGGCTTAATTATTCCGACGATCACAGAAGAGAAACGATCATTTTCTCTTCTGTGATCTAGTGAATGCGTTAGGGAAGGTCCAGTAGGACTTCCCGTAGAGCTACAAAAGTTTCACTTTTAGTAGCTCTTACGCATTCCACTGTCTCTTAATTTCATGGTAAGCGTCCCATGGGTTTTCTGCTTGAATAATTGGACGTCCAACGACAATATAGTCAGATCCAATTTTATGAGCTTCTTGTGGGGTCATAACCCGTTTTTGGTCACCGATTTCAGCTCCAGCAGGACGAATCCCTGGTGTGACACAGACAAAGTCTGATGAAGTGGCATCTTTGATCAAGGCTACTTCATGAGCTGAGCAGACAACGCCATCCAAGCCTGCTTCTTGGGCCTTGCGAGCATAATTGACTACAGATTCTTGGACCGTTGTTTGGATGTTTTGGCAATCACGCATGTCTTCTTCACTGGTCGAAGTCAACTGGGTCACGGCTACCAATTTAGCTCCTTCACCAAGAGCTGCCTTGGCTTCGCGCATCATCTCTACACCACCGGCTGCGTGGACCGTCACCATATCTACTCCGAAGGTCCCCAGTACGGACATGGCTGATTTGACTGTATTTGGGATATCATGTAATTTTAAATCAAGGAAAATACTGTGTCCAAGCCCTTTGAGGTAATGTACAATTTCAGGACCAACTGCATAGAAAAATTCCATTCCGATTTTTACAAATAATTTTTCGTCTTCTGGAAAATGCTCTAAAAAGTTTTTGACATCCTCGAAAGCTGGGAAGTCAAGGGCGATAATAGGACGTTCTTCACGCATGGATTACTCCTTTTTTGATTGATCATTTTGTCTACAAAAAAACCTTGCCCGAGGCAAGGTTACACGAAAATTAGGTAGGAACAACTACCATGATTCACCGTCTAGACCTTAGGAGCCTCTCTGGACTACTTTAAAGGTTTTTATTTATTGTAGTACGATATTTGGGAAAAGTCAAGGATTTACAGTAGATTTTCCCGTACATGTTTTCGGAAGTTCTCAAGGGTGTCAATACCATAGCGATCCATGACCTGTGGCAGATCTTCGATGATGGTTGGACAAGCATAAGGATCGGTGAAATTAGCGGTTCCAACTCCAATCGCAGAGGCCCCTGCAATCATCATTTCAATGGCTGCTTCTGCTGAATCCACACCTCCCATTCCGATAATCGGAAGTTTAGTGGATTGGGCAACCTGGCGGATGAGTTTCAAAGCAACTGGGAAAACAGCTGGACCCGACATGCCTCCCGTACCATTTGCAATGATCGGTTTGCCAGTCTTAAGGTCAAAGCGCATCCCGACCAAGGTATTGATCATGGTCAAGCCAGTCGCCCCTGCATCCTCTGCTGCTTTTGCGACCTGCGTAATGTCTGCCACACTAGGCGTTAACTTGACATAGACAGGGACTGAGGACGCTTCTACCGCTGCTTTGACAGCCGCATAGGCCAACTCAGGAACCTGCCCGATTAAGAGACCATTGTTCCCATGGTCTACGTTTGGACAAGAGATATTGAGCTCAATGGCCTTGACATTTGGCGCTTGCGAGATCTTGCTAGATACCGTCGCATACTCTTCATTGGAGAAGCCGGCTACGTTGGCAATAATCGGTAGGTCTGGATAATGTTGAGCCAACCAAGGGAGTTTCTCTGCTAGAACCACGTCTACCCCTGGATTTTGGAGACCAATGGCATTGAGCATGCCTGCAGGCGTCTCAGCAACACGTGGTGTCGGATTTCCGAAGCGAGCCTCAGCAGTTGTCGCCTTGATCATGATGGATCCAAGCAGGTCTAAGTCATAGTATTTGGCATATTCCTGACCGAAACCAAAACAGCCAGATGCCGGAATAATCGGGTTTTTCAAGTCTAAACCGGGTAAGGATACGGCTAGTCGATTTGCTGTCATAAGGTCCTCCTACATCACAATCGTACCGGTTTCAAAGACCGGTCCGTCTTCACACACGCGCTTATTGGCTGCTTGGCTTTCATTTTCCAGATGCACTACACAGGCATAGCAAGCACCCATCCCACAAGCCATACGCGATTCCATAGAAATGTAGGCGCGGGGATGATCATGGAATTTGGTATTGACATATTTGAGCATGCCAGGTGCTCCACAAGAATAGATAGCATCAAACTCCTGGTCCATCTGATCAACGATGGTTGAGACATAGCCCTTAGTGCCATAAGTCCCATCGTCTGTCGTTACAGTGACATGAGCAACCTTGGAAAGCTCTTCTTCCAAAATGACGGCTTCTTTGGTCGCAAAGCCGACAACCACTTCAACTTCTACCCCTTGCTCATGGAGTTGTTTGGCCACTTGGACCAAAGGAGGAACACCGATCCCGCCACCGATGATCAAGGTTTTCTGACCTTGACCGAGATTGGTGAGATCAAAGCCATTTCCCTGTGGCCCCATGACACTGAGTTTGCTACCAATTGGCAATTGGGAAAAGATAGCTGTCCCCCCACCTTCGATGCGGTAGATCAAGCGGCAAGTCTGTGTCTTACGGTCAATCTCAGAAATTGAAATCGGACGGCGAAGGAGCTTGGACCCGTCAGGGACGCGGATATGAAGGAATTGACCTGGTAGCATTTGCGCCACCATTTCCCCCTTTAAGATCATGGAATAGATGCGCGGAGCGATCTCTTCTTGAGCAACCAGCTCCATCTCCTCCATCATGATGTTGCCAAAGCGTTTTTTACAACTGTCACTGACCATTGGTTTCCTCTTCTTTCTTTCAGCAAAAAAGACCTCGCAAAAGCAAGGCCCTACAAATGATCAGCTAGACACAGTCTGCTGATCTTTTTCTGTCTTTCCTTGCAGGCCTCTCTGGACCTCTTAAAGGTTAAATTTGTCTCATTATATCGCGCTCCTTCTCGCTTGTCAAGTAGAAATCGGTAGCTTACGAAGCTTTCTTGGGATCAAAATCTTCTGGGATCGGTTTGATGTATTGCATGGCGATTCGGTTTTCAGGCTTGCGGTCAACTAGATAGAGAACCAGTAAAAAGAGCCATTCCAAGGGTTTCATCAGGTAATAGATCAGGTCCATAGCCCATTTCTTCCTGATATGTTTGGCAAAGGGATAGCCATAGCGGTCGTAATTGCGACGCAAGAAGCGATGGAATCGCGGCGTCTTTTCTTCTAGTACCTGTTCAAATGCATTGGCAATACAAAGCTGGCGATTGACAACAACCGGATGACCGTGGCGGATGCCCATCCGCTGGGGTTTAACAACTTTTTCATGACCACCAGCCGCAACCGTACAGAGATAGTGCTCATCAATGATGAGATTCTGAGGAGGGATCTTCTGTGAGAAGGCCCAGTCAGCTGTATTGGTCCAGGCCTTGATCATAGAATCCGGTTGCTGCCCAAAGAGCATGAGAACGAGGACAACGAGAGCAAGTGTTGGAAGGGCAACAAGAACTGCTAGCCATGGCCAGTTACGCGACCGATTTAAGAGCTGATGGAAGAATTGAAGCAAGCGATTCTCATAGGCCATCTCTGTTCGATCTTCCTGCCACTCCTTGATGCGAACCCATAAGAGATAGATGGAATAGATCAGTAAGAAAAAGGTATGAAAACTTGCTACCTGCAGTTGATTATCGAAAACTAAGAGAAGAACCACACCTCCTAGAATGCCACTGATGCAGAAGACATTTGCTAACGGCGAGAGTGAATTCGCATCCCGGTAGGAATAGATAATCAAGGCTAGTAAAGTAAGAGTTGCCAGTGTGAAGAAGGTCGGATAGGCGCCAGACCAGATCAGGGCATGCTTCTGAGAATTGACCAAACTCTCACTCCAATCGTAAAAAGTCATCTCCTTGACGATGTAAATGAAAATCGCTTCGAGAAAGCAACCAAAGAGACCAAACCAAAGAACAATGGTAGGCTGTTGCTTTTTCTTTTTGACAGGCTTAGGACTAGGTGATTCTTGCCTTTCTTTCATAAGGAATGCGTCATCTTCTCTTGTCCCTTTTCCTTCCTTTGGCCCTCTATCTTCAAACAAATCCGGATCTTTGAGAGCTTCTTCCTCTGCTTCTTTGAACTGGATGCTAGACCACCGACCGATCCCATAGATAATGACAAAAATATTGGGAACAAAAAGGGCTAAGGTCACACCATAGGGCAAAACCTCCATCGTAAAGGACACTATAGCAAGAAAACTAAACTGAATGAATGGATCCTTTATTGCATAGATCGACTCACTAACAACAAAATAAATGTAAAAGGCTAATAGAATCAGTGCATTTGTCACAAAATTGATCTGCAACAGACCGGCTGTGAAATGGGTTTCCAATTCCTTATCCTTTTTCTTATACCAGGAAACGAGTTTTTTCATAAGATCTCCTCAATCAATTTTTTACCATTCTATCAATCAGAACTTATCTTAAGCAAGGCAAAACTGTATTTTTCCATCAAAATCAGTCCCCAGATGGAGATTTTGTTTCCAATTTTCTATTTTTAAAATATTTGATCTAGCCTACTTTCTATTACCTCCCTCAGCCTGCGTTATTCTCTGATACAGTCCTTGAAAGACCACCTTTTACGGGAAAAACGCGCTCTTTTATGTTAAAATAAAAGCATGAGAATACAACAATTACAATACATTATCAAAATCGTCGAAACCGGCTCTATGAATGAAGCCGCAAAACAACTCTTCATCACGCAACCTAGCCTTTCCAATGCCGTTAAAGACTTAGAAAATGAGATGGGGATTGAAATCTTTATCCGGAATCCTAAAGGGATCACTTTGACTCGCGATGGGATGGAGTTCCTCTCTTATGCCCGCCAGGTGGTGGAGCAGATTGACCTCTTGTCCGAGCGCTATAAAAATCCTGTGGGCTCTCGTGAGCTTTTCAGCGTCTCTTCACAGCACTACGCCTTCGTGGTTGAGGCCTTCGTTTCTCTCCTCAAGAAAAGCGACATGGAAAAATACGAGCTCTTCCTACGGGAGACGCGGACTTGGGAGATCATCGATGACGTCAAGAATTTCCGAAGCGAAGTTGGCGTACTCTTTTTGAATAGCTACAACCGAGATGTCCTCTCTAAGATGCTGGATGATAATCACCTGATTGCCACCCACCTCTTTACAGCACAACCTCATATCTTTGTCAGCAAGACCAATCCTCTTGCCAAGAAGGAGATCGTCCACTTGTCAGATCTGGAAGATTTCCCATACCTTAGCTATGACCAAGGAACCCACAACTCCTTCTACTTCTCAGAAGAGATCCTCTCTCAAGAGCATCATAAGAAATCCATCGTCGTCAGTGACCGGGCGACCCTCTTTAATCTCTTGATTGGTCTGGATGGCTACACCATTGCGACCGGAATTCTCAACAGCAATCTCAACGGAAATAACATCGTCTCCATTCCCCTTGATATCGAAGACCCGATCGAGCTGGTCTACATCAAACATGAAAAAACAGCCCTCTCAAAAATGGGAGAAAAATTCATCGAGTACTTGCTTGAGGAAGTGAAGTTTGATAAGTAAAAAATATCTGAGTGTCTCATGTTCACTCAGATATTTTTTCTCATCTCAATTTTTAGAAATCAATATGGTTCAATAACTTGTATCCACAAAATCATTCCAACATTCATAATTTCTGAAATTAGTTAACTTATTTACTAAGTATTTCAGTTGTGTATTCATTTTTATCTGTGTATGTTTTCGATTGTGATATAACTCTTAAACCTTTAATGTTCTTGCTTCGGTCTTTCATGATATATGTATCTGTTATAGTAGTTTTAAATGAATTTCCTGTCATACGAATTCCAACCGGTTGATTAGTAAATCTATCAGAATAAAATAAATAAACAGCAAATTTTTCTTGACCAATATTTAAACTATTTCCACCATGATCAAACCGTCTATCCCAATAATTATATTGCTTTGATTGACCATAAGCATCAAAAAACCTTTGATTCCTTTCTGCTGTATTCATAACAGCTTGCCGAAAGAATACTGGGCGGAAAAAAGTAAATTCAGGTTCCGTACCATATTGGAAGTAAGTTTGTAGTTTCCCACTCTTAGGATTTCTAACTTGAAATCTAATCTCATATGGAAATTCTGGTATTTGAACCAAGGTATCCCCTTGGTGGAGCATTAAAACTAAATCTGTTAAAAAAATATAACTGTGATCCACCTTTTTTAGATTTGGAAAACGGTTAGATAGTTTCGTAAGAAGTTCATTATTTAAAATTCTCTCGCTAAATGCAGGACCAATTGAACTTACATCAAAGGGGATGTCCGCTTTACTTTTATCTGTAAAGGTCGCATGTAATATTATGCGACCACCATATTCATCTATGTCTGTTCGGATAGATTCTTTCCATTGTCCATCAGATGGTTTCTTTTCTATGTCATCATGAATAAATTCGAAATTGATGTCTTTTATAATCTTTTTCTGTGGCTTAATTTTACTGGTTTTGTAATTGTACACATCATAATAAATCGCTCCGGGCTCAAATAACTCAGGTTTCAAATAATAACGAAGGGCAATATAACCGATGAATACACTAATTAACGTCAGATAGATATGTTTCTTCTTAATTTCCAACATCTTCACCTCCTTAAGAAAATCTATTTCATTATATCATAATCAAATACATTCTTATAGTGCTAGTCAAAAGGAAGATGTAAAAACACCTGAAACAAGTGGATTGCCACTTCTCTCAGGTGTTCTGTTACGGTTTTAATTTAGAAAAGACTTGGCCAATTTTTCCTTCGATAACCAGGTCTGCCTGTTTGTCTTGTGGGATACTGGTTTTATTGATGACAACCAGCTTCTTCCCTCGGAAATACTGGATCAAGCTAGCTGCTGGGTAGACCACAAGGGAGGTTCCACCGATAATCAGGAGATCAGCCTCTTGGATGGCTTGGGCTGCTTGGCTAAAGACGTCCATATCGAGAGGTTCCTCGTAGAGAGTTACATCAGGCTTGACCACCTTGCCACAGTCCAGACAGTGTGGAACCGGGCCTTCCAAAGCTAGAAAGGCCTCCAAATCATAAAATCGCTGGCAACCCGTACAGTAATTGCGGTCGGCACTGCCATGGAGCTTCAAAACTTTTTTAGAACCAGCCATTTCATGGAGACTATCAATATTTTGTGTCACCACCGCCTTGAGTTTACCGGTCTCTTCAAGCCACGCGAGATAGCGATGGGCAGCATTGGGCTTGGCATCGGGATAGAGCAGGTATTTCTTATAGAAGTCGAAAAAGTCCTCTGGATAGCGCTCAAACATGGTATGTGAGACCAATTGCTCGGCTGTCAAATGCCGTCCTACCTGAACACTATAGACACCGTCTGAGCTTCGAAAATCCGGAATATTTGACTCCGTGGAAACTCCTGCCCCTCCGAAAAACACGATCCGTTGACTCTGATCAATCATCTCCTGTAGTTGAGCAATCTTATCCATCTACTTCTCCTTTAGTAGCTCTTCCATGACAGCATTGGCCTGATCAAAATAAAAGTTAACTTGATCGTAATGGATGCCTGTGTAGCTTGCAAGATCAATCAAATTCTTCATAAAATCCTGAGAAGAGAAACCCGTCGTCCGATGGAGCTCTTCCTCATCAAAAGGCTTGATCAAGTGGGCCAGGGGGTTGCGAACTGATTTTTCTAACTCCCGCAATTGTTGGGCCGCAACTTTGACGCTATCTGGCAAATCCAACTGCACAATCAACTCCGTCAAACTGGACGAATTGACCACACTTTCGCTGTGGAATTGCTGCAGGATAGGGTTGCCAGACGCATGCAGGCTCTCAAATTTCCAACGGTCATAACTGGATTCTTTGGAGTTGTGGATATAGTTGGTAATATCAGGAATTTTCAACTGAATCAATCGCATAAAGATCCGATAGATAGCTGGACTGACGGCACGAACAAAGTCAATAATCTGCTCATTTCGCAACTTCGCCTCTAAGTCATAAAGGTAGTTGGCCAACTGTTCATCTTCTGGATCTTCATGCCAAAAAAGCTGAAAACCAGTCGCTTCTAGCAACTCGGTTCTCAACTTTTGATTCATGACAGGTTGGATATTAAGCTCTCGACGCTCCGACATTAACTGTAGTAAGCTCACCAACAAATCCGGTACTTCTTCCTGCTGCTTGATAGAGCGCAGAGCCCGGCTGTAGTGATAATTTTGGAGATCGTAGAGCCATTCATCATGAAAGAATTTTGCCATTAGTCTGCAATCAAGGTCTCAAGACCAACTTTCATCATGTCTGTGAAAGTAGTTTGACGTTCTTCAGCAGTTGTGTCCTCATCTGGATTGACCAAACTGTCTGAAATCGTCATGATAGCAAGGGCATCAACATGGTGTTGAGCTGCAAGATAGTAAAGAGCTGCAGCTTCCATTTCTACGGCTTTCACACCCCATTTACCAAGCTCGATATTCTTTTCAAAGTAGTTTGAATAGAAGACATCAGAAGACAAGACATTGCCGACGTGCGTCGTCATGCCAAGGTCTTTGGCAATGTGGTAAGCCTTGTCCAAAAGATCAAAGCTAGCAATTTGTGGGAAATCATACATGGGCCAATCATTGCGGATGATGTTTGAGTTGGTGGCAGCTGCTTGTGCCAAGACCAATTCACGGACATGAACGTCTTCATTTAAAGAACCAGCAGTTCCGACACGAATCAATTTCTTCACACCGTAATCTACGATCAACTCACGCGCATAGATAGAGATAGATGGCATCCCCATTCCAGTCCCCATGACAGATACACGATGACCCTTGTAAGTCCCAGTGTAGCCAAACATGTTACGCACTTCGTTAAAACATACAGCGTCTTCTAAAAAGTTCTCAGCGATAAATTTCGCACGAAGAGGATCCCCAGGAAGGAGAATTTTATCAGCAATTTCACCTTGCTTAGCAGCAATATGGATAGACATAATATAAGATACCAAGGGCGTTAAAGAGGCAAAGTAAAAATAGGAAATCCGACAAAGATGCCTCGCATCTAGGAGGATTTATCTTTTTTACACAGCCTCTAGCCCGGGTTCAATTCAAACCCGAACTACCCTTCCTTTCTTTTTTATTTAATTTGTTAATGAATCCAAAAATGCAAAGAGTTTGGCATTCATTTCTCGATAATCGTAAGCACGAATGGCTTCAGGTTTTTGAACAAAGGTCAGGTTTTGACTTTGTTCTTCCAAAACAGCTTCACCGTCAGCAGCAATCAAGAGATCGACTGCTTCTGGATCAAATTCCAAGTGGGCTTGGAAGGCATAATGTTTCGGACTAAAGCGGATAATCTGACGTGGACACCCTTGACTGGTCGCAAGAACAACAGCATCTTCTGTCAATCCTGGCATATCGCCATGCCAGTGGCCGGTTTCAAGAGTTGCTCCAAACTCACCGACATGCGGATCTGTTAGACCATCCGGTGTCAAGGTCACAGGATAAACCCCAATCTCACGTTCCGGACTATGCTCATACTTCGCTCCATAGGCAACAGACAGGAGCTGGGCACCAAGACAGACCCCAACAATATAACGATCTGCCTTGATGGCTTTTTGAATCAGCTCGATCTCTGCCTGAGGATCGTAGTATGGAAAAGCTTCCCGATCTTCATCTGGCGATTGAGGACCTCCCATGACGATCAAAAAGTCGATCTCATCCACTGTCTCTGGTAAAGCTTCATTCTCATAGACTTTGGTCGTGGTCACTTGATGACCACGCTCCTGCGCCCATTTTAGATAAGCGCCCGGTACTTCAAAGGTTTCATGCAGTACAAAATGTACCTTCATTATTTCTTCTCCCATCTCTTTCGAATCACGTAAGACAAACCAGCCGCAAGTACAAGCGGGATTGTCAAACTCCAAGCCTGGCCTGTAAACCCAAGGCTCAGGGCAATAGCTGTCAGAGGAGCTTCTAGGGTCGTTCCTAAAAAGACGGTCGCTCCAAGTAACATCCCTAGAGCAGGATCTAAATGAATTCCAACGACTGTCATCAATAAAGTCACTAAGTAACCGGCCCCTATTCCTAAGGCAAATGATGGCGTCAAGGTTCCCCCATAGGCACCGTTGCTCAAGAGGAGATAGACTAAAAGCCCCTTCACTGCAAGAGTCAATGGAAGATAGGGAATCGACTGACTAGACAACAAGGTCTGGGCTAGTACCTGACCATTTCCCATAAAGATGGGGTAAAAGGCTACTAGGCTCCCCAGCACAAGAAAGGCTAGAGGAAGAGCCCAAAGAATTGTTCCATCCTTCCGTCGCTTGCGACCCGCGCGTTTAGCTAAAGATCGAAAGCCTAGCGCAAATGGAGTAACCAATAAAGCAATCAGAATCGCCTGAAAGAAACTGCTAGCTGACCAATGGACTAGCGACATATGATAAATAGAACCGTGCCCAACGATAGGCTGGGCCACCCAAGTCGCCAGATAAGTACTGGACAAAACCAGCAGAAGGTTCTGCCAACTGTAGGCAAGTCCTAAGGTCTCAAAGACGAACAAGCTACTAGCAAAGGGAACCTGATAGACTGCGGCCAACCCAGCTCCTGCACCACAGGCGATTAAAACTTTTCGCTCTTTGATTGCCAAGGAGAAGGCTTTGCCCAATCGACCAGCTAGAAGAGCCCCGACCTCTCGTGGGGCTCCTTCTTTTCCGACCGATGCACCTGCTCCAACAATCGCAACCTGCATCCCTGCATGAAGGAGGTGGGCTAAGAACGCTGGCTCCCTATCTCCAGCTAGGTCAATTTGCCTACGAATGGAGAGAATTTTATAGCGCCGTTGCAGAATATACCAGAAACCTGCTGCCAAGACCCCTGTCACACCTAGTACAAGGAATCTACGGAAACCTCCAGCGTGATTAAATTGCTGAAGCAAGTCCCCCTTATCTTGGCCAAAGGCCAGTCCTTGCACACCTTCTAGTAGATAATGACAGGCAATTCCGACCAGACCCGTCCCTATTCCCAATGATAGAGTGGCTAGAAGCAACCTCAGTCCGTAAGGCAGGCTTTGGAGTCTTGCTTTCATAGGATTAGAGTTCAGCAAGAATCGCTTTCAGCAAGCCTTTGAAGTCGTCTTTAACGCGCTCAGTGACTTCTACCACTTCTTCATGGTTGAGCTCTTCTTGGAAACCAGCCGCAAAGTTGGTAATACATGAAATACCAAGAACTTTCAAACCAGAGTGAGCCGCAATGATGACTTCAGGAACAGTTGACATCCCAACCGCATCCGCACCAAGAGTCTTATACGCACGGATTTCAGCTGGAGTTTCATAAGTTGGACCTGTCACACCGATATAAACCCCATCATCCAAATTGATACCCAATTTGTCAGCGACTTTATGAGCAGTCTCGCGGTATTCAGGTGTGTAAGCTTTCGACATATCAGGGAAACGTGGACCAAAGTCATCCAAGTTTTCACCGATCAATGGGTTTTGACCAGTCATATTGATGTGGTCAGTAATAGCCATCAAGGTACCAGGACCGAAGCAGATACCACCAGCAGCGTTGGTGACAAGCACTCCTTCACATCCCAACACTTTCATGACACGAACTGGGAAAGTCACAACTTCAAGAGGATTTCCTTCATAGAAGTGGAAACGACCTTGAAGTGCCAATACCTTACGTCCAGCAAGATCACCATAAACCAACTTACCAGCGTGGCCGACAACTGTCGAACGTCCCCAGTTTGGAATCTCAGAGTAGTCTACTACGACTGGATTTTCGATTTCTTCAGCCAGTTCACCTAAACCTGATCCAAGGATCAAGCCAAACTCAGGCGCTTCCATTCCTTTGCCCTTCAAGAAAGCAGCTGTTTCATTGATTTTTGCTAACAATGTCATTGTGTATCTCCTTTTATTTCTTAAGTAATGTGCCAATTTTGTCAAAGGTGTTAACGTTGCGAATAGTGATCTGACGATAGAAAGGCATCTTCATCAGATATTTGCGGTAGGCGGTTTTAGCGTAGCTTGCTTCTGAGGATTTGCCCCAGAAAACCGCTGTTTTGCCAAGGTGAAGCACTTCATCTCCTAGCTTCAAAGCAAGCAACTTCTCTTCTACGGATTCCCTATCCAAGCCCTCGGTGTAAAAGAGAACATCCTTACGAGCCATCTCTTCTGTCCACCATTGCGGTAGGTTTGCACATTCTGCTTCATAGTCTTCTCGACTCAGGAGAGAAAAGCGTTCAATAAAGGGATAGTGATTCTCAAAGAAGGTCGACAGGCACGCTACTAACTGAGATCGAGAAAGACCTGTCGTAAAAAAGATATTGCCACTGTTGATGTAGGTTTCCACTTGTTCCAATCCCAGCTCCATCAATTCTTGACGAAGTTGAGCCATGACCACTTTATTTTTGCCGCCAACATTGATCCCTCTTACGAGGAGAGCGAAGCGTGTCATCTTAGTTCAATTTGTCTAAGAAGCTTTCACCGATCATGGCTTTTTCAACACCAAAGTTCTCTGCAATTGTTGCAGAGATATCAGAGAAATGTCCGACTGGAATCACGCCATTGCCTTTGAAAGATGGGCTATAAGCCAAGAATGGGATGTATTCACGCGTATGGTCAGTACCAGCGTAGGTTGGGTCGTTACCATGGTCAGCCGTAATCATCAAGAGGTCATCTTCACGCATGGCTGCGATGATTTCTGGCAAGCGCTCATCGAACTCATGCAAGCAATCGCGGTAGCCGTGAGCATTGCGACGGTGACCATAAAGAGCATCAAAGTCTACCAAGTTGGTAAATGAGAACCCTTCTTGGAACTCAGGAAGTCCCATGGTCTTAATCAAGGTATCCATACCGTGGCTGTTTGATTTGTTGTGACCCATATCGTGGTTGATACCAGCTCCGTTGAAGATATCGTTGATCTTACCAACTGCATAGGTATCGATACCCGCTTCGTTCAACTTGTCCAAAACAGTTGGCGCAAATGGTGAAACAGCCAAGTCACGACGGTTGGCTGTACGTGTGAAGTTTCCAGGTTCCCCAACATAAGGACGAGCAATGATCCGGCCTAGAAGAGCTGGACGTTCCAAAGTGATGGAACGAGCGTATTCACAAATACGGTAGAGTTCATCCAAAGGAATGATGTCTTCGTGAGCCGCGATTTGAAGCACAGGGTCTGCTGATGTATAAATAATCAACTCACCAGTTTCCATTTGACGTGGTCCAAAGTCATCGATGACCGCTGTACCAGAATAAGGCTTGTTAGCTTCACGAATGACCTTACGTCCTGAGAATTCTTCAATCTTTGTAATAATTTCTTCTGGGAATCCATTCCAGAAGGTATCAAACGGTTCTGTAATGTTGAGCCCCATGATTTCCCAGTGACCAGTCATGGTGTCTTTCCCAAGAGAGACTTCTTGCAATTTTGTTGCATAGCCTGTTGGGTTGCTTTCAGCTGGCACCGTCTTCAATGGTACTTCACGAGGAATATTTCCAAGACCGATTTTGGCCATGTTTGGTACATTCAAGCCGACGGTTTTAGAGATGTGGCCCAAAGTATCAGATGCTCCATCTGGAACACCTGCATTGACAAAGTTATTGGCATCTGGTGCAGCACCGATCCCAACTGAATCCAGCACAACTAAGTGCATGCGTTTAAATTTTGACATATACTGCCTCTTTCCTTTATTAAACTAGCTATATTATACCATATCCCTATAAGAAGAGAGCCGTTGTTTGATCCGAGGCTGGGACAAAAGTCCTAGCCTCTCAATTGTTTTTGGATTGTCGAGCAAGACGCAGTGGTTGAGTGGGCTCTACTACGCTGATTTCATCAGCTTTTACAGCCCTACTCAACTGTGCGGAGGTGGGACGATGAAATCGAATTCTAACGAATTACCGATTTCTGTCCCACTCTCTATTTTTCTATGATGACAGGACCATCTGGTGTCCCTACAATCACTTTTGAAATCATGTTCAAGAATAAACCGTGCTCTACGACGCCTACGGTGTGATCCAGTTCATTTGCCAGAGCTTCTGTATCCTCGATCACCTTGAGGTCCAAGTCAATGATAAAGTTGCCTTGGTCGGTTACAAAACGTTGATCATCCGCGTGACGGAAATCAGGATGGTAACCCTTTTGCTCAAAATGACGGAAAAGATTTTCAGCCCCGTATTGCACTACTTCCACTGGAAGTTTGAAAGCCCCAAGAGTTGCGACTTGTTTAGATTCATCTACGATCCAAATGCAATCTTTAGAATTGGTTGCGACGATTTTTTCCATGAGGAGAGCACCACCGCCACCTTTGATCCCGTTCAATTGAGGATCCACTTCATCTGCGCCATCCACTGTCACATCCACCACTTCGACATCGTCGATGGCTTTGAGCGGGATGCCTAAACTTTCAGCCTGATCATAGGTCACACTCGACGTTGTGACAGCTGTGATCTGCAAGCCTTCTTCTTTGATGCGACGACCCAATTCAGCCACAAAATAATAAGCAGTTGACCCTGTACCGAGACCGACAATCATGCCGTCTTTGACAAACTCAGCCGCTTTAATTCCTACCTGTTCCTTTAGGTTTACCATCATAGACCTCCTTTTATATTCTCTTACAGTATAGCATATTCTGAAAGAGATTTCACTAATTATTTGAAAACCTTTCCAGTTTTAGTTCTAAAAGCAAAACCTTGCCCGTCTGCTGACTTTACGATAGAACATATTATGTTGTTATATTCTTTAAAATTTGTTATACTTAATTAAATTAATAACTATTAATAAACGGGTGAGAACTATGAAAAAGATTATTTACATTCTTACAATATTTTCTGCACTATTATTTTTATTTGCTTGTTCAAAAAACTCCTCAGAACCAAAATCATTTGAAGATTATATCTCCACTACAGATTTCACTGACTTTAAATATGATTCAGAAAATGACATTTATATTGTTAGCATTGATTTAAATAGCTCTATCAGTGATGAAAATGCAATTCAAAACTTTAATGATTCAATTTACGATGTTATCCATGCTGATTCAAAACCAGATAAAGATGTTGTTTTTAGGGCTTGGGATGGTAGTATAGCCGCCTCATTAGTTTATTTTAAAAAGGATAAATTTAATTCATTAGCTGATGAAGTTTTCAATTCTACAAGTACATATTTAAAAGCTGATGGATGGCAACCAATATCAAAATTCGGGCAATACCAGGAATCAAATGATCATTCTGATGATTCAACAACTGAAAATTTATTATTTAATCTTGCTATGATTAGTAAATAAAATAAGAACAATTTATTCTTATCAATTATTTAAGTTATTTATGAAACTTTCCGCTGTGAGTAAAGTGCCTAGATCAATTAAGTTCTAGGCACACGGAATTATTGAGACCTTAGGCTCAATAATTAGTCATGGAACTTCGAAGAAGTTCGCTGACGTCCGAACTCACATAAGGAAAGTTTTTTTAATGACTTTTCTTCAATTAAGTTCTCTTAATATTTTTTAATAGATAAAAGTTTACTTTTCAAAAGTTTTAAAACCTTGCCCGTCTGCTGACTTTACGATAGAATAGAGATGAATCTACAGGAAAAGAGAAATGACATGATTACTAAAGAATTTGATACCATTGCTGCCATCTCGACTCCTCTTGGTGAGGGGGCAATCGGGATCGTCCGCTTGAGCGGAACAGACAGCTTTGCCATTGCGCAAAAGATCTTCAAAGGGAAAGATTTAAGCAAGGTCGCTAGCCACACCCTCAACTACGGTCATATCGTAGATCCAGATAAGGACGAGATCCTCGACGAAGTCATGGTTGGAGCCATGCGCTCGCCGAAGACCTTCACCCGTGAAGACATCATCGAGATCAATACCCACGGCGGGATTGCTGTGACCAATGAAATCCTGCAGCTGGTCATCCGTGAAGGAGCTCGTTTGGCTGAACCTGGTGAATTTACCAAGCGGGCCTTTCTGAACGGTCGGGTCGATTTAACCCAGGCAGAAGCCGTCATGGACATCATTCGCGCCAAGACCGACAAGGCTATGAACATCGCCGTTAAACAGTTGGACGGCTCTCTGTCTGACCTCATCAACAACACGCGCCAAGAGATCCTCAATACCCTGGCCCAGGTCGAAGTCAATATCGACTATCCTGAGTACGATGATGTCGAAGAAGCAACCACTGAGATCATCCGCGAAAAGACCAGTGAATTTGAAGCCCTCTTGACCAACCTCCTCAAGACTGCCCGTCGCGGTAAGATCTTGCGTGAAGGGATTTCTACTGCTATCATCGGTCGTCCAAACGTCGGCAAGTCTAGCCTCCTCAATAATCTTCTTCGCGAAGAAAAAGCCATCGTGACCGATATCGAAGGAACCACTCGGGACGTTATCGAGGAATACGTCAACATCAACGGGGTTCCCCTCAAACTAGTCGATACAGCCGGGATCCGGGAAACCGAAGACATCGTCGAGCAAATTGGTGTCGAACGTTCGAAAAAAGCCCTCAAGGAAGCTGATCTGGTCCTCCTCGTCCTCAATGCCAGCGAACCCCTGACTGATCAAGATCGCCAGCTCCTTGAAATCTCTCAAGATAGCAACCGCATCATTCTCCTCAATAAGGTCGACCTACCAGAGAAGATCGAAATCGACCAACTGCCGGAAGATCATATCAAGATTTCCGTTCTGAAAAACCAAAACATCGATCAAATTGAAGACCGGATCAACGCCCTCTTCTTTAAAAATGCAGGTCTGGTCGAGCAAGATGCGACTTATCTCTCAAATGCCCGTCACATCTCTCTGATCGAGAAAGCTGTTGAAGCCCTGCAAGCTGTCAACGAAGGCTTGGCTCTAGGTATGCCGGTTGACCTGCTTCAAGTCGACCTCACCCGCACCTGGGAAATCCTCGGAGAAATCACAGGGGACGCTGCACCTGATGAGCTCATTACCCAACTCTTCAGCCAGTTCTGTCTTGGTAAATAAATCTATTTTAAGATCATATACTCTTAGAGACTTTCCTTAGGTGAGTACGGACGTCAGCGAACTTCGAAGAAGTTCCATGACTTAGTTTTGAATCTAACGTTTCAAAACTCCCGAGTGCTTGAAACAACAATGTTTCAAGCACTTTTCTCACGGCGGAAAGTCTCAAATATTTCTTTCAAAATAGAATTTAGTTTACAGCTATAGTATCACTCAGTTTATACAAAAGTAGAAAAACAATGTGTCCAAAATAACAAAAATGCGTATGTGTCCAAACATACGCATTCTTTTTTTGTTTTATTTTTCTTGTTCTAATCGCTCGACGGTCTGATACGCTTGGTAGATCAGGAAGAGCCCAGTAGCATTCAAGACTGGAATCGCAATAGGCAACTCGGTCACGATTTGTGAGAAGGGTGAATTGCCAACAAAATGAAGTCCAAACCCAGCTACTAAATATCCCCAGCCTGCTAGAGCTAGATCCTTGCGTCCTCTGCTTGCTTGGACAATTAGGAAGAGCCCCAGCATCACAAGTCCTGTGTAGACCCAGTGAGACATGGGCGCATTGGCCACACGACCGAGAATCCCTGACACCGTGTAAGAGAAACCTTCCGGCAGATCCTGACGGATATAGGCAAAATCCTCCACGATCTGGAAACCAAGACCTGAGGCAATCGCCAAGAGGAAGATCGACTTGATGCGACGGACACTGAACAAATAGAGGACAAAGAAGATTGGAATCAACTTAAAGGGTTCCTCAAAGAGGGGCGCAGCGATGGCACTCTCGTACTGGTTCCAAAAGTCGCTATTTGGAGCGATCGCTTGAATCATGTCATGGAAATAGGTATTGGCAAAGCTAGACAACCAACCGGCAACAAAGCCTCCACCTAGTAGAGAAAAGAGCACCGGTACCCATGACAACTTCCACTTCTTGGCAAAGTGAAAGAGAGCCCAAACAGCAGGAAGTGCATAGACCAAAAGGATCAAGGTCGAAAGTCCCACGATCCCGTACTGGCTGCCAGACATCCAGCCTTCTGTCAGTGACTGGGTCTCATAGGCTAGGCCGATCGCTAGCAAGAGTAAATAGAGAAACAAAATCAATTTGCGTTTCATAAAAGACCTTTCTAAAGTGAAATGAAAAAGGCTGGAAGCCCAGTCTTTTCCGAGTACTATCATTGTAACAGGATCAGCTTAAAAAAACAATAAACTGAGCTCTCAAATCCAGTTCCTACTTCAATACAGCCAGGATCTGACGAATCATGTCTGGATCCCCGTCTGGCAATGTCACCGTTTCAGCATGGTCCAAGATCCCTTGGGTAAATTGCGTCATAAACTCTTCACTATTGAGTTCATCTGCAGACTGTTGCCAGTGGCTCGGTACAGGGTAGATAGTGACTGTCCCATCACCGTTGGATGCATAAGTGATATTTCCTTCTGCTGAATAAGAACCAAACAGATGACGCACATCTTTTGGATAATCGACACCCAAGCCACCATTATAAATCTTTGTTCCAGCTGCACTATTTGAAATATTTAATTCTGATGGCACGTTCTTGATCACATAAGCCCAGACTCGCGCAGCTTCGACCTGAGCAGCGGTGTAGCCTGGATAATCATTCTGGTATGCCTTCTTCGAAGACTTGACCTCACCATCCGAACGAGTATTCCACTTCTTGGCCTTACTCGTCTTAGACGTACTACTGCTATCGTCTGTATCTACTTGCTCCTGATCTTTAGGTTGCTCTTTCTTGCGATAGTAGAAATTGTCATCATCGCCATAAGCCGGTGACTGACCAGCCCAGATCCGATCCTTGGACTTATCCGAAGCATCATCTTTGCCCGCTTTCTGACCTTTTGGAAGAAGCAAGAGACCATAGCCTCCAACACCTGACTTGGCACTAACCGTCATCTCAGCGATCTGGTCCTTCTGCTTAAAGCTCGATACATCAAGCTCAACATCCTCGCTGACCAAGCCCTTGTCATCAAAGACCAGCTCATTGCCACGCCCATCAATCCAAGTTCCTTTGATACTCGAGTAGTCCTTAGCCTTGATCGCTTTCAAGTCCATGCCAGATTGTTTCTTTTCTGAAGTGCTGGTCTGCTTGGTCTCCGAACTCTTAGGCATCACCGTCCTCTGAGGACGACCACACGAAGCCAAGACCAAAGCAGAAAGCACAATCAAAAAACCTTTTTTCATATCAATCTCCCTTCACACACCTACTATTTTAGAAAAATAAGAAAGGAGAGTCAAAGAAAAAGAGGAGGGGGAGAATAAATTAATGACATAAAAGTCTGTAAAATTATTATTTGAGTTTCTAAAGAAAAAGAAGCTCAATGTATCGAGCTCCTAGACCATCATTTTTTGTTTTTCTTGTTTTGGGATCATTCGAAAGAACACAGCTCTAAAACAAGGAAACATTGATACTATCAACTCCACACATCCTACATAGACAGTTTCCCTTATTTTTTTAATATGCTTCAAAACTATATCTTGTACAAATTATTTAATCTTTCTAACTCTAATACACTCATATATACTTCTACTCCAGTAACTACCCCCTTACTATAAATAATTCCACAAGAAAACACAATCCTCTCCTGACTCAAAATATTTGACAATACTACAAATGATTCCAAAACATAATCCTCTATAGTAATAAAACAATTATTTTCATCTTTAAAAAACTTTATAAATCCAATATCCTTACACCTATCACGTAAATGAAACCTAAGTGATCTTAAAAAAGAATCAAAAAACACATCATTTTCCATAGAAAACCCTTTCATTTTTTAAAAACATTCTGATATAATCATACAAAAAATAAAGGAGAACTACAATGAAAAAAAAATAATTATTTTTATCTTGTTAATCTTCTTAATCCTTTCTATTATTGCAATTTATACATACTACATGTTCTAAAAAATAAAATAAAGAGATATTTTTGACACATGTAATATAATAAAATTGTTGAATAAATAGCTCAAGGATACACTAAATCCCTAGAGGACTGTTGTCTTCTAGGGATTTTTACGCTCTTTTTTGATTAACGAGTATTTTGAGGCTAAATGCCGACTATCCTCGTCATCCAACTATTCACAAATGAAATATGCTAATACATTTGCCATAACGCTGAAGAAGAGGTCAAATAAGTTACTCACGACTCTCACTTTCTATCCTGCTCGGTAGGTCGTGATCAATTATCTTAGCTCATTTGCTTTCAATTTCTTTAGAGGGATAGTGGAAATTTTTTCTTTTATATAGATTGGCTAAAATAAATTCATCTGTGCAAACGCTATTTTATAATGACACTAGAATTCAAGAAAAATGACCAGCCTCCTGTAAAGTACAGAAAACTGGTCGCATAAGAGGGTTTTCTCTTGTTCCATTATTGGGGTGCAGTTCCTAAACATGCTAAGTTTTTTGTGTGAAGATATATCAAAACTTTTTAAACCAATTCTTGATATACTCTAAGCATATATCCAGTAAGAATTTGATAAATAATAATACAATT
>NZ_JACLQU010000019.1 GCF_016648855.1 Streptococcus parasanguinis
CACATTGGTTCGTCTTGTTCAGTTTTCAAAGGTCTTTGTCGCTCTCGCGCGACAACTATATTAGTATATCATGACCTTACCTTACTGTCAACACTTTTTCTCAAAAAAATTTATTTTTTTGAAAGTTTTTTTGAAATAAAAAAATAGAGAGGGAATCCTCTCTATTTATATTCTTGTCTGTATTTGTTTTCTTCAGCTTTGTTAGCCCATACATAATGACCTGGTTTAATTTCAACCATTTGTGGTTTATCTTCAGAGTAATCATGTTGTTCTGGATCGTAGATTTTTAGAACTTTTTTACGTTCTAGAATTGGATCTGGAATTGGGACTGCTGAAAGTAGGGATTGGGTGTATGGATGGATTGGGTGATTAAATAGCTCTTCAGTTTCTGCTACTTCTACAATAACCCCTTTATAGATAACTGCAATACGGTCAGAAATGAAGCGCACAACTGACAAGTCATGGGCGATAAAGAGATAGGTCAAGCCTAATTCTCTTTGGAATTTTTTCAAAAGGTTCAAGACCTGTGCACGTACTGAAACGTCAAGGGCTGAGATTGGTTCATCCGCAATGACAAATTCTGGTTCCATGACAAGAGCACGGGCAATACCGATCCGTTGACGTTGACCACCTGAGAATTCGTGAGGATAACGTGTCAAATGTTCTGCTAGAAGCCCAACTTCATGCATAATATTTTTTACTTTTTCCTGACGTTCTTCTTCGCTGTTAAACAAATGGTGGTTGATCAAACCTTCGGAGATAATATAATCAACTGTAGCACGTTCATTCAAACTTGCTGCTGGGTCTTGGAAGATCATTTGAATTTTACGGATCAACTCTGATTTTTCACTATGAGAGTTTTTTCCGTTGATCTTGCGACCGTCATAAATAATTTCTCCAGCACTTGTATCATTCAGACCGATGATCGCACGTCCAATTGTTGTCTTCCCACTTCCTGATTCACCAACAAGAGAGAAAGTTTCTCCCTTATTAATGAAAAAGTTGGCGTTCTTTACAGCAACGAATTTTTTACTTCCTTCACCGAAGGAAATTTCTAAATCTTTAATTTCAACTAATTTTTCAGTCATTTCCTTCCTCCTATTCTGTAATGTGAGTGAAGCCCATTTTTGAGCCAATCTTTTCGTGAAGGTTTTCGATTACTTCTGGTTTATGAACTGTTGGTGCATCTGGATGGAGCAACCATGTCTTAGCCCAGTGAGTATCGGTTACTTTGAAAGCAGGTGCCTCTTCTTCAAAATCAATCTGCATCGCATAGTCTGAACGAAGTGCAAAAGCATCTCCTTTAATCGGAGCATACAATGAAGGCGGAGTTCCTGGAATAGAGTAAAGATCACCATCTGAGGTTGACAATTGAGGCAAGCTTGAAAGCAAGCTCCATGTGTAGGGATGTTTTGGATCGTAGAAAATTTCTTCTACTTTACCAAACTCAACAATTTCTCCAGCATACATAACGGCTACTTTATCTGCAATACTTGCAACCACACCTAAGTCGTGGGTGATAAAGATAACTGTAAATTGGTATTCTTTTTGAAGGGATTTCAACAAATCAATGATTTGCGCTTGAATGGTTACGTCAAGGGCTGTTGTTGGTTCGTCACAGATTAAAATATCTGGACGGCAGGCCAAGGCGATGGCAATAACGATCCGTTGACGCATCCCACCTGAATATTGGAATGGATACTCATCAAAACGACGTTCAGCATCTGGAATTCCAACTTTCTCCATATAGTCCAAAGCCATTTCTTTGGCTTCTTTAGCTGTTTTCCCTTGGTGTTTGATAATGACTTCTGTAATTTGTGAACCAATTGTGTTGATTGGGTCCAAACTTGTCATTGGGTCTTGGAAAATTGTAGCGATCTTAGATCCACGAATATTTTCCCAATCTTTATTCGATTTCAAATCTGTCAATTCTTGACCACGGTATTTAATCGAACCTTGAGCAATACGGCCGTTATCTTCTAACATTCCGGTGAACGTTTTTGTCAAAACTGATTTCCCTGAACCTGACTCACCAACTAAGGCAAGAACTTCACCTTCTTCTAGCTCAAGCGATACGCCACGAATAGCTGTCAATACGCGATCGCGCACGTCAAATTCCACTACGATATCTTGAGCAGATAAAATAATATTGTTATTTGATGTCATATCTACTCCTCCTATCTATGTGTACGTGGGTCGCTGGCATCGGCCAAGTTTTGTCCGACGATAAAGAATGACAAGGATACTAAAATCAAAACGGTAAGCGGAATCCAGAATAGGTAGGCATTTGTAGTTACGTTTTGAGAATAGTCAGAAATCAACCGTCCCAAACTTGGAACTGTAATTGGAAGACCAAGTCCGAAGAAGGAAAGGAAAGCTTCGTAAGAAATAAAACTTGGTAACATTTGTGATGTTTGGGTCACGATTACAGATACCAATTGAGGTAAAATATTTTTCGTAACAATTTTCAAAGTTGGCGTTCCTAATGTTCGACTGGCCAAGTTGTACTCCAAATCACGGTAACGCATGATTTGAACACGAATCATGTAGGCAATTCCGATCCATCCTGTTAAGGACATGGCAAGAATCAAGTTCCAGAAACCAGATCCCATTGAGTAAGTCAAGACGATAACGATCAACATAAATGGAATGTTTGAAATAACGTTATAAACTTCCATCATGATACGGTCGATGGATTTTGAGATTCCCCAAATTCCACCAACGATGACTCCGACCACCACGTTAATAACAGTTGCGATAAAGGAAATGATAATAGAATTTCGAGCACCAAACCAAACTCCATCAAAGAGGGATTTACCGTTGTTATCTGTACCAAATAGTGCTTTCCCACTTGGTGGATTCAAACGAGCAGTAAAGTCATTGACCTTACTAACATCATTGTAATCAAAATTTGAAAACATAGGGTAGATAAAACTCATCAAGAGAATCCCAATCAAAACAGCAAGCATAATGATCGTGGTTCTTTTCTTAAAGAATTGTCTGAATACAGATTTCCAGTATGAATATGCTGGAGCATCGATTACTTCAGAGGCAAAGTCATCGCGTTTTACAAACTGAAATTTATTTTTATCGATTGTAGCCATTATTTGCCTCCTTTCGTATTCGTTAATTTAATCCGTGGGTCAAGTACCGTCATCAAGATATCACCTAACATGGCAGCAAAGATACCAAGCGATGTGAAGATGAAGACAAGTCCGATAACCATGGTGTTGTTTGATGCTTTAATAGAGTCAATCAACATTTTACCCATACCTGGGAAAGCGAAGACTGTTTCAGTAAGTGTCGCACCTGAGATAACTCCAATAATAGATGTCGGGATACCAGATACCAATGGAACCATCGCATTTTTGAAGATGTGTTTTTTTGAAATCTCACGTTCTGATAATCCTTTTGAACGAGCAAAACGGACGAAATCTTGTGAATGGATATCAATCATGTAACGACGAATCCAAACGGCGTTAAATGGTGCACTCAATAAACCAAGAATCAGGGACGGCAATACATATGAACGCCAATCCTGTGCTCCAAGAACTGGGAATGAGTCTGGAAGCCCAAAGAATGAACCTGCTAAACGGACAATGTAGACCGAAGCAATGGTTGGGAGAGACATCATAAATGTCAAAGCAGCTGTTGAGATGCTATCAAACCATGAGTTCTTGAACAGAGCCATGTAAGATCCTAATGGGATCGCAATCAAATAAGAAATTGCAATACCAATCAAACCAATGATTGAAGAAGATGCAATCATGGATGGATTCTCATAGTTGCTCAAAGTTGCTGTATACGCATCCCCTTTACCAAATCGACTGATATCTTGTGAATCTGCCTTACTTGGTGATTTGTAGGTACGTGAGTAGATATCAATTGATGATGTTTTCTTACCTGTTGGGAAGTTCACTTCACTCTTCTTAGTCGTTCCTTGTCCTTGGGTAATAACTTGAAGAACTGGGGTATTTGAATATGTTGGATATGAATTTCCTAGGTTTAAGGTCACAAAGTTTTGGTGTACATATGGGAATTGACCGTTGAAGTACAAAAGATATTTATGTTTCGTTCCAGAACCCACTACAGACCATCCAATAGACGGATCATTTTCAATGCGGATATAGCGTTTGAGGTTTGGATTTGAAGCATCTTTCACCCAACCTGGATGATCAAATTGAATCAAATTCGCATAGAAGCTGACGACACGTTCAAAAACTGGAATTTCACGCACTGCATAGAAAGACTTACTTTCTGGGAAACGTTTCAACTGCCAACCATGACCTAATTTGTTAATGTATTCTTTATAGATCTTTTCATTAGCAGTAGTCGCATCAACTGTTACAGAAGAATCTTCTTTACTTGCTTTTTGTTGCAAGCTCTTTGAATCCATGTATTCCAAATAACCCATGCGATCATAGACTGTATTTTCGTAGTTGATCTTCGAATCTTTTGTCTTCGCTACTTTATTGTAGTTAGGGTCATTTTTAAAGATGAGATTTCTCGGTGTTAGCGTATAGATAATCATGTAGGTTAATGTCGTGACGAGAAAGATCGACACTAACGAACGCAAAATACGCATAAAAACATATTTTTTCATATTTCATTCCTTTAATGTCCAAAAGAACTTTCTCCCCTAGAAGAGAAAGTTCTAATGAAAAGCAATAATTTAATTATTTAACGTGTTTTTCAAGATCTTGTTGAGCTTTTTTGTTTGACTCAGCTTTTTCTTTTTGCCATTTTTCACGTGCTTGTTCGTATTGTTTCTTAGTAACAGGTTCATCCTGAACTTCTACATATTTGAAGTAAGCTGATCCTTTGTTACCTGTTTGAGCTGATGGGCCAGAGAATGGAACCACTTTAGAAACAACTGTTGCTGCGCCTGTGCTTGACATTGTTGGGATTACCAAGGCACTGTCACTCAACCAAGCTTGAGCAGCAGCATATTTTTCGTAACGTTTAGCTACATCAAGTGATTCGCTATTAGCATCTGCAAGAAGTTTCGCATACTCATCCAAGCCAACTGCTTTGGCTGAAGCATTATCTACACCACCTGCAAAACCAAGGTAGACTTTTGTTTGGTCTTCTGATGATGGTTGAAGAGTATCAAGGTAAGTTGATGGATCATCGTAGTCTGGGTTCCATCCGACCAATCCTTGAAGATCCCAATCTGCATCTGCAGCTGATGGAACATTCAATGTGATGTTCAACACCTCGTCTTGGTCCATCATTTGAAGGTCAAGGACAACATTGTCTTTACCAAGAGTATCTTCCACTGTTTGTTTCAATGATTGCATCCGTGAAACAAAGTTTGTAGAGTTTTGTGCTACTGGTACGTCAATATGAATTGGGAATTGAACGCCATCTTTTTGAAGTTCAGCTTTTGCTTTTTCAAGTTGTGCTTTTGCTTTGTCTTTGTTGTAAAGACCGTCTTGACCATCTGCAAGGTTGACACCTTTCCATTGATCACCATATGTACTCAATTTATCTGCAACCACATCTCCAAAGTCTTTTCCATTCACTTGCACAAAGGCTGGAGCTGTGTAGGTATTACGGATAGCTGGTTTAGCAAATGCTTTACTATTTACTTGCGCTGAGTAGTTTTCACGGTTCAAGGCAAAAGTGATAGCTTGACGGAAATCTTTGTTCAAGATTGCTTTCTTAGTTGCAGTCTTTTCAGCATCTGATTTCTTAGCAGTGTGTTTGTATGATTGACGGTCAATGTTGAAACCAAGAACCGCTACCCCTGAACCAGCCGGTGTATTATAGATGTTGTCTTTGTATTTTTTAGATACAGTTGCAAAGTTTGAACTTGCCGGGAAAAGACGAGCAGCTGTATAAGCACCATCAGAGAAACCACGCGCCAATGAATCTTGGTCTGATCCATCATAATAAGTGAGTTTCACTTCTTTAAGGTGAACGTTTTTCTTATCCCAGTAGTTGTCATTCTTTTCAAATACAACAGATGATTTTGAAGTGATTGATTTAAGAAGGAAAGGTCCGTTTGCAAGGATTGATTTCACATCGTTTGGTTGACCAAAATCATCTCCCTTACTCTTCAAGAACTCTGTGCTAATTGGGAACAAGATTCCGTTTGTTGTTTTAGAGTTCCAGAAGGTTTCAGGTTTGTTCAATGTATATTGAAGTGTGTAATCATCAACAGCTTTGACACCAACTTGGCTAAAGTCTGTAGTTTTTCCTTGTACATAATCATCCAAGCCTTTGACAGAACCTTGAACAAGTGAAAGGGTTTCAGATTTTTTATCAGCAGCGTGTTTCAAACCAGTTACGAAGTCTTTGGCAGTCACTTCACCATGTTCTTCACCATCTGCATCGTACCATTTAACACCCTTACGAATCTTGTAGGTATAAGTCAAACCATCTTTTGAAACAGACCAATCTTCTGCAAGTGATGGCACAAGATTTCCATACTTGTCATTTGCCATCAAACCATCTACGACATTTGTAGTGATATCATGTGTAGCAGCTTTAGAAGATACAGTGTAGTCCAAAGTTTGAGGATCATCTGTGTAGACATAACCATAGTTTTTGTCTTCACCTGAGCTTGCTTTACTAGTATTTGAACCAGAACATGCAGCCAACAATCCAGCTGCAAGGAGTGTTACTCCGGCAACTGCGAATACTTTACCTTTTTTCATAGGAATTCTCCAATAGTTTTTTTAGATTTGTTTAAGATTATATCACAACTAAAAAAAAAAGTAAACTAAATTTTCTGAATATTCGCTTCAACACCATCCAAAAGCCTTGCTATGACTGATTTTTTAGCCTAATTGATGATTTTACGATTTTCCATTAATCATTTGTATGATACAATAGAGAGGACTAAGCAACGAGGAAACAACTGTGAAAAAATTCTTTCTTTCTTTTTTAACCTTCATCCTGCTGTTATGCAGTTTACCTTATCAAGTAGTTCTGGCAGATGAGCTAGAACTTCCTGCTCAAAGTGCTATTGCTGTTGAAGCTGATACAGGTAAAATTTTATATGAAAAGGATTCAGAGAAAAAGCGAGATGTGGGGGGACTATCTACACTCTTGACCACTTATCTGATTTTCGAAGCTATTCATGAAAAAAAACTTTCTCTAAAAGATCCTATCAAACTGTCTGAGAAAGCTCTGGCCTTAAATGATATCGAAGGTGCTGGTACTCTTCCTATGGAGGCAAACCAATATACAGTTGAACAGTTATTGACTGCTCTTTTAGTTGGAAATTCTAGCACTGCTGCCTTGGCCTTAGCTGAGAAAGTGGGTGGCTCTGAGAAAAGCTTCGTTGAAATGATGAAGCAAAAATTGTCTACCTGGGGCATTAAATCTCCCCACTTGATCAACGCGACAGGCTTAAATACACAAACCATCAGTGGAGATCCTGAAGGGAAAGAGGATGAAAATCAATTGAGTGCTTATGATATTGCTGTTATTGCCAAGCACTTACTCCAGGATTTTCCTGAAGTGACCAAATATACTTCAAAACCCACTGCTCTTTTTTCAAACACGCAGATTGAAAACCCCAACCTGATGCTAGAAGGCATGCCGAATTACCATTCTGGAGTTGATGGCCTACGGGTCAGCAACTCTACCAAAGGTGGCATCACCTTTGCTGCATCAACAACGCAAAATGGCATCCATATGATCACTGTTGTCCTAGGAGTGGAGGCAGTTGACGGTGATCCGTATGCACGTTTTGTGGCTACTTCTTCTCTGATGAACTACGTGGTACGGACCTTTGTTTCTTCCATTGTCGTCAAAGAAGGAGATCCCTACGGAAAAAGTAAGGCAACTATCATGGATGGGAAGTCAGATACTGTTTTAGCTGTTGCAAAAAAAGACTTCTATATCGTCGAAAAACAAGGTAGTCAAGCGGAACCAAAAATTCAATTCAAGAGTGACCAAGAATCATTCCGAGCACCTGTCAAATCAGGCACTAATCTTGGAAAATTACACTACACTGATCCAGATAAAATCGGACGTGGCTACTTAGAAGATCAAGAGCCAACGGTCGATATGGTAGCAGGAAGAACCATTGAGAAAAGCTTCTTCTTAAAAGTTTGGTGGAATGAATTCGTCCGTTATGTCAACGAAAAATTATAAGCAAAAAAATCACAATGGAGTCAAATCCATTGTGATTTTTGATTGATGAAAATGAATTATCCTACAGATCCTTCCATTTCGTAGCTAATGAGTCGGTTTAACTCAACGGCATATTCCATTGGAAGTTCTTTTGTAAAGGGCTCTACAAATCCCATGACAATCATTTCTGTCGCTTCTGATTCAGACAAACCACGACTCATCAAATAATACAGTTGTTCTTCTGAGATTTTTGAAACCTTGGCTTCGTGCTCCAAAGCAACTTGTGAGTTGTGGATTTCATTAAATGGAATCGTATCTGATGCAGATAAATCATCCATGATAATGGTGTCACACTCGATGTGAGAAACTGATTTCTTGGAATTTTTGTTAAAGGTAACTTGTCCACGGTAGTCTACCTTTCCGCCACCTTTCGCGATGGATTTAGATACGATAGACGAGCTAGTGTGAGGTGCATTGTGGATCATCTTGGCACCTGTATCTTGGTGTTGACCTGCATTCGCAAAGGCAATGGACAACATGGTCCCGCGCGCTCCTTCTCCATCTAGATAAACAGATGGGTACTTCATGGTTGTCTTCGCACCTAGGTTTCCATCGATCCACTCAACTGTAGCATCTTTTTGGGCTTTGGCCCGCTTGGTGACCAAGTTATAGACATTGTCAGACCAGTTTTGGATAGTCGTGTAGCGCATATAAGCACCATCCAAGGCAAAGATCTCAACAATCGCTGCATGGAGGCTATTGCTTGAGTAAGTCGGTGCTGTACATCCTTCTACATAGTGAACACTTGCTCCCTCGTCCACGATAATCAAAGTGCGTTCAAACTGACCAGTATTTTCGTTGTTGATACGGAAGTATGTTTGAAGGGGGACGTCTACTTTTACGCCTTTTGGTACATAAATGAAGGTCCCACCAGACCAGACCGCTGAGTTGAGGGCAGCCAATTTGTTGTCCGTTGGTGGTACTAACTTCGCAAAATACTGTTTGAAAAGGTCTGGATATTCTTTTAGGGCAGAATCCGTATCGGTGAAGATAATCCCCAACTTTTCAAACTCTTCTTTCATATTGTGGTAAACCACTTCTGATTCATACTGGGCAGAAGCCCCCGCTAGGTAGGCACGTTCGGCTTCTGGAATCCCGATTCTCTCAAAGGTTTCCTTGATTTTCTCTGGAACTTCATCCCATGAACGGGCAGGTTTATCTGAAGGTTTTTGATAATAGATCAAATCATCAAAGTCAATCTCTGATAGATCTGCACCCCAGGTTTGCATAGGCATCTTTTTGAAGGTTTCAAAAGATTTCAAACGGAATTCTAACATCCATTCTGGTTCATTTTTTGCTGCAGACAATTCACGAATAACCGCTTCATTCAGTCCTTTTCCGGTAGAGAGAATAGGTTGAACGTCATCGTGAAATCCAAATTTATATTCACCGAGATCAATTGGTTTCGGTTCGACTCTTTCTTCAGCCATAATTTCCTTTCTTTCTCTGTTTCTTCTTCTAATTAATTGCTACGTTCGATCGCTTTTTTAAGAGCATTCCAGGAGAGGGTCGCACATTTAATCCGTTGTGGGAATTTAGAGACTCCTGATAAGAAGGCTGCGTCACCCAGTTCCTCTTGACGAGGATCTGATTGACCTTGGACCATTTCTGAAAAGACCTGTGCTAATTCTTCAACTTTCTCTTTTGTTTTTCCCATTACAGCATCTGTCATCATACTAGCCGAAGCTGTTGAAATGGTACAGCCTGAATTGACAAAGGCAATATCTTGGACCCTATCATTTTCATCAAATTTTACACTTAACTGGATCACATCTCCACAAGTTGGATTGTTGAGTTGGATCTGATCAACATCTTCAATCTGTCCTTGGTGGTGGGGGTGTTTTGAATGATCAGCTACGACCGCCATGTACAGCGAATCTAATTTAGAAAGTGCCATTGAAAAACTCCTTTGCTTTTACCAATGCCTCAATTAATTTATCACAGTCCGCTTTAGTGTTGTAAATATAAAAACTTGCTCTCGTTGTCGCTGGGACTTGCAGGTATTGAAGGAGCGGTTGTGCACAGTGGTGACCTGCACGAACGGCAATCCCTTCGTAATCTAGAGCTGTTGCCAAATCATGCGGATGGAGATCTCCGAGATTAAAGGAAATGACGCCAGAACGTTGGGCTAAGTCTTGGGAACCATAGATCGTCAAACCTTCGATAGCCTGTAATTTTGGAAACACATAGGCAATCAATTCATGCTCATGCGCTTCTATTTGGTCCATTCCCAACCCCTCTAAGTAATCGATCGCTGCACCAAGACCAATTGCACCAGCCATATTAGGTGTTCCAGCTTCAAATTTCCAAGGCAATTCCTTCCAAGAGGCAGATTGCTCGTAGACAAAGTCAATCATCTCGCCCCCAAACTCGATCGGAGACATTTGCTCTAAGATTTCTTCCTTCCCATAGAGGACACCAATCCCTGTTGGTGCAGCCATCTTATGGCCAGAAAAAGCAAAGAAATCCGCATCTAAGTCTTGTACATCAATAGCCATATGAGGGGTTGATTGAGCCCCATCTACGACCATCATCGCTCTAACTTCATGAGCTAATTGAGCAATTTCCTTGATCGGATTGACCACCCCTAAGACATTGGAAGCATGGGTAATGGAGACAAATTTTGTCTTCTCACTAAGCTTGCTCTTTAAGTCCTGCATATCCAGTAAGCCATCTTTTAAATAGACATAGACCAGTTTTGCTCCTGTTTTCTTGCAGGCTTGCTGCCAAGGGATGATGTTGGAGTGATGTTCCATGACGGAAATCAGGACTTCGTCCCCTTCTTTTAGGACTTCTTCTGCATAGCGTGCTACCCAGTTGAGTCCCGTCGTTGTCCCTCTTGTAAAGAGCACTTCCTTGGTTGATGAAGCATTGATAAATTTTCTGACTTTCTCACGCGCTGCCTCATAAGCTGCTGTCGCTCGTTCAGCCAAGGTATGAACTCCACGGTGGACATTGGCATTATCTTGCAAATAATAGTGATTGACTGCTTCGAGAACACTTTTAGGTTTTTGCGTCGTCGCAGCATTATCTAGATAAACCAAAGGCTCATCGTGGACGAATTGATCGAGAATGGGAAAATCTTGAGCAATCGTATTTTTATCTAGCATTGTTTCTCCTTAGCGTTGAGATAACTTTTCTTCGATGGTGGCAATCATTTCATCACGTACTTCTTTAACTGGGATTTCAACAATAACAGATCCCAAGAAACCACGCACCACTAAGCGTTCTGCCGTGTGTTGATCCAGACCACGACTCATGAGGTAATACATATCTTCTGGATCCACTTGACCGATCGATGCTGCATGACCTGCTGTAACGTCATTTTCATCAATCAAGAGGATTGGGTTAGCATCTGAACGCGCTTGATCCGATAACATCAAGACACGACTTTCTTGCTGGGCATCTGCTCCTTTAGCACCCTTGATAATATGACCGATTCCATTGAAGGTCAAGGTTCCTTTTTCAAGAATGACACCGTGTTGCAGGATATTTCCGATTGAGTTACAACCAAAGTTGGTCACGCGCGTGTCAATCCCTTGCACCTGACGACCACTTGATAAGGCAACGACCTTCAAATCAGCGTGACTTCCATTTCCAACCAAGTCACTGTCAAAGTCTGCAACAACATTGCCTTCATTCATGACACCGATGGCCCAATCAATGCTGGCATCCTGTCCTAGTTTCCCACGGCGACTGATGTAGGCTGTGACATTTTCACCCAGGCGGTCAATCGCGGCAAATTTCACTTGAGCATCTGAGCGGGCGATCACTTCAACCGTCACATTAGCAGTTGCTTTTGCTGTGCCATCACCTTTTGATTCTAGGCGTTCCAAATAGCTAAACTTGCTGTTTTTGCCTGCAATAATCAAAATGTGTTTATTAAAAGGTACATCACTATCACTATCCTGGTAGAAAATACCTTCGATTGGTTCTGAAATTTCGACATTGTCTGGAATATAAAGGACAGCCCCACTATTAAAATAAGCTGTGTGGTAAGCTGCTAGCTTGTCATCATCATATTTGACTGAAGACATGAAGTAGTCTTCCACCACCTGTGGAATCTCTTCTAAGGCAGAATGGAAATCTGTGAATAAGACTCCTTGGTCTGCCAAGGCTTGTGGCACCTGTTCAAATACAGTTTGGGTTCCAACTTGGACCAATTTTAAGTTTGAATCGAGGGCTGTAAAATCGGGAACATTGGCAGAAGCCTCGCTTTCTGTGATCGTTCCATCCCCAAGATTCCAGCGGTGGAATTTGACGCGTTCAATGGCTGGCAATTCCAACTGATCGATCTTGTCAAAAGCTTTTTTTCGTAAATCTTGCAGCCAGCTTGGCTCAGCATGCAGTTCCGAAAAGAGGGTAATATTTTCAATACTCATTTTTTTCTCCTAATAAAGATACTATCTGTTTGATTTTATGACAACATTAGATCACTTGTCATCAGGTTATAGTTCTTCTTTATAGTCGTAACCGAGTTCTTCTGCGAGTTGAGCATAGCCTTCACGTTCCAAGCGTGCAGCCAATTCCGGTCCACCTGAAAGCACGACACGGCCTTCCATCATCACATGAACGACGTCAGGAGTAATATAGTTCAACAGACGTTGGTAGTGGGTGATGATCATAGCTCCAAAACCTTCACCTCGCATTGCATTAACCCCTTTAGATACGACTTTAAGAGCATCGATATCCAAACCAGAGTCAATTTCGTCCAAAAGGGCAAATGTTGGCTCCAACATCAACAATTGAAGGATTTCATTGCGCTTTTTCTCACCACCTGAGAACCCTTCGTTCAAATAGCGTTCTGCCATTTCTTCTTTCATGTTGAGCAGTTCCATCTTTTCATCCAATTTTTTGATGAAATCACGAATAGAGATCTTCTCGTCCTCTTCTTTACCAGCATTCATGGCTGCACGTAAAAATTCTGCATTGGTAATTCCTGGGATTTCTGAAGGGTATTGCATGGCAAGGAACAAGCCCATCCGTGCACGTTCATCTACTTCCAATTCCAAGATGTTGACACCATCAAACAGAATCTCCCCTTTGGTTACTTCATAATTCGGATTTCCCATAATGGCAGCTGACAGAGTAGATTTCCCTGTTCCGTTTGGTCCCATGATGGCTGCGATCTCACCAGTTTTTAGGGTCAGGTTTACACCTTTTAAAATTTCTTTGCCTTCAATTTCAACGTGAAGGTCTTTAATTTCTAATGTCGACATTGCATTCCCTTTCTTTTTACTTTGAAGTCTAGAAGGTTCTCAAAGCAAAGATCCCTTCATCACAAAGTATTTTTTTACCTTTCAAGTATATCAAAAAAAAGCCTAAATGGCTTTTCTTTTGATTAGAACTATTCTTATTTAGTTTTTTCTTTTCGTTTTTGACGAACTTCCTCCCGGTAGGAAGAATTCCCTATATAGCGCAGAACATTTAACAAAGGACTATGATGTGGCCCCAATACCCCAATCAATTCTGCTAACAACTCTACTCCAAACAAGAGCCCGATCACTAGTAGGACGCCCCCAATGCGACTCGAGATGTTGAGCAAGAGAGAAATCAAGGAGAAAATCATCGAAATTCCATAGATCACAAGTACAGTTCCCCGATGTGTCAAGCCCAGAGAAAGAAGTCGGTGGTGCAAGTGATTGCGATCCGGTTTATAAAATTTTTGACCAGACAGGGTCCGACGGATAATGGCTAAAAAGGTATCTGTAATCGGCACTCCGAGGATAATCATGGGCGTAACTACCGCAACTGCCGTTGCATTTTTCAAGCCTTGCAAGGACAAGACAGAAATCATAAATCCGATAAACAAGGCTCCGGTGTCTCCCAAATAGAGAATGGCCGGATGGTAGTTAAAGGGAAAGAAACCAGCGATGGACGCAACCAATACAAAGATCGTCATGGTCAGAAAGAGATTGGGTACTGGTAGAAAGAAATAGGACACAATCCCCATTGTCACTAGGGAAATAATAGAGACCCCACTCACCAAGCCATCTAATCCATCAATCAGATTGACCGCATTGGTAATGGCAACAATCCAAATCACTGTCAAAAGATAAGATAGCCATGGTTCAAAATGAAGTAAGGGACCACCAAATGGAATCTTGAAATCATTCAGCCGAAAATCTGTCAAAAACCAGACTAGACTCGCTGCCAGCAGGATACCGATCATCTTTTTCTTGGCTGACAACTCTTTTACATCATCGATCAAGCCTGTAAGAGCGATAATCCATCCCGCTCCTACGACCGGCAAGGTATAGGACAAGTAACTTTTGATTGGTGCGGTAGTGGATGTCAGCATAGGAATAAACACAAGAGTCGCAATTGAAAAAGCAATCACAATAGACAGTCCACCCGCGCTTGGCATGGGCTTGGTATTGATCCGACGCGCATTCGGATAATCTACGGCATCAATCTTAAAGGAGAATAGGCGAACCAAGGGCGTCAATACCAAGGCAATCATAAAAGTTCCAATCAGCACCAGAACAAATTGCAAGGAAAAGGACATCATAAGCTAGCAACTTTCTTCAAATTCTCAATCGCACCAGACACCATTAATAAATGACCATGTTCCTGCAGAACGGCCCGTGTCACTTCTGAATCATCCGCATACTCCCGAATGATAGCAAGTAACCAGGTTGGATATTGATTTGGTTGATCCTCTGTATCGATCAAGACAGTTAAATAATAATCAGATCCCATTTTGTATAATTCAGAGGTATCCACTGGAAAGCTGACCGTTTTTGAAAAGGCAACTGCTTGCTGGATATTTGAAAAACGCAAAATGTAATAAATATACTGACTTACTGGTGCTTCAGATGTAGGATCTTGTTCTTGATTGTCCCGCAACTCTTCTTGTTCCAAATGGTGGATAGCTTCTGCATCCCCTTTTGTCTTATCAGAGATTGTTTTTTCCAAGGTTTTGATAAATTCATCTGGCGTCATGCGCGACAACTCTTCCATATCAGGAAGATCTGATAAATCCTCAAAATCCAATTGTTGGTCAATTTTTGATTTGGTAACAAAAACATCTAATTTATCTGGTTTTGGTGTCACACGAAAACTCAACATCCCACTATCCAGGAAGCTTTCAGGCATTTCGAGCTCATCCAAAATGGCGTAGAAAAATTCTTCTGTTTTTTCTTGTGGGACAAGGAAATCAGCAATTTCCATCCCACGTTCTTCTAAGTCTTCTAGTTGGATCGTGATCTTAATTGTTGAATCACTAATTTGCTTCATCTTCATAGCATAACCTCATACTTCTAGTCTTACTATTATACTAAAAAATTGGATAGAATTCAAAAAAAGGATGCATAGAAAAGAGGTCGGGACAAAAGTCTCCAACCTCGAAAAATAATTTGATCGAGTTCAACCGTTCTCTTAGAAAATAACACGGAAGAGTCCATACAATAACAAGATGGAACCAAGAACGATCCGGTATTTCCCAAAGACAGTGAAATCATGATTTTTCACATAATCTGTCAAGAATCGGATGGCGTACATGCTGACCACAAAGGCCACTCCCATCGCTACCAGTAGAATAAAGAGTTGCCCCAATGCTAGTGAATGTCCGCCAAGAGCGAATTTCCCAACCTTTAAGAGGCTAGCCCCAAACATGGCTGGGATCCCCAAATAAAAGGTAAATTCTGTCACCACCGGGCGGCTAACACCATTGATCAAGCCACCTACAATCGTAGCACCTGAACGGCTTGTTCCTGGAAATAGCGATAAAACTTGGAAGAGTCCGATATAAAGAGCTGTTCGATAAGGTAGCTTATGCAATTCCGTTACTGCTGGCTCAACTTGTTCCCGTCTTTCCAGATAGATAAAGGCAATCCCGTAGGTGATCAACATAATCGCAACGGAAATCGAATTGTGGAAATGCGCCTCAAACCAATCATCTAATTTAAAAACAAAGACAAGTGGGAGGGTTGCAACCGCAACTTTTGCCCATAATTGCCAAGTCCGACGTACTTCTAGTGGAGATTTACCAGGTTTGAAGGGATATAATTTATCGAAATAAATCACCACAACCGCTAGGATCGCACCCAATTGGATCACGACATTGAACATCTCCATAAAGGCTGGATCTTGATTTTTAAACTGCACAAAATCCTGTAGCAGAATCAAGTGACCTGTACTTGAGATCGGTAACCATTCTGTAATCCCCTCGACAATCCCAAAAAGAACCGCCTTGATTAATTCGATCAGAAACATCTTTTTCTCCTAAACTTATATTTGCTCTATTATATCATAATTCTATGGACTGGACCAGGCCCTCCGTACTAGAAAGGAAAGAGCGGCCAAGACCATTCTTAGTGCTACTTAGAAGGCACCAAAGCCTCCTCCGCCTCCTCCGCCAGAGAAGCCTCCTCCACTACCAGAAGAAACCGTGAAATGACTAGCCGTCGATGCTGTCGATCCATAAGTAGACATGGCATGACTTGAGTGGGTCACATCATGATAGAATGGGGTGTAAACGAAAGCGTTTAAGGCTTGATTTTCTAGATGAATATTTCGAAGCTTCATGACTTTAGTGACCTGATCAGCTACACCATACAAGGCCGCATAGACCAATAAGCGGTTCCACAGAACCAGAGACTGCAACTCTGCATCATTAAGGTGAGCAATTTCTTTCAACATCCGACCAAAACTATCCCAGTAATAGCGTTGCTCAGCACCCGCAAGATTGACAACACCATCTCGTAGGCAGGCTTTAAAGACACCATTGAAGCGCACTGGCATAAACCAAAGTATGAGGATCCCTATCAAACAAGGAACAGAGAACCACCCCATCCCAAAGATAGCAAAGATTTCTGCTCCAAAGGCGATAAACCAAGCAGCCCAACCAAAGAAGAGACTTCGTCTAGCTTGCGCTTCTTCTTTTGCTTCTAAAGGGCGATAGTAGCTTGGCAAATGGAGATCTTCCACCTTGCGATGAACATCTCTGGCCACTTGGTTGACAGCCGTATCAAAGCGACCCTGAGCCCAACTTCCTAGTGAACGAATGGCATCTTGATCTGCTTTTTTGGCATGTTTGTATACATCATCACTAAATTTATAATTTTCAAAGAGACGGTTAACAGGACAGGAAACTTGATCCCCAAAAGCCATATTCATAAAGGAGCGTTCAAAATCATCCACATGTCCATGAGACTTCCTGGTCAAAACGACTTCATTTCCTTGTTGCTCGTAGACAATCACTCCACGGTCCATCAGATCCAGCAAAGTAGCTTGAAGCATTTTTTCAAATGTAAACACCGGCGGAGTCGCCTTCTCTTTATTAGTCGGGGAGGCCTCGTCTAATTCAGCTGAATAAACAACCGAGCTCATGACAAGAGGTGCAATATCCTGTGGAATTTCATAAAGACGAGTATCGGTCGGATAGGTCACACCAGGCCAAATCATTTTTTTGAACCGATTGCGACCCAAGAGAGAAAGAAGCCAGAGTGCAATAATGAAGGCTGGCAAGATCCAGTTCCAAAACATGCGTGACCAGTATTTTTCCTGTTCAATTTTAGCTTGGTTCTTATGAAATTCATCCAATTTGGTTAATCCTGTATTTCGACCAGAATCATACAAGGTAGTTAGGTCTGACTTCAACCAGTATCCATACAGCTCCACAGCCTTTCCTTTGCCAAGGTTATAGAAGGTGGCAGAATAGATTCCATCTTCTTTCTTTACAGTCACATCCGGTCCCATAAAGGCTGTATGGATATACAGTTCCGATTGGGCATTAGCTGGTGCAAACTTAGGGATGACACGAAACTGAACTTCATCCACCTTCTGATCACCATCTGTGATCGGTTTCCAGTTCAACTCCAAGATATCCTTGTGTGAATAGAGGAGATTTTTTAATTTCCATGTAACTTTAATTTTGACAGTATCTGTCGCTACACCACTGTTATAAATTTTCACTCGGTAGCCATCACCTAGATTCGTAATCTCGGGTTCTCTTTGAAGATCACGACCTTCCACCTCAACCTTTGGCGGTATCTCAATTGCAAAGCCTTGTGGCATGTTCCCCGCAGTTCCTAGGCTAACATACTGCCCTCTATAAGAATCTTTGAAATAATAAACCAGTTCTTCCTCATAGGTGGCGTCGTCCCAGGTGTCCAAGGTCAAGGTTCCACCATAGTAAAGTACATCATAAGATGGACTAGATGCATGGACATTCTGACTGACAAAAAGGCAGGCCAAAAAGGCGAAAAAAACATACAAATACTTTTTCATTTGATCACGCTCCTTTGTATTATTATAACATTTTTTAAATAAAAAGAGGACCATGTTTGAAATGTATCCTATTTTACTGTACAATAGGAGAAGTTAAAATAAGGAAGAGGAGAAAACATGAAAAAAACATTATTCGCTCTCTTAACGGGGCTTTTCATTTGCCTGGGGATCACACAGGTTGCTCATGCAGATGACTATTTACGAATCGGAATGGAAGCGGCCTACGCTCCTTTCAACTGGACCCAAGAAGATGATGCAAATGGAGCTGTTAAAATTGACGGTACCAATCAATATGCCAATGGGTACGATGTCCAAATCGCCAAAAAAGTTGCTGAGGAGTTAGGTAAAAAACCTCTGATCGTAAAAACATCTTGGAACGGTTTAATTCCAGCCCTCACTTCTGGTAAAATCGATATGATTATCGCTGGGATGAGTCCAACCGCTGAACGTAAAAAAGAGGTCGCCTTCTCCAAGAGCTACTATACCAGTGAACCGGTCATGCTCGTTCGTAATGATGGAAACTATGCAAACGCCACTAGTCTAGATGACTTTAAAGATGCAAAAGTCACCTCTCAACAAGGGGTCTACCTCTATTCTCTCATTTCCCAACTCAAGGGTGTGAAGCAAGAAACTGCAATGGGTGATTTTGCCCAGATGCGTCAAGCTTTAGAATCGGGTGTTATCGATGCCTATGTTTCTGAACGTCCTGAAGCCTTAACCGCCGAGTCCGCTAATTCTAAATTTAAGATGATCCAATTCAAAAAAGGATTTGAAGTTGGGGAAGAAGATGCAACTATCGCTATCGGGATGAAGAAGGGTGACACTAGAATTGACCAAGTCAATGCCGCACTAGCTAAGATTTCGTCTGAAGACCAAGTCAAACTCATGGATGATATGATTAAGAAGCAACCAGCTTCCAGTGATGCTAGTGATGATAAGCAGACATTCTTTAGCCAAATGATGAAGATTTTAAAGGATAATGGCCCACAGTTCATACGGGGAACTGGAATGACCCTCTTAATCTCTATGACTGGAACTATCGCTGGGTTGATTATCGGTTTGTTAATCGGTGTCTTCCGGACAGCTCCGAAGGCTAAAAATAAATTCCTTGCTGGATGCCAAACTGCCTTTGGGTGGTTCCTCAATGTCTATATTGAAATTTTCCGTGGAACTCCGATGATCGTTCAATCAATGGTCATTTTCTACGGTTCCGCCCAAGCCTTCAACATTTCCTTGGATCGTACCTGGGCCGCCATCTTTATCGTATCAATCAATACCGGAGCATATATGAGTGAGATTGTTCGTGGTGGGATCTTAGCAGTGGATCCAGGTCAGTTTGAAGCAGCGACTGCTCTAGGAATGACCCATGGACAAACCATGCGCAAGGTCGTCCTTCCACAGGTTGTTCGCAATATCTTACCAGCAACAGGGAATGAATTTGTTATTAACATCAAGGATACATCTGTTTTGAATGTTATCTCTGTAGTTGAACTGTACTTTACAGGAAATACGGTCGCAACTCAAAACTACCAATACTTCCCAACCTTTACGATCATCGCTGTGATTTACTTCGTTCTCACCTTTACTATCACACGAATCCTTCGCTACATCGAACGTCGCTTAGATTCTGATACTTATACTACAGGTGCAAATCAAATGCAAGTCAAAGAGGTGAAATAATGGCAGAAAAAATTCTTGAAATCCAACATTTAAAAAAATCTTACGGTCAAAATGAAGTCTTGAAAGATATTTCGCTCACCGTTGAAAAAGGAGAGGTGATCTCCATCATCGGGAGCTCTGGTAGCGGAAAATCAACCTTCCTTCGCTCCATCAATCTTCTGGAGACTCCTACAGCTGGAGAGATTCTCTATCGTGGGCAAAATGTTCTTGATCCTGAGTATGATCTTACCCACTACCGCGAGAAATTGGGGATGGTTTTCCAAAGCTTTAATCTCTTCGAAAATTTAAACGTCTTAGAAAATACGATCGTTGCACAAACGACCGTCCTCAAGCGTGATCGTGAGACTGCAGAGAAAGTTGCCAAAGAAAATCTTGAAAAAGTCGGTATGGGATCTCAATATTGGGCTGCCCGTCCGAAACAACTTTCAGGTGGTCAAAAGCAACGGGTCGCCATCGCACGGGCCCTTTCCATGGATCCTGATGCCATTCTCTTCGATGAACCAACTTCTGCCCTAGACCCAGAAATGGTTGGGGAAGTCTTGAAAATCATGCAGGATCTGGCAAAAGAAGGACTCACCATGATTGTCGTCACCCACGAAATGGAATTTGCCCGCGATGTCTCTAGCCGGGTCATCTTCATGGACAAGGGTGTCATCGCTGAGCAAGGAGATCCAAAAGAAATCTTTAGCAATCCAAAAGAAGAACGGACCAAGGAATTCCTTCAACGCTTCTTACATTAATCTCTTGAAACAGTTTGCTTACCAGTATGGAAGCAAGCTGTTTTTTTGTACCGCTTCTGCTTTTGAGGCATCGAAAAAAACCAGATAGCAAACTCTCTGGTTTTCAATTGGAACAACAAATTAATTTTCGAATTTTTGATGATTTTTGTCATAAAAATCAATCAATCCGAGTGCAGTTTCAAACGAGATGTTCTTCACTTTTGCACGTCCTTGAGCCAAGGCAATGATAGACATTTCACGGGCATTTGTTTCTTTACTGATACGATATCCCGTAATTTTCTTATCGCGTACCCATCCAACAACTGATTCTACTTTTTCAAAGTTCGATTTAGCCATGATCTTTCTCCTATATTATTATTTCCAATACTAATATAAATTGTTTTGCACATTTTGTCAACTAAAATCGCTGAAAATACGAACCTTTTTTAAAAAATGAGAAATAGTTTACTTTGCTTTCAGGGCTGATAATATTTGTGTACGAATGTTTTCGACCCCATCTGGGTTGGCTGGTAGGAAAATCGTATTATTCCCTTCTTTATCTGCAAAATTATTTAAGGTATCTAAGTACTGATTGGTTAACAGAATAGACATGATTTGCTCTTCGGTCAAGTCTACATTGGCTCCTTTTAACTCTTTAATAGAGTCTGCCAATCCATCGACAATAGCCTTCCGTTGCTCGGCAATACCGACCCCGTGCAAGCGGTCTTTTTCCGCCTCAGCTTCGGCAGCAGTAACGATCTTGATCTTGTCTGCTTCTGCCAATTCCTGTGCTGCCACGCGTTTTCTTTGCGCCGCATTAATCTCGTTCATGGATTGTTTCACTTCGGCATCTGGCTCAACTTTGGTGATCAAGGTTTTTACAATGATATATCCATAGGTTGACATCTCTTCTGCCACTTGTTTTTGAACTTCAAGGGCGATTTCATCTTTTTTCTCAAATAATTCATCCAAGGTCAACTTGGGGACAGAAGAACGCAAGGCATCTTCAATGTATGATTTAATCTGTGATTCTGGACGCATCAACTTGTAGTAGGCATCCTTTACGTTGCTTTCGTTCACTCGGTATTGCGTCGCCACATTCATGGTAACGAATACGTTATCCTGAGTTTTTGTTTCAACCACGATCTCACTCTGCAAGACGCGCAATTGAACTCGTGCTGCAATTTTATCGATACCAAAAGGCGCTCGCATATGAATACCACTATCGCTAATTTTTTGATATCGTCCGAAGCGCTCGATGATGGCAACGGATTGTTGCTTGACCACATATAGTGAGCTAATCACAATGAATCCTGCAACCAGTAGCAAGAATAAAACAAAGATAATAAATCCAGGCATAAAAAGTTCCTCCTTTTAATTTACGCATATCATATCACAAGTGTTGATAAAAAAGCAATATATTCCTTAAAAATATATTGCTTAAATGGTCGATTGTTTCTGTATGATACTCAGACGAGCATATTATAGAGTGTTTCATTGCCGTTCAAGTTAATGAAAGACGGATCAAAACGCTCGATACGGTTGACCAAGCCTGCATAGTCATGTTTATTGGCTAAAGTAACCCCAATCAAGACAGGGCCTGTTCCCTTACTAGCGCGCTTGATGTATTCAAAACGTGTGATATCATCATTTGGCCCTAAGATATCATTTACAAACTCGCGAAGGGCCCCTGGACGTTGTGGGAAGTTTACGATAAAGTAGTGTTTCACTCCATCGTAGATCAAGGCACGTTCTTCCATTTCAGGCATGCGGTTAATATCATTATTCCCACCTGAGATAATACAACAGATCGTTTTACCCTTGATGTATTCGCGCAAGATCTCTAGAGATGCCACACTAGCAGCTCCCGCTGGTTCAGCAACAATTCCTTGCTTAGAATAAAGATCAATCAAAGTCTCTGAAATCAAACCTTCATCGACCCCAACCAGGGTTTCCACATGCTGACGGGTTACTTCATAGGTTAATTGTCCCACTTTTTGCACGGCAATCCCATCTGCAAATTTATCAATTTCTGGTAATTTGACTGGGCCCCCTGCTTCAAAAGCAGCCTTCATGGAGCGCGCTCCTTCGGCCTCTACCCCAATGACTTCAATCCGAGGATCCGTTTCTTTGATATAGGTAGAAACACCTGAAATGAGGCCTCCTCCACCTACAGGAACAAGGACAGCATCAAAGGAAATCGATTCTTTTCGAGCTTCCTCAAGAATTTCATAGGCCACTGTTCCTTGGCCAGCCTGTACGTGTGGATCATCAAACGGGTCAATAAAGGTCCGTTTTTCTGCAAGAGTAAATTCTTGAGCTGCCTTAGCTGACGCGTCAAAGGTATCCCCGACCAACTTAATCGTTACATAGTCCCCACCAAAGAATCGGACTTGGCCGATCTTTTGTTGAGGTGTTGTAATCGGCATGAAGATGGTTGCTGGAATCTTCATTTCATTACAAGTATAAGCAACTCCTTGCGCATGGTTTCCCGCAGAAGCACACACTACCCCACGCTCACGCTCTTCTTTTGAGAGTTGAGAAATTGCAAAATACGCTCCACGAATCTTGAACGAACGAACACGTTGGGCGTTTTCTTTTTTCAAATAAATCTTTGCCCCATATTTTTCAGATAAATAGTGGTCGTATTCAAGGGGCGTATTGACAACGACTCCACTTAATATTTTATGGGCCTTGGCCACATCTTTTGCTGTTATCATTTCTTACCTCTGTTGCTGTGTATTGATCAAAAAAGCAAGCTAGGGTGTCCCAACTTGCTTAGTCTTCTACAGACAATTAGTTGTAGATTTTGAAGGCGTCATCGTCGTTTTGACCAACGAATGGCATTGCTTTACGCAATTCAGCACCAACTTTTTCAATTTCAAGTTCTTCAGCTTGTTTGCGGAAGGCTTTCAAACGTGGGAAACCAGCATCGTGGTCTTCAACGAATTCACGCGCAAATTTACCTGATTGGATATCAGCAAGGGCAGCTTTCATGTTTTCTTTTACTTCTGGACCGATAACACGTGGACCAGTTACGAAATCACCAAATTCTGCAGTATTTGAACATGATTGACGCATTTTCTTGAAGCCACCTTCGTAGATCAAGTCAACGATCAATTTCATTTCGTGAAGGACTTCGAAGTAAGCCAATTCAGGTGCATAACCAGCTTCTGTCAAAACTTCAAATCCAGCTTCGATCAAGCTTGTCAAACCACCCATAAGAACGGCTTGTTCACCAAACAAATCTTCTTCTGTTTCTTCTTTGAAGGTTGTTGAAAGAAGACCAACACGTGCTGAACCAACACCTTTTGCCCAGTCCATTGCGATGTCTTTCGCGTTACCAGTAGCATCTTGGTAGACAGCGTAAAGTGCTGGTACACCAAATCCTTCAGTGTAAGTACGACGTACCAAGTGACCTGGTCCTTTTGGTGCAACCATGAAGACATCTACGTCTTCAGGAGCTTTGATGTAACCAAAGTGGATATTGAAACCATGGGCAAAACCAAGAGCTTTACCAGCGCTCAAGTTTGGAGCGATTTCATCTTTGTAGATATCTTTTTGGATTTCGTCTGGTGCCAAGATCATGATGATATCAGCCAATTTAGTTGCTTCTGCAACTGGGTAAGCTTCAAATCCATCTTCTTTTGCTTTATCGAATGATTTACCAGGACGCACACCGATGATGACATCATGACCTGAATCACGCAAGTTTTGTGCGTGTGCATGACCTTGTGAACCATAACCGATAACGGCGATTTTTTTACCATCAAGTGCTGGTACTTTAACGTCTTTTTCGTATTCCATTTGAACTGCCATAAGTAAAATCTCTTTTCTATTATATTATTTGCCTTTTTAAGGCGGGGTTAACAATGTTAAGGTGAGAATTAATCTCGAGTAAATCCGGTTGCACCGGTGCGGGCGATGTTTTTAATCCCATAAGGTCGAATAACACGAATGAGGGCTTCGCTCTTTTCTGCATTTCCCGTCATTTGAACGGTGATAGAGCTTGGGGCTACATCGACCACGGTCGCACGGAAAGGTTGAATAATGGCCAAGATTTCTGCTCGCTTCTCAGCAGGTGCAGAAACTTTCACCAGGATCACTTCGCGCTCCAAGTGTGGTTTATCAGTGATATCCCGGACACGGATCACATCCACTTGGCGGTTGAGCTGTTTGATGATTTGCTCTACTTCATCATGCGAAGCAACATCAATGATAATGGTAATCCGCGATACATTAGGGTTTTCTGTTGCGCCAACAGAGATGCTTTCGATATTGACTTGACGTCTCGACAAGACTCCAGTAAAGCGGTTCAGAACACCTGAGCGGTTTTGAAGTTTGGCTGTTAACATTCTACGCATTAAACTTCACCCCCAACATCTCATGATTACTCTTACCAGCTGGTACCATCGGCAAGACATGCTCTTTCCGAGAAATGTCTACTTCGATGAACATTGGTACATCTTCTGTGATGACTTCCAAATCCTTCTCAAGAGTTTCAGGATTATCAAATTTATAATTCTTGATCCCGTAAGCTTGCGCCATCAATTGGAAATCTGGAAGGCTATCAAAGACTGACTCTGACGTCCGACCATCATAGAAGGCTTCTTGCCATTGACGGACCATTCCAAGCGAGTGGTTGTTGAGCATAACGACCTTGATCGGAACCTTATAAATATTTAAGATTGCCAATTCTTGATTGGTCATTTGGAAACCACCATCTCCGACAAAGAGAACAACTTCTTTATCTGGATTGGCAATTTTCGCTCCGATAGCTGCAGGAACACCGAATCCCATCGTTCCTAGACCACCAGATGTTACCAATTGGCGCTCATTTTGGTAAGGATAGTATTGAGCTGCCCACATTTGGTGTTGTCCAACGTCTGTGACGACAATAGCGTCTCCCTTGGTCAACTCTCCAATGCGTTCAATCACAGCTTGTGGTTGCACAACCCGTTCCTTCTTATCGTAAGAACGAACCCGGTTCTTATCTTGGGTCACCTTTTCGATCCACTTTTCAGTGTTATTATGAACCGTTGGCTCTGCTAGCAACTGTTGCAAGGCTTTCTTTGCATCGCCAACCACAGGAATGTCGACAGCAATGATCTTACCAATCTCTGCAGGATCAATGTCGATATGGGCAACCTTAGCATTTTTAGCGAAAGTCTTTGGATTCCCTGTCAAACGGTCGTCAAATCGACAACCAACACTGATCATGAAATCCGTCTCTGTCATAGCGATATTGGCCGCGAAGGATCCATGCATGCCTCCCATCCCTAGGAAAAGAGGATGACTGGTTGCAATCGTTCCTTGGCCTAACAGACTGGTCACTACCGGAATTTGATAGCGCTCTGCTAGAGCAATCAACTCTTTTGCAGCTCCAGCGTAACTCACCCCACCACCAGCAAGAAGAACTGGTTTTTTAGCCTTACTCAATTGCTTCAAAATCTTTTTGATCTGCAATTCATTGGGTTCAATGGTAGGCTGGTAGCTTGGAAGCTTCACACTTGGTTCATAGATAAAATCTGTCTCTAAAGCAGACACATCCTTTGGAAGGTCAATTACCACAGGGCCAGGACGGCCGGTCGTCGCAATATGGACAGCTTCTGTGATAATTCGTGGAATATCTGCCGTCTCACGTACTTGATAGTTGTACTTGGTGATGGGCATGGTAATTCCCACGATATCCGCTTCTTGAAAGGCGTCTTTCCCGATCCCAGCACGATTGACTTGACCAGTGAAGACTAATAGGGGAACGCTATCGCTCATGGCATCTGCAATCCCTGTAATGGCATTTGTAGCCCCCGGTCCACTAGTGACGACTGCGACACCCAGCTTTCCAGTTGATTTGGCGTAGCCTTCAGCCTCATGCAAGCATCCTTGTTCATGACGACCCAAGATATGCTGGATACCCTCAAAGCTATAGATGGCATCGTATAAAGGCAAAACCGCTCCACCAGGATAACCAAAAATCGTGTCAATGCCCAAATCACGCAGGGTTTCAAGAACGAGCTCTGAACCGGTTTTTGCAGTTTCTAAGGTAATTTTCTCCATGTCTCTCCTTTCCAGTACTTTGTATATCAAATTAGCATGCTACTATCATACCATTTTTAGAAAATATTTCAAGGAAAAATAGTAAATTTTCTGAATTTTCTATCCAAATCCGAAGAATGAGAGTTTTTCTAAAAATGCTAGGTCTATCAGAAAAAAAGTCTCTAGGAAATCCTAGAAACTTTTCTTCCTTATAACCAACCCTTTTCTTGTGCGATCTTTGCCGCCTCGGTCCGGTTTTCCGCATCCAACTTGGTCAAAATAGCTGACATATAATTGCGGATGGTTCCGTTTGAGAGAAATAAGCGATCAGCAATTTCTTGGTTAGAAGCCCCTTTTGCGACTTCTTTTAAAACTGCCTTTTCTTGAGGGCTTAGAGGATTGGGATGGGTCAAGATCCCTTCCATTAATTCAGGCGAATATTCTTTTTGCCCTGCTAATACTGTATGAAGAGTCGCCATCAAATCCGTGATGCGGCGTTCTTTTAAGACATAGGCATCGACTCCAGCCTTGAGGGCCCGCTCGAAATAGCCCGGCCGCTTAAAGGTGGTAACGATGACGACCTTGATCTGGGGTTGTTGACTTTTAGCCCATTCCAACACTTCTAACCCTGTTTTGATGGGCATTTCGATATCTAAAATCGCAATATCGACTGGATGTGTTTCGAGTAAACGAATGGCCTCTTGTCCATCGCCAGCCTGCAAGACATCTTCCACATCCTCTTGCAGGAGCAAGAGCTGGCAGAGCGCATCGCGCAACATACTTTGGTCTTCAGCAACTAATAAGCGCATCTTATTTCCTTTCTTGATAGGGGATCCGTATTTCTATCCGGGTCGGCTTGTGTTGATGACTGATCTCCAGCTCTCCTCCCAACAAGGCAATCCGTTCGCGAATCGAGTGCAGGTCTTCGTCAGAGACTTTGTCAAAGCCGATGCCATTATCTTCTGCGACCATTTCCACACCTGTCTCGGTGGAGCGATAAGAGAGAAGGGCCTGCGTCGCTTTGGCGTGTTTGATCATATTGGTGGCTAATTCCAGAGATACCATGGCCAGAGCAGATTCCAGGATTGGCGAGATGCTAGCAGTATCGAGCTCGTTTTGAATCTCCACTTTGATTTGCGCTACTTCCAGCATCTGCTTGACGGTTTCTAGCTCTCTTGCCAGGGTTCGCTGCTTCAAGTTCTCGACAATCTCTCGGACTTGGTGCATGGACTCTTGACTGATGGCTTGAATCTCTTGCACCTGCTCCTGCGCCTTCTCAACCTGACCCAATGCTAAGAATTGATCAGCTAGGTCCGCCTTGACACTGAGCATGGCAAAGGTGTGTCCTAGACTGTCATGCAGATCACGGCCAATCCGATGGCGCTCGTTTTCTGCCAGCAAAAGATTGATCTGGGCATTTTGCTTGGCATGGTCAGCTTTCAACTCTTCCATCATCTCAGCCCGGGCCATACTATAGGTCATAATCGCGATGAACAAGCAGATGATCAGTACAAAAAGCCAATCATTTTCTCTCATCTCCCTATTAAATAACAGGGCTCCAAAAAGGATCAGTAGTGATCCAACAGCCGTCCAAAGAAAGGGCGAGCGAAAATCGCGAATCCCTAAACGATAGAGCAAAATATTGCTCAGATAATAGTAAAACCAACAAAAGCTAGTTCCAACAAAAAAGGTATTTCCTGCAATATAAAGTAGAAGATAAATCCAAAAAAGCCAGGTCAGTTTCTTATTTTCAGTAATGAGGATTCCTAGATAGCTTATCATAAAGAAGATGGCTAAAAAGAAATGCCACCAGGGAATCTGCCCTAAGAAAATAGAAGCAAAGGGAAAGGCCATAAAGATTAAGCCTACGTAAAACATATGGTGAATATGTTTGAGTTTTTCAATCATGAACGAACCTCAGAATGACGACGATAGATGATAACAAGGGCAAACAAGACCAGGGTAAACAAGGTTAAATAGACACTAGCGAGAACATTGACCTGCCCCTTGTTTAAAAAGATCTTGATCAGTTCCATCAATTGATAGGTTGGTAAGCATTTGCCAATGGCTTGCATCCATTCTGGAAATAGGCTAATGGGCATCCATAGTCCACCCATGACAGCGAGCCCCATGTAAAGGAGATTCCCCACAACAGACATCAATTGACTAGAAGGAAGCAAGGTCAAGACCAGACCGATCGCTACAAAAGCTAGGCTTCCTAGGATGAGAATAAAGGCCGACAAGACCCAATCCTGTAGGGACATATTCACATGCCGCACCACATGGCCCACGGTAAAGACAACTCCAATCGATAGGAGAAAATCGACAAAGAGACCCGCAACCTTTATTAGATAATATTCTACCATAGATACGGGGGTATGGCGCAAGACTTTTTGCCAATTATTGAGTCGATCGGTTTCAAGAACGGTTGGAAAAGAAAAGATAGCCGTAGACATCATGGAAAAAGCCGTCATGGAGAGGAGATAATCCCTCATAAAGTGAGCGGGGGCCCCTGGCGTGTCCTGGTACATCCCTGAAAAGAAGAGATAAAAGGCCGTAGGCATCCCAATTGATAACAAGTAATAAATGGCTTGGCGACTGGTCAAATGCCACTCAACCACGCCGAGAGCTTTCATGCGTTTCATCTTCTCTACCTACTTCCTTTGTATTTTCAAAAATAGAATCCAATAAACTTCGATTGGTTACTTCGATTTCTTGGATCGAACATCCTTCTTCTTGCAATCGAATCCACAAACGATTGGCGTCCCGTGTCACAACCTGAAGAGCATCGGGTTTAATGACCACTTCACCAACGCCTTCCATCTCTGCCACTAGAGCTTGGTAGCGCAAAGGCAGGGTAAAATGTTTTTCTACCTCTTCGCTTCTCATAGCGAGAGGTGTCGTATCCCGAAGCAAATGGCCCTGGTGCAAGACCAAAATTCGATCAGCCGTGTGCTCTACTTCCTCGATGTAATGCGAAGAATAGACAATGGTCACACCCTCTTCCTTTAAATGCCCGACGATCTCCCAAAAGCGTTGGCGAGTGGACGTATCCATGGCAGACGTTGGCTCATCCAGAAACAGAAGACTGGGACGACCAATCAAGGTCAACACAAAGGATAAAAGACGCTTTTGCCCACCAGACAGCTTACTGGCTAATTGCTTCTTTTGTTCTGGAGTAAAACGCAATAAATCATCGATGTCATTGACCGTTAAAGGGTTGGGATAAATGGAGCGAAAGAAACTGATCAGTTCCTGCACGGTTAGCTTTTGCACGATGGCATTCTCTTGAGGGAGATAAGAGACACTAGCCTTTAACTGAGGATGACCAGGAGCTTTTCCCTCTACTTCAATAGTTCCAGAAGTCGCCTTCATATCTCCCAGCAGACAGTTCATCAAGGTTGTTTTCCCAGCTCCGTTTGGTCCAATCAAGGCCAGACAATCCCCTCTCTCCACTGTGAAAGAAAGATCTTCTAGGATCACCTTTCCTTTGATACTTTTGTTCAAGTTCTCTACTCTAATGACGCTCATGATACTCTCCTTTCAAGCATGCTTGGCTAGCTGGAATGATGACAAAAACGACTAAGATCACTCCCGTTTTTTTCATTGCTCCATCTCCTTTTTAACAGCCTTGATCATTTTCAATCCTTCTTGAACCGCCCAGCTCATGATGCCAATCCCAGCAAATAATTCCCAAGGAAAATGGTAATAGAGACTATCATCCTTTGAAAAGATCAAATAGACGACCATCCCCACCACTGTTAACGTAAACACTTTATAGAACCATTGTTTCATTTTTCCTTACCTCTTACTTTCTGACTTTATTATATGAAAAGGAAGAAGAGGCAACTAGATGATTTTGTCACTGGCTCACATGACAAAAGTCACTAAAAAAAGCCAAGTGACTCCACTCGACTTTTTCTATTCTTCTTACTGGCCTTCTTCTTTCATGCCATGCAATTTCAAGGCCTTCACCAAGGCATCCGCCTTCATGTTTTTCAAATCATTGAGACCAGCATCTTTGAAGTAAGAAATTTCTTCTAGAGACTTGGCATCAATTTGGTTGAGGTCAATCACACTGGTTGAGAGCAATTTCTTTTCTGGTGTGACTGTGTATTCCAAACTAAAACCGGGAACGGTTTTTAGTTTCTTATAGTCTTCATTTTGCTCCAGCAAAGCTTGAATAGCTGCTGTGAGCTCTTCAGGTGACTTTTCTGCTGCGATGGTCCCAAGTTGTTGGGGCAGATCGGCCGTCACTTCGATGCGAAGGTTTTCAACCTTATCTCCCTTAGACTTGATGATATCCCGGTGTTTTGTTCCATTGATATCTCCTACTAAGGTTGTGGTTTTTTCTTCATTTTTTACTTCTTTTTTAACAGTGGAACTGCTAGATGAGCTAGCGGTTGTAGTTTTCTTTGTTTGGGATTGCGAACAACCAGTCAATACCAAAATGGCTAGCCCAAGGGTTACAAAAAATTTCTTCATTTTTATAACTCTCCTTTCACATACTGATACCAGTATAACATATCGCGTCTTTCTTGTCTAAAAACTCCACTGCTCAAACCATTTCCCCCTCTTTTCAAGCTCTTCCATTTGAATAAAAAACTGATGAATTTGAGACTTTTTGCAGAAACTCCTTTTTCTCACGAATAAAGCCTCAGTGGACGGTTCACTTCAGTCTCAATCCCTCTGAATCACGCCGATTTCATAGGAATCTCCTCGTTTTTCTATATACAAAAAAAGGTTCCGAAAGGAACCTTCTGTTCAATTATTCTACACTAAACAAGTATGGGTAGACGGGTTGGCCACCTTGGTGGATTTCCACTTCTACATCCTCATACTTCTCAGCAAGGGCTTGGGCCAATTCATTTGCCAACTCCTCACTGCCGTCTTCACCGACATAGATGGTCACAATTTCACTGTCTTCATCCAACATATGAGCGAATGTTTCTTCCAAGGTTTCCATCATATCTGGATTTGAAACAACGATTTTGCCATCGACCATTCCAAGATTATCATTTTCATGGATTTCAAGCCCATCAATAGTGGTATCGCGAACTGCTGTCGTTACACTACCAGACGCAACATCACCCAATGATGCGCTCATGCGTTCGTAGTTTTCTTCGATCGATTTGCTTTCATCAAAGGCAAGAAGACTAGTCAATCCTTGAGGGATAGTCTTGGTCTCAACAACTGCTGCAGGTTGATCAATCACTTCTGCTGCAGATTGAGCCGCCATCAAGATATTTTTGTTGTTTGGCAAGATAATGATGTTGCGCGCATTCAACTCTTCAACCGCTTTGACAAAGTCTTCTGTTGATGGGTTCATGGTTTGACCCCCAGAGATGATGTAATCAACTCCTTGCGCTTTAAAGATATCAGCCAATCCGTCACCAGCAACTACTGCGATGATGGCATATTCTTTTTCTTCAACTGGCTTCGCTTGACGCTCTTCTTTTTCAACTTGCGCTTCGTGTTGGTTGCGCATGTTGTCGACTTTCACCTTGACCAAGCTTCCGTACTTAAGACCTTCTTGCATGACAAGACCTGGATCTTCTGTATGGACGTGAACTTTGACAATCTCATCGTCATTCACCACCAATAGGGAATCCCCAAGGTTGTTCAAATAGTTACGGAATTCATCGTAATCGAAGTCTTTGACATAGGTTGGACCTTGTTTCAAAGCGACCATGATTTCTGTACAGTAACCAAACTTGATGTCTTCAGTTGCGACATGGCCAGCAACTGACTTGTGGTGTTCTGCATTGATCATTTCTGACATGGTTGCAGGTGTTGCTTGGAACTCTTCAGAAGCGATGAATTCACCTGTCAAGGCTGACAAGAATCCTTCATAGATGAAGACCAACCCTTGACCACCAGAGTCTACCACGCCAACTTCTTTCAAGACTGGCAACATATCTGGAGTCTTCGCAAGAGCTGTTTTAGCTCCTTCAAGAGCGGCACGCATGACTTCTACTGCATCATTGGTAGATTCTGCTTTTTTCTTGGCCCCGATAGCTGCTCCACGAGAAACCGTCAAAATGGTCCCTTCAACCGGCTTCATAACGGCTTTATAAGCAACTTCTACACCAGACTGGAAGGCTGCTGCAAGCGCTGCTCCATCCAATTCTTCTTTGTCTTTGACACTTTGAGAAAATCCGCGGAACAATTGAGAAGTGATGACTCCTGAGTTCCCACGCGCACCCATCAAGAGGCCTTTAGCAAAGATCCCTGCCGCTTCTCCAACAGTTGATGCAGAACGGTCAGATACTTCTTTGGCCCCATTTTCGATGGTCATTCCCATATTGGTTCCTGTGTCCCCGTCTGGTACAGGAAAGACGTTCAAAGAGTTTACATATTCCGCTTGTTTATTTAAGCGCGTAGCCCCCGCTTGAACCATTTCTTGAAATAAACTTGTAGTAATATTAGCCACGATTATTCTCCCACAATCTTGATATTTTGAATATAGACATTCACAGTATCCGTAGTGATTCCAAGTTGATTTTCCAAACTAAATTTCACACGTTCTTGAATATTTTTTGAGACTTCGCTAATCTTTGTTCCATAGCTCAAAACAGTGTAAACATCAACTGCGATAGTTCCTGCTTCCGTTGTTTTGACAACAACACCTTTAGAGAAGTTTTCTTTCCCTAGGAGGGCTTGGAAATTATCTTTGATCGCATTTTTGCTGGCCATTCCAACCACACCGAAGATCTCAGTAGCGGCACCGCCTACAACAGTTGCGATAACCTCATCAGTCAATTCAATTTGACCGTCCTTTGTATTGATTTTTACTGTCATAATTTCTACCTCAAAAGTATTTTATATTCTATTTTACCATAAAAGAGATCAGCTGTAAAAGGGTAGGGATTATTCTTCTCCCGCTGTGACAGCTGTCTCTAGAGAAAAAGAAAAGAACCTCTATGAGGTTCTATATTCTTTATTAAACGCGTTCTACTTTACCAGATTTCAATGCACGAGCTGAAGCCCAAACTTTTTTAGGTTTACCATCGATAAGGACAGTTACTTTTTGAAGGTTTGGTTTTACGGCACGTTTTGTTTGGTTCATAGCGTGTGAACGGTTGTTACCTGATACAGTCTTACGACCTGTGAAATAACATACTTTAGCCATTTCTGTGTTTCCTCCTATTAGATCTAATATAACGGATGTGCTAGCACCACATACCGTACTATATTACCAAAAAAAATCTCTCTTGGCAAGCTTTTGGCCAAAGTTTTTCATTTCCGACTTAAGAAAACGAATTCGCTCCGACATAGATAATTTCCAGATTTCCTAAGGAAACATCGCCCGTAATGTAGAAATCCTTGCTTGTCAGAGCACTTGGATTTTCCTGATGTTGGATCGCTGAGAGGGAATTATCCACATTTACATGGACACGCCAATCACTTGGTACATAGAGACTCAAACTTCCAAGGGAAACATCGACAACAAACTGAGCAGATGGACCCTCGATGCGGCAATTGTCAAAATAAACCGATGCTTCTCCCATACTCACATCTGCACTTCCGCGGGTAAAGTGTTGGTCATTGAGATATTTTGTCACTGTTGAAAAAGTGACATCAATGTCATTGCCATCCGACTTACTCATGGACCCAGTAGAATAGGAAGCTAGGCGGGCTTTTGTTTTCTTAGAGGGTTTAAACAAAATGTTGAGCCCAATCACAGCGAGAATTGAGGAAAGGATGACAACCGAATTGGACACCGGAAGGAAATGGTATTGCCCATTGAGACAAAAGAGGGCTAAAAGTCCATAGATGAAGCCCCAACCAAAATGGCGTTTTAAGAAACTTGAGAGGGATAGGACTGCAAGCAAGGTGACCCAAGCTAAGGTCCAGATGCTAATGTCCCATTTTACAAAATAGCCTTGTAAGAGGATTAAGGCTGCTAAAAGGATTAAGAATACTCCGATTAATTTTTTTCTCATGATATTACCTCATTTCATTTAGTCGTTCTTTTAAGAGTTGATAGTAGCGTCTGGATACGTGAACCTGCTTATGGGTCTGATAGAAATTGACCGTGCTGGTTCCTGAAAAAGACTTTTCTAGAGAATAGATCTGCTTTGCGTTGACAATGGTGGATTTGGATATCCGACAAAAGGCGATGGGAAGCAGCTCCTCCAACTCATAGAGCTTCTGCTTAACCTCATAGGCCTCGTCCTTGGTGTGACCAAAAATCTTCTCCCCGTCCGTCTCAAAAAAGAGGATCGATGCCACATCCAGAAAATACTCACTTCGATCCTTGTAAAAGGCCAAAGGAGCAACCTTTTGTTCGAGGATTCTCTCTTGCAGCTGGGTCAACTCCGGGGTCAAGCGCGGAGCTCGAATCAAGATCTCAGGCTCGTCCATAGATGGATCCAATTCGATTCTAACTTTCATAAAACTCCTTTCCCAACGTTTTGATAGTACCATTATAACAGCTGTTGAAAACAAAACAAGGGCTTTTCAGTAAGTGGCACGTTTTCCCCATCAAGAGGTCATTTTTGAGAAGTAAAAAGCTGATCAAGTGACCAGCCTTCCTTTATTTGTCGCTATTTTTATCCGGTAAAAGAAAACTAAGACCCACGCAAGCGAGCACACCCGCTGTGATGACCAGACCATTTGAAACCGGCAGGAGATCGTAAATCGCATTTGCGATCATAAATGCGATCAAGGCGCAGATAACACTTGCCTTGTAATCTTTTTTCAAGAGATTTTCAAGTGTAAAGAAAGCAAATAAGAGAACAGGGAACATAGGCCAGATATTCACATCGATCTTTGGAAAGCCAACCATTCCCATTGTGACAACCGCAAGAGCAGCAAGAATCAATCCAAGTCCAAGTAATTTTTTCATCATCATATACCTCGTTTTCAATATTCGGAAGTGTTTCTTCCTTTGATGATTCTATGATAGCAGAGAGCCCCAACGGCGACAAGGACTTTTGACTAAGTGGTCAAAAATGGCGCCTATGCGGTCAAAAAAGGAGCGAGACCGAACGAATATGTGATCACCATCATTCGTCGTCTCGCTCCTTTAAAGCAGTTTCTTCCTATGCCGATTGCAGGGATCGAACCTGTGACCTACGCGTTACGAGTGCGTTGCTCTACCAACTGAGCTAAATCGGCGATTACCTTCTTAGTATAGCACTCTGATAGCGGATGTCAAGCACTTTTAGTTGATCTTTTTAATCAGAATCTGACATGGATTCTGTGGATCCCATAAAGATGGAAAAATCTCTAACTTTTTAAATCCAACACTACGATAAAAGACATTGGTTCGATCGTAGTTCTTATTAGAACCTTCTGCCACTGTTTTGACCTGTAGGTAGTCCACTTGTTTGACTGCTTCTCTTTCTATAGTCGTAATTAATTCCCTTCCAATTCCTTGACCTTGGAATGATTTTTTCACGCCTAGACAGTCAATTTCAGCACAATCTTCACTCGAATATGATAAACTTATAAACCCTACTACATCACTTTCTTGATAAGCAGCCCAAACTCGTAAATCCTTAGCTCCTTCAATGTAGGCTTGCGTGCTTTCTGGTATTCCAAACCATTCTGGCAAATCCCTTAAAATCTCAGCGACAACTGCCATTTTTTGATCTTCACCCTTGACTTCTTTAATTACAAACATCATAAGTTCCTTTCTTGATTTTAGTCTTACTTGACCTCTTACGAACCAGCACTTTCGTAGGCATCCAATCCCCTGTCCCAAAGTTTGAGGGAAATAACAAAGAAAACAAGGGAAATCAGAATCAAACCACCAATATTAAAGAGTCCATCCTTGTCCTGCAAGAAATAGCTGGCAGGATAGTAGGCCGTAAAGGCGAAAGGTACAATAAAGCTAATTAACCAACGAAGGAGCGAATTGTAAATAGAAATAGGATACTTGGCAAAATCATTAAACATATAGAAAATGTAAATCATGGCACCTGACTGCTTGGTCCAAAAAGCGATGCTGGCTGTAGCAATTTTCAAGGAAGTATAAATCAAGGTCGCAAAAGGAATACAAACTAGAAAAATCAGGATTTTTGGAAGAGTCCAAGCAATGCTAGTCGCCGTTGTCGCTAGTAAAATTCCACCGACCAAAAGTTCACCCAAGGCATCAATCTGAAAGGTCTCAACGAGGATGTGAAAGAGAGGATTGATAGGACGAGTCAGATACTTGTCAAACTCCCCTTTTCGAACTAGTCGTTGACCTAAAGCCCAGAGATTGTCAAAAAAGAGATGATCTAGTCCCTTTGGAATTAAGGAAAATCCGTAGATAAAGGCAATTTCTTGAAAAGTCCAACCTTCTAGGGAGGGAATGTGTTGAAAGATGACATTGAGAAACAAGAGGTTCAGGCCTTGAGTCAGAAAGACTCCCAACACACCAACCACAAAATCTACCTTGTATTCCATGATTTGCTTGATGTACTGTCTGATAAAAATCAGATGCATGCGTTGATATTTTTTCATACTAACCTCCCTGAATAGTGATAAATGACTGGACTCGTTTCCAAATCAACTGAGACAAGCCCACCATCACTATAAGCCAGAAAAGCTGAAGCAAAAGTGCTTGAAGAATCTGACTAGCATCGTATTTCCCAACAATAATCATGACCGGAGTGTAAATTAAGGATGAGAAAGGTAAGAAGGACAGAATATCTGAAATGATCTTTGGAAAGAAAGCCAAGGGAATCAAACTCCCAGACATAAAGGCCACTATGGAAGTCTTAAGTAGGTTGGAACCCCAAAGATTTTTAAATACAAAGGCTGAAAATCCAAAGCAGATATTGAAGAAAAAGTTAATCAGATAGGCCAGCGTTAAGCTAAAAAGATAAAGGGTAGTTAGTCCCAGCACTTCTACAATCCCTTGCCCAGATAAGATTTTCATCAAAACAATGACACTTAAAAATGGCAGTCCAACAGAGATAAAAATCAACCACTTGGAACCAAGCTCCGTAAAGAGGTAAGAAGCCGCAAAATGCACTGGTCGCAACAAGCGCATGATAATGGAACCATCCTTGACCTCATCACCAATCATAAAGGAAGAATCCGACCTAGTCAGAAGATTAGTCACAAAACTCATGATGATGTAGAGGGTGATATCCGCCATACTGAAGCCCTGAATCAAAGGCTCCTGGGAGGAATCAAAGACAGCCTTCCAGAGATAAAAGGCCACAAAAGCACCCATGACATCGCCAATCCGATAAAGAATAAAGTTGACTCGATAGCTAATCAACTCCTGAATCCCTGCATTGATAAAGGGTTTATAACGTCTCCACAATTTGACCATCTTAGAGCTCCTTTCGATAGAAGCGACGGATAATATCTTCAATATCCGTATCTACCATCTTCAAATCACGGACCTCAAAATCAGATAAGGTTTGCTTGATAATATCGGCCGACTGGTAGCGGGAACTATCGAATTCAATATTGAGAGTATTTCCTTGTCTATCAATGGACATATCAGGCAAGCCCTCATAATGAGAGACGAGATGATTTTGACCTGGCGTCAGGTCAAAGGAGAGAGTCTTCATCTTTCCAAAGGTCTCCTTGAGCTGGCTAACCGTTCCATCAAAAATCTCTTGCCCCTTATCAATCATAAAAATCCGATCACAGAGTTGCTCAATATCACTCAAATCATGAGTAGTCAAGAGAATAGTTGTCTCTTCCTCCTGATTAATCTGGGTAATGGCCCGACGAATGTTGTCCTTGACCGACACATCCAAACCAATAGTCGGTTCATCTAAAAAGAGAACTTTGGGATTGTGAAGCAAGGAAGCCGCAATATCCGCCCGCATCCGTTGACCTAATGAAAGAGTCCGCACAGGATCCTTGATAAATTCCTTCAAATCCAAAACTTCATTCAAAAAGTCCATGCGCTTATGGAAAAGCAAGTCCGGTACATCATAGATCTCTTTCAAAACCGTGTAGGTCTCTTGCAAAGCCAAATCCCACCATAGCTGGGTGCGTTGTCCGAAAACGACTCCAATATCCTTGACATAATCTTGGCGATTATCCTGGGGAATCTTGCCGTTAATCCGACAAAAGCCAGATGTGGGCTTCAAAATTCCTGTCAGCATTTTGATGGTGGTTGACTTCCCAGCACCATTTGCCCCTATAAATCCTAGAATCTGCCCTTTTGGAACTTCAAAAGTTAAATCCTTGACGGCTTCAAAGGTCTGCTTTTCAGGATGAATAAAGGAGCGCAAGGCTCCCTTTAACCCCGGCTCCTTAACTGTCTTCACAAAATTTTTCCGAAGATGTTGCACTTCTATCATTGCCATATCTATCTCCCTATCGTAAGAAGCAACATTGTATTTTTGACTACAAATATTCTAAATCCTTACTTTCTACACTTACTCAATATTATTACAGAAGGCTTTATACCAACCTATTATAATCCAATAAAAAAAAGAATGCAAGCGTTTGCTTATAGATTATGAAATTAGAAATTTCTCTCTTGAAATAATGCTTTTGAGTCAGAAATTCTGGTTTAATAGTTTCCTTAAAACACCAAAAAACCTGCCCTTAGGGGCAGGCTTATTGTTAAGAAAAAGAATTTTTTTAATCGAGAAAATTAACGATTCTACTGTTAATCCTTCAGCATTTAATTATTATCATCAGTCTCAATGGATTTTTAAGCCCTCAATTATTCTCTAAAAATTCTTTAATACGAGAAACAATAGCATCGCTTTGATAATGATAGAGGTCGTGAGGCGCATCCATATAGTCGACTTGAACATTAGACTGGTCGCTTGCAAATCTCTCTGCATAACGTTGCCACTCTGATTGGCTAAAGGTCGTGCCTTCACCGTTAGAAACCAGGAGTAAGGCTGGAATTTTCGGATTAATGCTAGATGGAACTTTCTTGGCATTTTCCTTTGCCAAACGGGATTCATGAAGCATGGCTTGTGACATCAACTGCTTATATGCTAGTAATTTATATTGTTGTCGTTCAGTTTCAGTCAGAGTTGGATTTTTTATATAAAAGGACTCAGGGAAATAGCGTAATAAGCCAATCTTACTGCTCCAATAGGCCACAGTAAGCAAGGCCTGATTATCCTTTAAATCTTCATAACTCGCTGGCAAGGCCCAATCCAGACCAATCAAAGCCTTCACTTCATTTGGATATTTCTCTTGCCAAGCAAGACTCTCTAAACTAGCCATAGAATGCGAAATAATCACATAAGGACCTGAAACATGAGCTTGCGCCAAAGCTTGACGGGTCTCAGAAAGGACCTCCATCACATCTCTTGAACGATCACTATCTTCACTAAAACCATATCCTGCTCGCTCCACGACAACAACTTTGTATTTTTTGGATAGGGAATCTGATAGATTCTTAAAGTCTAAAATAGGAGAGGCGATACCTGCACCGGAAAGAAAAACGATTGTTTCAGATCCTTCTCCTTTAACAGAGACATTCATTCGATGTCCATTGACTGTAACTTGTTTACCAATGGGTGTGAGAAGCTTACTTTCATTTCGTAAACTGAATTGATGAAAAACAAATGTAGCACCTAAAAAGAGCAGGAGAAAGCCACAAACGATCCAGCTCCACAGTTTGAATTTTTTCATAGCCATATTGTACAAAAATTAACCTCTGGAAGCAACCTTTCCCATACAAAAAAACAAGATCCACATGGGACCTTGCTTTCCTGTTTTTAATTAAGCTTTGCCTTCTGAACCGAATACGTCGATACGTTCTTCAACAGCTGCAGTAATTGCTTCGAAACCTGGTTTCAAGAATTTACGTGGGTCGAAGAGTTTCTTCTTGTCGTATTCTGCTTCGTTTGCATCGTATTCACGTACGAATTGACGAGTAGCATTTGCAAATGCGATTTGGCATTCAGTGTTAACGTTAACTTTTGCAACACCAAGTTTGATAGCTGCTTGGATTTGATCGTCAGGGATACCTGATCCACCGTGCAATACGATTGGGAATCCTGGAACAGCTTCAGTCAATTTTTGCAAGTGGTCAAGGTGAAGACCTTTCCAGTTTGCTGGGTAAGGACCGTGGATGTTACCGATACCTGCAGCCAAGAAGTCGATTCCTGTAGCAACCATTGCTTTAGCATCTTCGATTGGTGCCAATTCACCGTCACCGATGATACCGTCTTCTTCACCACCGATAGTACCAACTTCAGCTTCTACTGAGATACCTTTAGCATGAGCTTTTTCAACGACATCTTTCGCCAATTTAAGGTTTTCTTCAACTGGAAGGTGTGAACCGTCAAACATGATTGAAGTGTAACCAGCTTCGATACATTCAAGAGCATCGTCGTAGTGACCATGGTCAAGGTGAATAGCAACTGGTACAGTGATACCCATTGATTCTACAAGGTTTTCAATAAGGGCTTTACATACTTTGTAACCACCCATGTATTTAGCAGCACCCATAGAAGTTTGGATAAGTACTGGAGCTTTCTTAGCTTCTGCTGCACGCAAGATAGCTTGAGTCCACTCAAGGTTGTTTGTGTTAAATCCACCAACTGCATAACCGTTGTCACGAGCTGCTTGGACAAATTTTTCTGCTGAAACGATTGCCATTTGTCATAGGCCTCCTATAAATTTTTGTGGGATTGATCCCACTTACATTGTTTATTTTATCACTTTTTAGATGAAATTGCTAGCTTTTCCTGTGTCTTTAAGCACTTTCTTATGATAATTAGGGCGGAATCTCCTATCTCCTAAGGCTTTCACCCTAGCAAATAAGGAAAAGAGGCTGGGACAAAAGTCCTAGCCTCTTAATTATTTTTGGATTGTCTAGCAAGACGCAGTGGTTGAGTGGGCTCTACTACGCTGATTTCATCAGCTTTTACAGCCCTACTCAACTGTGCGGAGGTGGGACGACGAAATCGAATTCTAACGAATTACCGATTTCTGTCCCACTCTCAATTCTCTTCTTTAAAATTTTTTAGCGAAAGGAGAAAGGCGATCCCGCAAATCACAAGGAGTACTGCTACAACCCATTGAGAATAGAAATAAGCAGCAAATAACTGACTGTCGGTAAACATTTTCCCAAGAAGTCCATTTACCAATCCCTCAAGAAAGGGAATATTCTCACACACAGCAAGGATTGAGGCAAGAAAGAGAATACTGCCCGCTATCAGAAAAAGATAAAGAATCCATTTTTTGATTCTTTTTTCATCTCTGAGCAGATACTTAGAAGCAATCGCCACTAAAAAAATGAAAACATTCCATATGTTTAAGGCGATAAAATATCTAAAAGTATCCTTGTATGCGCCTATCCCCATCGCTAAAATCAGGATAGGACCGAAAAAATTAATGGCACTTCCCAATAGTGCAAAGAGGCCATCGACCAAAACCAGATACTTCTTCTTCATGTTCTCACCTCATCTCACACCTATTCTACCACAAAGATATTTGAAAACAAAAAAAGATAGCCGAAGCTATCTTGATTATCCGATGCGGAGAGAGGGACTTGAACCCTCACGACCTAAAGCGGTCACAGGATCCTTAGTCCTGCGCGTCTGCCAATTCCGCCATCCCCGCGATTGAGTACTTTACTAGTATATCAATCAACAACTTTTTTGTCAAGAATTTTTTCAAAGTTTTTTCAGAGTTTGTCATTTTTTCACAAAAAGGGATCAGGTTTTTCGACCTGATCCCTTGATTTTTATTTGCTATCGTGGTTTTCAACTGCCGCTGTGATAAAGGCTGTGTAAAGTCCTTCTGGGCGGTTTGGACGGCTTGACAATTCTGGGTGGTATTGGCAAGCAACAAAGAATTTGTTTTCTGGGATTTCAACGATTTCGACCAAACGGTTGTCTGGTGAAACGCCTGAGAAGACAAATCCTGCTTCTTCGAACTGTTCACGGAAAGCATTGTTAAACTCATAACGGTGACGGTGGCGACGTTGTACCACTTCTTGATTGTCATAGGCAGCGGCTGCTTTTGATCCTCGTTTGAGTTTAGATGGGTAAAGACCGAGACGGAGCGTTCCTCCCATGTCTTCCACATCAATTTGGTCCCGCATGATATCGATAATTGGATACTTGGTTTCTGGATCCAATTCGGATGAATTGGCCCCTTCCAAGCCTAAAACGTGACGGGCAAATTCGATACAGGTTAACTGCATACCCAAGCAGACACCCAACATTGGGACGTCTTGTTCACGCGCATACTTGATGGCTTGAATTTTTCCTTCTGTTCCCCGTTGACCAAAACCACCTGGGACAATGATCCCATCCGCATCTCCAAGGAGTTCTGCCACATTTTCAGCTGTCACATCATTGGCATTGACCCAATTAATCTTGACCTCTGCATCATTGGCATACCCTGAGTGCTTCAAGGCCTCAACGACAGAAATGTAGGCATCTTGCAATTCTACGTATTTTCCAACCAAGGAAATCTTGACCTGCTTCTTGAGGTTCATGACCTTGTCGACCATTGCAGACCATTCTGTCATATCTGCTGCAGGAACATCCAATTTCAAATGGTCACAAACGATTTGGTCCATATTTTGTGCTTGCAAGTTCAATGGGATTTGGTACAAATGTTCCACATCAAGTGACTCGATGACAGCTTCTGGTGCCACATCACAGAATTGAGCCAACTTGTTCTTAATTCCTTGACCAGCTGGTTTTTCTGTACGGATGACCAACATATTTGGTTGAATTCCAAGACCACGCAATTCTTTCACAGAGTGTTGCGTCGGCTTGGTTTTCATTTCTCCCGCAGCTTTCAAGTAAGGAAGAAGAGTGGTGTGGATGTACATAACGTTTTCAGCACCAACATCTGCCTTCATTTGACGAAGAGCTTCAAGGAATGGAAGGGACTCAATGTCTCCAACTGTTCCCCCGACTTCTGTGATGATGACATCTGAATCCGTCGTTGTCGCTGCTCGTTTGATCTTTTCTTTCAAAGCATCTGTAATATGAGGAATCACCTGTACAGTCGCACCCAAGTATTCTCCACGACGTTCCTTGCGAAGGACTTCGCTATAAATTTTCCCTGTTGTCACATTTGAGTACTTATTCAGATTGATATCAATGAAGCGTTCATAGTGACCAAGGTCCAAGTCTGTCTCTGCTCCATCGTCTGTGACAAATACTTCCCCGTGTTGGTAAGGACTCATCGTCCCTGGGTCAATATTGATATAAGGGTCAAATTTTTGGATGGTCACTTTCAATCCACGATTTTTGAGCAAGCGACCAAGACTTGCTGCGACAATCCCTTTCCCGATGGATGATACGACACCACCCGTGACAAAAATATATTTTGTTGACATGTGCTTTCCTCTTCTTCTAATGTTGTAGAGGCCATTCCTCTTTGCAGAAAAAACAAAAATAGCTCCCTAATCCTTAGGGAGCTCCGACCTCAAAATGAGGTGCCCGAACAATATCTTACCGCAAATGGTCTACTTTGTCAAATTGAAAATTTCATGAAAATAATTTTCGCTGTTTACACGACCTTTTCCACTCCATTTTGTGTGACGAGAAATTTCTCAAATTGAAGCTGAGGCATGCAAAGAGCAAGGTCCTTGTGGATTCGTTCTAGCGCTTCTAAACGCATCTCGACTGACGTCTCGGTATTTCCTTGGATGACAAAGAGGGCGTTTTGCGTAGTCTCCTCAAATTTGTAATGGTCACTATCGCGTACATCCAACCAAGCCAGAACTCCTTTTTGATCCCGGTAGACAGGATCTGTCGGTGCGACATGTTTTTCACTAGAAAGGATAGGGAGGAAGAGATCGTCTCTTTGACTCACTGTAAATTCAATCGGTCCCTCAATCTTATCTAGGTCATGTCCTCCAATTGCGAGAAAGGACTTCAGAGATTCGACATTATAGATATCGATGATGCTATTGATCTGAGGAAGAGCTCCTCGATGCTGGATGTTTCGGATAAGAGCTAGGACTGTTGGGGGATTTTTCTTGATGCTACGCCCTACTTTTTGCAAGAGGTCTGTATACCCTTTGATGACAGGAGATGCCACTACTTCTTCTGTCTGACACTGGAGCGCCCATTGTTCAAGCTCTTTCTTCTTTTCAAGAAAAGAAGGGGGCAAAACTGCTTGAGGATCCACATTTCTAGCAATTCCGACCACAACTGTATCAATACCAAGAGCTACTAAACTTTGATCTAAACGAAAGTCCATCTGGAACACCTCCTATTTGGGAAACCTTACACGTTTATCATATACCATTTCGCCACTTTTTTCAATGCAAACAAAAAGAGAGTGGGACAGAAATCGGTCATTCGTTAGAATTCGATTTCGTCGTCCCACCTCCGCACAGTTGAGTAGG
>NZ_JACLQU010000002.1:0-83509 GCF_016648855.1 Streptococcus parasanguinis
TCTAAAAGAGATAAAGGAATTAAAGCAAATAAAAGGTAAGTAAATATTAACTAAGAGAACTAGCTAACTAGCTTAAGTAAAACATAACACGGCCATGATTCATGAGCCGTGTTTTTGTATGAATGTACATTTGAAAAATTTTTAGTTTTTAGTAAAACTAAAAGTTTATGTACAATTGACTTAACATGAGCTAAACAATTGATACAACTGAATTAGAAGCATAAAGTACATTCTTTAAGGAGTGTACTTTATTTTTATTTTGTACATTATTTTGAAGTGTTATTTTGTATATTTCTAGTTCATAACATCATCTGATTTAAGGAATTGATTTGTACATTTTTACTCTAATAGGTGCAGAAGAAGTAGTGGTTCAATTGTACATTTTTTGCTACTCATTTAAGGTCTTGGTCTTATTGATAGTAAGATATAGATTTTTACTCGTGGTGCTAGTTAATCTCAAAGTATTTCAGATTATAAGTCAGTGCAATTTGCTCCATTCTCAACTGCAATCCTGTTAAGCCTCTAGCTAGTGTTTGTTCGACATCAAAAAAGCACAAAGTTCTGAAAATCGAGTTTCAATAGTCCGTCTCATAGCCATTAGTTTCCAATGATTATGTTGTTTAGCTCTTACCATATTTTGACGTAAAGGCGTCCAAAGATGGTAACTTTTCTGTTTCAACTGTTCTCTGAGTACATAGTTAAGATATGCTAAATCAGCTAAAACATAGGATTGAGAACAATTTTCTAGTAAGTCATCAACTGCCCTAATATCATGTACTGAGGCAGGCGTTACAACATAATTCAGAATATAGCCTGATAGGGTGACCAGCATATGTACTTTGAATCCATAGACCCAAAGGTGCTTAGAGGAATTGTAACCAATGTCGGCTAGTTCATTAAAAACATGTGCTCTATGGTTACGGACTAGTTGACAAAGTGATAAGGGGAAACTATCTATGATGACAATGTTATTGGGAGAAATTTGAGTATTTATGGCTTGCCGAATAATTTGGACTAACCAAATCAACTGCCTTGACCGTCGGTTAAACCGACTTCTTTCAAGGAGACACCCACAAGGATTCTTGTTTAGAAGCACCGAATCAATCAAGAAGGAGCATCCTGAGGTTCCAGCATTTGAAGAATATGACGAGCTACTTGAAGCAATCAAAAAATCCCTATAAAGGGATTCTTTTATACCTATAATACCTTGTGCAAAATAGTCGTATATATCAAAATCAGAGTCACGTTACCTACTATTAGACCAAAAGTAGCAAGCAAGGTCTTTGATGTACCTGGCTTAAAATCTGCACTAATCAAATATGGCCAAAAGCATACTATTGGGAAAATGGCTATTAACACGCATACATAGGTAGGAATGCTTGTCCAAAGAAAGCGTGTCGTCTCTAACCAGTGACCCCATGAAGGTATCACTATTTTGCTTATAGTGAAAAGTATGCATATAAGGTGGACCACTAGAAGATAAATAGCATACTTTGTCTTACTTAGTACTTTTTTCTTTTTCATTTTGCCTAATTATCCCTGCAAATTCTTCTATCGCTCTGCTGCAATATTAGAACTAAAATTAAAATTAACTATATCATTATTCGAATCAAGGTCTAAATTCATAAAATAATGATTCCAAAAGAATTCATTGTTACCTGCTCCCCACTGCACGCCATAATGACCCAAATATTCATCTCTTGGCTCGCTTGGAGTCAGCCATATTTTTTTCCCAAATACTTTCGTGAACTCGTTTTCGTCAAGCTTCTTTAGCAAATCTATACCATCTATATTATATGGAATTCCATATTTTTTAGCAGCTGCTGTGCATTCAGAATCGAAGCAAACCTGCGTAACTACACAGTCCTTCAGCTCCGTACTCTTCCTCTTATCTCCGTAAACACCTATACATCCGAGAACTACATTCTTCTTTACAAGAAGATAAGTCGATCGCGTAACTGCTGAGTCATATGGCTTAAAGCCGTTTGGTACGCTAACCCCCGATCCTTGGTATTTAGAATAGCTTCCCGTTGTCAAAAGCTCATTATAATTAGGATAATCATGTCTACCATTTGACACATAGATTTCAAACCCCTGGTCTATCAAATCCGAAATCTTAGTCTCTGTAAGATGAATTTCAGTTCTGTCAATTTTAAGTGGAGGTGCGTTATCAGGTAGACCTATAATTATATATACAAACATCAAAAACACGAATATCATAAGCACTGCAACGATACCTATCCAAGATTTCCCGGTTCTCCTTCGTGCATTGAAAAGCGCCATTATAGAAGGCGTGATTATAGCAGCACCAATTGGCGCCGCCCCATGACGGAACATGCCCATGACCTTAAAGGCAATTACAGCGCTAATTAGTATTAAAACTATGTGCACTGCATACTCTCCTACGCTTAGCTTACTCGTTCTAGTCTGATTATTTGCTGGGGCATCGTACACTGGAACACCGTTCTCAAAGGTGTTCTCCATTCTATAACGCAGCCAAAACAATATTCCAATAAACACAACTGCCAAGAAAACTAGCATTCCGATAAAAACTAATTTTTCCATATGTAACCTTTTGTCTGACCTAATTATCGTCCATCAAAATTCATATCTAGTCTACCACATTACAAGAAATATTAAAAGAATAGGATTATCTTAATAATATTTTATTAGCAAATCCAACTGAAATAACTGAATTAAGTAATACTAATGTATGGTGGATATGTAAGGAAAACTCAAATCATCGATACAAACTTAAAATTAATGAAAAAATTAAGTATAAAAAGCGCTCATTAATAAGTTGCCCAATTTGCAAAGGTTTAAGAAGAAAACAGGAGCATTTTGTTAGATTAAAGATATACTAGAGAATACTAAAATCAAACAAAGTAAAAACACTCTAAAGTTCATTAAATTGATTATAGAGTGTTTTTTGTTGTCAAAATGTACATTTGAAAAATTTTTAGTTTTCACTTAAATAAAGTACATTTTACAGAAGATGAACGGCTTTAAAAATTTCCAGTGTTCACTTAAATAAAGTACATAATTGAGTGTAATTAGCTTAAAAAATTTTTTTGGTTATTTTTGGTAATAGATAGGGATACAAAACAGTCCTATATAACCCCTATAACATCTTTCCGAAAAACTATAATTTTCTTGAAAAATATATCTGGCTATGCTATACTACTAGTATAGAAAGATTTGGAGAAAAACATGAAACGCGAGATCTTATTAGAACGTATCGATAAACTCAAACAAGTCATGCCTTGGTACGTCTTAGAATATTACCAATCAAAACTGGCCGTTCCATATAGTTTTACGACCTTATACGAATACTTTAAGGAATACGATCGATTTTTCACCTGGGTCTTGGAATCTGGCATATCAGATGCTGACACCATGGCTAATATTCCCTTAGACGTTCTGGAGCACATGACCAAGAAAGACATGGAATCCTTTATTCTTTACTTACGTGAACGTCCTCTGCTCAATGCCAATACGACGAAAAATGGGGTTTCCCAAACGACCATTAACCGTACCCTTTCGGCACTTTCTAGCCTTTATAAGTATTTGACTGAGGAAGTTGAAAACGAGCAAGGGGAACCTTATTTCTACCGTAATGTCATGAAGAAGGTTGCGACCAAGAAAAAGAAAGAAACCTTGGCGGCTCGAGCTGAAAATATCAAGCAAAAACTCTTTTTAGGTGATGAGACAGAAGGTTTCCTGAACTATATCGACCAGGAATACCCTCAAACACTCTCAAATCGCGCCTTATCTTCCTTTAATAAGAATAAAGAACGAGATTTAGCGATTATCGCACTCCTTCTTGCCTCTGGTGTCCGTCTCTCTGAAGCCGTTAACCTAGACCTTCGTGACCTCAATCTTAAGATGATGGTGATTGACGTCACTCGAAAAGGTGGAAAACGAGATTCTGTTAATGTTGCTGCCTTTGCGAAGCCTTATCTAGAGCAATATCTCGCTATTCGAGACAAACGTTACAAGACAGAAAAGACTGATACAGCCCTATTCTTAACCTTGTATCGAGGTGTTCCAAACCGGATTGATGCTTCTAGTGTTGAAAAGATGGTCGCCAAGTATTCTGAAGACTTCAAAGTCCGAGTGACGCCCCATAAACTACGCCATACATTAGCAACGCGTCTCTATGATGCAACCAAATCACAGGTTTTGGTCAGCCACCAGCTGGGACATGCCAGCACACAAGTTACTGACTTGTACACGCATATCGTTAATGATGAGCAGAAAAATGCCTTGGATAGTTTATAAAATTACATAACGTAAATTATGTAATATATTAGTTTTAAAAAGAGCGATAGATTTTTTGAATGTCTACCGCTCTTTTATACTTTCTATAAAAATTCGATCCAATAATTACGGTGTGGCTCAATAATGACTGGTTTTCCCCAAAATGATTTTAGATAGGCCAAGTTTGCAGGGGTGACGGGTCTTTTTTCACAATTGTACTTCTCTGCACTCTCTTCTGTTAAAAAGCATTTAACAGCTTCATATGGCGTACCATCGTTAGCTGTTCTATCAATACCCATATAAGCAATTTCATCTCCGGCCTTCGGAAAATCTGTAAATAGTTTACCAATAAAATAAACCGTCTTATCTTTCATTAATTCATAAGCCTTACTATTTTCCAGTCTGTTATTCGCTGCAGCGTACATAATACAAAAACTGTCCACAATATCTTTTAAAGGCATTAATTCTTCTTTACTGACTATAATTTCGTCGGGAGCAAGTCCGCCAAGGATTAAATTTTTATAATGAGGTTGCTGGATGATATTATCTAAAGCCATTCCTAATGGTAGTTGGACAGCTTGATAACCTAATGGTTCGAGCTCTTGCTTTTTCTGGTCAAGGTGTTCTTGTGTAATACTGACATTTAAATCGTAAGGACTGGAAGGTTGTTGTTTGCTAAAAAAAGCCACTACTATACGATCTAACTGTTCAAATAGACCAAGATTTTCCACTGGAATTTTCATCATCGAATTTAATCCCCTTTTTTGTTCAGATTTCCTCTATATTGTACACTCATAGTTTTCGAATATCAAGTTTAAGATAAAAGATATCCATGTTAAATGGATATCTTTTACTTTATTCCACCACTGCTTCAGCGATTTCCTCTGCAGTGATACCTGCAAAGTAACGACCTAGGTTAATGGTTCGAAGGGCTTTGAGGACGTCTTCACGTTCGTATTTAACGCCACGAAGAACCTCTTCTACTGCTGCAACGTCTTCAATACCGAAGAAGTCACCGTAGATCTTGATGTCTTGGATTTTGGATTCAATGACGTTTGCGAAGATTTCCACCTTACCGCTAGGGAATTTAGTGCCACGACGGACATTGTATTCAGGAGACTTTCCATAGTTCCAGTCCCAGGTACCGAACTTGGTTTCCTTGATACGATTGATTTCAGCCAATTCTTCATCTGAGAAGACATATTCTGTCATCTCAGGGTATTCTTTCTTCATGTAGTCCAAAAGCAAGTCACGGAACTCTTCAACCGTGATTTTTTCTGGCAACTCATCGATGATATTGGTCACACGAGCACGGACTGATTTAACCCCTTTGGACTCAAACTTGTCTTTAGACACCTTGAGAGCATTGGCAAGGACTGACAAATCAACGTCAAAAAGAAGGCAACCATGGTGCATGATCCGACCATTGATGTAAGCTTGGGCATTTCCACAGAATTTCTTGCCATCAATCTCTAAGTCATTACGACCTGTAAATTCAGCCTTCACTCCAAGCTGAGCCAAGGTGTTGATCACGGGAGTTGAGAAGCTCTTGAAGTCAAAGGCCTTGTTTTCATCTTCTTTTGAAATGATGGTGTAGTTGAGGTTGTTCAAATCGTGATAAACAGCCCCACCACCACTGATCCGGCGAACCACTTCAATCCCATGCTCCCGAACATAGTCACGGTTGATTTCTTCGATAGTATTTTGGTGGCGACCAACAATGATAGAAGGTTTGTTAATCCAAAGAAGGAAGATTTGATCTTCATCCAAGAGGTGCTTAAAAGCATACTCTTCTAAAGCAATATTAAAAGCAGTATCATTTGAATAATTAATAATGTATTTCATAAGATTCCTTTATATACGATAGAGACTGGTCCAGCATTTGCTGTCCAGCCATTCTATCATTTCAAATATTATTTCTTCTTAGGTGAGTGAACAGCCAAGCCGAGTACATCCGCAAAGGCTTCGTACATCACTTCTGAGAAGGTTGGGTGACCATGAATAGTCTTGAGCATTTCTTCCACAGTGATTTCCATCTCAATGATAGTAGAAGCTTCGTTGATCAATTCAGCAGCTGCTGGACCAATAATGTGAACCCCAAGAACTTCACCATATTTCTTGTCTGCAATGACCTTAACAAAACCTTGAGCCGCATCTGATGCAATGGCACGTCCGTTAGCCGCAAAGTTGAATTTACCGATTTGGACATCATATTTCTCACGAGCTTGTTCTTCTGTCAAACCAACAGCCGCAACTTCTGGAAGTGTGTAGATAGCTGCAGGAGTTAAGTTCAATTTGGCAACAGCGTGGTTCCCTTTAAGGGCATTTTCAGCCGCTACTTCACCCATACGGAAGGCAGCGTGGGCCAACATCTTGGTACCATTGATATCACCTGGTGCATAGATACCTGGAACAGACGTTTCCATGTATTCATTGACCTTGATCCGTCCACGATCCAATTCAAATTCAACATCTCCGATACCTTCAAGGTCTGGAACACGACCGATTGAAAGAAGGGCTTTATTCGCGGTGATATCATCTTTACCTTCAACCTTGATACGGAGTTTGCCATCTTCCTCAATGATTTCTTGCAATTTAGTATCCGTCAAGATGGTCATACCCTTGCGTTCAAGGATCAAACGAAGGTTCTTAGATACTTCCGCATCCATAGCTGGAACGATGCGGTCCATCATTTCGATAACCGTAACTTTTGAACCAAAGGTCATGAAGGCTTGACCAAGTTCGATACCAACAACCCCACCACCGATGATCACGAGGCTTTCTGGGACTTCATTCATTTCAAGAATATCGTCACTGGTCATGACAAGGGATGATTCCATACCAGGAACGTTAATCTTGCTAACTTTTGAACCACCGGCAAGGATGATTTTCTTCGTTTCAAGCAATTCAGAACCATTGACCAAGACATTCTTATCTTTGGTGATGGTACCGATTCCTTTATGAACATCCACTCCGTAGCTACGAAGAAGTCCCGCAACCCCACCAACAAGGGTATTTACGACCTTGTTCTTGGTTTCAAGAACCTTGTCCATATCCACTGTGAAGTTAGGATTTTCAATCACAATACCACGATTTGCAGCGTGACCGATATTTTCGATGATTTCAGCATTGTGAAGGTAAGTCTTAGTTGGGATACATCCGCGGTTCAAGCACGTTCCACCAAGTTCAGATTTCTCAACGAGAGCAACCTTACCACCTAATTGAGCTGCCTTAATAGCAGATACGTAACCAGCAGGACCCCCACCGATCACTATGATATCATAAGCGTTATCGCTCTTATTGTCATCGTTTGAAGCACTTGCTGTAGCTGGTGCTGGGCTTGCTTCTGGTGCAGCAGCTCCGGCTGTTGGGATATTTTCCCCTTCTTCACCAAGGTAACCGATTACTTCTGTTACAGGAACAGTTTCTCCGTCTCCTTTCAGGATAGCGATCAAGTAACCGTCTTCTTCTGCTTCCAATTCCATGCTGACTTTGTCTGTCATGATTTCAAGGAGCACTTCTCCTTCTTTTACAAATTCGCCGACTTTTTTATTCCACTGAACGATTTGTCCTTCGGTCATATCTACGCCGGCTTTTGGCATAATTACTTCTAAGGCCATTTTATTTTCCTCTTTTTCTTGTTTCTATTCTCTCTCGTTGATTAGACCAACATTGAAATCGGGTCTTCAATCAAGGCTTTCAAGTCTTTCATGAATTTGGCACCAGCCATCCCATCGACAACACGGTGGTCAATGGTCAAGCCCAAGCTCATGATTGGACGAATAACAATTTCACCATTCACAACCACTGGTTTTTCAACCGTTGCACTAACGCCAAGGATGGCAGAGTTTGGTTGGTTGATGATTGGTCCAAATGATTGAACGCCAAACATTCCCAAGTTACTGATGGTAAAGGTTGAGTTTTGCAATTCACTTGGAGCAAGCTTACCATCCAAGGTACGTCCGATAACATCCTTGAAGGCTACGACCAACTCTGACAAAGTCATTTTTTCTGCGTTATAGACAACCGGTGTCATCAGTCCATTGTCCATCCCAACTGCCATCGCTAAGTTGACATAGTTATGAGTAATGATGGTTTTGCCATCTTCTGTCAATGACGCATTGATGTATGGGTGTTTCATCAAGGTCTTAACCACTGCTAGAGAAAGCAAATCTGTTACAGTGACTTTCTTGCCAGTGGCTTCCATGATTGGATCCAATACCTTCTTACGAAGGGCCAACATTTGAGACATATCAACGTCATAGTTCAAAGTAAAGGTTGGTGCTGTCAAGTAAGATTCCACCATCCGTTGAGCGATCACCTTCCGCATTGGTGTCATCGGAATCCGCTCGATCTCACCATAAGGTGTCACATTATCTGGAGCTTCCTCCACCTTCTCGATTTGAGCCGGTGACTTAATGGTCTCATTCTCGATATTTTCAGGAAGGAAAGCAAGGACGTCCTTCTTCATGATCTTGCCACGATGACCAGTTCCTTGGATTTCTTGCCAAGCAATATTGTGTTCTAAAGCAATTCGTTTTGCAAGTGGTGAAATGCGAACCACATTTGTGTCTTTATAGGTTTCCACGTCTTCTTTGTGGACACGACCGTTTGCGCCTGAACCAGAAACATCATAGAGGTTGATCCCAAGATCATCCGCTAACTTTCTAGCCGCAGGAGTCGCTCTTAGCTTATCATCAGCCATGACCTCTCCTATTCTATTATAAGATATCAAGGACGTAGAGGAGAAAGAAAAAATAGGAGATTGACGCTGTGTTCGATGAACACAAGGAAATCTATCTTTTTTTCACAGTCCTCCGTCCGGATTCAGTTATAAGATACTAAGGGCGTTTAAAAGCGACCGAAAAATAGGAAATCGACGCAGACTTCGATGAAGTCAAGGAGATTTATCTTTTTTCCGAGCTTTTAGCCCGTGCTCTAATTTAAATGACATTACATAATTTATGTTATGTATTATTCTTTATTGTACGTTTTACGAATGGCTTCTTTGATGCTTTCAACTGTTGGAATCATTGCATTCTCAAGATTTTGTGCGTAAGGCATTGGCACATCTTCCCCCGCACAACGTCGGATTGGTGCATCCAAGTAATCAAATGCTTCTGATTCAGAAATGATAGCTGAAATTTCACCGATATAGCCACTTGTTTTGTGGGCATCATTGACAAGGACTACTTTTCCTGTCTTCTTGACAGAATTAATGATAATCTCTTTATCGAGTGGGACCAAAGTACGTGGGTCTACTACTTCTACTGAGATGCCTTCTTCTGCCAATTCTTCAGCTGCCTGCATCACACGACGAAGCATTTTTCCATAGGTTACGACAGTGACGTCAGTTCCTTCGCGTTTGATTTCTCCGACACCAAGTGGAATCGTATAGTCTGGATCCACTGGCACTTCCCCTTTTTGGTTGAATTCTGATTTATACTCAAGAATGATTACTGGGTTGTTATCACGGATCGATGACTTGAGCAGTCCCTTCATATCTGCTGGAGTTCCAGGAGCAACAACTTTCAAACCAGGAATATGAGTAAACCATGATTCCAAGGATTGGGAGTGTTGAGCTGCAGATCCAACTCCGTTACCAGCAGCACAGCGAATGGTCATTGGTACTTGACCTTTCCCACCAAACATGTAGCGAGTCTTAGCAGCTTGGTTGACAATAGCATCCATGGCAATAACAGAGAAATCCATGAAAGTCATATCAACGATTGGGCGAAGTCCGGTCATGGCTGCACCTGCTGCTGCACCTGAAATCGCAGCCTCAGAAATCGGACAGTCACGGACACGTTCTGGACCGAATTCCTCAAGCATTCCTACTGAAGTTCCGAAGTCTCCACCGAAAACTCCGACATCTTCCCCCATCAACAATACATTTTCATCGCGACGCATTTCCTCAGACATAGCAAGGATAATGGTATCGCGGAAAGACATTAATTTAGTTTCCATAATTCTCTACTCCCCTTAGTCTGCGTAAATATCTTCGAAAGCTGATTCAAGTGGAGGGAATGGGCTTTCTTCCGCAAATTTTACCGAAGCTTCCACTGCTTCTTTTACTTCTTCTTGGATTCGATCCAATTCTTCTGTGCTTGCAATCTCATTTTCAAGGAGATACTTGCGAAGGTTTTCGATTGGATCTTTCTTCTTCCATTCTTCTACTTCTTCACGTGTCCGGTATTTACCAGGGTCTGAAGATGAGTGACCAAGCCAACGATAAGTGACACTTTCAATCAAGACAGGACCTTTACCAGAGCGGACGTGTTCAACAGCTTTTTGGAATCCTTCATAGACATCGATAACGTTGTTTCCATCAGGAATAAACATTCCAGGAATGCCGTAAGCAGCACTACGCTCGTGGATATGCTTGACATTGGTCATTTTTTTGATGTCAGCAGAGATTCCATAACCGTTATTGATACAGTAGAAAATTACCGGAAGATTCCAAATAGAAGCCATATTCACTGCTTCGTGGAAGACACCTTCGTTGGTTGCGCCGTCCCCAAAGAAGCAGACAACAATCTTACCAGTCTTATGCATTTGTTGAGTAAGAGCAGCTCCTACTGCAATCCCCATACCACCACCAACAATACCGTTGGCACCAAGGTTACCTGCATCCAGGTCGGCGATGTGCATGGAGCCACCCTTCCCTTTACAAGTACCGGTATACTTACCAAGGATTTCTGCCATCATGCCATTCAAATCGATTCCTTTAGCGATGGCTTGTCCATGTCCACGGTGGTTAGATGTCAGCAAATCATCATCGTTCAAAGCCAACATCGCTCCGACGTTAGCCGCTTCTTCCCCAACAGAAAAGTGCGTCATTCCTGGCACTTTCCCTTTTTTTACTAACTGTGCAATTTTTAAGTCCATGCGACGGATTTCTTCCATTTTACGGAACATTTCCAATAAGAGACTTTTGTCTAATGTTGCCATCATTTCGCCTTTCTTAGCTTTTATTCATTCACTTTCATTCTAGCCAAAAATGAAAGCTCAGTCAAAAATAATGCTCAGAAAAATTCACAATCCTAAACACTATAATCATGGAAACTATAAGCTTTCAAAAGGAAATATTTAGTTTTTTCACAAACTTCTAGATTTTTCCATCTCATTCAATAGTCACATAAAAAACCGATAGGATCCTATCCTACCGGTCGTCATCTTATGATTGGCGTTGGCCAAAGTCATGAATCATTTGTTCCAATTCTTCACGACTAGGTGTTGTAAGCATATAGAGGTAATCTCCCTGAAGTTCCGCAAAGGCCGCTGGCATGTCTTTCTTCACACGGAATTGATCACGGTATTTGGCCAGAACTTCTTCCTCTGAAAGAGCATAAGCTGCATTGGCACGACGAGAAGTTGCCAAGCAATAAAGGGGCTCAAACTCAGAAGCTGGGAAAGGTTCTCCTGCTACGATGGCAGCATAACCTCGGTACAAGTCGATGGAATGAGCATAATTGTAGACATCGATCGTAAAGCCACCTGCTGGACGATTATTGTACTCGATTGCAATATAGTCATCCCCATCGCGGAAAAACTCAATGTGGAAGAAACGTTCTTTCATTCCAAAGGATTTGACAACGGCTTCCCCGTATTGACGCAATTTTGGATCCATTTCTTTAAGGACATAATAAGAGTTGTCCATCTTGTAGAGCATCAAATCGAGTGGCGTATGTGCATAGTCAAAGGTAGTTGAAAAGACAATGTTGCCGTCACGATCCACTAGACCATCAAAGGTACAAATCTCGCTAGAAGTGACAAATTTCTCAAAGAAGTACTCTGTATGGCCATCCCACTCAGCCTTGAAATGGTCCACATCTTCTGGCGTTTCGATCTTGAAGGTCGCTGCTGCTCCTACCCCATTGTCAGGCTTAGCAATCAATGGCAACCCAATCTTCTTCACAGCCTTATCAATGTCTTTTTCTTTTTTAATAACAGCGCCTGGAACGACAGGAACACCTGCTTTCTTGAAGAGTTTCTTCATTTCTGATTTGAACTTGGTTTTCTTCAAATCTTTTGGCTTAGCGCCGAAGACATTGAATTGCTCACGAAGCGCCGCATCCAATTCCAACCAGTATTCATTATGAGATTCAATGCGATCGATTGGTCCATGCTTGTAAAAGAGAAAGGCAACCGCACGCTTCACTTCATCCAGATTTTCCAAATTTTCAACACGGAAATATTCTGTTAAACTGTTGCGCAAAGGCTCATCTAACTGTTCATATGGCTCTTGACCAATTCCCAAGACAGTGATCCCTTTATTAGCTAGTTCGATTGTAAATTGTTGGAAGTTTTGTGGGTAATATGGTGAAATAACGATATAATTCATTGAGGTCTCCTCCCTTTTTACTTATAGATACATTTGGCCTAGGAAATATGGCATTTGTTTGCGCCACCATTCCCAATCGTGGGCGACATCATGTCCCCATTCAGCGAACCATGCAGGAATATTTTTGTGATCAAAGGCTTCTTTCAGTTTGTAGAAAGATGGAAGTCCATCTTGTTCCCAAGCTCCTAAACCAGTACAAACAACGATTTCCGCCTGACGATAACGATCGATAAACCAGCCATCATTTTGGTTCCAAATATAATCAGATGGAGAGTTTTGGTAAATGGCTTCATCGCCTCCAAAGTCACCAACAAAGAAACGAGCGTCATAGACACCACTCAAAGCAATCACTTTGTTAAAGACATCTGGATGTTGCAAGAAGAAATTGAGCGCGTGGTAGGCCCCCATAGAGCAACCAGTTGTCATCATCGGATCAAACCAGCCTGTTTTGTGTTTGATAAAAGGAATGGCTTCTTCAATCACATAGCGCTCGTAAGCACGATGCATTTCAGCACGATCGTGAGGATTCTTCCAATCACAAAGCCAGCTATCACTATCCACACTCGAAAGAGTGAAGAATTGAACCCGTCCTTCTTCGATAAAATGGGCACAAGCATCAATCATACCAAAGTCATAGTACTCGTTATGGCTTCCACCTGATGAAGCAAAGACCACAACAGGAATTCCTGCGTGTCCATAGCGATTAACATACATTTCACGGTTAAGTTGGCCACTCCAGTGGCTTAAATGTTCAATATTCATAAGTTTCCTCTTTCTCTCTATTGATTTGTTTTGAGTCCATTAATCCCAATTTTCAGCCAAAAAGCGAAGGCATTCTGGTAGGTGCTCTGCCCACGCTTCTTCGTGGTGAATAGCACCAGATTGAATCCGAATGGCAATATGATTGAGTTCCACTCCTTGCTGGATGACGTCGTGATAATAACGAAGGGATGAATCGATATAGGCTTGCTTGATGTTTCCTGCCATCAAAGTTTTATCTGTATCATCCGCCTCTTCAGTCCCCACATAGATGTAGATCCGTTGGTCTGCATATAATTTTTTGCGTTCAATATAATGATTGAAGGCATCTTGGTGTAGCCAGTTAGCGGATGAAAAGACCCCTAAACAACCGATTTGATCTTGGTACTCTAATCCCAAGAATTGGGTAATATTTCCCCCCAAGGAAGATCCAATCATGGCCGTATGTTCTCGATCAGCAAGAGTCCGGTATTCTTGGTCGATAAAAGGTTTCACCACCTCCATGACAAATTCGCCGTACTCAACTCCCTTGCCACCAAATTGCATTCCAGGAATATTAGATTCCTTGTATTTCCAGGCAGAGTATTCATTCATGCGTTGGAAACCATCATTATCGATCGCAACGACAATCATGCGACTAATATCGGGATTCCGCTTAATGGCTGGAATCACCTTCCAGGAATGACCCGCATAAGCTTCCTTGCTATATAAAACGTTTTGCCCATCGTGGAAATAAACCACAGGGTAACGTCTATCTGTATCCGTTTCATAATTCTTAGGTAATAAGACTCGCACACGACGGAGTTTTCCGGTATAAGGCACTTTCAACTCGTGTGTCTTCATATCTAAATAAAAATAGGATTTGTTCATTGTCAGAAAACTCTCTATATTCTAAATTTTATTCATTATACCATTTTTAGAAGAAAAAGTATGGATTTTCTCCAAACTTTTTCCTTTCTTGGGTTATTTTTCCATAAATTGAGCCAAATCTTGTAAAGAACGTTCGGCAATTTTCTCATAACGTTCCTTTTTATCCCGAATGCGTGGTCCTTCTAGCTCTTTGATAATCCCGAAGTTGACATTCATGGGTTGGAAATGCTTGCTGTCAGCATGGGTGATATAGTGAGCCAGGCTTCCGATAGCTGTCGTTTCAGGGAAAATCGCTGCTTCTTCTCCTTTGAAAAGGCGAGCTGCATTGATTCCAGCTACCAAACCTGAGGCCGCTGACTCAACATAGCCTTCTACACCTGTCATTTGACCTGCAAAGAAGAGGTTCGGTTGTTTCTTAGAACGGTAGGTTTGTTCCAGCAGATTTGGAGAATCCATGTAAGAATTGCGGTGCATGACTCCGTATCTCACAAACTCCGCATTTTCCAAACCTGGAATCATTTGGAAGACCCGTTTTTGTTCGCCCCATTTAAGGTGAGTTTGGAAACCAACGATATTGTAGAGGCTGGCAGCCGCATTGTCTTGGCGCAACTGAACAACTGCATAGGGTGTCTTAAACTCCCCATCACGTGGACCTTTGTAATCATCTGGATACTCGAGTCCAACTGGTTTCATAGGGCCATAGAGCATGGTTTTGATGCCTCGTTTGGCCATGACTTCAATTGGCATACAACCTTCGAAATACTTTTCTTTTTCAAAAGAGTTGAGTGGGGCTTCTTCTGCATTAACCAAGGCCTCGTGGAAATCCATAAATTCTTGTTTGGTCATTGGGCAGTTGAGATAAGCTGCTTCTCCCTTGTCATAGCGTGACTTGAGATAGACCTTGTCCATATCGACAGTATTGACATCGATGATTGGAGCTGCTGCATCATAGAAATAGAAACCGTCGCCACCATTGAGGGCATGGATCTTTTCTGCCAAGGCATCGCTAGTTAGAGGCCCCGTTGCGACCACTGTAATGGCATCTGTCGGCAATTCCGTAATTTCATCACGAATGACTTCGATGAGCGGGTGTTGGGACACCTTCTCCGTCACTCGACTAGCAAAACCTTCTCGGTCCACAGCAAGTGCTCCACCGGCTGGTACACGAGTCGCTTCAGCTGCTTCAAGGATGACAGAACCCAGACGGCGCATTTCTTCTTTGAGTAGCCCAACAGCATTGGTGAGAGAATCCCCGCGAAGAGAGTTGGAACACACTAACTCAGCAAAGTTGTCTGTTTTGTGTTGCGGAGTGGATTTCACTCCCCGCATTTCATAAAGCTTGACCGGAATTCCCTGTTGGGCAATCTGGTAAGCTGCTTCAGAGCCAGCAAGGCCCGCACCGATCACATTGATATAAGATTGAGACATGACACTAATACCTCTTTGGGTATCAAAACACCCCACTGGACTGTTAGACACCCACAAATCTTTCTAATTTTCTACTTGGTCCATTATACCAAAAAGCCAAGTAAAAAGACAGGGAGGTTTTTCCTTCCTGTCTAGACTTTAACTATTTATTTTCTTATAAACACAACCAAGCTCCTAAGAGGGCTGATAGGATACTGAATAAGGACCCGATCAAGTAATACTCCGCAAAGGCTGGATTTTCCGAAATTTTATTGTAGCGGGCGATGGATTTGGCCGTAAATACTAGGCCGATAGAAGCAAATTGTCCATAGACGAGACAGGCGCCAATCACCAAACGCTCTAAAAAGCCAATCATGGAACCAGCCCCAGTGATCGTATCCATTTTCTTCTTGCTGGTGGGTTGATACTTGGCAAACAGAATTTTAAAGGCAATATTGCTTGGTTTCCCAACTAGGAGGACATAAAAGATCAGATTTAAAGTGTCCAAGGGTAGATAGGTCGTCCCATTCTTCGCTCCCATAAGGACTAGACACGTCAAGATGCCAATATGCAAGACTTGATCCAAGGCAAAGGTCCATGCGGTTGGTAATTTCAGTTGCTTCTGCACGATCGGTTTTAAGAAATCTATTCCAGCATGAGTCAGTAAAATGACCAAGCAAATCCACCACAAGTCCAGATGACAGAGAGAAACCACGATCAGAGGCAGAGCTACATATAGAATGTGAAGCCCGAGAACCTTCTTATCCTGATCCTTACGATCCGCCATCTTCTGACTTTGAAAATAATAATCCGATAACAAATGACAAATCAACAAGAGGATCAAGTATGGATTCGTTACGATACTAGTCAATCCGCTCATGGGCCTCTCCTTTCTCTAAGCTCTGAATACAAGCTAGTGCTGCTGCTCGTCCCCGTAAATAAACGCGAATACTGCTACTCTTTAAGCGCTTGGACAGGGCACTCGGGTTAAGCCCTAGCGATTGGGCCAAATCCTGCTGGCTAAAGTTTTCACTATAGACAGATCTCTTTAGCAGATTAAGTAGGATCTCTTCCTGACTCTCTCGCCAACCCGAACGTATGGCTTCTCCGGAAGCGATGAGCGCATTCACCAATGAGTCCTGGCTGTCATTACCGCTCAAAAAATAGATCTGGGTGTTGCCATAATCATTTTTCTGATGGACCAGATTAATAGCTGCACGAGCATTCCAATAGACTGGCCCATCTGCACCGATACTTTGCAGGGGATCGATATCCGTTACAATTTCTCCAAGCCCGATACCAAATCGAAGTTGAGTCGGCTTTAGTTCTGAACGCAGGGTATCAATGATTTGAAAAATCGGAGCATCCACTTTTAAAAGCGCCTGAAACTCATCGCCCAAAGTTAGGGTAAAAGCCGATGCTAGGCAGCCTTTAAAAAGCTCATTGATCTTTTGAAGTGTTTTTTCTAACTGTTTTTGCAGGTCAAAACGTTCTTGTACGATTTTGGAATCAATCACATCTGCAATCAAAGCAAGATACATAAGCCCACCTCCTTATGTCTATTATAACGAAAATAACAAAAAATGTCTATTATAACAGACATTTATAAAAATTGCCGTTATAACAGACATTGAATCATTTGAAAGTTTATTTCACTTTTTCTTCTTCGTAGTCGCCATTGCTACATACGACTTGTTTGCCGCCACCACGAACTTTTTTCTCAACTAAGTAGTGGCCACATTTTGGACAATCCCGACCGATTGGTTTATCCCAAGAGGTAAATTCACACTCTGGATAGCGATTGCATCCATAGAAGATACGGTTGCGCTTGGTTTTACGCTCGATGATTTGTCCCTGATGACAGTCAGGACATTCCACGCCGATTTCTTTGACAATGGCCTGGGTATGACGACAATCTGGGAAATTGCTACAAGCATAGAACTTTCCAAAACGTCCTAATTTAATCACCATCGGGCTTCCACAAACTTCACAATCAAAACCAGCTGGTTCGTCTTTAATTTGGATTTTTTCCATCTCTTCTTCAGCCTTTGCGACCTCTTTAGAAAATGGTTTGTAGAAAGCATCGATGACTTTTTGCCACTCTTCTTTTCCAAGTTCGACATCATCGAGTTTACCTTCCATCTCTGCTGTGAAGGTCACGTTGACAATATCTGGGAAGAATTCAACGATCAGTTTATTAACGATTTCCCCTAACTCTGTTGGTTCAAAGCGTTTGGCTACCAGCTTCACATAATAGCGTTTTTGAATGGTCTCAATCGTCGGAGCATAGGTTGAAGGACGACCAACCCCATTTTCTTCTAAGGTCTTAATCAAGGTCGCTTCAGAATATCGAGCAGGTGGTTGGGTAAAGTGTTGCTCAGGCTTGCTATTGACTTGCTTAACGCTATCGCCTTCTACCATATCCGGCAACATCTTGTTCTTATCTGAGTCGTTATAAATCGCCAAATAACCATCAAACTTCACTTGGCTTCCGTTTGCCGTATACTGAACCCCATTTTGACCTAAACGGACATTCATGGTATCAAAGACAGCTGCAGTCATTTGACTAGCTACAAAGCGGTTCCAAATCAAGGTGTAGAGCTTGAGTTGGTCTTTATCCAAGTATTTAGCAATGCTTTCAGGTGTATTGAAGACACTGGATGGACGAATCGCTTCGTGGGCATCTTGGGCACCAGAAGCATTCTTCACGCGGCTTCCATGCTTGGAATATTTCTCACCAAAGCGATCTACGATAAAGTTAGCTGCCTCATTTTGCGCAACTGGACTGATCCGTGTAGAATCGGTACGCATATAGGTAATCAAACCTTGAACACCAGAGCCAATATTGATTCCTTCATACAACTGCTGGGCGACCATCATGGTCTTACGTGTACGGAAGTTGATCTTATTTGCAGCATCCATCTGCATGGAAGAGGTGGTGTATGGAAGTGGCGCATTCCGTCGACGTTCTTTCTTTTCCACCTTTTCAACGGTAAAATCTTTGCCATCTAAGCGTTCAAGAACAGCTTTCACCTCTTCATTGGTGTTGAGCTTCATCTTCTTGCCATCAATCCCATAGAAGCTGGCTTGGAATTGCTTGGTCCCTTTTTTAAAGACGCCATCAATGGTCCAATATTCTTCCGGTTTGAAATCATTAATTTCGTTTTCGCGATCAATGATTAATTTGAGAGCAACAGATTGCACGCGCCCTGCAGAAAGTCCTTTTTTAACCTTTTTCCAAAGAATAGGCGAAATTGAATACCCTACAATCCGGTCCAAGACCCGACGTGCTTGTTGGGCATCGACCAAGTCCATATCGATTTGGCGCGGTTCTTTAAAGGCGTTTTTAACTGCATCCTTGGTGATTTCGTTAAAGACCACACGGTTTTTTTCTTTGGCATCCAAGTTCAAAATATGCGCTAAATGCCAAGAAATAGCTTCTCCTTCTCGGTCCGGGTCACTTGCGAGAAAGACTTGTTTGGCTTTTTTAGCTTCTTTTTTCAAATCATTGATCAAGGGACCTTTTCCGCGAATATTGATATACTCCGGTTCATAGTTATTGTCGAAGTCGATCGACATCGTAGATTTTTTCAGGTCCCGAATATGGCCAACACTGGCCATGACTTTGTAGTTACGACCAAGGTATTTCTCGATTGTTTTGGCCTTAGCAGGAGACTCCACAATCACCAAATTTTTCTTGGTTGTACTGCTTTTCTTTTTTGTTACCACGTTTTATCCCTCTGTATTGTATAAATCTCATTGAGTTTAATACATTTTAAGAAAGATGTCAACTAGGAACTTCTCCTATAGGAAAATCACAATTCGTATTTCAATTCATCAAGAATGTCCTGGCCTGATGTGATAAGCTTTGCTCCTTCTTGAATTAGGTGATGGCAGCCTGCAGATTTTCCATCTAAAATATTTCCTGGAATAGCGAAAACGTCTCGGCCTTCTTCCATAGCACGCTCACAAGTAATCAAACTGCCTGAACGGAGTCGCGCCTCTGCCACAATCACTGCCTGACAGAGACCAGCAATGATGCGATTTCTCTCAGGAAAATGAAACTTAAGTGGTGCCTGCCCTGGACCATACTCGCTCAAGATCAGATGGTGTTCCCCCATATGGGACTGTAATCTCTGATTGCTTTTAGGATAAAAGACATCCAGTCCCGTTCCAATCACTCCGATGGTCTTACCACCATTTCGTATACTGGCATAATGAGCTGTCGCATCAATTCCCTTAGCAAGTCCACTAACAATGACCAGTTCATTTCCAAGTTCCTTAATTATCTTCTCTACAGAACGAACCCCTTCTCGCGTGGTCTCTCGAGCTCCAACAACTGCAATCTTCGGTTTGCTTAACAGTTGCAAATCCCCTTGGTAAAAAAGGAGTACAGGAGGATTGTAGATCTGTAGCAATTCCTCAGGGTATTCTGGATCAAAAATGGATAGAGATGGGAACCGTTCAAACTCCTTGTGTAAATGGTCTTCATCTAGTTGCCGGTATTTGTCTACAAAATGAAGGATACTGCGACAGCGAGCGATCCTCGCTATCTCTTCTAAGCTTGGTAAGACTTGCTCTTTCCTACAGTAGTCCAAGACTCTCAAGACTTGCTCATTTGATAAACCGGCTTCTTTTAATTTAAAGATTTCAAATTTCTCCATGGTCACCTTCTACTTCCTCTCACTTATTTATTCGAAAAAGAAAAGAAAAAAGCTCTATTTCTAGAACTTTTTTTGATATGTCGAAGAATAAAAGTAAGATGCGGCACCAATCAAGTTGCTTTCATTATGGAAGCGAGCCGCTTGGATCGGCAAGGCCTCAAATTGTTTATGCCCTTTTTGAGAGAGCAGCTCATGGTATTGTCGACTGATCTCATCGATCAATAGTGGTTGACTACTAATGCCCCCGCCAATCGTCACTTTTTCAATCAGGAGCAATGATTGAAGATTAAAAATCAAAATTGCAATATCATGACAATATTCCTGAAACAAGGATATCAGCTCCTCATAGCCCCCTAGATCAAGAGCTTTGAAAACAGCTATACCATCTGCCTTTTCTAGGTTCAAGATGTGACTAGCTTTCTCAACAAATTGAACAGCAGAACCGGTGTTTTCCAAAAGATTGGAAATGCCTTGCAAAAAGAGTTCGCGATGAAAGCGGCGATTTTCTGGTGTTCTTTCTGCCTTATCAATAGACCGAATGTATTCTGTCAGTTGCCATCCTCTCAATAGGTCACCATTCGAAAGAAGAGCGAGGCCGACTCCTGTCCCTAAGACCAAGGTCGCACCGCAAGGACAATCTTTTAGATTGCCAAGCCTTGCTTCCGCTAAACCTGCGGCTTCTCCATCATTGAGAACAGTGACGGGTACTTGAAATGTTTGTTCGAGTCTACTTGCTAGAGGAATGCCTCGTAAATATGGAATGAGACCACCTCGAAAGACAAAGCCAAGGCTCTTTTGGATCTCACCAGGGCATGAAATGGCGATTCCCTCGATTTCTTCCCTTACGGGTGTAACGATTTCTTCTAATCCTTGCCAAAACTCCTCAATCGTAGGTGGTGTTGGGATCTTGTCTGTATGAACCAATTGATAGTCTGCGTCCATCAGACCGTACTTTATAAAGGTCCCTCCGATATCGATAGTAAATAGCATAACCTAATCCTCACACATTGATTTGACGGGTTCAAACGAACGCCGATGGATAGGGGTCACTCCCAGTTGGTCGAGGCCAGCCAGATGGTTCGACGTCCCATAGCCAGCGTTCTGAGCAAAATCATAACCCGGATATTCTCGATCAAACTCTTCCATCATCTGATCCCGAGTCACCTTGGCTACGATGGATGCTGCAGCAATGGATAAGGAGTTGGCATCCCCTTTGATGATACTAGTTTGGGAAATAGGAAGATCTAACCTCATGGCATCAATCAAAAGATGTTGGGGTTGAGGCTCTAGCTGACCAATGGCCTCCATCATGGCTAGCTTCGTAGCTTCATAGATATTAACCTGGTCTATCACTTGATTATCCTTGATGCCGATTCCGATCGCAACGGCGTTTTGGAGCACAGCTTCATAGATTTCCTTGTGTTTGGATTTTGGAATCTTTTTACTATCGTTGAGTCCGGGAATCTTACAAGCTTTCGGCAGAATGACGGCTGCTGCAACAACTGGTCCCGCTAATGGACCACGTCCCACTTCATCCACTCCTGCAATGAGCTGAATCCCTTGAGTATAAAGTTCTTTTTCATAGGCTAGCATTTTTTCCAAACGCAAATCTTCGTCCACTTGTTTTTGGAGTTCGCGTTTTCGTTTGCTGATAGCTGCTTGAACCCCCGCTCGACCATCAAGGATCAATTCTTCAAATAAGGGATGATCTAGATCGTCAATCGTTGCCAAACGCTCTTTGATTTCTTTAATCGTTGGCATCTATTTCACCTACACGATCAAGGGTATAGCGACCCAAACGACCATCACGTACATCCTTGACGAACAAGCTGTAAAAGCGATCGTAATCATCACGGAAGCCTAAGAGTTGAGTCATTTCCATGATGATTTCTGGAGCTTCCTGCTCTAAATTCATTTGCTTATAGCGTTCTTGCAACTCTTTTGGGTAGTGGGATTTAAAATACTCAAGACCAAAAATAGTCACCTCATCCATTGGCAATAACTGGTCCTTAATGGCACCCGTTAAAGCTAATTTTAGAGCCACTTCTTCATCTTCAAACTTAGGCCAGAGAATCCCTGGGGTATCCAAAATTTCAAGGTCTTTATTGGTTTTCAACCACTGTTGCCCCTTGGTCACCCCTGGTTTATTCCCAACAACAGCAATCTTTTTCCCTGCTAAGCGGTTCATCAAGGTTGATTTCCCAGCATTAGGAATCCCGATGATCATGGTGCGAAGGGTTTCAATCTGAATCCCCCGTTCCTTTTGACGGGCAATTTTATCGGCCATCAAGCTCTTAGCAGCATCTGTTACTTTTTTGACTGTTGACTGCTCTTTGGAGTTGATAGCCAAGGTTTTGATGCCTTGAGACTCAAAATAGTCCTGCCATTCTTTTGTTGCCACAGGATCTGCCAAGTCTACCTTGTTCAAAATCATTAATTTAGGCTTATCACCAACAATTTTCGTTAACATAGGATTTTGGCTTGATAGGGGCAAACGAGCATCTACCAAAACCGTCACAAAATCCACTAATTTTAAATTTTCTTGTACTTGTCTTCTAGCTTTGGACATGTGTCCAGGAAACCATTGTATAGTTGCCATGTTCTCCATTCCTTTCCAGTTCAATCTCTTCTATTATACCATGTTTTCTTCAATTCTCAGTTATTAATAAATATACTAAAAAGAAGCTACCGAAGTAACTTCTTAGTTTATAATCTAGCGAATTTGCTCAAAATGCAAATGCACAGCGATGTGGTCTCCATAGCCACTCCGTTCCAAATCACGTTGCAAGCGATAAGAAATATAGTGTTCAGCAATGGTAATATAACCAGCACCAAGTAAGCGGTGCTCAACCATTGACTGGATCATGCTGATCGTCGCACGTTCCACTTTAGCTTCTTCCAAATCCATGGCAACTTTCTTGGTCACTTGCGCCAAGTTTTGGCGAAGATCATCCGTCAAGACATAAACTGTTTGTGCTGCCTTCAAAACAGCTTGATAGATTTTATCTGGGTCAAATTCTACAACTTCACCACTACGTTTAATGACTTCCATCTTATTCTCCTTGATTATCAATATACTTCTATTATCTTAATAAATAGGGGATTTGTCAAGAATCTAAGACATCAATAATCCGGACGAAGGACCCCCGTAATGATCTCTTTAGATGCATGGTAATCCCCATCTACTACAACCTTGATGATGCGCTTCGCTTCTTCTGCTGGTGCTGGCACCAATGGCAAACGAGTTGGTCCTGCTTCAAAGCCCATATAGTTTAAGACAGCTTTGACAGGAGCTGGACTCGGATATGAGAAGAGAGCATTGACTTTAGGGATAAACTGACGTTGGATAGCCGCAGCCTTTTTAATATCGTTGTGCTCAATGGCTTGGAACATCTCATGCATTTCATCTCCATTTGTATGAGAGGCCACTGAGATCACCCCATCAGCCCCAAGGTTCATCGCATGGAAAGCATCTCCATCTTCCCCTGTATAGACGAGAAATTCTTCTGGCTTGTGTTCAATCAAATAGGCCATATTAGCTAGGGTTGTACACTCTTTGACCCCAATGATATTTGGGTGTTCTGCCAAACGAAGCATGGTTTCAGGTGTCATTTCTACTACCACGCGTCCAGGAATATTGTAGATAATAATCGGAAGATTAGATGCATCCGCAATCGCTTTAAAGTGTTGATACATGCCTTCTTGAGATGGTTTGTTGTAGTATGGGACGATAGCCAATCCTGCCGCAAAGCCACCAAAAGCATCCACTTCTTTAACGAACTCAATCGAGTCACGGGTTTCATTGGTTCCGACACCAGCGATCAAAGGAACTCGACCATTGACAATCTTTTGAACAGCCGCAAAGAGTTGCAATTCCTCATCGTGGGTCAGAGTTGGACTTTCCGCAGTCGTTCCAGCTAAGAGAATCCCGTCTGTATGATGAGCCAAGAGGTGCTCGATCAAGTCAGGAAGAGCGTCAAAATTAATGGTTCCATCTTCATGGAAGGGGGTGATAAATGCAGTGATGATTTTACAATCTTTTAAATCATTATAAGACATAGAAAAACCTTTCTCTATATAAGAAAGAGGCTGGGGCTTGCTTGCCTTTGCCTCATGATCTGTTCATAAAACAAGTTGATTCGTTAGAAAGCTGAGGAAGAAATCAAACTCTTCGAGTTGCAGATTTCTGAATCGTGACGCAGTGGTTGATTGGAACTACTCATGTTTGCAACATTCGTACTTCCTAATCAACTGTGCGGGGGGAGTATAAAAGTCCGGTGGACTTTTATAGCCTGAGCCTTAAATTATAAAAGCGAAGGAGAAATCAAACTCTTCGAGTTGCTGATTTCTGTTTCGCTCCCTACTTCAACTCAAATTTCAATTCAGCTGTTGGACGTACGAGTCCACGTTCGTGAAGAGTTTCTGCGATTTGGACTGAGTTCCAAGCGGCACCTTTAAGAAGGTTATCTGAAACAACCCACATGTGGATCCCTTTTTCAGCATCCAAGTCTTTACGAATCCGTCCAACGAAAGTATCGCGTGAACCGACCGCATTAACCGCTTGTGGGTAGATTTGGTGAGCAACGTCATCTTCAAGGACTGCACCTGGGAATTCTGCAATAGCAGCTTTCACTTCGTCAATTGGTGCCACTTCTTTTGTTTCGATGTAGACTGACTCTGAGTGTGCTGACAAGACTGGAATCCGCACACAAGTTGCTGAAACGGCAATGCTATCATCTTCCATGATTTTCTTGGTTTCATTTGTCATCTTCATTTCTTCGTATGTATAGTCATTTTCTGTGAAGACGTCGATTTGTGGAAGAGCGTTGAAAGCAATTGGGTAGTGTTTTTTATCACCACCACATGGCAAGATTTCAGCTTTGACATCACGTGGATTCACGCCATCATTCAAGACTTCCTTCAACTCACGTTGGGTTTCAAGAATCGCTCCCATACCGGCACCTGATACAGCTTGGTAAGTAGACACGATGATACGGTCCAAGCCCCATTTTTGACGAACGGGCTCAAGAGCCACCATCATTTGAATGGTTGAACAGTTTGGACAAGAGATGATTCCGTTGTGAGCATCAAGCGCATGTGCATTCACTTCAGGAACAACCAATGGGACATCCGGATTTTGACGGAAATAAGAAGTGTTATCAACCACTACTGCGCCTGCTTTCACCGCATAAGGTGCATATTTGGCAGATGTTGAACCACCAGCTGAGAAAAGAGCAATATCAACGCCTTCAAAAGCATCTTCAGTCGTTTCTTCGATGGTCACGTCTTGCCCTTTAAATTGCAAGACTTTTCCTGCAGAACGTGCTGACGCAAGGTAGCGAATTTTATCGATTGGAAGAGTTGATTCTTCCAACATTTTGATCATTTGAGCACCAACGGCACCTGTAGCACCGACAACAGCAACTGTGTATCCCATAGTAAATCCTCTTTCAAAATTTTCTAAAAATTGAGTATTTGTACTATTATACAATTTTTTGGCATAAATGAAAAGTACCAACAGTAGGAAAAAATCCTGATTCTAAGACCAGGATTGTTGATGGTTATTTATCATAAATAGCTCTTTAGTTCAGGTCATAGTTCAAGTCACTTAAATCTTTCTTACCTTGTGTTTCTTCAGCAAGAAATGGAACTTGATGGATCCCCTTTACACCTGCTACGATAGACGCCGGAAATGAAACAATTTCTTGATTAATGTGGCTGACATTACTGTTGACAATTCGCTTCGCTGCAGCAAGATCTTCATTTTCGTCAGCAATTTCCTTTTGCAAGGCCAAGAATTGGTTAGAAGACAAGAGCTCTGGATAGTTTTCACCGACTGCACGAATTTGTGCCAAGACATCATTTTGATTGGTAATGACTTGGTTAGATTCTTGGATAGATGCTCCTTGACGTAAAGCAACTAAATCAGTGAAAATCTGTTGTTCATGTTTGGCATAGGCTTTGGCTACTTTTAGCATTTCCGAAATGGTATCATAGCGTTTTACGAGAACGATATCGACCGTTCTCTTTGATTCTTCAATGGTCACTAGATAGCGATTGAGACGATTTCCTACACTAATAAACCAAATAGCCAATAGGGCAACAAATATGATTAAGCCGATAATGAGATTCATGATGCTTCTCCTTCAAAAATTGCTGTTATTTCTTTAATTAAAGCTAGTTCTCTGCATAATTTATGATATTCAGATACCAAAGATAGTTGATCAATATCTTCTGGTTTTTGGGGCGTCGGAAAGATATAGCGATCGGTATACAAAGAAATAAATAGTTTCTTGTCTTTCAAAAATACACACATGGCATTTTGAGAAATTTGTCGATCAAACCATTCCAACATCTTAGGGGTGAGAAATTTACGGGCAGACAGTTCATCCGTGCAGTAGATATTGTAATTTTCGTTATTGCGAATATCCTCGGTTTCAATCTGAACTTCATCTCCTCTGGCTCCAGGATAAACCCCATTCACCTCCCTCTTAAAAAGAAATGATTTCTTGGTCGGAACCACCCGAAGATGACCCGAGAAATTGATCGGTAGACATAAAGAGAACACTTGTCCAAGGAAATCTGTAACTTCCACATGTTCCGTCCTCGTATGACCATTAGATGTCCGGTAACGAGTCTCTGTATGATGGGCATAGAGATTTGACACCGTCAGCTCTTTGTCATCATGAAATGATAGCTCTTTGAAACACAGAAAATCAGTCGACCGAGGACATAAATGCGAGAGAGCTTCAGAAGGGATGGAACCGTCCTCTTTGATCGAAGCCTTAGGAAAAACTTCCTTTAATACAGGCGACAAGATATCATCAAGATAGATTTCATCGTTCGAACGAATTCGATCCCCAAACAAGGCTTTTCTTTTTTTATATTGTGGCCAATAATACAAACCAACCACTAAAAGGATCAAAGGAATAGCTGCAAAACGCAATAAAATGAGAGACAGTATGGCACAAATAATACCAAAAGATCGCAAAACATTCCATTGAAGATTGTTCTTCATCTGTTCTCGGATCAATCCGATTGCATCCTGAAATTGTTTGGAGTTTTCAAGATCCTCAATTTTCTGCGAATAGTCTGTAGATGCTGAATCATTAGAATGATAGAAATCTCCCAATCAACTCCACTCCTTTCTGACACGAGGCACTTTACTATATTATAACACCAACATAACTTTGTAGCAACTGTATTATAATAGTTTCGGTCCTTTGAAGGTACAAAAAAATCCTGATCCGAAGACCAGGATTTGAGGCACCTTTCGGTGAGAACCGCCGGTTCACACAACTGTTCAAGGTCCGCTCCTGCGTTACAATTGAATGTAGACCTCCTCAGCGCAAAAGGCTCCTAAGAGCCAATCGACTCATCGCATAAATCTAGTTTACCATGAACATCCACAAACTGTCAAGAAGGTAGGTACTTGCTTCCTTCTCGAATACTCAAAGGAGATAACTGCTCTCGATAGCGGTCGATAAAGGCCCCTACCCAATCCGGATTAACCTTGGAATAATTGCGTAAACTCCAGCCGATTGCCTTATTTATAAAGAACTCGCTTTGACCTAGATTATTGAGGATCACTTTTTCTAACAAATCCGTATCTGTTTTTTCTTTCCTCATAAGCTGGTGATCAATGGCAATCCGCCTCAACCAAAAGTCCTGATCCCTACTCCAATCCAGCATAACCTGCTTGGTTTCTGGATAGTGAAAAGTAATCTCTCCGATGATAAGGTCCAATTGATCTATACTGTCCCACCATGATTTGGTTTGAGCCAATTCCTTTAGCTTTGGAAAATCTTCAGGTATAAGCTCCTTCTTCTTTTTATCCAGATAATCCATAGCAATATATTGGAACTCACGGTAGGGTTGCTGCCAACACTCTTCCACAAAAGCCCAATCAATTGGATCCTTTATGAAAAGCTTAAAAAAATCTCTTTCAATCTTTTTGAGAATTGGTTTTTGAACCCCAAGAAAGCTGAATTTATTTTTCATATAAGCTTCCATTGCTGGGAGTTTCGCTGGATCAGCTTGGTCTTCTAACAATTTCAAAAGAATTTTTGTATCCATATGATTCCTCCTTTTTTACATCAAAGGTCCAATCAAAGAAAAGAGATAGCCAGCTAGACGATGAGCCATAGGCATTTTAGATAAACTTTCTAGAGTGACTTCCTCTGATAGAGCCTGGGTTTTCTCAAAATCTTCTTCAATCTTTAGCACTTCCAGAGTTTTGTAGAGATAGACCCCATCTTCAAAATTTTGATAGAGACTTCGGTAGTCTGTATTAATGGTTCCTACAACAGCTTGTTGGCTATCAGAAACATAAACTTTAGCATGGACAAAGCCTGGGGTATAACGGAAAATACGGACGCCAGCATCCAAGAGCACTTTAAAATAGGTCGTCGCAATATCAAAGGCATACTGTTTATCTGGAATCCCTGGCATAATAATCCGAACATCTACTCCTCGTTTGGCCGCGAAAGTCATAGCTCTAACCAATTCGTCATCCAAGATCAGATACGGCGTCATGATGTGAACATAATCGGTCGATGTATTCAGTAAATGAAGATAAACATCCTCAGCCACCTTATGATAAGTCAATGGTGAATTGCCATAAGGAAGAACCAAGCCCTGGCTCTTTCTTTGTTGAGGTTTTTCTTGTAGATAGCGCTCCATATCCGCTTTGTCTTCTATTCCGGTCACTGTCCACATGGTCAAAAAAAGAGCTTTTAGTGTTTGAACTGCTGAACCATCTAATCGAAGGGCCGTATCCTTCCAATGGCCAAAGCGTTCTCGTTTATTGACATACTCATCAGCGATATTAACGCCACCAGTATAACCAACCTGCCCATCAATCACTGTGATTTTTCGATGATCTCGGTAATTGTAATAGGTTGATAGAACGGGTTTGACTGGTGAGAAGGCCTGAGCTTTAATCCCAACCTTGTGTAGTCGCTCAATATAATCGTAGGACAAGGTAGTCATCTCATTCATCCCATCAAACATGACACGGACATCAAGACCTGCCTTGGCCTTCTCCTCTAAAATGGCTAAAATCTCGCCCCACATGATTCCTTCATCAATAATGAAATATTCCATGAAGATATAACGCTCCGCCTTTTTCAAATCCTCCAACAAGGCTGGAAGCATGTCATCTCCAAGTGGAAAATAGGTAACCGCTGTGTTTCTATAGATAGGAAACTGTGCTGGACTATGCTCCAAAAAATAAGCTAATTTCTGTAATTGGCGATCACTTTGGGATAAATAATCAGCAACTTCTGGATCGGTGCTTAGATAGTCGGATACCTGCACTGTAGCATCCTCAAGCCGTTTCTTCAAGCGTCTGACACCCAAATCAGCCAGTGAAAAGTAAAGCAGAGCCGTCCCAAAAATTGGAAAGAGGGCAATGATAATCATCCAGGACAGTTTGGAACGAGAATCCATGGAACGATTGAGCAAGTAAAAGAAGGTAAAGACACTCAACAAGTGTTCCCATAAGATAATGGATGGGAAATGCTCTTGTAGACTGAGATATGAAAAGACAAGAAAGGCCAATTCCAGAAAGAAGAACAGAAGAATGGGAACCTTTCGGTTAAGTAGAATTTTGGCCCATCTGGAGGGCTTTTGAGGTAACAGCCTAGCACTTTGTTCTTCAGTCATAAAGGCTCCTTTCATGTAGGGGAGACCATCACAACTTTCCGGTCTCTTTCAGTAATTTTATTAGTATCATTTTAGCCTATGAAAAAGTCAGGGATAATTAACTATTGCGATTTACAAATGTCGTGATTTCTACTGTATTTTTCTCACCGGCCCTTCGATCGTCTTTTGCATCCAGACGATATCATGCCATTTGTTAAACTTATAGCCAATCTTTGGGAAATGAGCCACTTGGACATACCCTCGCTTTTCATGCATGGAAATGCTCGCTTCGTTCGGAACTGCGATACAAGCCAGAAAGCGTAAGTAGCCTCGTGCTTGCAACTCCTCTTCTAAGGCAGTATAAAGGGCCGATCCGATCCCTTGTCCACGCGCTTCTTTTGCTACATAAATAGACAATTCAGTGGTCCAATCATAGGCAGCGCGTGCATAATAGGTCGAAGCATAGGCATACCCCACAACTTTCCCATCCACTTCTGCGACCAAATAAGGAAATTGGGTCAGCGTTTTTATGATGCGACTTTCAAATTCCTGGACAGTCGGCACATCAACCTCAAAGGTAATGGCTGTCTCTGTCACATAAGGTTGGTAAATCGCTCGGATAGCTGCTGCATCGCTGAGCTGAACGGGTCGAATCATTATGGTGGCCTCCTCATTAGATTATACCTAGTATACCGATATGCCTTCTCACTGTCAATGAAGGACTAGCAGCAAGCAAAAAATCCTGGAATTGTATCCAGGATTTCCATCCTTCTTAAACCGTTTGACGTAACCCCATCATCCGGTAAAGGAATAAAGCACTCGGAGCTTTCAAAAAGCTCTTTTGCTTGGAATTTGTTGCTTTTAAGACATAGTTAGGTTTGACTGTTTTAGTGACTGTCTTTGCTTGTTTAAGATTCAGACCGGTTTGTTTTTTAGACGGTTGAACTTTCGATGGTTGAAGGGGAACTTTCACTGCGCCTGTTTGAAGGGGTTTTTCTTTCACCTTCAAGGCTTGTACAACTGGTTTTGAAGCAGGAGCAGATAGTCCTCCTTGAGCTGAATGAGAGAGTTGACTCATGGTTTGATTATTTCTGACTTCGACATGGTTTAGGATACCTCCATTTGGATTGAGGTGATCGGTCACACCTGTATCAAATGGCGCTACAAATACATTGTCCTCAATGGTGACATTTTTAATATCTCCATAGCGCGTTTCAACATCAATCGATCCACGATGCTTGTTGTAGATATCGCTCTTCGTTCCTGTGCGCTCCAAGAGATTGTGGTGAACCCGAATCCCTTCTTCATTCAAATCAAAGTTATGGCCCTTAAAGACAGTCGTCAAGCGAATTCCAGCATCACCGATATTGTCTTTAATCCGATTGTAGGCAATCTCATGGCCTTTTCCACCAAAGATCCCAACACCACCAGCGCGCCAACCGAGTTCAATCGTATTGTGCAAGAATTTATTATTTTCTGCTACTGCCGATTCTGTCCCATCTGCAATACTTGACCAGCTGGCAAGTCCGTCATCTCCATTCCCACGGATACTAGAATTGCGGACAATCGAATTCTTAGTCCCTTGGGCGAAGTTAACTCCGTCAGCTAAATTGTTTCGCAAACGGACATTTTCTACTACTAGACCATCTGTGTACTTCATATCATTTTTGCCAGCATAATCGCCAATCCACATGCCAACTTCAAAGTGTTCGGCCCAAATATCGTGAATATGAGAGTTCTTCCCTGGTGTTCCAGAAATGGCCTTGTACTGAGCGTTTTCACCATAGCGTGAACGGAGGTTGGAGGATAGATAGACATCGCTAAATTCAACATGGTTATCTTGATGAAGGAAGTCAAAACCACCGCCACCAGCTAGGTCGCTAGTGAAATGCAGTTGGGTATGCCAGATACCAGCCCCTGAAATCTTCATATCAGAAGCATCGATACCGACTTTTCGATTGAGATTAAATCGCCCAGCTGGGATATAGACATTCTTTCCGGTTTGTTTAGCTTCATAAATCGCATCATAGAGGGCCTGGCTGTCATCAGTATCGTCGTTTGGCGTAGCTCCTTTAGAAACAATATTGATAGCATTATCCCCTTGAGCAATCGGGTCTGGAGCTTGCTCGAATTCCACAAAGTCAAGGCCGTAATGGACGTCGTCTGACCTGTTTTTCACCAGTGAAACCACATCTCCTTTTTGAAGCTGAAGGCCTGGAAGGAGGCTGTGTACTTCATCAAATTGGAACCGAGCGCGTGTATCAGCCTGGGCACTATCATGAACACCTTTGTCATTCAAGTACTGCCAGTTAGACGTGGATGAAAGATCCAATTGTTGAACACTATGACCATTCACCTGTACATCGAGTTGTCCACTGGCTCCATCTGGCACTGTATAGCGTACAGTTAAGGCATTGGCTGGTTCATTTACCTTAAAGGAGACACCATCTCCTTTTTCTTTTAAAGCGACATAAGTCTGATCAGAAGCTTCAATAGCTGTTGAGTGACTGTCTTGAGACTGCTCTACCTCTGCCTTTCCAAGGAGGTTCCCTTTGTCTGCTTCATAACGGGTGTAAGGCATAGATGCGCCATATTGGCTGGTATCTACTTGAGAGCTAGCGGGATCAGAGGTTGTCGCTTCTTGTCCTTGTGTTTGGATTTGTGTCTGCTCTCCAGCTTGATCAGCTGCCACAGATTGTCCAGTCAAAAAACAAGCCCCCATGATCGCAATCACGACAGAAAAGACTCCAAGCTTAGACTTGCGAATGCCAAAAACGATATCTTTGTTTAAATGATTCATCACACATTTCTCCTTTTATTTTTTACAACGATTCTATCCTAATAAAAAATATCATGACAAACAAGGTGAATTGTGTGAATATTCTGTATCAATTTGTTGCAGATATGTTAACCTTTTTATGTAGTAATAAAAGTGAGCAAGAAAAAGAGGCTGAGAATTCTATCTCAAACCTCTTTTGATGACACGCGCTTATTCCGCTTTTTTATTTGAAAATTGGCTATTGTAGAGCTCATAGTAGAACCCTTTGTCTGCTAACAAGGATTGGTGATTTCCTTGCTCGATGATTTGACCATCTTTGAGGACAAGGATTTTATCTGCTTCTTGAATGGTAGACAAGCGGTGAGCAATGACAAAGCTAGTCCGCCCTTTCATCAAATTCTTCATCGCTTTTTGAATCAAGAGCTCTAAACGCGTATCGACAGAAGACGTCGCTTCATCCAAAATCAAGATTTTAGGATCCGCTAGGAGCGCACGCGCAATGGTTAGGAGTTGCTTTTGGCCTAGAGAAATATTGCTAGACTCCTGATTCATTTCCATATTGTAACCACCAGGAAGCGTCCGGATAAAGTGATCGACATTGGCTGCCTTTGCAGCTTCCACAATTTCTTCATCCGTCGCCTCGAGATTACCAAAGCGAAGGTTTTCTTTGATGGTTCCTTCATATAACCAAGCATCCTGAAGCACCATTCCGAATTGTTTGCGGTAATCTTGGCGTGACAGATGGCGAATATCATGACCATCCACCGTGATGGAGCCTGCAGTCACATCGTAAAAGCGCATCAGCAAATTAATCAAGGTTGTTTTTCCTGCTCCGGTCGGTCCGACAATGGCCACCATTTCACCTGGTTTGACTTCTAGGTTGAAATCACGAATCAAGGGTTTGTCCGCTACATATTGGAAATCGACGTTTTTAAAGCTGACTTGCCCTGTCAAATCTCCAGAGAGGGTTTCAGTCACATCTGCTACTTCATCTGGTTCATCCATGACTTGGAAAATCCGATCTAGAGACGATTTGGCACTTTGGAGTTGGCCGGCTAATTGGGTCAAGTTTTGAATCGGTTGGTTGATCTGCCAAACATATTGAACGAAGGCCTGCATATTCCCGACAGTCAAACGACCTGCTAACACTTGTAAGCCACCAAACAAAGCGATAATGAGATAAGTCAAATCTGATATTCCATTTAAAATCGGCATCATTAAGCCAGAAATGAAATTAGCCTTGAATCCTACTTTTTGAAGGTGATGGGTAATATCATGAAACTCTTGCTGGGAAGATTTTTCTCGGACGTAGAGCTTGAGGACATTAAAGCCTGTTAAATTTTCTTGCACAAAGCCGTTCATTGCCCCCAAAACATCTGCCTGCTCTTTAAAGTAAGGCTGAGATTTTTTCATGATAAATCGAGCACTGAAATAAGTGATTGGAATGGACAAGATCACCACCATCCCCAATTGGATATTTAAGTACAAGACCATGGTGATGACAAAGAGCAAGGTAAAGATAGCGTTGACGATTTGTAAAAAGGACTGTTGCAAGGCATTAGAGACGGTTTCGACATCGCTAGTAAAACGTCCGAGCAAATCTCCAAACTGATGCCGGTCAAAATAAGAAACCGGAATGTGATTGATTTTATGAGACAAATCATTTCGCATGTCCTGAACGGTTTTTTGAACAGCATTGGTCATGAAATAGTTGGAATAATAAGATCCCAACTCATAGAGGACCCCACGGAATAGATAGAGCGTCATAATGATAGCGATGTAGGAAGTATTCAGACTAGCTCCTGCAAGGCCTTTTGCCATATCCATGAGATTCTTTGTCAACTCCGTAATGGCAAGTCCCAAAACAAAGGGTTCGACAACACTCATGATGACACTTAGGATTTTTAAGAAAATGGACAAGCAAACTTCCAAGCGATAGGATCTCAAGTAAGTCCATAGTCTACTAAAACTGTTTTGTTCTGGTTTCATCTGCTTCTCCTTTCTATTCATCTGTTAATGATGGACTATCGAGCTGCGAATTAGCGATTTCACGATAGATTTCATTACTTTCCATCAATTCATCGTGAGTTCCTCGACCGACGATCTCCCCTTGATCCAAGACAATAATTTGATCCGCATCCATAATGGTTCCCACACGTTGCGCTACGATCAAAACGGTCGCATCTCCTGTAACTTCTTTGAGACGCTTCCGCAAAGTGGCATCCGTCTTGTAGTCTAAGGCAGAGAAGGAATCATCAAAAATAAAGACATCTGGATCTTTGACAACAGCACGAGCGATGGACAAGCGTTGTTTTTGGCCACCTGAAAGGTTGCTACCACCTTCTGCCAAATGCGTATCAAAGCGTTCCTCACGGCTGTCGATAAATTCCTTGGCTTGGGAAATTTCAGCCGCTTGTTCTAGCTCTTGTACAGAGGCATCTTCTTTTCCATAACGAAGGTTCTCAGCAATGGTTCCTGTAAAAAGCAATGCCTTTTGCGGAATAAAACCAATCTTTTGGCGAAGGGCTTTCAGATTGTAGTCACGGACATCCACGCCATCCACCAAAATCTTTCCAAGTGTTACATCATAGAATCGAGGAATCAACTGCACAAGTGAAGATTTCCCAGAACCGGTCGAGCCGATAAAGGCAATCGTTTCTCCAGGTTTGGCCCGAAAGGAAATGTTGTGAAGAACTGGACTCTCTGTCTCACCTGGATAAGCAAAGGTAACATTGTCAAATTCCAAATAGCCACGAGATGCTGTTTCTGTTACACCATTCTCATTTGGATCGATCGAAATGGGCATATCCATGATTTCCTTGAGACGACGGCTAGAAACCGCTGTCCGAGGATACATGGTAAAGAGATTGGCTAAAAAGAGGAAAGATAAGAGCGCGTGAAAACTATACTCAATAAAGGCAACTAGATCCCCAATTTTCAAACTACCGTCATGAAGAGGATCCAAAGCAAACCAGACAATCGCCACAATCATAGCAATGATGATCTGTACAAATAGGGGTTCTGTCAAACCAGTAAGTTTGAACAATTTATTCGAGTTTTCTGCGTAGACTTCATTTTCAGCCGCAAATTTATCCTCTTGGAATTCTTCGCGGGCAAAGGCACGAATCACACGAAGCCCTGTCAAATTTTCACGCGCAAACTGGTTGAGATGGTCGAGGGTCTTTTGTTGCTTCTCAGAAAGTGGACGTGTCTTAACTGCTACATACCAGACGACGACAGCAAGAAATGGTACAGAAACCGCTACAATCCACGCTAAAGAAGGACTGGTCGTGAGAATCAAGAGAACACTGGAAACCATCATCAAGGGTGTAATGACCCCCATCTTCAACATAGAATCCGCAAACTGCATCAAAACAAAGGCATCCGAAGTCAAGCGAGTGACCAATGACGATACCCCAATTTGCTCATACTCGCGATGCGAGTACTCCTGTAACTTAGCATAGAGGTCATTGCGCATATCGCGGACCATGGTGGTCGTTAGTTGACCAACCGCGTAAGACAAGATAATCCGTCCCACAATCCCAAGCAAAATGATCGCAAACATGACCCAGCCCCAGAAATATAGCCGATCCACATCACGCGGGTTAATCCCCTCATCAATCATGCGAGCTAGAATCGTTGGCAAGCCCAAATTGACAATAACAAACAGGACCGCTGAAAATAGATTCAGGGCTAGCCACTTGGGATACTTTTTCAAGTAAGACCAAATATAAAGCATAGATGATTCTCCTTTTCCATAAATAATAACCTTGATCACACAGAAAAGAGGGAGCGAGACGAAATCATTTTCAAAGAAAATCATTCCTGCCCCAGTCCCATCTGTAGTCTCATTCATTATACCAAACTAGTCATAAAAGTAAAGCAAAAGAGCAGGTTTCCCCACTCTTCATATGCATTATTTCGTGCGTTTGAATTTAGCGTTTTTAAGAATCATAAGATCCCCTTGGTTGCTATTACTTAACTTAGAAAGATCAAATGTCAAATAATCACCATCGACCTTGTATGTAATCTTTTCTCCTTTACCATCATTTGACGAGATTGTTTTCTCTTTTTGATTGATTTTGACATCATAAGATCGCTCATTCTTTTGACCAGCGACTTCACCCGCGATGCTGAGGGTTCCTTTAGAATCTTTGATCTTAATAGAAACTTCAAAATTAATAACGTTTCCAATAGACTCTAATTGACTACCTGATAAGCCTTGCTCCTCAAGAATTTTCTTGAGTTCAGTTTTTGATGGTTTGTAGACATAAGTCCCATTATCACTTTTTGCACCACATGCCACCAAGAGGACTGCTGCAAAAACTGCAACGAAAGCTAAAAGAATACGTTTAATATTTTTCATAATCAATCTCCTAATGTATTTTATAATCAGATTTTACCACTATTTTAATACCGATTCAAGATGTTTTAAAGAAGAAAAAGAGCAGATACTCTCTGCCCTTCTCTTGTATTATTTTGTACGTTTGAATTTAGCGTTTTTGAACATTTCCAAAGCAGCTTCATGACCTGAACTCTTCTCACCAGATAAATCAAAAGTGAACACATCGCCTGAAACTTTGTATTTAACCTTCTCACCTTCACCTGTTTTAGATTGAAGAGTTTTCTTTTGTTGGTCAACTTTCATATCAAATGATTGGTCAGTCTTTTGTCCCATCATTTCACCTTTAATTTTAAGGCTACCTGTTTTATCTTTAATGGTCACTGAAACTTCCAATTTAACATTGTCGATCAATGCATCTACACTTGAACTTGGAGCACCTTGTTCTTCAAGGATTTCCTTCACTTCAGTTTTTGATGGTTTGTAGACATAAGTCCCGTTATCACTTTTGGCACCACATGCCACCAAGAGGACTGCTGCAAAAACAGCTACTACAGCCAAAAGAATACGTTTAAAGTTTTTCATAACTTCTCCTTTTTAGTTAGATTAACACTATTATATCAACAATTCAGGTACACGGCAATGAAAGTTTATAAATGTCATATTCTTGTAATATTTCTTGTATCAACAAAGAAATAGAATAAGGCGGAATTTAAATCCCGCCATGATTGCTTATTTAACTTTTTTGAACTTAGCAATTTTCATGTAGTTATTAAACATGTCTGTGTCACCCATCAAAGAATTCTTCACATCCTTAATCGTTAACACATTTCCTGAAACTTGATAAGTAATTTCCGCTTTCCCATACTCATTTTCTGAGACAAGAGTTTTAGCTTTTTGGTCTACTTCCAAATCAATCACTTGATTTACATTTTGACCACCTGCATTGGTGTCTACTTTCATCTCACCTTTCTTATCATTGATTGTAATCGAAATAGTGAATGAGTAATTATCACCTATCAAAGATTGAAATTCACTTGGCATAATATCTTTGATCTCATCCTTAGTAGGCTCAAACACGTAAGTCCCATTATCGCTTTTAGCGCCACAAGCTACCAAAAGGACGGCTGCAAAGACAGCTACAACAGCTAACAAAAGACGTTTAAAATTTTTCATCATCTTCTCCTTTATGATATGATTTATAGCCATTATAGCAACAAATTAGCAACATCTCAAGGGAATATAGCAAATGTAACATCATTAAAACTGCACTATTTAGTAGGTTTAGAGAAAATAAAGAGAGCTACACATGTTAGCTTTATAAAAGTCCTCTATTCACATTCTATCATCATTTTTTTCAACGACAAAAAAACCGAGGCCTAAACCTCGGTTTTCATTTTGATTGGAAACTCTATTATTTAAGAGTAACTGAAGCGTCGTTGCTTTAGTTGTTCTCACACAGCTATTTTTTACTTGGTTTCTTTACTTGGCGGGATTGTGGCGGGACTTGCAGTTAGTCCGAGCTCTCCTAACACCTCTGTTATTTCAGCACCGCCAGTAACAATCTGTCTATCATAGAAATGAGAATAGGTGTTTAGTGTTGTAGCTTTGTCCGTTCTTCCTGAACGAGCCGAGACATACAAAACATCTTTTTTTAGAACGTTTATCATAAATGAATCATGACTATGACGTAGACCTTTCCCAGTAATAACCGGAACCTTAGCCACTAGTGCATGCCTTTTTAACATTCTACTTAAGGTAGATTTGTTCATGGGAGTGTTAAACCGTGCTAATACAAAATTATCTTCTCTATTATACACTTGTACAGTTCTCCAATTTTGCAACACTTTAACAGTTTCGTCATCTATTTCTAAGAAACGCATTCCTGCCCTTGTTTTTGTCTGCTCTTTTCGAACGTATTTCCCATTCCCTTGATATTCGAGGGTAGACTGAATATGAATAACCTTATTTTTAAGATCTATATCAGACCACTTTAAACTAAGACCCTCAGAGACTCGCATCCCCGTCATAAAATAAAGCCAGATAGCCGTATAAAACTGCCTCTCTTCATAAACTGTCTGATCAAAAGTTTTTAATACCTTATCAAGTTCCTCTACAGTCCAAAATTCAGTTTTCGGTTTTTCTCCTTTAGGATTGTCTAACTTTCGACAAGGATTATTTTCGATGTATTCCAAGCGTTCTGCATAATTTAAGCACTTCTTCAGTTTACACCAAAGTCCTTTTGCGTAGTTTGGAGAGTAGTCTTCCACTAAAGATAATCTAAAATCTTCACATTCCCTAACATTGATTTCAGACAATTTTTTGTCAGCAAAAACTTCAATAAAAGTCTTATACTGAGGATAAGCAGTTTGATAGGTTACGGGCTGAACAGTTTTCTTATAATAAGGCAAATAAACATCTTCCATAAATTTTGAAAATGGAATATCTAATTGTGGCCTATTTGCACTGGCACTAGCTATTTTAGCATTGTATTCAGTTCTTATCCTACAGACTTCGTCAAAGGCTTGCTTTTCTGTTTTAAAATCAATTCCAAATTGATCTTTATAAGATTTAACCCTAAACCTCTTTCGGTCACCCGTAGACGGATCTACACTGAATTCAACCTCATAGTAAATTTTTCCTTTCTTATTTCGACTTACGCATTTATATTTTTTACTCATTTTGTTCCTTTCTTTCAGAAAGCAACTTAAAGCCGAGTAATTCTTCTACAATATACGTAGGAGCTAAATTAAGACGAGAATTATCAAATGGTGATTTACTTAATTCTACCACATTATTCGATAAAGCTCTAGATTCTTCAAATTGTCGAACAGCAATTAACTTTGCTTGTCTTATAATATCCCGTGCCGTATGTTCAGGAAAACCTAATTTCATTAATTCTGTATGATTTATTGTTAGCATTATCTCTTCCTTCTAATTCTTAATTACAGAGATTTCCATCTTTTGATAAGGCTTAGAATAGTTCAACAAATTAAATCATTAACCAATAGCCATAAACTACTTTTCTTTAAAATAATTGTACATCGCATAATAGTCAAATTCCATTTTAATGCCGGTTCTTCCATTACGATTTTTTAAAACTACTAACTCAATTTCTCTAGGATTTCTTGATTTCGCTTCATTAACGTCAAAGCTATCTCGACCAGTCCCCTTAAGTTGAAGTCCAATCAAAACATCGCTAGAATACTCGATTGCACCGCTCTCCTTGAAGGACTGCATACTGACAATAGATTTGTAGTTTTCTCTATTGAAAGAAGAGATCACGATTAATGGAGTTTTAAAGTCTCGACTAATCCTTTTCAATTCTATTACCGATCTGTCTGTGTTTTGTTTTTCAGTAAATCGTTCATTCACTGGGTATAGAATCTGTAAATAATCAATAATAACAACGGGTACTTTTCCAGTATATTTGATATGGTCTTTTACAGTATTTCGAATACAATTCACACCAATAGGTCCAGTACCTTCTACAATGTAAATATTTTTGCAGTATTGCGAGTAATTTTCTCCAGCTTTTTTAATCAAATCAATCTCTGGGTTGCTGTAACCTGAATATCTACTCCCCTCAGTAATTCCTCGTGTTGTTTTTGCATTTCTGACATCACTATTAGAGGCAATAGATTCGATAACTGTGTGACGACTAATACTTTTACTAATTATTTCCCATCTAGACATTTCAATACTAAAAATCAAAACATCAGTTCCCTGTGCTGCAATTTGATCAGCAATCTGAGTTACAAATGTTGTCTTACCAAGAGAGGAAATTGCACCAACACAATATAAGCCTTCGTAAAGACCACCTTCTAATAGGTCATCTAAACCTTCAAAATTTGTTTTAATACATGAATTATTAGAACCATTCTTAATATCATTAAAAAACTTCGGAAGATGAATAGCTGTTGAATTTTCAAGATACCGCTCTTTTTCACTTTTGGTTTGATTGATTGCATTTTCTACCATTTTGTTAAATACTCCTTTATTTTTCACTAACATTTCGTTAGGATCTTTTACGTCATCAATAGTTAATTTGAAAGAAATAAATTTTATTTTCTTACTTCTAAATCGCTCTGCTAATTTTAGTTCAGCCTCTCTCCCCTTTTCGTCTTTGTCCAATGAGAGAATGAATGTACGATCAATTTTTAGATCAGAAACAAGATTAATTAATTTATTTATATTTCCAATACTACCAAGTCCTACTGCCTTTCCACCAACTTCAACGATGCTCATGGCATCTATTTCGCCTTCTACAATAAAAATTGGATCCGTAGATTTTTTGAAGAGTTCGCTTTTATTAAAAAGATCGCTCCCTCCCACTTTCTGTTTCATATAGTTCAATTGAGGTTCGGGTACAATATCTCTTGTATCACGAGCAAAATAACAACTTTCACTTAAAGGAATAATTAACCGAGGTGTTTCAGGAACATTAGGATTAGTCACATGGGGATGCTTCCATTTTTTTACGTAACCAACTTTAAACCGTTGGACTGTTGAAAAACTCAACCCTCGTTTAAGAAAATAGTCAGTTTCACAAAGATGCTTTATTGCCTCATTATAAAAACTTGAATAATTATCTTTTTTCTCTTCTCCCTTTAAAGGAAAAACAGCATTGTAATTCAAATATTCACTCTTCTGGTAATTGAATCCATCACATTCAGTTGATAGATTAAACAACTCTCTGACACGCTTCAATTGATCCTTAAATTTATCAAGTCCTTCTACATAGCCGATAAGATCAAAGATATCTCCACCTCTATCGCAAGAGAAACATTTCCATTGCGTTTCATCGTAAATGTGAAAAGCACCAGTTCTGTTTCTTCCTTCACCACTGTGGCAAAGAGGGCAAATATATGCTCCCTTACCACCTTTACGACTTGGTTCAGAGATTTGGTCAATGTATACTTTCAAATAAGATTTTTCTTCTTCAAACATATTTGTACTCCTTTTTTCATTGCCAGTAAAAAAATAAAATCCGGATTTTTTTCTTTACAGGCAAAATTATAGCATTGCCTTCAATACGAAAATTGAAGGCGTATGCTGCTTATTAATATTATTAGTATTGAAAATCAGAGATGCTAAAATATCAGTTATACCAAGGGTGAAAAAATTTTTTACAAAATCAACATACCCCAAATTCTAATTCAAAATACCCCAATTTTTAATTCAACATACCCCATACATAAATCCTGATTTAATCAAAGCAAATCAATAAATCAGTGAATTTAAATCCCTGAAACCTTAAAATGAACCCTATATTTTTGAAAATCAAAAAAAGAATCCATCTTTATCTGTTTTTTTGATAAAGGTTCACAATTTGGATTACAGTATTCCCAACAAACTAGGATTTTATCATCGGCTAGTTTATCAAGTGAATTAGTTAAGCTCTCCTCAATTCTTGAACGCCAACCACCTTTTTTCAATCTAACTTCTTCTATTGCTGGAATTTTAGGACATACATTTAACAGAGCTTCAACTGATATGACTTCATGAATTTTTTTCTTTCTATTATTATTGAGACTTTGATGATAGACTAGTTTCTTTGCGATAGAATAAACATTTTTACTACGTTCATCAATTTTAAAAAGTCTGAGAGGGAAATTTGTCACATAAGAAGTAATTAAATATCTAACGAATTTTTCAGTCAATTGAACTGTATAAACTCCTTTTTTGCATTTGAATTCCTCAATCAGTTTCATATCTTTGAATTCTTTGATTTCCGATTTTCTCTTTTCTGCGGTACTAATAGAAAGATCGTTTAGCAAACTTAATGCCTCTTCAATGATACGACGTACATTTTTCTTCGTTGAAGTACTTTTTAGATTATTTTTCCCCATCAGTTCTGCATACTGTTTAATTGAAAATTCAACCAAGCAATTAACAGCCTCTTCTTCACTTAGTCTATATTGGTTCTTCTTCCCTACAAGCAAAATTAATAAATCTAACATCTTCAAAACTCGGAGTTTGAAATAATCTTTGTTAGCATCAAAATTTTCAATATGAATCGTACCAGGCCCTAAATGAATCGATGTTCGATTAGTGATTCGATCCCTTACTTTGTCATCTGTTTTCAAATTAACAGAAGGTAGCAAATTCAAAGTCGGTGTATTTAAAATCTTCTCGATTTTCTTGTTTTTATCAACAGGCATTATATAACCTCTTTTTTTATTTATTTGAAAAGATTATTGAGGGCACAAAAAAAGAGCTGTTAGCTTGGCTTGTTTGCTAACAACTCTCTTGCTCTCAATAAATTTTTTTCTTTCCATACTAATAGTCTGCCATTTTTTGATGAAAGTAAAAAAAAGAAAAATCAAAAAAAGTCGCTTTTTCTACCAAAAATTGCTCAATTTTCTACTAAAATTTAAAAAGGACACTTTACAAAGTGCCCTTTAAAATAGCGGAAATAGTGATATTTTAAGGATTTTAATACACATTATAAGATCTTCCATATAGGATTTAAATTTTTTTGAAAAAATTTTTAATGACCAAATTAAAAAAATTTTTTAATTTCATACCTAGGATTATAGTTTCAACTGAAGAACACTAAATCATTCCTATACGGAGAGACAATTTGTATAGTTATTTATGATTTATTTCAATCCAAAGCCTATTTTTCTTCTAATTCCAAGATTTGATTTTACCTGAAAAAGAATGCTGATAAATCAACATTCTTTTTATGTTATTTTTGAACAAAATGGTGCGATTTGACTGTTTAGCTACCAATAAGATACCACAAATTTAAGAAAGTCTTTCATCTTAAACGCCAAATTCAATGATTTCTCTTGATATTTCTTCATATCTATCTTCTTTTAAAAGAGGTGATTCAACTCTAATCTTACAATAATCTCCATCAATTCTATATAAATTTTCTCTGATTACTGAAAAGAAAGTCTGAGTCTTTAATGTCAAAAAATATGAACCTATAGCTCTAAACATTCTCTCTTGTGATATTGTATCAATTTCATTCTTTACGAAAGAGTCAATAGCAAATGGAATCTTAAATTCACTGTTACTTGCTATTAAATTCATATAAATTAGGTAGCTTTCAATTAGTCTAAAATAGCATAGTATCAGACACTTGCAGAATTCTATCTGTATTTTATTTTCAATACAACTGATTATCAAATGCAATATATTGGATTGTATTTCAATTTGAACTCTGTGTTAATCACGAAATCTATAATCTTCTAACTTAATAACCTCATCATAATTATCTTTATTGAATTTATGAGCAATTTCAATAATTGTACAATCTTGAGAGTAAATAAGCTGTCGAATCTCTTTGGCATTCGTATCATCCAATGAAGCTGTTACCTCATCAACAAGTAGAATGGGCTTCAATCTAAGCAAAGCTCTGGCAAGTTCCAATTTCATCATTTGACCACCTGATAGATTTTGTCCATCAAGGTGTAGTTCAAGATTATTGCCAACTTCCTTAAGAAGATTAACTTTCTGTAACACATCTATTATACTACTGTCTAAAAAATCTTGGAAGAGAGTTACATTATCTCTTAAACTACCGTTAAAAATATAAGGCTTTTGATGAATGACTGATACACAATCATACGATGGCTCAAAAGACATTCCATTCTCATTTTCAAAAGAAATAGTTCCTGAAAATTCAGTATCTTCGTCGCTTAAAAGTTTAAACAGAGTAGATTTTCCACTACCGCTTGCTCCCGTCAGTAAAACCTTTTTTCCAAAAGGAATATTAAGAGATAACTGTTGAAAGAGCTTTTTTTCTCCAAATGATTTACTTAAATGATCAATATCAATACATAATTTTCTTCCTTCAACGTTTTTTTCCTCTACGTCAGTAAATCCATCACTTAACTGTAAAATAGAAACTACCTTATCTCTAATAGCTGTGGATGATTGTAGACTAGAAGTGCCTTCTAGCAATTGTTGTAATGGAGAAATAAGATTCATCGAGGCCGTCATCATGGCCAGTAATGTCGTCAGAGTTAAAGAGGTTGTTCTCATCAAAAATAAGCCTACCATCAGAGGGATAACTAGCCCTATACCTTTGAGAGGTCCTGTCCAAAACATGACTAAATTATGACTTGTGAAATAATGGTATTGCTTCCTTTCAGTGTTTTTGATAGCATCCAACACATGAGCCGAAAACTGCTGGCTAGCTTGATTACTACGAATAGTATCTATTCCTTTTGTAAAATCCGTGATAGAAGCCATACTGTTTTCTCTAGCTTTACTTAATTCCTCCCCTCGTTTCTTCAACATCTTATGAAAGACAAACTGGGGTATGATCATTAAGAATCCCCCAACTGTAAACATCAGACCTAGTTGGATATGTTGTATCAAAAGATAGGACACAGATGCTAGAATAGATAGACCAAAGATAGGATAAATAATGAGCGGGACCAGATACTCTTGCCAAAACATTAGAATATCTTGTGCTAAAAAGGAATTTAATTCTGATGGACTGTATTGCAATGTTCTTTGATAGAACTTCTCAATAGCTTTTTTAGAAATGAGCACATTAAATTCTTCAATGATTGCTCGTGCTAGGAGATTATTGACATACATACAAGCGTAGATAAATGCAAATAATAACACTCCACTTAATCCAAATGTTAGAATCATTCGATTGTCATTTACATCAATTTTTCCTGCTACCTGTATGAGAAATGAAGTAAGTAAGCCTTGTAAGGAATACAGTAGCGAAAATAATAGATAAAAAAATAATTTAGTTTTTGAAATATGCTTAAAAATAGTTCCCATCTCATTCCACCTTCAATTCATAGTTGACCTTATTGGATAAAATCGCAAGTTCAAAATTTTGTAAAATATTTTGTCGCAGACAAGATTTTTGAAGACGTCATAATCTTGATCAAAATCATATTCAACAATTTCATTTTTGATATCAGTATTGTATAATATAAAAAATGTGAAAAGGAAAAATTTCGGAAATCCGAACATGACTAATCGAGAAAAATTTAAGGCAATTCGTAAGCAAAGAAAACTATCTTTAAAAGCACTTGGAGAAATTGCTGGTTCTGCCACCAGTATTTCAGATTTTGAAAATGGTCATACAACCCTTTCTAATGATGTTCTATTTCGACTTCTAGGATTTATGTTAGTTGAAATTAATGAATTCTTTGAATGGAAAGATTTCCGAGACAAAGATTTTTACCAGCTAACCGAGCAGTTAGAAGAGGCACTGAATAACAAAGATACTCAGATACTTTCCGAATTAAAATCATATCTCTATGAGTTATCAGATCAGAAAGGTCAATATATTTACCAAATCATAGCTCGCGTTTTAGAGGTAATCATCTGCGAACTAAAGCAATTAACCGTTCCTCAAGATACCATTTTTCAACTCACTGACTACTTTATTTCATTAGAGTACTGGACAAATCTTGATGTCGGTCTGCTTGGTAATCTCGTCCCTTATTTTACATCGGATGCTCTTATAATCTTCACTAATACTATTCTCGAAGATACTCCTCAGTCGCTAAAAAATAACCTAGATCGTATTAAAATTGATACCGTCCTAAACTGCCTATCTGTTTTTTTAGAACGAAAAGAAAGAAACGCTAGCCGAAAACTTCTGACATTATTATTTAACAAAAATTATCCAACCTATTTTTCTTTTGAAAAACTATATCTACATGAACTTAAAGCCATATTTGATTATCTTTGGTGTGACAAAGAGGAGGCTTTAAAAATACATCAAACTATACTAGAGACAATTAATATTATTCTTAATCCTGAGGCAGTGAAGGAATGGGATGATAACTTTAGAAAAAACACATCTCAACTAGCATAACTAACTAATTTTATTTCAAATAGAAAACACTTAGATTTTTTTCGTGATAAGTATTTGACTTTGAAATAAATTTATTCACCTGCTTTACCAACATATACTTTAAAAGATAGCAAAAATTGTAGTACTTATACAATTGCCAATTATTGCACCCAATGTTCTGGAATTGCCTTATCTGAATCAGGTAATAGCAGAAATTGCTCTGAAATATGTAAAAAAACAGCACTAGCAAGGAGTTTCGTCTATGCTTCAATACCTTAAGCCTCTGCGCTGGTATCTTTTCTTTAATTTTCTCTTTAGTGGACTGTCCAATATTTGTACTGCTCTTCTTCCATACTTTACACAAGAGTTAATTCGTGGCAACTATCAAATAGCTTTGTCAGGTTATTGCATCTCAGTTATAGGTTACCTGACTTGCAACTACATCCAAATGCGACTTGACTGGAAACAGGCCATTCTCTTTTCGACAAATCTAAAGAACGATTGGTTTCAATCTCTTTTAGGACTTGCCCACCATGATTTCAAGCAGAAAACAGTCGCAGAATACATTTCTTATCAATCTAATGATCTTGATTCACTGGAAAAAGATTATCTACCTCCACTGATGAGTTTTTTTAAGCAGATTCTACGAATTTTGATTTATACCATCATTATTACCAGAACGATCAATCCTATAGTGGCACTGATCCTACTGATTTCAACAGCCATCAGTATTCAAATTCCAAAGATCGTTGGTCAATTGACTGCGAAGCGTAGACAAACCTATCTTGAAAAGCAAGGTGATTATTATCGGACCTTGGAGGATCTATTCCGAGGACATCACCTAGTTAACAAACTCACTCTACCTCATTTTATAGAGCAACAAAGAAATTCTCTCAAAAACTTGCAGGATAAGTATCTTGGGTATGGTTTGACTAAAATTACAGGTATTCTCTTGACGGGTATTTCTTTTGAATTCATTAGCCTTATTCTCTTTTCCTATCTAGCTTACTCTCTATATCATCATCAAATTGGTATCCCTGAGGTGGTTGCAAGTTTTGGTTATATTACAGCCTTCTCAGAACCAATTCAAGAAATCCTTTACGATCTGCAAATGTTGGAGTCGGTAAAACCTGTAATTAAAAGCTTTCAAACTATTGTTAAGCATCCATCTTCAATTCAGTCACCACAGCCTTCCTTTGAAACGATCACATTGAAGAATCTTTCTAAACAACTTGGGGAATCAACATTGAAGATTTCTTTTGCCACCATTCACAAAGGAGATAAGATTGCCCTCATAGGAGAGAACGGATCAGGCAAGAGTAGCCTACTCAATATTTTAAATGGTACGGATGAGGATTTCCAAGGCGAGATCTTGCTGAATGATCTTCCCCTAAATCAGCTTTGGGGGAGATTTGGCCTGATCTTGCAACAGGAGCATAGCTTCATCTCTAGTTATGAAAATAATGTTACGCTATTCAATACTTTCCCCGCAGAGTTTAAGGATGCGGAATTCGAAGCAACACCCCCTCAATCCCTGTCAGGTGGTCAACAACAACGCATGTACCTCAATCGAGAAAAAAACCGCCAGAGTCCATTAGTTATTATGGATGAACCTTTTTCAGCCTTGGATACTCATCAATTCGAGGCAGAATTGAAAAAAGTACTAGACTTACCGTGTGCTGTCATCATTACTTTACACCGACAGAATGAAGCACTGAAGAACTTTGACCAAGTCTGGGAAATTAGATCTGGAGAACTAATCATTGAAAAAAGTAAGTAAATTTATATTAACCATAATATAGGATGTACACTGATCTAAGTCGTATTTTCAATTTGTTATCATTACATAATTAAATACTTTCATATTATAACAAAACGGCAGGCTAGTAATTTCTAGCTTGCCGTTTTATTTTTTAAACAGTTCTTATTAAAAATATGATGCTAATACAAGTCACAAATTGCACAAAATACCTAACTATCTCTCGTATATTATAAACGAATCATTATAGAGTTTTCTTTCATCCATCTGTATAACCGATACTCTATCAAAACTTGATCTATCTAATGTTAAGAATGAAGTCCCTACTATTTTTTGTGTATTTAAAGGATTTGTTGTCATAAAAAGATTAACCTCTTTATAGGCGTTAATTACTTTCTGCGTTTCTTCTCGGACTTTACTAACTAATTGAGGATTGTTATATCTGTTACCACTATACTTTTGTTGCGATGAAATTTTTACTGTTGTATTTTCCAAATAGTTAGCTGCTAATTTTTCTAAAGGAATATCATATGTATCACATACTAATAAATTGACAACTTTATTCTTTTTGTTTTCAATTGGATACTCAACAGTAATTTTTCCTTCAAATTCATCATATTGCATAACAGATGATTCCGATATAAATTCTGAGAAAACTCCATTAATAATAAGTTCAAACTGCATTGGTATTGATACACCTATAAGTTGTAACTTTCGATAGCCTAATATATTTGCAGCAACCCACAGTCTTTTATAACAGTTATGAAGATATACAGAATGACCATCATTAAATGTTCGCTCTGCATTGTTTTTTCTAAAAATCATTAATAATGAAGTAGATATTAATGAATAAAGAACTATATAAGTAGCGATAGAATTATCAGGAGTTATTTCAAAAATAGTTCTTGTAAAAAAATTGGTATTTGATATTTTTTCAACTTCAACTAGTGTCAAACTCTTCCCAATCAAATAGCAAATAAGAATTGGAAATAGAAAAATTAATACCAATGGTAAATAAAATTTTTGAGACCAAAAAAAGCATTTCTTAAATGATTTATTTTTTAAATTCATACGTATTCAATACATCCTTAAAATAGATTAGAGTGGATTGCCACTCATTTGATTCCCTAAAGTAGAATCTCCCAGCCTGAAGCCCAATTATCAAGAAGAATAATCTATCATCATTATCTGAGATAATTTTTTCCCATGATTGAATGTCAACAATAGATGCAGTAGGTATATCTTCAGGATGGGTATGCCATTCTCCAATTAAACTTATGAAACCTGAACTTTTACCAAAATAATCATCTGCAAATTTCTGGTGGTTTGGAGAAGTCTTTGAGAATTTATATCTACTTCTTACATCATTATCCTGTGGTCTTGAAAAATTTATAATAATTATCGAATTATTTAAAAGTCTCTTACCAACAAAAATACCACCTGCTTCAGGTTCAAAACCCAGTTGCCTAAACTCTAGTAATGAATTTAAAATATCAGATGGTATTACAATTTGATATTTATTATTCAGATTTACATATATCAACTTTATACTCTCCGTTACACTCTGGACAAGATGTATTTGTTCTTAAAGCAACATTTAATAAATCACTATTTTTTAAACAATTGTAGTATCGAACACTATACGTAAACCCTTCTTTTCCAAACTGTTTATCTGAACCAATTTCTGATACTAATCTGTTTTCAGAAGAAAATTCCCCAGACAAGTACTGTAAATATACTTCTATAGCTTTATTTGCCAAAGAACTAGGCGCAATAACATTATAAGGAATAAATGAAGAATAACAGCTAGCTAGACGCTTTTCAAATATTTGATTTTTCTCTGCAAAAGAGGCTCTATTATTAACAAGATGCCCATCTTCATAATTCATACACATATAGCATCCGATATTTTGTGGAGAAACTAGTAGGTTATGATACCCAACTCCATATGGATCTAACCAGCAATACAATACCGTTTTTCCAATCTTTCTGAAAAAATGATTAATTTCAAAATTAGTTTTAGTATCTCCGACACAAGAAAAAACAAAATCATATTCACAAAATAAATTTGGATTCTTCCGAACTATTTCTTGAAATCGGATACCCTCACATTCAATTTCTAAATCAGGATTTTCTTTTTTCAATCTATCTTCTAAAGCGTCTACTTTTTGAATATTATCTATTATACTATCCATACCTAAGTAGTGTCTTGAAATGTTATCGACCGTTAAAAAATCAGGATCTATTAAAAGAAGTTTCTCTATACCCATTTTAGATAAATTGTTTGCAACAAATGATCCTACAGATCCAAGTCCAATAATGACTACTTTTTTATTCAGAAAATCATATTCTTGGGATGTCCTACTCACTCTATACTCCTTGTCGAATCTTGTAACATATACTGGAGTAATCTTGAAACTCCCATTTTTTGATTTCTTAGCCTTAGAACCAATTCTTTTTCTATCTTTATTTTTTTGTGGTACTTTATTATCAATTTTAAATGGATATTTGGAAGTCCCAGACTCAAAACTCGCACCAAACAAAACATAATCATTATCAGATATAGGAAGTGATAAAATTAATATGAATGACTTTCGTTTCGTTTTACACCACTTTTGGAAGCGGCGTCTAACCCCCGAAGATAGATTTCCTGTAATCAATTTCTTAAATGTTGCTTCTGTTAGTTCATTCAGGGGATTAGGAGGAATCACAGAATTCGAATCTTTAAGTGGAAGTATATAAACATCTCTGCTTTTTTTAGATTGTGGCGCGACACTCTCTTTAAGTTGTGAACCATAATTAAAAAGATGGTATTTCTGATTCGACAGGACTAATTCATGTTTCTCAAATGTACTGACCCTAGATAAATAACTTTGAATATCTATATATTTTGTTTTTGACTTCAAACAACTGATATGCCAATATGACAAAAACTCTTTCCTGAGGTCTTCGGTCATTTTGGGTGTATCCCAACTATCCAGTAATTCCTTTACTTTTTCACAGCAATCTTTCAATAATCCACTTGGATTGTTAAAGTCCCAAATTAAATTATCATCTGAAATATAACACAATTTCCCTTCGGAACCGACATGACTATACCATTTATTAAAATCCATATAATTTGAAAGGTATATTTCCGGAAGTGAATGGGGAAAGTCATTAGAAACGATAATTTTTAAGGTAAATTTTTTGTATTGATAAAAATAGCATTCCTTATCTTCGGACTCCAAGCTCTCTAAAGGTATTTCGTCAAAGTACATCTGGAATATTTCTTCTTTTTCTAACATACGCGCCTCTAAGCACTTGGATAATCACTGATTATAGCCCGAGTTCCAAAGTTTTCTGCTGTCTCTTTTTGTTCAATAATAGGAAAATCATCACCAAACTGTTTACTCAATATTTTTGTAGAGTCACTTAAATCAGTAGAATCTATTGCCTCATCTAGTGAGTCTCTTAATTTTTCTAATTTATTCTTAAAGGCTTCCATTTGTATATTTGATACCCTTTCATATACATCAGTATACGGCTTAACAGGTAAGGAAACCTCTAATCTCGGATAAAATAAGTTTCTATCAACATCATATGTATCCGAAAACGAATTAATCATAGTATTTACTAAATTTCTTAAAGCTGAAATATCATCATAAGTAGCGTTCCCAGATAAATAGTCTACTTTTTTGCTTACAGAAAAATTATTGACAGCAAATACTGAAATACCAATACCAGTTGGTTTGTTATCCTGATTCTTAAATTTTATATCTTTCCATCTTTTTAAATAGCGAATTACTCTCCGAAATTGGTTTCGGTCTTCTGAGTTTTCCATAGCATTATTTATTTTTTCCGTTAATTCTACAGGGTCTGCTTCCTCCCACTTAATATTTTCTTCTTTACTATTAAGCTTACCTCTAGCCAAAAAATAATTATCATTTTCAATACAATACACCGCAATATCGATATGAACATTATCTTTAGGAAATGATACCGTGACACATGGATTTTTTACTTTAACATTATTTTCTCCAAATTTAGAAACTAATGTATTAAAAATAATTTTCTTTATCTCTTTTGGAGTATTTGAATTTCTATCAATTTCAAATCTCAAACCTCTATCTAAATCGTAATCCCCATCCTCTAATGGTAAAATCCCCGTGAAAGTTGAGTAACTCCCTTGATTAAAAAAACTCTTTTCAAATTCTGAAACACCTTTATTTATTGCTTCTTCAACTTCTTTACGTTTATCAATTAATACCTTTTTATCGTCAGCATCTAGCTTAATGGTATCGTGAAATTTAATAAACTGTGACTGCAAAGTATCCATAAGCTCCTCCTTAAAGTATTTTATTAAATCTACTCTTAATTATATCATTCTATGTAGTAGTATTTGTTGAATATCCATTTATAAACTAATTAAGTATATAGTTGAGTATGATTTTAAATTAAACTATTATGACTATTCCTCACCCAACTCCCTCAACCGTTCCTGTCCCAACTTCAACATCTCTTCCTCCACCTTACTCCATTTTCCGAAGAGGCATTCTTGTAAAACTTCTGCTGCTGATATTTCATCTACTTGCGAATCATAAACACACGATTGATCTCTTTGATAAATTTGAATTTGATTAAAAATTTTGTCATTTTCTAACTCTCGTAAGTTATCAACTAAATGTTCTACAATTCCATCATGGTGCTCTTTGGGAGTTGCTCTCGCTTGACTAGGATCTATAGCATGGAGCTCCTCATAACGTATCAAGGTACTGAGATAGGACAATTCTGGCTTGGTCGCAATCAGTGCAAGTGAGACTTGATATCCTCTAGTTGCCAATAATTGGGCTGTTTTTCGGGGAACTTCTGTTGTTCTCAAGGTCCCCTCGATTAATAAATGATAACCTTTTTTACTCAACTTATCTACAAGATATTCAACCATTTGTCCCGCGAATACTTTGGTATAATCCACACTATCTTTGCCATATTTTTCCTGTAGGCCATGGTAGTTCGGATGAAGAGAGCGATAACTATCTCCATCAATGATAATGATATTACCTTGAAATTCCCTTTGTTTAATACGATGAATCGTTGTTTTCCCAGCACCACTCTGTCCACCGAGCAAAATAGCCTCAGGATGAGATGAGGTTGTTTTCCCACGAGTTAAAGAACGAACGAGTCGTTTGGAGGCTTGTTCAAACTTATCTTGACTAAATTCTTCTAGTTTCATTAAGCCACCACCAGATGAGTAGCTTGTTCTAGCATACGTTCAATACCATCCAAATAGCCATTAAATCGCTCTATATCCTCAAAAGTTGAAACAAGATAAATCCTCGTATTAATCAAATCAGACAAATCATCGCTCATTAGAACCCAAGGATTCGAAGTATCATCAAATGCAATTCCTTGTTCATCTTGAAAACGATAAAGTTGCGCTAAGATATTCGCCCCTCGTTCTTTAATCACTTCAATTTTCAGAGTTAACTGATAATCTTCTACTGGTGTGAGCATTTTTTCCTCTCCTACGATATCGATATAAGAAACATTAAATTTCTTACAGATACGATCTATTAATTCTGTCGAAACTCGACTTGTCCCATTTTCATAACGACTCAGAGTATTTCTAGAGATACCAACAATCTTTGCAAATTCAGGCTGCGTTAATTTATGTGTTTTACGTAACGTTTTTATATTTTCTCCAATCATGTAACTCCTCCTTTTATTTATTTCTATTATAGCACAAAATAGAGAAACGCACCATTTTTGGTGCGTTGATGCCGATAGATAGAATGCCACATATTCAGTTATTGAAGAAAGAGTATTATGAGGCTGTTCAAAAAGTCTTTGAGAATGAAAACTACAATCGAAAACATATTGGAGGTAGGAATTTATGGTATACTAGTGATAATAAATAGTTATCGGTAGGAGAAACTATGAGATTAATAGTAATTTTAAATGTCAACCCAGATTCATCCATTCAGACAAAAATTATCGAAAATAGAGAATACACTCGCAATGAATTGAGAGATATTCTCCATAAAAGTTTTTCTAAATTTATCGATGAAATCATATTTTACGATAATTTTGAGAGATTCAAAAAAAGTGTTTTTAATCACCTAGACGACTTTGTGTTAAATTTTGATTTTGGATATAACAGTCGAATTAGAAACATGAGTGTCCCAGCATTTTGTGAAAATTATAAAATTAAATATTTCAACCCAGACCCATATGTACAAGTTTTATGTCAAGATAAATTTATGACAGAGAAATTTGCAGAGAATTTTGGTATAAAAGTCCCAAAAAGCTTGTTAGTATTTGATCATTCATACACTAAAGAAATTCTATCGAACTTTGAATATCCAATTATTATTAAACCGAACTATGAATCAGAATCAATAGGAATTACACAAAACTCTATTGTTGAAAATATGGAACAGGCAGATATGGCACTCAAGCAATTAATGAAGGACTTTGATGGTATTCTAGTAGAGGAATACATTGAAGGGAGAGAAGTAGCTGTTACTATTTTAGAAAATGAAGGAGAGTTATTCTTTGAAGAAGTTGAACTTATTTTTCCAGAATCTAATGAATTCAAGTATCAGGCTTATACTTCAGAGATTAAACAAAAAATCGGTATAGAAATCGAAAAAAGTTGCTATTTAAGCGATAAAGATATTATCAACTTAAAGCAACTTTATAAGAACTTGTCTCCAAATAAATTGATACGAGTGGATGGCCGAATAAAAAATTCAGAATTTTATCTAATAGAGATCAATGCTAATCCTGGGTTGTATCCAAAATCTGTTGTACCTAAGACATTCAACATAAATGGCTATACGTACGATGAAATGATACAAACACTCTTTACTCATCATTTAAATTAAGGGGTAGTTTCCACGAAGTTTCATACATTAACTTCATTTCATAATCATTCTTAATAATATCTTCCTCTATTTTATTTTTGTATTCTTCCATTTTTTCGAGGTTATACATTTTTTGATAATAATGATAGAGATTGTAGTAAATCTTATCCAAAAAACGCTTAAAAGATGTCTTTGAGATGAGTTCCTCCAATTCAACAACAATTGACTGACATTCAAGACTACCTACTCTATCCTTTAAGAGATAATAAACAACTAAATTATTGTAAATGGCAAATCGGTCATATTCATCATATGCGGTGATTTTTGCGCTATTAAGTAACTCCGGTATTGCTTCATCAATATCTCCACTATAAAATTTTATTGTAGCCTCGTTATGAAGAATCATATGATTATATACAAGTGATTCACCGAAATAGTCTCGAGCGGTTATTAAAGATTGTTCGGCACGAGAAACATCTCTTTCTACAGCATATAAGTAAGCTAGATAGATAGCATGAAGTCCTGAAAATTCAGAATCTTGTTCCTTAAAAATTCTCTCCGTAATTGACTGAACAATTTTTATACGGTCAGAAAATTGGCTATAAAAAACATTGGATAATCTGATTAAGTAGGGATATAGTGGATGAGTGTGTTGCGTACTTAATTCCTCGAAAATACGTTTTGCTTCTTCTCGTCTTTCAAGTTGTACTAAGTTCATTATTAAAACTAAAGAAAGCTGGAAGTATTGTGATGAGTTTTTATCTAGCTTAACTATATTTTTTTCAATATAGTTAATAGAAGCATCAAATTTTTCACATCGATTTAGTAATAATGCTTTGCCAAAAACAACCTTATCAATATTGTGAGAGATAAAATTAATTAAAGATAGGGATTGTTGATACAAATTAGCATCATAGGCAATTTTTACAAGTGTCAGTATAAAATCTTCATCAATTGTTTTTACATCATGCTGTATCAGATTGAATTTTTCAAAATAGGCTACACGCCCTTCTTGTGAATCAATTCTTATCAATCTCTCTCGAATTTTAAGGAAAATAGATTTGAGTTGTAAAAATTGGCGGTGAAGTAAATAATGGTCAACTAAAATATCAAGATATTCAGCATTATTGGTTTCATATAACTTTTGGTTAATATATTTAACCAAAAGAGAGCTTAGAGCTAGTCTTAACTTAGGGGAAAATGTTGTAGGGCTAACAACCATATCTATAAAATTAGGGATTGATAAGGAAGAGTGATTTCGTTCTAGTAAATCTTTATTTACTAGAAAATCAATATTTTCCGAATCAAACTCCCCGTATAGTTGGGATAAAATTTCCATCAAATCAACTTGAGCTAACCTATTCTTTGTTAAGGAAAGTAAGATTAAAAGGGCTGTTTGTTTGTCTGATAATTCTTCAACAATTTGTTTAATCGTCTGTAATTTTACTGTCCGATCCAACCGTACTCTATCATCAAAATCCTTTAAAATTGTGGAGATTTCTGCTAAATCTCCTTTTTCAATACTATCATGTAAAATTGTAAAATCAATTTGCTCATAATGCAATTCTAACTCTTCAGTTAATTGTTGGATGTAATGAAGAATATGTTCATTAGAAAGTCGATTTAAGTGATATGTTTTAAGAAAAAATTTACTACTATTTTTCAAATACTGCTCCACTCTGTTATCGTCACATTCAAAAATAAACAGGCATTGTTGAGAAGTAACTATTAATTTATTAAATAAATCCAAAGAAGAACGATCAATCTGAGAGGCTTGTGAATACAAAATAGATAATTTTCTCTGTTTTAGAACATAATTAGCATATTCAAAGAGATTTTCCACTTGAGCTTTTAGCACAAATGTCTCATATTGAGTAGGTTCTTCTATCAATGAAGGTAAGTCAATCTCTGACACTTCTAGTCCAATATTATTATCTTTAAAAAATGTTCCAATAAATGCTTTACCAAATATTGCTGAAATTTTCAGCAATATTTTAATAGCTTTATCACTAGTCATTTTTTTGGTGTAAAATTCTTTAAAATCATCATAACCATACTCGCTACTGATTTTATCCAATTCTATAACAAATCTTTTAAATGTTGAAAAATCATTGCTATCATCTAATGGAAAAACTTCTATAAAAGATAAGTTTAGTTTCTTAGATATTTCTTTAATAAATTCGGATTTCCCTACGCCTGAATCAGCTTTAATGATATAAACTTGATTCAATCCACGATTCAAATTATTAGTGTAATCTTTTTGTAAATTACGGAGCTCTTCTTTACGATTGATAAACTTCATGACATTCTCCTACCGATAACTATTTATTATCACTATACAAAGCATTCAAATAAGTATATAATAGCATGATTATTGATAAAGGAGTTATTCATGGATTATAAACATATTTCTACTTTCTTAGACTACTGCAAAACCCATAAACGCTTGAGTTCACATACGATTCGAGCTTACAAAAATGATCTTTTGCAATTTTACAATTCAAATTACAGCAGTGTGGAAACCTATGTTGAACATTTGACGAAATCCAATATTAAATCTAATACATTACGTCGCAAAATTGCTAGTTTGAAGGTGTTTTACAGCTACTTAAAATATCATAATTTAGTTGATGAGAATCCTTTTAATCAATTACGTTATCAATTTAGAACGGAAAAAATATTACCTAAAACGATTCCTTATGATATTTTGAAAAGTATTTTTTCACATCTAGAACAGAAAGTTACCTATTCAAAAACTAAATATCAAAAACAAAAAGCTGAAAGAAATTTGCTAATCATTTCCCTATTGCTTTCAACTGGAATTAGGATTTCCGAACTTTGTCATATTCATCTTAAAAACATTAATCTTTCAAATAGGACTCTCCATATTATGGGAAAAGGCAAGAAAGAACGTATCCTATTTTTAGGAGATCAAATAACATTTAGCTTACTAGAAACATATATAAATAACTACTGCTTTCAACCCAGTGACTACCTATTCTCTGGAAAATATTCTTTCAACCCATTGTCAGAGCAAAGTGTACGTTTAATTCTAAATACCCTTGTTAAACAACATAACTTAACTACACCTATTACCCCCCATATGTTTAGACATAGTTTCGCAACAATGCTTCTAGATAGTGATGTAGATATTCGATACATTCAACAAATTCTTGGACATAGTTCTATCTCAGTCACACAAATCTATACTCATGTATCTCAGTCAAAGCAAAAAGAAATTCTAACTCTGTGTAATCCCATTGCTTCGATTCATTCACAGTCAAAAAAATAGGGCTACCTTCATAGAGGTAACCCTATCCTGAATAGTCAAGTCCAGTATCGTCACGGGCTTTGCCGTTATAGACAAAGGGATTCCCTGTTGTGTCTGTACTTGCCTTGCTTGCCCCATAGAGATGATATCGACTGATCCTTGGCTCATTGTCAACTGTAGTGGGTTGATATAAAGTTACAATCTGGAGAGGACTAAATCGGTTCTCTCCTTTTTAATGTTCAAAGTGATGAGAATTATTCCTATAACCGTCAATTTCTTGTAAACCTTTTCATTTTTTTGTATAATATATTTGAAAAAGGGTGACATAAAGTAGTAATACCCAATTTGTAAAATTAATAAGATGCGCAAGTTTTAATTAATTTGGGCATTTTTGATTACTCCAAAGGGCTGCCATCCGATATTGACTTCATTGACATGAAGGTGTTCATTATACTAAAAAAGCAAAGACGAGGTAATTACTTCGTCTTTGCTTTTTTACGATTTTCCACTATACATATAGTAGAATACTTTTCCTGATAAAATTCTTTTTCTTATATTTTAGTGAACTCCATGCTGAATCACTGAGTCAAACAAGTTCTAAAATCTTGAAATTCTAAAAAATGCCACGTAACCTCATCGTCATCTAAGACTGTCACAGTCTCGCCTTTAAAACAATGTGGGATAGGGACAGTTTTCTTTTGAAATGGATGTAAAACAACCATATCTTCTAATTTATTGTTGAAAATTATATGCAGACAAAGGATGTCATCAATATGATTTTCAACCACTAGATAAGTTTATAACTCTAGATGATTGTACAAACTTGGCGGTTGTGTCATATAGTATTCAAAATTTTTCATCCTTAAACTTCCACTTCCTTCATTGTTCTATAGACTAAAATGATTATCTCAGTTGTAAGTGAGTAGACTAATTTACAAAAGCTGATTTCAACGAGACAATTCGATCACATTGTTTCGCATGGTCTAAATTATGTGTGACGATTAGAATTGTTTTTCCAAACTGATCTCTCAACGACCGAATTAAGTCAAATGATTTTTGAGCCATATCAGGATCCAATGAACCTGTTGGTTCATCTGCCAAGATGATATCACCTGGTTTTAGAATAGCTCTCACGATGGCGATTCTCTGCTGCTCACCTCCAGATAATTCATTGACCTTGCTATCTAGTCTATTTTCCAAACCAACAAACCGCAAGGTTTCTTTAATCTTTTTCTCCTTCTCTTCCTTAGAGAAATTAGTAAAGTTCATAGCAAGCATGAGATTATCTTTTACACTGGATGTAGAGATGAGTGCATTTGATTGAAATAGATAGTTGATAACATTCTTTCGATAGTTAACCGCAGAACGCGAATTCACTTTTGGTAAGATCTTCCCGTTGATTAAAATCTTACCACTATCAATATTATCCAAAAGGCCAATCATATTAAGTAACGTAGATTTTCCAGAACCAGATGGCCCTACTAAAGCTACAAATTCATTTTCCTCAACATCAAAACTTAAGTCTTTTAAAATCTCACGTGACCCAAATTTTTTTGACACACTTTGTACGGAAATCATAGACATTAAATCACCCCTTAAACGATTGTATGAGACTTTCTACTTCTTTACGGAATAGATTGAAGTAAAGAAGTAATAATTGGAAAGCAAATGTAACTAGTGTTAAAACTATTCCCAACTTAGAACCTAGTAAGATAGAAACAAGTAGTTCTATCGCAGAAACACCAACGACAAGAGAAAGAACACCGCTATACCTCTTCCAAGGAGAAAAGCCCATGAAGTATTGTACATACAGTTTTTCTTCGAAAAGCAAGCGATAAATCAAGACAAAACTCCAAAAGATAGCCATCATAGTAAAGACAATAATAGCAATGATACTTCCAAATAGGTAGAAAGTATAGCCGAGATCTTTCTGAAGTCCATTGATATAATTCTTAACCGTTGTAAATTTCAGTGCATTGTCTGATAAATCAGGGAACTCATTTTCTAAAATTGATTTTACCTGATTCATTGTTTCCTTATCACGAACTTTCAAAATTCCGTCATATCCACTCACAGATAGGTTTGCTGATTCCATGAAGTACAAGTTTTCAGGAGCTGCTACAAAAATAACAGGTTCTTCACTAGTTACACCTCGATCGATTGATCTTGACCAAGTAAAAATGGACTTAGATGGCTGATAGGTTCTAAATAAAAATCTTGGATTTTCTGTAAACTTAGTCCCTATATCCCCTGGTTTTACTCGAACAACTTCTTGTAAATAAGCCTTCATGGTTTCAACATCCGCTGAACCTAGAGTATCAGGAATAAGGTACAATCTGGCACCATTACGTATTTCGGATAATTCTTCATTACTTAACTCAACTCCTAGTTCAGATAAGTAATTATAAGAATAGGTTAAATACCAAAATGGTTTTTTAGGAACATTTTGATACGTACCATAGATTGTATCAAGGTATTCTTGCCCGAGATATTCTCCCTGAGCAATATAAACACCTGGAATCTCTGAAATTCGTTGGTAAAAGTGATACATGCTGCTTTCTAATGAATTTGTATTACCAGAGTAGGTTCCTATATCATCCCCTTCTACAAAATCCGAAATAACATACATATTTTCGACACTTTTCCACTCCCTAGCTACTTTGACATTATCAATGAACTGATTCATTGGCGCATCTAAGGAATGACTAACTGCTATTAATAAACCAGCTACTAAAGTATAGAATAACAAACTGGTTGCCATTAATGGTTTCATTGGTAACCGTTTATGAATTGCAGCTAATGGAGAAACCAAATAAACAACAATACTTGGAATAATTAATGTTAGCAATAGTAACAAGATTGAAAGACTTGTACCCGCAAAGACTAACACAAATGATGATAATCCAAAACTAGCCCAACCTGACAAAAACCAAGTTGCTAGTGCGGAAACAGGTGCAATATAAATAGAAAACAGAAGAGAATCCTTGAAGAGGGCAGACCACAACTCCTTCCTATCCCATCCAAGTAGTATCAATGTCCCAAAATGTTTAAAGGATTGTAAAACACATATTAGGAAAAGAACAAGAAGAACCATAGCATTTACTGCAATACTAGCAGCTAAAACGATTGGCACAATTCCCTCAACAGTATTACTGCCAAAACTCTCTCTAATCAAGTCTTCAACAGAAATCCCAGTAATGGATGAGAGATTTGATAAAAACGTTTCTCTTGAGAGGTTGTCCTGAAGACCATTGATATGATATATCCCGTTTATTGTATTTGTTTCTTGAAAAATATGGTCTAACCGATTAATAACAACAGGGGTTGTAAATAACAAGCTCGGTAATTCATAGAGCATATTATCAGTTCCCTTATCAAGTCCAATAGTCAAGTTATTGTCACTATGGGATAATAAATCTGAAATTTGTTGGCGTGATAAAATTATTTTACCACCGTTTGTAAAATCTGAAAAACCTTCAGGATTGCCAAGAACATCTAAATATATTCTATTTATTGAACCATCCCTACTACTATTTGTAGTACGTTTCGTCCAAATAGACAAGTCACTTTGTTCCAAAAAGTATTGGTATACACTTTGCGACTGTTCTTCAGATAATCTTTGAAGATAAACTGTAACTGTCCTAGAATTACGGTTATAACTTTGCCATGCCTCCTCATACTGAACACCTGTAAAAAAAATTGCCATCAGAGCAAGTAGTACGCTCTGAATGGCAATCAAAAACAGGATTAAGTACTTCATTTTACCTAATAACATGTTTTTGTATGTCATAGGCGCTTACCTACAATTCCAGTAACATTGTGCTGTACCACTTCCAATATATCTAGATGCACGTGCTTCAATTCCTGGCCGTTTCCAACCTGAGAAACCTCCGTTAGCACTTGCTGCGTGTTCATACACACCAGATTGAACGTGTGAGTAACTCCAAAGTCCTACTGTACGACCATAGTTCCAATAAACGGCAGAACCTTTATAATAAACTGTTGCGGCAGAAGCGATTGAACCACCTGCACCAGCTAGGGTAAGAGCAAGTAACGATGTTGAAATAATCTTCTTAATTCTTTTCTTCATAACATAGTCTCCATTTCATTTTTGACTAAAACTAACAATTACAACTCTTTTTTAGTAACTTATGACAACTTAGTACATTGGCAACTATCCTTTCTTTGAACTGGTAATACTACCAGCTTATTCATAAAATTTTACAATTCATATTTTAAAATTTTACAGAATATAATTCTCCAGGATCAAAGCCTAAAGGGGCGGGAGCGGGATTTATCGATGGTTTACCAACAATAACTAATAAACCCGCTAATAAAACTGCGACAACAAACTTTTTAGTTGCTTTCTTCATATCTTGCAACCCCTTTCATATTCCTTGATTGTATTCTATCACGCAGAAAATTATTTGTCAATTGTATTTATAAAGATTTTTTTATTTTATTTTTTTATTATGAATATGTTTATTTTAACCGTAGAAATAACTCGTTTCATGAGAGATGTTATAATAAATGCATATAAAAAACAACACAGTAAAGACTGAGTTGTCTATAACAATTATGCTGGGAATGTTTCATTGATAAAACGCTCAAGGTCTAAAGCCATCTTATCATTTCCCTCTAGCAGGTATGCACGCTGCGCTGTTACAAAGTACTGTTTAACGGCATCTTTATGGGCAAAACCTTCACTAACATTCCCAAGTAAACAGTAAAGATTAGCTAAACAGTAGAAACTATTATTTTTGAGACAAATACCAATCGTTTCAAAAGTCTCACTTATCGCTCTCTCTGTTTGCTGGTTTAACCATAGATACCGACAAAAGTTATACCGACATTTAATCAGAATTTCAAGTTCATCAATTGTCCGAACCTTAACACTCTTAAAAAGATTGGTCATGCGATTATAGACTTCTTCAAATTTTGAGAGTTCATCCGTCTGAAAGTAAAAGTGTAATAAACTATTTGAGATATTCAAATATTCCCAATCATATTCGCTATATTTTGACAAAATAGCTTCTAATTTTTTGATCGCTTCATTCTGTTTAAGGTCATGGTTAAACAACACAATAGCCTCTATCCACTGAAGGTATAACTGATCGGAGAGAGGGAGTTTTACTGTCTTCGCAGCTTCTAACTCATAGATATATTTTAGTGAATCATAATCTCGTAAGTCTAAGAATTTCTTAGATACAGCACGAAATTGAGTCAAAAACTCCGATTCGACATGGATATCCTCGTCAAAAAAGTAGTCCATTGATACATTTAGCTTTTTTGCAAGGGCATATATTAAGTCTGAGCCAGGACTATAGTCTGCATCTCGCTCAATTTTACTGATTTGGGCCTGTTCACAGATACCAGCAGCCAATTCAACCTGAGACAAATTCAGTTCTTTTCTCCGACTACGCATTCGGCTCGCCAATAGTTTCCCCATATGGCCACCTCTATTCTATGTAATATTTATCTTTATATCACAAATTATAACATTATGACTTTTATTTTTCAATTATTCATACTCACCTAAAATCAAAAACTAATCCAACTTCTATGAACAATAGTACTGTCCAATGCAAGCTCCTAATCACTTCTTGCAACTTATCAATGACTTCATTGAGAGTTTTAAACATCTTGTTCTTGAACCCTCGCTTCCGAATCTCTGCCCAGACTTGCTCAATCGGATTCATCTCAGGAGTATAAAGTGGAATGAAAGCTAAGTAAAAGCGCGTTTTTCTCTCTAGAAAGGTCGCTAAACAGTCCTTGCTTTTACCTCTGGAAGACACCACAGTATCGAGCTCCCAGTGGCCAAAAGTCTCACGATTCCTGACCTCTTTAGGACGTTTGGCAATCGACGTGCCAATCCTAAATGTCCCACGTGTTTCTTTGGGCTGTCGACTTTTTCCCTTTCGGCGCAGGATGCTTAAATCCAGATCAATCAAACCAGCATAGAGCCAGTTATAGATGGTTTTAAAAGCTACCATTGGCTTTTGTTCAAGCTGATAGCGACCACAAATCTGTTCAGGTGACCAAGAGGCTTTTAACCCCTTCTCAATTTCCTTTTTCAACTTTGGTGTCAAACAAGACTTCCGACCCTTTTGCTTAGCCCTGTGGTCGTACTGTTCCTGTGCTAAGACGGCGTAGTAACCATTTTGGCATCGTCTTAACTCTCTTGAAATGGTAGACTTATGAAAGTCAAGTTTACTTGCAATTTGGCAAGATTTTAAACCTAAATCCAAGTAAGTTTCTATCTTTATTCGGTCGGTTATGGTAAGATGGGAGTAGCTCATAGTTTTTCCTCGGGTTCTGTTTGTGCGGTTACTTACAGTTTACACCAATGAAACGCTATGAGTTTTTTTGTTGCACTATATTTTACAATTTATCATTTGATAAAATCTCAATAAAAAAGACTTAGAATCATGTTAACAATAACATTAATTCCAAATCCTTTTATTATTTATCTTCTAACTATATTTAAGATAGATACTTAAATTATATTACTGTTTTTCAAAAGTTCCGTCTGCCACTCGAAAATCACTGTTAACAGTTTCAATTGAATTAAATTGAATCTTTAAATATTTTACTTCTTTTTCATCTTTTCCAGGTAATTCAGCTTTAGCACTCGCTGCACTAGAAACCTTTAATTTGACGTATTTCCCAGCGATTTTCCAAGTACCATCTCTAGATTCGTCTTTATTATTTGTTACTTCTAGTGTTTTATCGCTATTGAAAACGATAGTTGAATCGTGTTTACTATCATACCAAGTACCAATAATTTGCTTCTCTGGTCCTGAATTTTGATTCAAGAAAAAGAATACCCCACCGGCAACCGCAAGTACTAAAACAACTAAAGCAATAATTTTTTTCATTATTTTTCCTCCTATAAATATCTAAAGATATTTATTATTTTTTTCATATACCTAGTTTCACTAAAATCATTAGTAAAAAATCAAATTTTGAATGATAAACTTTTATTCACTACTACAATAAGAAATACTTAACTACCTTTATTAATTACGATGTTTCCGTGATACTGAAATACCAAAACTACAAAGAACAATTCCCATTGCAAATACTAACCAATTCTCAATTGAACTTGTATTAGGCAAGGCTCTATTTGCACCATATTTAGCTTGATTTCCAGCATAGCTATATACTCGTTCATTAGAAGTACTTTCTGGTATACTCTTTTCTAACGCAGGATTCAGAGAAATCATCTTGTGATCTACTTTATCGTTAAAGACTTCGCTTTGTCTTGTACGAGTATTTAAATAGGCTTCCCTAACTGCTTCATATTGCGCAGTTGCATACAATTGATCTTGTAGAAGTGTTTTAAGTTTAGCTTCCTCTCTTGCTACATTCTCAAGTGCTAAACGGTGCTCTTCAACTGCATTGTCATATGCTTCTTTTGCTTTTTTCAAATATACATCAGCATTTTCAAGATGATCTAAAAGTGTTTCTAAAGCACCTAAGTGAGTATTTAATTTAGAAATTTCATCCTTAATTTGACTTTCTTTAGCTTTTAACTCTTCAACTTTATTCTGACGGTTTCTGAGTTCTGCTTCATCCGTAGCTTTTGCAGCTTTAAGATCTGAAAGTACTTTAAGTTCTTTATCCAATTCTGCACGCGCATCTGCTAAAACTTTTTGTTTTGTTTGAATGTCTGCATTTAGATTTTCAACTGCTGATTGTGCTTTTGCATAACGAGTCTTGGCAGCAACCAATTGTTGAGAAGCTTCATCTAGATTCTTTTGTGCAAGAGGTGTCTTATCTGAAATTGAGTTTAATCTTGCAATCGTTTTACGTGTAGTATTTAAGGCTGCCAAGTGTTTTTCATGAATTTTAGTTACTTCATCTAAATTGTTTCTTGCAGTCTTATCTGTTGCTTTTGCTTTCTCAAGCTCCTCTTTTGCAGTTTCTAATGCTTTTTGCTTAACTTGAAGGTCTGCATTTAAGTTATCCAGAGCTGTTTGGGCTTTGATATATCTTGTTTCAGCTTCTTCTTTTTGTTGTTTCGCATTGTCGTATTTCTTCTGTGCACTTGGAGTTTGATCAGGAACTGACATTAATTCTGCTACAAGTTTTTGAGTTTGTTTCAGATTTTCATTTGAATCTTGATTTTCTAGTTTTGCTTTTTTAAGATCAGATGTAGCTTTTACTTCTGCTGTTGTAGCCTGGTCTAAATTGTCTTTTGCATTTGCTAAAGCTTGACGCTTGCTTTGAATATCAGCATTTAATTGATCAAGTGCATCTTGAGCCTTATTAAATTGGGTTTGTGCTTCATTATAATTTTGTGTAGCGGTTTCCAATTTAGTAGTAGCTGCAGGTGTTTGGTCAGGAGTAGCTTTCAAAGCATCTAATTTTGCTGTCGTTTCTTTGAGAGCATTTGTACTTGAATCATTTTCTGATTTAGCTTTTTCCAAACGTTTCTGTGCAGAATCATTTGCTGTATTTGCTGCAGTCTGTTTAGCTTTTGCAGTTGTTAATTCATCCTCCATTTTTGAAGAATCAAATGGAGTAGCTAGAGGTTTAGCAATCCCTTTATCATAATAGTCGTCAATGAACTTAGAGTGATACTCACCTGTTTGTTCATCTTTGATGTATTCGAAATGGCTAGATTGACCTTTGAATTTGATAAAATGCATTCGACCAACACCACTAGGTGTTAGGCTATTTGCTACCCCGACTGCTTGTATATTTGAAGGAGCTTTTTCTCCAATCATTAACTTCATGTGACCGAAGCTTGCATGAATATCATTGGTAATGAAGCTGATTACCGCATCATATACCTCACGATACAATTGAGACATTCTTACTTTACGAGTTTCTTTGGCCTCTGAGTAGTAAGCTCCGTATCCAAGCAAAGTGTTGTTGAAGTTCATATTTTCTCCAGCCCATGCAATTGAATCTAAACCGTCTTTAGCCAAAGCAGTATAACTGTGACCTGAGCTGTAGGGTTTATTTTCATCAGCATAGGCTTTTGCGATATTTTTAACACCTTGAACAGATTCTTTGGTAACTATAAAATCATGGCTTCCCCAGACTTGGTCTTGCAGATTATTTGCGAGAAGCACATAATATTGACTCAAAGCTTCAATTTGATTCTCGGTTAGGTTATCTAAATCGACAACAGATTCATCAAGGGGTAATACAATATTTTTGTTTGGCCAACCTTTGATAACAATATTTTGGTGTTCGGGAGAATATTCTGTTTCTGGAGTTCCAAAATCATATTTACTACCGGTGAACCATTTTTGAATAACGTCGTTTAATGCATTTTTATTTGCATCTGAGTCATCGGAAAGATAAGCCTTGTAGGCATCAATGACATCCTGAGGCAATTGAGGAATAGTGAGATTTTTAATTGCTGCAATTTGTTTATTGAGCATTTCAACCGCTTGATCAGCCTTCTCTTTATTCTCTTTTGCAGCCTGAGCTGCTGATGTAGCACTCGCTAGTTCATTTGAAGTTTCATTTACTTTTGCCTCTTCTTGATTTTTCTTAGTAGTTAAGGCTGAAATTTCTGAAGCTTTCTTAGCATCATTTTCTTTAGCTGTTTTGAGCTCTTCTTCTGCACCAATCTTACTATTTTGTTTATTTACTAAATCATTTGCTTTGCTATCACGATTTGAGATTGTTTGGGTAAGTTGTGATTCAGAAGCATCAAGATTACTTTGCGCTGAAACCTTATTTTCTTGAGCTTTCTTTAAATTCTCTTGTGCTTGTTTTTGTTTTTCCTCAGCTGATGACAAGTTTGCTTCCGTTTCTTGGCTTTTCTTTATTTGATCTGCTTCAACAGATTTTGCATTTTTTAGTGTAGTAGCTTTTTTATTATCTGCTTCTTTGGCACGATCAAGTTCCTGTTTGGCTGAATTTTCAGTTGCTGCTTTAGCATCTAAATTTTCCTTAGCAGCATCACGTTCTGCTACAATTTCTTCGACGCCGGTACCGTCTAAAACTTTCTGAGCAGTTTCTTTCTCTTTTTGAGCCTTCACTAATGCACTCGCTGCTTCATCTGCAACCTTTTTAGCATCTGCTAATTGTTTAGCAGAAACTTGACTAGCACTAAGTTGCGTTTTTTCATCAGAAGAAGCTTTACTGAGTTCTTCAGCTTTATTTTTGTCTTCGCTAATAGCATTTTCCAAAGCCTTTTTCGCTGCTGATTCTGCTAATTCTTTTTCAGCTACATCACGTTTTGCTTTGTCTCTTTCAGCAATGATTTCCGATGCTCCAGTACCATCAAGATTTTTTTGAGCAGTTGCTACTGCTTCCTCAGCTGTCGAAACTTTCTTTTCTTGCTCTGAAATTTTATATTGATCCTTATTAATAACATCTGATTGCTGATTACGTTCTTCCTCAGCTTCTAGAACTTTATCAGATGCATCTTTTTGTGATGTTTCCTTTTTCTTAATATCAGCTTTTACTTCTGATATTTCATTCTTCGTTTTTTCAATTTTTTCAGGCGTAGCTGATTCTTTATTCGCCTCAGCATTCTTTAAGTCAACATTTGCCTCTGTAACTTTTGTTGCAGCAGTTGCTTCCGAAGCCTTAGCGTTTTCTAATGCACTTTCTTGATTTGAAACCGATTGATCTGTTTCTTCCTTGATTGTTCTTGCTTCTTCTACAACTTCAGAAGTTGGCGTTTTCGTTACGGTTGCAACCCCATTATTAACAAATACTCCGTCTACTTGTTTTATATTTGTAGACGAAGGAGTCGTAGATTCAACACTTAATGTTGACTCATTTGGCTGGGTTGCAGTTACTTCATCCGCTTGTACAACAGAAATTCCCGCAAAAGCTGTAGCTATTGATACTGCAGATACAGTTGCTTTGATCGTTTTCTTTTTCATAATTCCCACCTTTATGATAGAGTATTGAGCAAATTATCACTATATAATTATAAACACCCGAATTATACTACATTTTATCAACTTTGTAAAGTTGTAACCAACCTTTTAAGAACTAGAATATAACCTTCTAAGACTGTAAAATAGTCTTAAGAGGTGAGCAATGTCAGAATTACAAAAGTATATAAGTAAAAGAATACGGATTCTGCGGACACAGTCAGGAATGACACAGGAACAATTAGAAGAAAAAGCAGATCTTGGTACCAATTATGCCTATAAGCTGGAAAATTTAGAGCCCAATATAAAAATTAGTACGCTTGAGAAAATTATTGAAGCATTAAATGTTGATTTGCAAACTTTTTTTGATTTAACACTTAAAGAAGAAAGTACTGACTTAGCACAGCTTATTGACACTATTAAATCTTTACCAGAGTACAAGCAAAGTAAAGTCATTTCAGCTATTAATACAATTATTAACGAGACAAAATAAAAAAGAGTGGAAAAGGATAAGTATAAAAACTATTCCTTTCCCACTCTTTTTGTACGTAAAAATATGGCTATTAGCTATTGGAGCCTGCGATTCTTGGGTAACCAAACGTCATATCGAGCATGTCTACCTCGTAATTCTTGATCAATTCCCAGAAATCTGCAACTGATAACGCTGCAACTGATTCATGCCAATTGAATTTAAAAAACAAATCTAAAAGAAAATTAATTACTTGATGAACTTTGGCTGTCTGTTCTACAGTATCAAATGTAATCAAAATTTTCTCACACAATGGATCAATCAATTCAATTTCAATGCTATCATTTACAAAATTGAATGACACTTCTTGATCTTGGTCATTCAAGATTGAGATATACTGATCCTCTTCAAATGTTGAATAAAACATTCTAATATTGACTTCTTCATTGTAATTAATTAATTCTGAAATATATTGTTGAGTTGAAAAAACTACATACTTTTTATATGTTTTCATTTTGTTTTCCTCCGATTATTATTAAAAAAATATTTTTCATTCGTGAATTTTCACGGTGGCCTTACTCTTTTTAATATTATTATTAAACGATTGTTCTTGAGCATCTGCTACCCCCTTTTTTTAAGAAACAAAAAAAAGACAGTTCACCACTGCCTTTTTTTTCTATACTATTATTATGCCATTTTTTTGTAAAAATAAAAACAACATTTCCATTCCTAAAATAACGATGTTTTTTCTTTTATCTTTATTTTTATAAAAATATGGCATACTATTATTATAAATTAAATTGAATTGAATAAGTAGAGCCATTAGTCATATGGGAGAAAGTTTGTTACCGGACACGGTTAACATACTTATTTCTCATATGCTAGTCATTGCAAAGGAAAAAACTAAGAAAAAAAGAAAGAAAATCTAAATGGTTATTCTCTACTGAATAACATGAAGTAAAGAATAACCATTTAGTAGATAAAAAAGTAAAGAAAAACGTGTTTAAGGTAAAATAAAAAAGTAAAAATGAAAGTAAATACTAAAAAAATAACTAGTTTAGCAAAGTAAAAAAATAATGTAATAAAAAAAGTAAAATAGAAAAGTTTTATAAGCTCGAATAAGCAATGACACCTTTATGATCCTTCCAAACATAGATCACGGTGAGTACTGAAAATCTATCGCAAACATTAAACTTCAAGAGTTAGCCTCGATGGGAAGTATCAAAAGCATACCCAGCTTTTAAAAAAAGGGTGGGAGGCAGTTTAACAATAATATGTAATTATTTTAGAAAGGAATGTATAATGCCAAGAAAAAGGAATTCTCTCAAGCACGATTTATTTATTGCAGCTTCAAAAAATATCACAAACAATCGAACGAGGACAAGCTATAAAAGAGCAATTACTCGATTCACAAAGTGGGCTAAAGAACACAATATTAAGAAAATTTCAGATATTACAGAAGAAGTGATTCAATTATATCAACTAGATCTAAACGATGATCCAAAACAATACTCTGTTGCTACCATTCATACTTATTTAGCACCTGTTTGTAAATCAGTTGATATCAACATGAATCGTATTAGAAAAGACAAGCGTTCTAGTGACAAAATTATCCGAGGTCGTGTAAAATCAAAAAACTCACAAGGTAAACATCAAGAAACAGACTCTCGCTTCTCTCGGCTGGTTAATTTTCAGAGGGCAGTTGGGATTCGTAGATCCGAATTAAAAAAATTAAAAGGAAAAGATATTCGAAAAGATAATAATGGAAATTACTATGTTTTAGTTCAGCGTGGGAAGGGAGGAAAATTTCAACCTCAACTTATTCTTCCTCAGGATGTTCCAGTAGTCCTCGATACCTTTAAAAATAAACAAGAGGATGATTATATCTTTACAGATGTGGAAATGAATAATCTAATCAATCTACATGGGATGCGAGCCCAACATGCAAGAGAGTGTTATTACTTCTACTTGAAGAAACTCCAAGATAATCCTAATTTCAAGGTGAATTTAAAAAATTTTTTAATAGAACGTTGGGAAGTTGGCCACCAAAATTTAAGAAATAAATCATTAAAGAAATTTGAGAAACAAAAAAAAACCTTCATTAATGAACTAAGAGATGAACCCTATAAAATTCGTGGATCAAACTATAAAAAAGCCTTAAATTCAGCCATGCCTACAAAATATAATCGTTTAGCCTTGATGGCGGTCTCGGTCTTCCATCTTTCCCATTGGCGTCTATCTGTTACAGTGACGAACTATATTCTTTAATGTTTCTCATTTTCTACTAAAAAATAAAGAAAAAAAAACGGAAAAAAACAGTTTTTCAGCGTTTTTATGGCATACTTAAAATATGGGTTGTTGTATGGCTAATAGTTTTAACACATTTTACAGACATGGTATAAATTTAAAGGAGAAAAAGATGTCAATTAAAAATCAGTTACAAAGAGAATTCAAAGGTTCAAATTTTGAAATTCGTGAAAAATTAATAACAGATACCTATTTCACTAGCTTTTTAGAATACGTTAGTTCACCTGAATCAATCTCAAAATTAATTGAAGAAGGCTATGCTGATAAAAGAAATCAGTTAGATGAATACATTGATTTTGCACTTTATCATAATTTAATTACTATGCGAAATAGTATTATTCAAGCTACTGATCTTGGTTTAGCTTGGGTGTGGTGGGCATATGCACCAGTTGAAGGCGATGATTGGATTTAGTTTAAAACATCACCATGCTTTCTGCATAAGGTAAAACTAACAAAGGAATTATATAGTCTATTTTGTTGTAGAAAAAAATCCCCGCCAAGATCTAACTTGGCGGGGATTTGGTGGGAAATAACTCCCCTCTTTAAGATTTAAATCACCTTAAGCAATTCTTAACCTTAATATACTAGGCTTTCGCATTCAATTTGCGTTACTCCATTATTTAAGAGTAACTGAAGCTCCAGCTTCTTCCAATTTACCTTTGATTTCTTCAGCTTCAGCAGCTGCAACACCTTCTTTGATGACACCAGGTGCACCATCAACAAGTTCTTTAGCTTCTTTAAGACCAAGACCAGTGATTTCACGCACAACTTTGATAACGCCGACTTTCTTGTCGCCTGCAGATGTCAATTCGATATCGAATGAATCTTTAGCAGCACCTGCGTCAGCAGCACCAGCTGCAGCAACAGCTACAGGAGCAGCTGCAGTTACACCAAATTCTTCTTCGATAGCTTTTACAAGGTCGTTCAATTCAAGGATTGAAGCTTCTTTAATTTCAGCAATAATGTTTTCAATGTTCAATGCCATTGTTATTTCCTCCAAATAAGTTTTAATTTTATGTTTTTATTTTTTGTAGCTAGGCTACGCTGCGTAGCTTAAGATTAAGCTGCGTCTTCTTTGTTGTCTGCAACCGCTTTGACTGCAAGAGCAACGTTGCGCACTGGCGCTTGAAGTACAGAAAGGAGCATAGAAAGAAGTCCTTCGCGGTTTGGAAGAGTTGCAAGTGCAAGAATCTCTTCTTTAGATGCGACAGCGCCTTCGATTGCACCACCTTTGATTTCAAGTGCTTCAGCGTCTTTTGCAAAATCGTTCAAGATTTTCGCAGGTGCGATAACATCTTCGTTAGAAAATGCTACTGCAGAAGGTCCAACGAATACAGATGCAAGATCTTCAAGACCAGCTTTTTCAGCTGCACGACGCAAGATTGAGTTTTTGATAACTTTAAACTCAACTTCGCTTCCGCGAAGGTTGCGACGGAGAACTGTATCTTGCTCAACTGTCAAACCGCGAGAATCTACAACGACGATTGATGCAGCAGCTTTCATTTTTTCAGCTACCACGTCAACAAGTTCCGCTTTTTTAGCAATAATTGCTTCACTCATTAGTGTGTTCACCTCCGTAATTATTTTGCTTGGGGAATTTTTCCAAAAGAAAAACGCGCCCAAACCTAGACACGAAAGTACAATACGCTTCTTTTAATTGATACGTTTTGTCCTCGGTAGGATCTTTATGAGTCGAGCTCCCCTACTGTCTTAGGCAGTTTTTTCAAACCGTAGATTAGTTTATCATATATAAAAAAAGAATGCAAGTACTTTTGCAAACTTTTTTTATATTTTTTAATCGTTATAAAGACTCTTGATATTATTCAACCAAGCATAGGCTAGTCCCATTAGAACTCCTCCTCCTACCCAGTTGGCAAAGAAAGTCACGCAATAATGTCGTAAAATATTTAAAAACTCAAAATGCGGTAATTGGCTAGATACTGAATTAAAGCTCAATAATGAGAAGGAAGCAAAGTTTGCAGCCAAGTGTTCATTGGTCATAAAGACAAACATATAAATAGCAGAGAGGGCTAAGAGCACCTTGGCTGTTTCATCTTTGAAATATAAATAAGAAAGAATAGCAATATTTACAAAGATATTGGCAATAACCCCTTCAAAGAAAACCACTTGATTGCTTCGTTGGAGTTTATTTTCTGCCACCGTAGCTAGGAATCCTTTTGGATCGATATGAGCAAAGGCTGTGGTTTGATTGAAAAGAAAAGCTACGATTAAAGCACCAATTAAATTAAAGAAGGTACAATAAAGTAAAATCTCCAAAGCTTTCTTCCAGTGAATTTTCTTTAGATAGGTTCCCGCCGTCAAATACATCATATTTGAGGTAGTTAATTCCGCATTTAAGAATAAGAGGTAAACCAACCCCCAGGCAAAGATGAATGGAAATAGGAAACGACCCGTTCCAGGTACAAAGCTATTTAATAAGTCAGCTGCAACTGCTCAGACCGCCGTACTTAAAGTAAGAAATCCTCCTGCAAAAATAGAGCGAACTGCATAGCGAGTCTTAGATTTCTGATAAAGGTCCTCTTTCTTATTACACGCCGCTCCCACTTTTTGAATAAAATTAGATTCAGACATACTATTCTCCTTATATAATGTTTGTGAATAAACTCATTATATCATAGACAAAAAAGTTTGAAAAGGTTTTCAGGAAGAATTCTTAAATTCACAATATATACGTTTTAAATCATACACAAAGAAATAATAAAAAAAAACAGGCATTTGCCTGCTTTTCTTTTTTAATAGTTTAAACGGTTCGCCCAAGCGATATCCAAATTCAAGATTTCTTGCGAAGTGAACTGTTGACGATATGGATTGTATACCGAACCAGTGATACCACCCTGAACATTTGGTGAATCATATTGAGTCAAATTATAGGTTTCAATGATATTATTGAGCTTTGCGTAGTAGCTAGTATCTGTTGCATAAACACCTGTCAAAGCTGCTGTTGCGTCTTGATAACTTGATGTGTTACTCTTCCAAGCACCTGCAAAATGTCCCTGTTTCAAAACTGCTACATAGTCTTGCAATGATTCATAGTAAGATGGGTATGAACGGAAAGCATCATTAATCGTATACGCGTTTCCAGCACCATCATCTTCCCAAGTTTGCATCACTGCAGATTGCCCAGCATAACTTCCTTTAATTCCAAAAAGGTTGTAATGTGGATAAGAAGCCAAACCAGACTGTCCTGATCCACTTTCCAAGATCGCTTGTGCAATCATAACGGAAGCATAAAGATCATTCTCTTGACCAAGCTGACGAGCTGACTCACCAATTTGTGAGATGAAAGCTTCAGTTGGGTCTGAGTATGCTTGGTAAGTTCCATCATTAGCACCAACTGATGTTACGTGCTCGCTCATAGCAGCAGCAAATGTCCCCACTGCTAATACAGAAACGAACAAACCAAATAATTTCGTTTTATTCCGTATTTTCTTTTTCATAATACAATTTATCTCCAATAAATTTTTTATCATCTTTTATCTTTATAGAGATTATACCATATAAATAGAAGAAAACAAAGCCACTTATATTACACTTGTATTACAATTGCGAGATATATCCAAAACAAAAATGACATTTTTATGTCATTTCAATTTATTTCGTAAAACGCATTTTCCAAAATAGCATCCCATGACTTCTCTAGTCCTTCCTTGGTTACCGAAGAAAAGACAATAAAAGTATCTGCTGGATCAAAATCCAGTTTTTTCTTAATGATAGATTCATGTTTGTTCCATTTTCCACGTGGAATCTTATCTGCCTTGGTCGCTACTAAGATCACAGGGATCTCATAATATTTTAAGAATTCATACATCTGAACATCATCTGCAGAAGGTTCATGACGAAAATCGACTAGACTAACCACTGCTTTTAAGTTCTCACGACTGGTGAGGTATTCTTCAATCATCCGTCCCCACTTCTCGCGCTCTTTTTTAGAGACACGTGCATAGCCATAACCTGGTACGTCAACCAAACGGAGTTTATCATCGATATTGAAGAAATTTAGCAATTGGGTTTTTCCTGGTTTCCCAGATGTTCTGGCCAGGTTCTTTCGATTTAAGAGAGTATTAATAAAAGAAGACTTGCCGACATTTGATCGACCGGCAAGTGCAACTTCTGGAATCTCATCTTGAGGATAATGACTCTTATTCGCAGCGCTTAAGAGGATATCCGCATTATGTGTGTTAATTTCCATATTTTATCTTTCTAGGCTGTTTCAAGAATTGGTTTTTCAGTTCCATCTACAGCTTCTTTTGTGATTCGGACAAGTTTGACATCTTCTTGACTTGGAATTTCAAACATGACATCCATCATCGTTTCTTCGATAATCGAGCGAAGACCACGAGCTCCTGTTTTTCTTTCGATGGCTTTATTGGCAATCTCTTGAAGAGCTTCATCATCAAATTCCAATTCAACATTATCATAAGAGAGCAAGGTTTGGTATTGTTTTACCAAGGCATTGCGTGGCTCTTTCAAGATACGGACAAGGTCGTCAACTGTTAATTGTTCAAGAGCAGCAAAGACTGGAAGACGTCCGATCAATTCAGGGATAATCCCGAATTTTTGAATATCTTCTGCAACAATTTCTTGCATGTAAGAGCTGGATTCATCAATGGCTTTATTGTTTTTACCGAAACCGATGACTTTTTCACCAAGACGTTGCTTAACAATTTCTTCGATCCCGTCAAAAGCCCCACCTACGATGAATAGAATATTCTTGGTATCCACTTGGATCATCTCTTGTTGAGGGTGTTTACGTCCCCCTTGTGGTGGTACACTAGCAACAGTTCCTTCGATAATTTTCAAGAGTGCTTGTTGCACTCCTTCACCGGAAACGTCACGAGTAATAGAGACATTTTCACTTTTCTTAGCAATCTTATCGATTTCATCGACATAAATAATGCCACGTTCTGCACGCTCAATATTGAAATCTGCTGCCTGAAGAAGTTTTAAGAGAATATTTTCAACGTCTTCACCCACATAACCGGCTTCAGTTAAGGCTGTTGCATCTGCAATAGCAAATGGAACATTCAGGCTACGAGCCAAGGTTTGGGCCAAGAAGGTCTTTCCTGAACCAGTAGGTCCAATCATGAGGATGTTTGATTTTTGCAATTCAACATCCGTCTCATCTTCGCGTGTATCGTGAAAGTTAATGCGTTTGTAGTGGTTGTATACCGCTACTGCAAGGGCACGTTTAGCCCGATCTTGACCGATGACGTAGTGGTTCAAAATATTGAGCAATTCGATTGGTTTTGGAACCTCACTAAGGTCAGCAAGTACTTCTTCAGCAAGCTCCTCGCGGATGATTTCTTGAGCTAACTCTACACATTCATTACAGATAAACGCATTGTTTCCTGCAATGATTTTTTGGACTTCATCTTGACTCTTTCCGCAAAATGAGCAATAAACCATCATATCATTGTTTTGATTCGTTGGCATGTATTTCCTCTTTCTGTCACTTTCTGTTTGTATTTAGTTTAAAATAAGGTCATGTAAAAGGCGTGAATAGAATTCACAAGATTGGTAAAAGCATTTAGTAAGAATAAAATAGCGAGGCCGAACCGTTTTTTACGAAAGGTTTGTAAGGCGCAAATCAAACAGATGACACATAGGACAGCTGTAAAAAAACCAAAGACACTTCGCTCCATTAGTCTAAATCCTTTCTCTTATAATAGTTGACCGTAAAATCATATGGATTTTTCTCATCTTTCAGATGGGGAACTTGACGGACTCTTTCATAGTGACTCTCTTCAAATTTTGGTGCCAAAGCATCTCCATCAATATCTGCATGAATCATGGTCTGGATCAACTCTTCTAACTGATCAGAGAAAAGTCTTAAAATCTGACTCCCCCCAATAATGTAAAGATTCTTCTCTTGGTTCTGATACCACTCTAAGACTTCTTCCTTGCTGTGCATGACGAGTACAGCATCATTTTCAGGATCATAAGTCTGATCTTGCGTTAAGATAATGCTAGTCCGACCTGGTAGAACCCGTTTTTTCATACCATCAAAGGTCACTCTTCCCATAAGAATTGCTTGTCCCATGGTCGTTTCTTTGAAATGCTGAAGCTCAGCTGGCAGATGCCAAGGCATGACTTGGTCCTTTCCAATAATGCCATTTTCAGTTTGAGCCCAGATACCAATAATCTTTTTCATTCTCTCGTCCTTTACACTGATACTTCTATTTTATCAAATTTTCTTATAAAAGACTGATTTCAACTATCTAGTTTGGAGGATATTTTTTCAAATACAAACAGAAAAAACCGCGAAATTTTCGCGGTTTTTCTTAGCCACAAGTTAGCTTAGTCTTCTTTATTGCGTTTTGCAAATCCAAACAATGAGAGACCTGCTAAAGCACTAAAGATTGCAAGACCAGCAGTAGAAGATTCTTTTGTTCCTGTATTTGGAAGTTGTGCAGTAGGATTTTGTGGATCGATATACTTCACTTCTTCTTTCGTTTCTGGAACGACAGGAATCGTTCGCTCTTCTGGTTTTGGTTGTGGTTGCGGTTGTGGTTGCGGTTGTGGAGTAGGCTGTGGTTGTGGCTCTGGTGTCGGAGTTGGATCCGGCGTTGGAGTTGGTGTCACAGTCTTCTTGTAGATATGTTGTGTATTTCCATCTTTATCTACAACAGTCTTCACGAAGTCATAACCTGGGATATCTTTCTTCGGTTGTTCCCCATCTTCTGTAGGGTTACCTGGGATAGGATTACCATTTTCGTCTACGTATGAAGTTGTAACTTTTTCATAGACGTGTTCAGTATCACCATTTGGCAATTTCTTCGTTTCCACAAAGCGGTAACCTGGAATTTCAGCTTTTGGCTCTTCTCCATCAACTGTAGGGTATCCTGGGATTTCCTTACCTTCTTTATCAACAAATTTAGTGATTGGAAGAACAGTTGGTGTGTATGTTGCAAAAGCTTTTGTTCCGTTCACATCTTCACGAACCACTGTCACTGCTGGTGCAGTACCAGTAAATTCAGGTTCTGGAGTGAAGGTTACAGTTCCATCTGCTGCCACTGTGTAAGTACCAACACCTGGAATTGTCTTCGTAGTTGAACCATCATCAAAGGTTGCTGGAACCTTGTCGTTCATTGGAACACGGCTATCACCTTCTGTGAAGACTGGTTTACCTGTTTGGGTTTGTCCCTTCTTACCAATTGAAGTAACTGGTTCTGCTGTTGGTGCAACTGGTGTTACAGTTGGTGTGTATGTTGCAGTAACTGGAGTACCGTTCTTATCAACACGTTTCACTGTTACGCCTGTACCTGTTCCTGTGAATGATTTCTCTGGTACGAAGGTTACTGTTCCGTCTGGAGCAACTGTGTAAGTTCCTTCACCTGGAATAACCTTAGTTGTTGAGCCATCTTCAAAGGTTGCTGGAACTTCATCATCCATTGGCACACTTGGGTTACCAGGTGTGAAGGTTGGTTTACCAGTTTGAGTTTGACCTTGGATGTCTTTAGAAGTTGCAGGTTCTGCTGTTGGAGTCACAGGAGTTACAGTTGGTGTGTATGTTGCAGAAGCTTTTGTTCCGTTCACATCTTCACGAACCACTGTCACTGCTGGTGCAGTTCCGACGAATGATTTTTCTGGTACGAATGTAACTGTTCCGTCTGCTGCTACTGTGTAAGTACCAACACCTTCAACTGTCTTCGTAGTTGAACCATCGTCAAATGTTGCTGGAACTTTATCGTTCATCGGCACACGGCTGTCACCTTCTGTGAAGCTTGGTTTACCTGTTTGTGTAGCACCTTGTACATCAGTAGATACTGCTGGAGTACCAGTTGGTGTTACTGGCGTTACAGTTGGTGTGTACATAGCTTTCACAACTGTACCATTCTTATCTTGGCGTTGCACCACGATACCTGCTACAGTTCCGACAAATGATTTCTCTGGTACATAGGTTACAGTTCCGTCTGGAGCAACTGTGTATGTACCTTCACCTGGAACAACCTTAGTAGTTGAGCCATCAACAAATGTTGCAGGTACATCATTATCCATTGGTACTGCAGGATTTCCTTCAGTGAAGCTTGGTTTGCCTGTTTGAGTTGCACCTTGGATATCAGTTGATGTAGCTGGTTCAGCTGTTGGAACTACCGGAGTGATGAATGGTGTGTACGTTGTACGTGCATAGGTACCATTTGCATCTTCCATTGAAACGCCTACAGGAAGAACTTCACCTGAGTAAGCTTTGTTAGTTGGAGTGAAGATCACTTCACCTTTCTCTTTATCTACTGTGAAGATACCGATGATATCTCCTGCAGGTGAGAAGGCATCCAATTGATCAGTTGGGTTACCAGAATCATCGTAAAGTTTCAAGGTTGAAGGGTTCATTGGGGCAATTGGGTCCCCTTCTGTGAAGGTTGGTTTGCCTGTTTGAACAATTCCTTGAGGTGCTTCTGATTTAGCTGGTTCTGCTGTTGGAGTAATTGGAGTTACAGTTGGTGTGTAAGTTGCAGAAGCTTTGGTTCCGTTCTTATCTTCACGAACCACTGTCACTGCTGGTGCTTCACCAACAAAGCGTGGGTCTGGTCTGAAGGTCACAGTTCCATCAGCTGCTACTGTGTAGATACCAACAGTCGGAATTTCCTTAGTAGTTGAACCATCTTCAAAGGTTGCAGGAACTGCAGCGTTCATAGGAACATTTTCGTGACCAGCTGTGAAGGTTGGTTTACCTGTTTGGGTTTGACCTTGCTTGTTAGTTGAAGTCGCTGGCTCAGCAGTTGGGGTTACTGGTGTTACAGTTGGTGTGTAGGTTGCAGTAACTGGTGTACCGTTCTTATCAACACGTTTCACTGTTACGCCTGTACCTGTTCCTGTGAATGTTTTTTCTGGTACGAAGGTTACAGTTCCATCTGGAGCAACTGTGTAAGTTCCTTCCCCTGGAATGGTCTTCGTAGTTGAACCATCTTCAAAGGTTGCTGGCACATCATCATCCATTGGGATTGCAGGGTTACCAGGTGTGAAGCTTGGTGTACCTGTTTGTGTTTTACCTTGGATATCTGTAGATGTTGCAGGTTCAGCAGTTGGGACAACTGGAGTGATCTTCGGTGTGTAAGTTGTTTCAGCAACTGTTCCGTTTGTATCTTTACCTTGAACCTTAACTGGAACCACATCACCTGAGTAAGATTTATCAGTTGGTGTGAAGGTTACAAGGCCTGTTTCTTTATCAACAGTGAAAGTACCGATTTCTTTACCTTCTGGTGATTTAGCAACTACAGATTCTGCTGGTTGACCATTTTTATCAAGAAGAGTAATAGTATCTTTGTCAATTGGTGCAACTGGGTCACCTTCGGTGAAGGTCACAGTTCCAGTTTGAACCACACCTTGAGGTGCTTCTGATTCAGCTGGAGTTGCTGTTGGGGTTACTGGTGTCACAGTTGGTGTGTACTTAGCAGTAACTGGAGTACCGTTCTTATCGACACGTTTAACCGTTACGCCTGTACCTTCTCCAGTGAATGATTTTTCTGGAACAAATGTTACAGTTCCGTCTGGAGCTACTGTGTAAGTTCCTTCACCAGGAACGGTCTTCGTAGTTGAGCCATCTTCAAATGTTGCAGGTGTATCATCATCCATTGGAACATTTGGATTACCTGGTGTGAAGGTTGGTGTACCTGTTTGAGTTTGACCTTGTTTGTCAGTAGATGTTGTATCTTCTGCAGTTGGTGTTACTGGTGTTACGGTTGGTGTATAAGTTGCAGAAGCTTTTGTTCCGTTCTTATCTTCACGAACCACTGTTACAGCTGGTGCAGTTCCGACGAATGATTTTTCTGGTACAAATGTAACAGTACCGTCTGCTGCTACTGTGTAAGTACCAACACCGTCTACAGTCTTAGTCGTTGAGCCATCGTCAAATGTTGCTGGAACATCATCGTTCATTGGCACACGGCTATCGCCTTCAGTAAATACAGGTTTACCAGTTTGTGTAGCACCTTGGATATCTGTCGTTTCAACTGGTGTTGCAGTTGGTGTTACTGGTGTCACAGTTGGTGTGTACTTCGCTGTGATTTCAGTACCGTTCTTATCCACGCGTTTCACTGTTACACCTGAAGCGGTTCCAGTGAATGATTTTTCAGGAACGAAGGTTACTGTTCCATCTGGAGCAACTGTGTAAGTTCCTTCACCATCGACAGTCTTCGTAGTTGAGCCATCTTCGAAGGTAGCTGGAGTATCTTCATCGATTGGAACATTTGGATTTCCTTCGGTGAAGGTTGGTTTACCAGATTGTGTTTGACCTTGGATATCTGTCGATGTTGCATCTTCAGAAGTTGGGACAACTGGAGTAATCTTCGGTGTGTAAGTTGTTTCTACTGTTGTTCCATTAGTATCAGCTGCTTGAACCTTAACTGGAACTACATCACCTGAATAAGATTTATCTGTTGGTGTGAAAGTAACTACACCCGTGTCTTTATCAACTGTGTATGTACCGATTACATCACCTGCTGGTGATTTCGCTTCTACTGATGCGGCTGGTTGACCATTTTCATCAAGAAGAGTAATGGTATTCTTGTCGATTGGCGCTACTTCATCACCTTCAGTAAAGGTTACAGTTCCAGTTTGAACCAAACCTTGAGGTCCAGTAGATTCAGCTGGTGTTGCAGTTGGAGTTACTGGAGTTACGGTTGGTGTGTAAGTTGCAGAAGCTTTGGTTCCGTTCTTATCTTCACGAACAACCGTTACGGCTGGTGCTTTACCTGTGAATGATTTTTCAGGCACAAAGGTTACAGTTCCGTCTGCTGCTACTGTGTAAGTACCAACACCGTCTACAGTCTTAGTCGTTGAACCATCGTCAAATGTTGCTGGAACATCATCGTTCATTGGCACACGGCTATCGCCTTCAGTAAATTCAGGCTTACCTGTTTGGGTTTGACCTTGTTTACCTGTTGTTTCAACTGGTGTAGCTGTCGGTGTGACTGGAGTCACAGTTGGTGTATAAGTCGCAGAGGCTTTAGTTCCGTTCTTATCTTCACGAACAACCGTCACTGCTGGCGCTTTACCTGTGAATGATTTTTCTGGTACAAATGTAACAGTACCGTCTGCTGCTACTGTGTAGGTACCAACACCGTCTACAGTCTTAGTCGTTGAACCATCGTCAAATGTTGCTGGAACATCATCGTTCATTGGCACACG